>NZ_JBIBWD010000005.1:366496-529726 GCF_043080985.1 Streptomyces sp. NPDC014894
CGTGGGTGAGCGGGTTGGGTTCGGGTGTGTTGCGGGGCTCCGCCCTGGGCCCTGCGCCTCAATCGCCGGCGGGGCTGAGGTGTGGAGCCCGCGCCCTGTACGTCGGCGGTCCGGGAAGGCAAACCCAGCCCGTCCGGCGTTTGAGGACGGACCTGGGCCCCGAGGTGGGTGGGTGAGCGGGTTGGGTTCGGGTGTGTTGCGGGGCTCCGCCCTGGGCCCTGCGCCTCAATCGCCGGCGGGGCTGAGGTGTGGAGCCCGCGCCCTGTACGTCGGCGGTCCGGGAGGACTAACCCAGCCCGTCCGGCGTTTGAGGACGGACCCGCGCGCCAGGAGCGGCAAGCCAGGCTCTGCCTGCGCCTTGGGAGCCTGCCCCACCCTCACCCGACCGCTTCACCGGGGCTCTGCCCGGGCCCTGCGCCTCGATCGCCGACCGGGCTGAGATGTGGAGCCCGCGCCCCGTATGCCGGCGGGCCGGAAGGCAAACGCAGCCCGTCCGGCGTTTGAGGACGGACCTGGCCCCGAGGTGGGTGGGTGAGCGGGTTGGGTTCGGGTGTGTTGCGGGGCTCCGCCCCGTGCCCCGCGCCTCAATCGCCGGCGGGGCTGGGTCTCTGGGCTCGCGCGCCTCGATCGGCGGCGGTGCCGGGCTTTCTGGGCTCGCGTGTGTCGATCGGCGGCGGGGTCGGGGTTGTCCGTCGGCGATCGGGGTGGGCGGGGCAGGCGGCACGGGCGGCGGGGTGGGGCCTTATGGGCTTCGTGGGGGGAGGGGTGGTGGGTGGTCCGTGAGGAGGAGGGCGCGGCAGTGGGAGGGGGAGCCCCAGGCGTCGCGGAGGGGGCGGGCTTTGCGGAGGTGGAGGGAGAGGGGGAGTTCGTCGGTGTAGCCGATCGCCCCGTGGAGCTGGAGGGCGGTGAGGGCGGCGGCGTACGCGGCCTCGCCGGTCGCGGTCTTGGCGGCGGCGATGTCCCGGAAGTCGAGGGTGAGGGCCGCGCCGAAGAGCAGGGGGCGGGCGAACTCCAGGGCGATGAGGATGTCGGCGAGGCGGTGCTTGACCGCCTGGAAGGACCCGATGGGCGCGCCGAACTGGTGGCGGGAGCGGGCGTACGCCACGGTCCGCTCCAGCAGGGCGAGCCCCAGCCCCAGCGACTGCGCGGCCGTGAGCAGCCGGGCGAACTCCCCGGCGCGGGCCGCCGAGCGCGCCACCGCCCCGCCCTCGGCGAGCGTCCGGCCGCCGCCGGAGGGGATTGCGGAGCGCCGCACGGGATCGGTCCCGCCCCTGAGCGGCCCGTGCCCCGGGGCCGCCCGCAGCGAGGCGGACCCCGCCGGGCCCGGCTCCACCACCAGCACCGGGTCCGCCGCGTCGGCGTCCAGCGCGTACGCCCCGCCGCCCGGCAGCACCACCGTCGCCGGCCGCCCGGCCAGCAGCCCCGGCACCAGCCCCGGCACCGGATCCCCCGCCTCCGCGAGCCCGGTCAGCAGCACCCCCGCCGCGACCGTCTCCGCCAGCGGCCCCGGCACGGCGTGCCGGCCCAGCTCGACGAAGGCCACCGTCAGCTCCACCGGCAGCACCCCCAGCCCGCCGTCCCGCTCCGGCGCGGCCAGGGCGAACACCCCCGCCTCCGCCAGCCGCCCGAACAGCGCCCGCCCCGGCCCGTGGTCGCCCGTCGCCCAGGCGCGCGCCGCCCCCGGCACATCCGCCGCCGCCAGCATCCCGCCCAGCGAGCGCCCGAACGCCAGCTGCTCATCCGTCAGCGCGAAACGCATCAGCGGCGGCCCTTCGGCAGGCCGAGCAGCCGCTCGGCGACGATGTCGCGCTGGATCTCGTTGGTCCCGGCGTAGATCGGCCCCGCCAGCGCGAAGAGATGCCCCTCGGCCCACTCCGTGTCCGCGAACCCGCCCTCCTCGCCCAGCAGATCGAGCGCCGTCTCGTGGAGCGCGAGATCGTACTCCGACCAGAAGACCTTGTTCATACTGGACTCCGCCCCGATCGCCTCGCCCCGCGCGAACCGCGCCACCCCCGCCCAGGCGTACAGCTGGTACGCGCGCGCCCCGATCACCGCGTCCGCGACCCGGTCCCGCAGCCCGGTCTCCGCCGTCCGGCCCGAGACCCGCCACCGCCGGACGAGACGGTCCGCCGCCGCGAGGAACCGGCCGGGCGGCCGGAGGGTGAGCCCCCGTTCGTTCCCGGTCGCCGACATCGCGATCCGCCAGCCCTGCCCCGGCTCCCCGATCAAATCCCCGTCCGGGACGAAGACCCGGTCGAGGGTGAGTTCGGCGAAGGCGGGCTTCCCGTCGAGCCGCCCGATCGGCCGGACCGTCACCCCGGGGGCCGACAGATCGAACATCAGACAGCTCAGCCCCTGATGGGGCCGGGGCGCGCCCGGCTCCGTACGGAAGATCCCGAAGGCCCGGTCGGCGAACGCGGCCCGCGACGACCAGGTCTTCCGCCCCGTCAGCAGCCAGCCCCCGGCCGTGCGCTCCGCGCGCGACCGCAGGGCCGCGAGATCCGATCCCGCCTCCGGCTCCGACCACGCCTGGGCCCAGATCACCTCGCCGCGCGCCATCGGCGGCAGCACCCGGGCCCGCTGCTCCTCGGTGCCGTGGTCGAAGAGGGTGGGCGCGAGCAGGCTGATCCCGTTCTGCGAGACCCGGCCGGGCGCGCCCGCCGCCCAGTACTCCTCCTCGAAGAGCAGCGAGCGCGTGAGACCGGCGTCGCGGCCGCCGTACCGCCGGGGCCAGGAGACGGCCGACCAGCGGCCGCCGGCCAGCTCCGCCTCCCACGCGCGGTGCGCGGCGAACCCCTCCCGGGTCTCCAGCGACGGCAGCGGCGTCCGGGGCGTGTGCGCGGCCAGCCACTCGCGGGCCCCGGCCCGGAACTCCTCGTCCTCGGGGGAGCAGTGCAGATCCATACGGACACACGTCCTTCCCTAACAAGTGTTTGGTAGGTTAACGTGCCCGCGTGGCGGACAACAGGGTGGACACCGAGAACACCGGCGACGACAAGGGCCACGGCGACGACAAGGGCAAGGGCGACGGGAGCGACAAGGGCCGCCCGCCCGCGTACGTCCCCGCCCACGGCCTCCTCGCCGGCCGCACCGCCGTCCTCACCGCCGCCGCCGGCACGGGAATCGGCGGCGCGACCGCCCGGCGATTCCTGGAGGAGGGCGCGCGGATCGTCGTCAGCGACGCCCACCCCCGCAGACTCGCCGAGACCGGGGCCGCCCTCGTCGCCGAGTTCGGGGCCCGCGCGGTCACGGCGCTGCCCTGCGACGTCACCGACGAGACCCAGGTCCGGGCGCTCTTCGCGCGGACCGCCGAGGAACACGGCGGACTCGACATCGTCGTCAACAACGCCGGGCTCGGCGGCACCGCCGCCCTGGTCGAGATGACCGACGCCCAGTGGGACCGGGTCCTCGACGTCACCCTGAACGGCACCTTCCGCTGCGTCCGCGCCGCCCTGCGCTCCTTCCGCGCCGCCGGCCGCCCCGGAGTGATCGTCAACAACTCCTCCGTGCTCGGCTGGCGCGCCCAGGCGGGCCAGGCCCACTACGCCGCCGCCAAGGCCGGCGTCATGGCGCTCACCCGGTGCGCGGCGATCGAGGCGGCCGAGTACGGCGTACGGGTGAACGCGGTCGCCCCCAGCCTCGCCGCCCACCCCCACCTGGTGAAGGTCACCTCGGCCGAACTCCTCGGCGAACTCACCGCCCGCGAGGCCTTCGGCCGGTCCGCCGAGCCCTGGGAGATCGCCAACGCCATCGTCTTCCTGGCGAGCGACTACTCCTCGTACCTCACCGGCGAGACGGTCTCCGTCAGCAGCCAGCGCGCGTGAGCGGACAATGAGAGCGTGCCGAATACGAAGAAGAACCAGGTGACGGCCTCACCCGAGCGCCGTAGCGAACTTCTCGGCGTCGCCGCCGAGGTGTTCGCCGCCCAGGGCTACAACGCCACCACCGTCCGCAGGATCGCGGACGAGGCGGGCATGCTCGCGGGGAGTCTCTACTACCACTTCGATTCCAAGGAATCGATGCTGGACGAGATCCTCTCCACCTTCCTGACCGAGCTGTGGCAGGGGTACGACGCCGTGCTCGCCGCCGGCCTCGGCCCCCGGGAGACCCTGGAGGCCCTGGTCACCGAGTCCTTCCGGGAGATCGACCGGCACCGCTCGGCCGTCGCGATCTACCAGCGCGAGTCCCGCCACCTCGCCGCACAGCCCCGCTTCCACTACCTCGCCGAGTCCCAGCGCACCTTCGAACGGGCCTGGCTCGGCACCCTGGAGCGCGGAGTCGCGGAAGAGGCCTTCCGCGCCGACCTCGACGTCCGGCTGACCTACCGGTTCGTCCGCGACACGGTGTGGGTCGCCGCGTCGTGGTACCGGCCGGGCGGGCAGCACAGCCCCGAGGAGATCGCCCGCCAGTATCTGTCGATGGTGCTGGACGGGATCGCCGTACGGTAGTCAACCCCCGAGGAGTCGTCATGGGCGAGGCCTACATCGTCGAAGCGGTACGCACCCCGGTCGGCCGGCGGCGCGGAGGGCTCGCCGCCGCGCACCCCGCCGACCTCGGCGCGCACGTCCTCACCGCCCTGGTCCACCGCGCCGGCGTCGACCCCGCCGCCGTCGAGGACGTCGTCTTCGGCTGTCTGGACGCGGTGGGCCCGCAGGCCGGCGACATCGCCCGGACCGCCTGGCTGGCGGCGGGGCTCCCCGAGGAGGTGCCGGGGGTGACCGTCGACCGGCAGTGCGGATCGTCGCAGCAGGCCGTGCACTTCGCCGCGCAGGCCGTGCTCTCCGGCACCCAGGACCTCGTGGTCGCGGGCGGCGTCCAGAGCATGTCCCAGATCCCCATCGCCTTCGCCTCCCGGCGGGCGGCCGAGCCGCTGGGGCTCACCGAGGGCCCCTTCGCTGGCAGCGCGGGCTGGCGGGCCCGCTACGGCGACCGGCCCGTCGATCAGTTCCACGGCGCGGAGCTGATCGCCGCGCACTGGGGCGTCACCCGCCGCGACCAGGAGGAGTTCGCGCTCCGCTCGCACCGGCGGGCGGTCCGCGCGATCGACGAGGGCCGCTTCGTACGCGAGACGGCCGGGTACGGCCCCGTCGCCGAGGACGAGGGGCCGCGCCGGGACACCACCCTGGAGAGGATGGCGGCCCTCGCCCCGGTGAGGGAGGGCGGCACCATCACCGCCGCCTGCTCCTCCCAGGTCTCCGACGGGGCCGCCGCGCTGCTCATCGCGAGCGAACGGGCGTTACGCGACCACGGGCTGACGCCCCGCGCCCGCGTCCACCACCTGTCGGTGCGCGGCGGCGACCCCATCCAGATGCTCTCCGCGCCGATCCCGGCGACGGCGCACGCCCTGGCGAGGACCGGTCTGTCCATCCACGACCTGGATCTGATCGAGATCAACGAGGCCTTCGCCCCGGTGGTCCTCGCCTGGCTGAAGGAGACCGGGGCCGATCCGGAACGGGTCAATCCGAACGGCGGCGCGATCGCCCTCGGCCACCCCCTCGGCGCGACCGGAGCCCGGCTCATGACCACCCTCCTCCACGAACTGGAGCGCACCGGGGGCCGGTTCGGCCTCCAGACCATGTGCGAGGGCGGCGGCCAGGCGAACGTCACCATCCTCGAACGCCTCTGAGCCCGCGAGCACGGTCCGCCGCCTCCACGACCATGGCGCCCGCGCCCCGAAAGGCCCCGGCCCTGGCCCCGGCGCCTCAATCGCCGGCGGGGCTGGGATGTACGTGCCTCAGGTGTCGGCGGGGCTGAGGTGCACGGCCCCCCAGGTGCCGACGGGGTCGGGATTCGCGTTTCTCAAGCGTCGGTGGCGCAGGGTTTCTCGTGCCTCAAGCAGTGGCGGGGCTGTGGCGTCTTCACGGGACCGCAATGCCGCTGTCCGGGCGGTGGGCAAATCCAGCCCGTCCGGCGTTTGAGGACGGTCCTGTGCCTCGGGGTGCGTGTGGTGGACGATCCGGGTCCGGTCCTTTCCGGGGCTCCGCCCCGGACCCGGCGCCTCAATCGCCGGCGGGGCTGAGTTGCACGCGCCTCAGGCACCGGCGGGGCTGAGGTGCACGTGCCCCAGGTGCCGGCGGGGCTGAGTTGCACGCGCCCCAGGCACCGGCGGGGCTGAGTTGCACGCGCCCCAGGCACCGGCGGGGCTGAGGTGCACGTGCCCCAGGCACCGGCGGAGCCGGGATTCGCGTGCCTCAAACGCCGGCGGAGCCGGAGTTCACGCACCCCCGTGCAGCGGAAGCCCGATCGGATTGGGAAAACGCAGCGTCCTGGCCACCGCCGAGGCGAGCGGGAGGAGCACGCGGTCCAGGTCTGTCGTGTCCAGTGACGCCCAGGGGCGGGCGGCCGCGTGGTCGGTGGCGGTCTCGATGGTGGTGAGGGTGTCGCGCCCGGCGTCGGTCGCCCGGCGGTCGGGGGTCAGCAGCTCTCGGTCGATCAGACGCTCGGCGGCCGCGTCCCACTCGGCGTCCGTCCACCCCCGGTAGGGCTGAAGCTCGCTGCGCGGCAGATCGATGCCGACCCGCAGCACGAGAATCTCGCACCCGTCCAGACCCGCCGCGACCTGCGCCGCTACATGGCCGTCCCCGCGGTGCTCGCGCAGGATCGTCGACGCGTGCCACAGCCGGTCCAGCGGGTCCGAGGGCCAGGGCAGCGCGACGTTGGCGGCGGCCAGCGGGCGGCCCGTGCAGTCGGGCGACCCGGCGGCCCCGGCCAGCAGCTCAGCCGCCCGCTCCACCTCCGCCTCATGCCCCGCGAGCAGCCGGGTCAGCGCGGCCCGGGCCCCCTCCCGGCGCACCTCCAGCGTCCGTTCGGGGCGTACGGTCTCCCAGACCGAGGGCAGCGCCTGGGCCACCATGGAGGGGGCGAAGGAGCAGAACGCCGCCGTCACCGGCTCCGGGGCGAGCCCCCCGAGCGGCGCGGACCGCCCGGCGAAGTACCCGCGCCAGAAGCCGCGCAGCCCGGCCTCCTCGAACGCGGCGACGGCCTCGGGGGCGAAGTAGGTGACGGCGTGGATCGGCTCGAAGAGGGTCCACAGACGGCGGGGCGTGATGACGGCGGTGTCAGCGATGGCTTCCATGGGCGGCATTTTGCCGGGCGCCGGGAACGGCCCCGGACCTCCCGCCGCGCCGACCCGCGCCCCGCGCCGCCGTTCCCCGGCCCGGGCCGGCGGGGCCGAGACAAGCAGATAAGAACGCCGGAACGCCCCCGGGCTGGCCCCGGCCCTGCGCCCGGCCCCCGGGCCGCCCCGGGGGCCGCCGCCCGGGCCCCCTCCCGGCACGCGCTGCCGGAGCTGTGTTCGTGGTGGTCAACCGATCCGACTACACCTGTCCGGGGGACACCGGAAGCCCCCGTACCGTCTCCGCCGCCTCCGCCATGATCCGCTCCAGCAGCTCGGCGCAGCTCGGCAGATCCTCGATCACGCCCGCGATCTGTCCCGAGGCCATCACCCCCAGATCGGTGCGCCCCTCCACCATCGAGGCCCGCAGCAGCATCGGCGCGTTCGCGGCGAGCAGCACCTGACTCCAGGTCAGCTCCCGGCCGTGCCGCATCGCGCGCCCGTCGCGGACCATCGACGCCCAGGAGAGCCCCGACAGCCTCCGGTACGCGGCGGCGCGGCGCACCGCCCGTATCAGGGTCCCGGCCCGCCCCCGGCCCTCCAGGGAGCGGACCAGTTCGGTACGGAGCATCCGGTGCGGCAGCCCGTCCACGGCGGTCGTCACCGTCACGTCCGCCACCGTCGCGGCCAGATAGCGGGCCTTGACCGCGTCCGGCACGGTGGAGTCGGAGGTAAGCAGGAAGCGGGTGCCCATCGCGATCCCCGCCGCGCCGAGCGCCAGCGCCGCCACCAGCCCCCGGCCGTCGCGGAATCCGCCGGCCGCGATCACCGGGATGGAGACCGCGTCGACGACCTGCGGGAGCAGTACGGTCGTCGCGACCTCGCCGGTGTGCCCGCCGCCCTCGGCGCCCTGCACGATCACCGCGTCCGCGCCCCAGGCGGCCACCTTCTCCGCGTGCCGCCGCGCCCCGACCGAGGGGATCACCACCACGCCCGCGTCCTTGAGTTCCGCGATCAGCTCCCGTGAGGGGGCGAGCGCGAAGGACGCCACCCGGACGCCCTCGTCCACGATGATCCGCACCCGTTCGCGGGCGTCCGCCGCGTCGGCGCGCAGATTGACCCCGAAGGGCCGGACGGTACGGGAGCGCACCTCGCGCACGGCCCGCCGCAGCTCCTCCGGGGTCATCGTGGCCGAGGCCAGGATGCCGAGCCCGCCCGCCTCGGCGACGGCGCCGACCAGCCGGGGCCCGGCCACCCACCCCATCCCGGTCTGGACGACCGGCCGGGCCACCCCGGTCAGTTCGGTGAGCGCGGTCCTCATCGCGCCCCCGCCCCGACCTCGCGGTCCCGCAGCCCGTCCGGGTCGATGACCTCGCGGATCAGCCGCAGCTCCTCGGGTGTGGGGTCGCGGGTGTACGGGACGGCGTCGGGCACCGTGAGCGGGAAGCCGGTCGCCTCCAGGACCCGCTCCACGGTGACCCCGGGGTGGAGCGAGGCCAGCCGCATCGTGCGGTCGGGGGTGGCGAAGTCGAAGACGCCGAGGTCGGAGACGACGCGCGGGATGCTGTGGTAGCGGGTCGCGCTCGGCCCGGCGGCCGCGGCGCGGTCGTACCCGACGCCGCAGACCATGTCGACCCGCTCCACGAAGACCCTCGGCGAGTGCCGGGGGATCCAGTAGCTGACCGGGTTGTTGAGGGTGTTGACGGGCGCGCCCCGGACGCCGAGCAGCTGGCGCGCGGGACGCTCCCAGTCGCCGATGCAGGAGATGTTCTGATTGCCGTGGCGGTCGAGCTGGCTCGCGCCCATCATCACGTGCCGCCGTCCGCCGCTGACCATCGCCAGATGCCTGCGGTACGGGAGCCAGCCCTCCACCGCGCCGCCCGGCCGGGTCAGCAGGGCCTCGCCGTCGGTGAGGAGGAGGTCGGGGGAGAAGGTCAGCCGGGCGAGCCGGGCCCCGACGGAGGGGATCGTGCCCATCGGGCTGGCCAGCACCTCTCCGTTGTCGCGCCAGGTCTCGGCGCAGGCGACGACACAGTGCTCGGCGCGCGTCACGGCGCCCCCGGCGCCCTGCCCTCCCCGTGCGGCCCCGGCCCCGCCCCCGGCGCCCTGCCCTCCCGGTCCTCGCGGCCCGCCCCCCGTGTCCCGCGCCTCCGGTCCTCGCGGCCCGCCCCCGGCGCCCCTCCCCGCCCCCGTCACGCGGTCCGCTCCCGGTGCCAGCCGCGCACGGCGGACTGATAGCTCTTCTCGTCGCCCCCCAGGAACCGTTCCGCGAACGCCTCCCACGGGGTGGTCGCGTACATCTTCTGGAACGGCTCGTCCCGTCCGTGGTCGGGCGCGCAGGAGGTGAAGTGCGCCCCGTTGGGCGTCTCCACCACCCCGGTCACCGTCTGCCGCCCCACCAGCAGCGTCTGCGGCACCGCGTCCGCGAATCCGTCCACGAGCCGCTCGCAGGAGACGTACGCGCACTCCGCCGCCTCGCAGAACAGATCGTCGAAGTACGGCTCGGGGCCCAGATACTGGCCGTTGCCGCGCCGGTCGGCCCGGTTGAGGTGGACCAGCGCCGCGTCCATCCGCAGGGCCGGTACGGCGACGAACTCCTCGCTGTCCCCGTACGGGGAGGTCACCGTGCGCAGCTCCGGATTGACCCGCATCACGTCCGAGCCGAGGCCGGCCCGCACCGGCAGGAAGGGCAGCCGGTTGGCGGCGGCGTGCAGACCCCACATGAACATCGCCTCGTCGATCTCGGTGAGGGCGAAGTCGCCGCGCTCGCGGGCGGCGCGGTAGTGCGGTTCGAGGGGGATCGAGTCCAGGGTGACGAAGGCGGTGACCAGCTTGCGGATCCGGCCCGCCGCCGCGAGGAGGCCGATGTCGGGTCCGCCGTAGGAGATCACGGTGAGATCGGTGATCTCGGACCGGAGCAGCGCCCGCACCAGCGCCATCGGTTTGCGCCGTGAGCCCCAGCCGCCGATCCCGAGGGTCATTCCGCTGCGCAGTCTGCCGACGACCTCCTCGGCCGTCATGGTCTTGTCGGTCATGCCGGCTCCCCCTTCCCGAAGGACCGGCGGACCCGGCCGGCCGTGCCGCTGAGCGCCGCCTCGAAGGTGAAGCCCTGTTCATAGCGGTAGTCACGGCGGACATCGGCCGGATCGACCCCGTTGAGCGCCGTCTTGGCGAGCCGGAGCAGACCGCCGTCCTTCCCCGCGATCTCGGACGCCAGCTCCAGGGCCGCGCCGTCGAGCCCGGCGCGCGGCACCACCCGCCAGACCGAGCCGTGCCGGTGGAGTTCGGCGGCGGTGACGGTGCGGGAGGTGTAGTACAGGGCGCGCATCAGATGCTGGGGGACCAGCCGGGCCAGATGGGTGGCCGCGCCGAGCGCGCCCCGGTCCAGCTCGGGCAGTCCGAAGACGGCGTCGTCGGCGGCGACGATCACGTCCGCGTTGCCGACGAGTCCGACGCCGCCGCCGAGACAGAAGCCCTGGACGGCGGCGACGACCGGCACCTCGCACTCGTACACCGCCGCGAACGCCTCGAAGCAGCCCCGATTGGCCCCGAGCAGCGCGCCGTGGCCGGGGTCCCGCTGGATCTCCTTGAGGTCCACGCCCGCGTTGAAGCCGCGGCCCGAGGCGGCCAGCACCACACAGCGGACCCGCGGGTCCCGGCCCGCCGCCCGGACCGCGTCGGCGAGGTCGTGCCAGCCCTGGACCGGGAGGGCGTTGACGGGCGGATAGTCGGCCGTGACGACACGGATTCCGTCGGCGGGGTTCGCGGTGGAGACACCCATGGCAGGATCAGCTACCTTCCTCACCAAACATTTGTTAGGTGAGGAAGGTAGCAGCGGATGGAGCTGCACGGGAGGGTCGCTGTCGTCACCGGCGGTACGCGCGGAGTCGGCGCGGGCATCGCACGGGCCTTTCTGCGGGCGGGCGCACGGGTGGTGATCTGCGCGCGCCGACCGCCCGGGACGCCCGTCGACGGGGCCGAGTTCATCCCCCTGGACCTGCGCGACCCGGCCGCCGCCGGGCCGTTCTTCGACACCGTCGTCGAGCGGTACGGCCGGCTGGACACCCTGGTCAACAACGCCGGCGGCACCCCGCACCGGCTGCTCGCCGAGGGCGCGGCGCACCACCACGCGCGGGTGGTCGCGCTCAATCTCACCGCCCCGCTGACCGCCTCGCTCGCCGCCCGCCCCCATCTCCGCGACGCGCGCGGCTCGATCGTGATGATCGGCAGCGTCAGCGGCGGCCGGGCCTCGCCCGGCTCGGCGGCGTACGGCGCGGCCAAGGCCGGACTGGAGTCCCTGGCCCGCTCGATGGCCGTGGAGTGGGCGCCCGAGGTGCGGGTCAACACCCTGGTCCTCGGGATGGTCCGCACCGAACTCGCCCATCTGCACTACGGGGACGAGCGGGGCGTCGCGGCCGTCGGCCGCACGGTCCCGCTCGGCCGGCTCGCCGAACCCGCCGAGGCGGGCGACGCGGCCGTCTTCCTCGCCTCGGAACGGGCCGCCTACGTCAGCGGGGCCGCGCTCCATCTGCACGGCGGCGGCGAACGCCCCGCCTTCCTCGACGCCGCGACAGCCCACCGGGAGGACTGAGATGACGGGTATCTGCACCGACCGGGTGGTGGCGGTGACGGGAGCGGGCCGGGGCCTCGGCCGCGCCCACGCCCTCGCGTTCGCCGCCGAGGGGGCCCGGGTCGTCGTCAACGACCTGGGCGCGGCCCGCGACGGATCCGGCGGGTCGGCGGACCCGGCGCGCTCGGTGGCCGCCGAGATCCGGGCGGCGGGCGGCCGGGCGGTGGCCCACGACGGCGACATCGCGACGGCCGAGGGGGCGGCCTCGCTGATCGCCGCCGCGCTGGAGACGTACGGACGGCTGGACACCCTCGTCAACAACGCGGGCTTCCTGCGCGACCGGATGCTCGTCAATCTCGCCGATGACGACTGGGACGCGGTGCTGAGGGTCCATCTCACCGGCCACTTCCTGCCGCTGCGGCACGCCGCCGCCCACTGGCGGGCACAGTCGCGCGCGGGCCGGCCGGTGACCGCCCGGGTCGTCAACACCACCTCGGGCGCGGGGCTGCTGGGCAGCGTCGGCCAGGGCAACTACGCGGCCGCCAAGGCCGGGATCGTCGCTCTGACCCTGGTCGCCTCGGCCGAACTGGCCCGCTACGGGGTCCAGGTCAACGCGATCGCCCCGGCCGCCCGCACCCGGATGACCGAGGAGATCTTCGCCGGGCTGACCGGACTGCCGGAGGACGTCTCCCCGCTGGTGGTGTGGCTGGGCTCGGCCGCCAGTACGGGGGTGACCGGCCGGGTCTTCGAGGCCGAGGCGGGCCGCGTCACCGTCATGGAGGGCTGGCGCCCCGGCCCCACCGCCCACGCCCCCTCCCACTGGACCCCGACCGCCGCGGGCGACGCCGCCCGCCGCCTGCTGTCCGCCGCTGAGCCCGCGGGGCCCGTCTACGGCAGCGGCTGAGCGGCGGCCCCGCCCGCGGGAGCCGCTGACGGCGGCCTGTCTGCCGGAGCCTCTGAACGGGCGGCCTGTCCGCGGCGGCTGAGCGGCGGCCCGGTCCACCGCGGTCGCTCGACGCCGACCCGTCCGCGGCAGCGGCTCAGCGAAGGCCCGCCCCCGGCGGTCGCCGACCGGCGGCCCCCCATTCGGCCGAGCCCGGGCCGCGCCCGGAGCCCCGCGCCCCGCCCACGGGTGTACGCGCCCCCGGGCGCACCCGCTCCCGCGGACTCACCGGCGAGGCGTCGCCCCCTCCAGGCGGCGGCGGATCGCGGCGTCGTGGATCAGGGCGGTCGCCTCCCGGGCGGTGGTGAGGGCGTACGGGTCGGGGTCCGCCTCCTCCAGAAGGCGCAGCAGTGCCGCCTCGGCGCGCGGGTCCTGGCGGAGGGCCAGGCCCAGGGCGGCGTCGGCGACCGGGCGGCCGCCGTCGGGGGCGTCGAGCAGTCCGGCGAGCGTGTCGCGGAGGGCGGGGGTGTCGGCGCGCAGCCCCGCGAGGCCGTGGGCCGCGCGGTCGCGCACGCTCGCCGCCCGGTCCCGGCAGAGCGCGATCAGCGCCGCGACCGCGACCGGCGGCGCTTCCGGCTCCGTCGCCACCGCCCCCGGCAGCGACTCGGCCACCTGACGGCGCACCGCCGGGTCCGGATGCCCGGCGTGGCGCGCGATCTCCGGCAGGGCGGACGGATCCCCGCGCAGCCCCAGCCCGGCGACCGCCGCGAGGACCGGCTCGGCGTCCCGCGCCCGGCGGGACAGTGCGCGCAGCGCCGCCACGGCCCGCGCGGCGAGCGGCCCGGGCGGCCCCGGCCGCCCGAGCACGTCCGCGCCGAACGCCTGCCGCCGCGGATCGGCGTCCGCGCACCACGCCTCGGCCGCGATCAGCGTCTCCTCGTCGGCGCGGCCGCCGAGCGTCAGCACCTGCTCCCGCCAGTTGTCGACGCCCCGGGGCCCGCCGCGCAGCGCCCGCTCGGCGAGTTCCGCGCAGGGCGTCCGGATCCCGAGCCCGGCCTCCAGCATCGTCACGATCGCCGCGTGCCCGGTCCGCCGCTCGGCCGCCGGGCCCGGAGCGCCGTCCCGCACCGCCCCGACCACGACGGTCACCCCGCCGTCCTCCACGATCCGGCGCGCGGTCAGCTCCAGACCCTCCCCGTACGCCGCCGTCAGCCCGGCGCGCAGCTCCCGCTCCACATCGCGCCCCAGCCACGCGCGGGCCTCCGCGAGCAGCGCCAGACGCTCAGCCGTCCCAGCGCCGGACTCCAGCAGCGCCCGGACGACCGGCGACGAGCCCTGCCGTACGGCCAGCGTCCGGGGGGTCACCCCCTCGCCGTCGGGGAGCGCGGGGTCCGCGCCGGACTCCAGCAGCGCCCGGACCGTGCCCGGATGGCCGTATCGCACCGCCCAGACCAGCGCGGTGCGATCGAAGGCCTCCCGCAGATCGGGCCGCGCGCCTGCGGCGAGCAGCGCCCGTACGGTCCGCTCGTGGCCGTGGGCCGCGGCCCCGCACAGCGGCAGATCGCCGCCCTCGAACGAGCCGTCGCCGCACGCCCGGTCCGGATCGGCCCCGGCCGCCAGCAGCAGCCGGACGATCCCGGTCCGCCCGTCCACCGCCGCCCGGTGGAGCACGCTCTCCCCGTCCTCGTCGACCGCCTCCGCCGGGACCCCGGACCGCAACAGCCGTACGACGGCGTCCTCGTCGGCTCCGTACACGGCCTCGAACAGCCGACCCGCCCCACTCGTCATGCCCGGAGAGTACGGAACTCGCTCACGTGTCGCATTCGAGAATGTTCCGGCACAGTCCGCACCGGGCCCGCACCCGCCCCCGCACCGGGAGCCGGACGCGCTGCCGGCAGACGGGGCACGCGAATGAGACACGCGGGCCGTCCGGTCCGGGCTCGAAGGCGTACCCCTCCCCGGTCGCCTCGGCGGCGTGCTCGGCCGCGTGCCGCCGCGCCTTGGCGTACCGGTGCGCGGCCGCCCATCCGGCCGTGGTCAGCGGGGGCTGCCGGGCGTCCCGCAGCGCCTGGGCGCGGCCCTTCTTGTACGCGGTGTACCCCTGGGGGCTGGTGAACCACGGCGAGGGGTCCTCGTCGAAGGCCAGCGCCCGCTTCGCCAGCACATAGCCGAACTCCTCGGGGGTGAGATAGCCGAGCTTCTGGCTGGTCAGCCGGTCCTCGCGGAAGGCGTCGAGCAGCAGCCACCCCGCCCCGAGATAGGTCGTCACGGTGTCGGTGAGGATCTCGTTGTCCCGGGTGCCGGGGAAGGACAGGTCGAGCCGGTGCAGCAGGACATGGGTGATCTCATGGGCCAGGGCCGCGCCGATGTCCCGCCGGTGTCTGCGGAAGCGGTCGTTCAGCTCGATGAAGTACTCCGGCCCCGCGGTCAGCTCCACGCTCGCCGCGTGCTCCATCTCCCGGAAGCTCACGATCATCCGGGCGTCGGGCAGCCGCAGATGCCGCACCAGGGCGCGCGCCACCAGCTGGGCGCCCAGATGCAGATCGTCGTGGTCGGAGAAGGCGACGTCGGCGGGGAGGACGCTGGGCGCGTACGACAGCACGCCGTCGGGCGAGAGCCTGCGGTAGAGCGCGGTGATCGCCGCGCGCACCGTGTCGAGATGCGGAAAGCCGTGCACGACCTCGCTGTCCTTCGCCACCACGCTCCGTACCCCCCTGTACGACGGCCGGCCCCCTTCACTCTAAGCACCCCCGCGCACCGTGGCCGAAATCTGCTCCTTGTGGCGCGCCGGGCGCACTCCCCATAATCCCGATCATCAGATTGTCGGGCTCATGTCAGACGACGATGTGCCGTTCGGCATGCGCCCCCACCGGGACGCAGTCCTCAACCCCCCACGAAGGGCAGGCCGTTGAAGCTTCTCCGTACGCTCAAGAGGTGTGCAGTGCTCGGCGCCGTCATGCTCGCGGCAGCCAGTGTCCAACCCGCCTCCGCCACCGCGTCGGCCGCCGGCGCCCCGCCCGTCGTCGGCGGAACCCGCGCCGCCCAGGGGGAGTTCCCCTTCATGGTCCGGCTCTCCATGGGCTGCGGCGGCTCGCTGCTCACCCAGCAGATAGTCCTGACCGCCGCGCACTGTGTGAACGGCTCCGGCAACAACACCAGCATCACCGTCACCGGCGGTGTGGTGGACCTCCAGAGCACCAGCGCGATCAAGGTCAAGTCCACCAAGGTCCTCCAGGCCCCCGGCTACAACGGCACCGGCAAGGACTGGGCGCTGATCAAGCTCGCCACGCCGATCAACCGGGCCACCCTGAAGATCGCCGAGACCACGGCCTACGACAGCGGCACCTTCACCGTCGCCGGCTGGGGCTCGGCCCGCGAGGGCGGCGCCCAGCAGCGCTACCTCCTCAAGGCGACGGTCCCGTTCGTCTCGGACTCCTCCTGCGGACAGTCCTACCCGAGCCTGGTCGACGCGGAGGAGATCTGCGCCGGCTACACCCAGGGCGGCGTCGACACCTGCCAGGGTGACTCCGGCGGCCCGATGTTCCGCCGCGACAACAACAACGAGTGGATCCAGGTCGGCATCGTGAGCTGGGGCCAGGGCTGCGCGCGGCCCAACTACCCCGGCGTCTACGCCCAGGTCTCCCACTTCGCCGCGGACATCAAGGCGGCGGCGGCGACCCTCTGACGAGGACCGTGAACCTCTGACGAGGACCGCGCCCTTCTGACGAGGACCGCGACCGGACGGACCGGACCCGCGACCGGGCCACCCGGGCGGACCGGCCCGCGACCGGACGGACCGACCGGCCCGGCGGACCGGCCCGCGACCCTCCGGCGAGGACCGCGCCCCTCCCACGCGACGCGGACCGCGGGACCCGGCCGGCGGCAGCACCGGCGGGGCAGGTGTCGGACGCTATTAGTCCAACACCTGCCCCGCCTTTGTCCATGGGCGTCCTCCCCCCTCCCGGCGCAGATTGGCCTCTACAGGAATCCCCGTCACCGAGGAGGACGAGCGTGTACGCAAGCGATGCCGGCCCCAGCCGCAGGACCGTGGTGGCGGCCACCGCCCTGGCCGGCGCCTCCGTCGCCGTCGGCGCGCCGTCCGCCGCCCTCGCCGCGCCCCGCGGGGAGACCGTGCTGCGCTCGCCCGATCTGGAGGTCCTGGTCGACAGCGGCTTCCCGCGCGTCGTCTCGTACACCGACCGGGGCACCGGCGCGAAGCTGTACGGGCAGGAGTCGCCGATCGCCTCCGTCCTCATCGACTCGGTGGCCCGCACCCCCGGCGGGGTCACCGCCAGGGCCCGCCGCGACCGGGTCGCGTACACCCTCTCCTTCGGGCCCACCGAGATCGATGTGGAGATCCGGGTCGAGGACCGCCGGGTCCACTGGCGGGTGACCCGGATCGCCGACACCGACGCGCTGCGCGTGGGCACCCTGGAGATCCCGGGGCTGTCCCTGCTCTCCGTCCGCAGCGACCAGCCGGGCGCGGCCCTGCGCGCCGCGCGGATCCAGCTCGACAAGGCGGGCGACGGCGACACCCACATCACCCTCACCCCCGCCACCCCGGCCGAGGCCGCGCCGACCGGCTGCGCCTACGCGGTCCTCTCGCACGACCGGCTCGGCGGCGCGATCGAGACCAACACCGTCTACGACAAGCCCACCGGGGCCGCGGGCACCACCTGGGACAACGGCAGGCTCTGGCGGCAGACGACGGCGGGCGGCGGACACGTCAGCGCCCGGCTCACTCCCGGCCAGTGGACCCACCGCGCGGCCACCGCCCCCGTCGACGCGGTCGAGCCGCTGCCGTACGCCACCGTCGTCATCACCCGTGACCGCAACGGAGACGGCGTCGTCGACTGGCAGGACGCGGCCATCGCCTTCCGCGACATCATGGTCTCCCCGCTGGGGGCCGGGGAGCAGCATCTGCGGGTCGTCCCGCACATCCCCTTCAACTTCGCCTCGCAGGCCACCAACCCCTTCCTCGCCACGCTCGACCAGGTCAAGCGGATCTCCCTGGCGACGGACGGGCTGCGGCAGTACACCCTGCTCAAGGGCTATCAGTCCGAGGGCCACGACTCGGCCCACCCCGACTACGCGGGCAACCACAACCGGCGGGCCGGCGGGCTGGACGATTTGAACACCCTGCTCCGCAGGGGCCGCCGGTGGAACAGCGACTTCGGCGTCCATGTGAACGCGACCGAGTCCTACCCGGTCGCCCGCTCCTTCTCCGAGACCCTCGTCGACAAGAAGAACGAGCAGTGGGACTGGCTCGACCAGTCCTACCGCATCGACCAGCGGCGCGATCTGGTCAGCGGCGACATCGTGCGGCGCTTCGCCGATCTGCGCGCCGAGACCGACCCCGCGCTCAACACGCTCTACATCGACGTCTTCCGCGAGTCCGGCTGGACCTCGGACCGGCTCCAGCGCGCTCTGCGCGACCAGGGCTGGCACATCACCACCGAGTGGGGCCACGGGCTGGAGCGCTCGTCGCTCTGGGCGCACTGGGCCACCGAGGTCGACTACGGCCCCGACTCCTCACGCGGTATCAACTCCCAGCTCATCCGCTTCGTCCGCAACCACCAGAAGGACGTCTTCGCCGACCGCTGGCCCACCCTGCTGGGCATTCCGCGCACCGGGAACTTCGAGGGCTGGGTCGGCAAGACCGACTGGAACACCTTCTACCGGCTGATCTGGACCGAGTCGCTGCCGGCGAAGTACCTCCAGGCGTATCCCATCAAGCGCTGGACCGAGCACGAGATCGCCTTCTTCGGCCCGGGAGCCGTCTCCGTCTCCGACACGGGAGGCGTCCGCCGGATCGAGACCGACGGCCGGACGGTGTACGAGGGAGGCGTCTACCTCCTCCCCTGGGAGCCGCGCCGGGCCCACGACCCCGCCCGGCTCTACCACTACAACCCGGCCGGGGGCGTCACGACATGGCGGCTGCCGCGCGGCTGGGCGGGCGCGTCGAAGGTGGTGCTGTACCGCCTCACCGACCAGGGCCGGGTGTACGAGCGGGAGCTGCCGGTCCGCTCCGGCCGGATCACCGTCGACGCCGAGCCCGATCAGCCGTACGTCGTCCACCGCACCCGGGCCCGGGCCGTCGGGGACCCCGGCTGGGGCGAGGCGACTGGGCTGCACGACCCCGGCTTCAACTCCGGCACGCTGGAGGGCTGGCGGACCGGCGGGCCCGCCTCCGTGCGGCTCAGCTCCCTCGGCGACTACGAACTGGTGATCGCGGCGGGCGCGGCGGCCTGGGCCGGCCAGCGGCTCGAACGGCTCAGGCCCGGCGACTACGCGGCCTCCGTCCAGGTCGAGGTGGGGGAGCGCGCGGGGGAGCGCCGCCGGGCGAGCCTGGAGGTCCGCACGGCCGACGGGGTGACCGCGGCGAACTGGACGGACGTCTCCACGGCCGGCAACTTCGTCGCCGCCGACCGCAAGCACGGCACCCGCTTCCAGCGGATGTTCACCTACTTCACCGTCCCCGAGGGCGGCGGCCCGGTCACCCTCGCCCTGCGCGCGGCGGCCGGGAACGCCCGGGTCCGCTTCGACAATCTGCGGGTCGTCCCGGCGCGGCCGACCCGCAAGGAGGGCGCGCTGGCGTACGAGGACTTCGAGAACGTCCCCCAGGGCTGGGGCGTCTTCGTCAAGGGCGACGCGGGCGGCGCGACCGATCCGCGCACCCATATCGCCCAGCGCCACGCCCCCTTCACCCAGCGCGGCTGGAACGGCAAGGCGATCGACGACGTGATAGACGGCTCCGAGTCGCTGAAGTCACGCGGCGAGAACGAGGGCCTGGTCTACCGGACCGTGCAGCACACGGTCCGCTTCGCGCCGGGCCGCCGCTACCGGGTCTCCTTCCGCTACGAGAACGAGCACGCGGGCCAGTACGCCTGGATCACCGGCGCGGACGACCGCGAGCTGAGCCGTGAGCCGATCCCCGTGGCGACCTCGCCGACCGTGTGGGAGTACGAGTTCACCGCGCCCGACGAGGGCGAGACCTGGGTCGGGCTGCGGAAGGTCGCCGACGCCTGGAAGTCGGAGTTCGTCCTGGACGCCTTCGAGGTCCGCGAGATCTAGGGTCTCGCCCCGACCGGCCCGGGCCCGCGGATCGGGGCCCCGGGCCCTCCCCGGACCGGCCCGTCCCCCCGACGGGCCGCCCGGGCCCGCCCGTCCGCTCCTTCCCCCCCGATGCGGACGGGCGGGCCCACCCATGAACGGGCCCGCCGCCCCGCTCGGTCCGACCCCGTCCGGTCCGTCCGTGTCCTGTCCGTCCCCGTCCGGTACGACCCCGTCCGGTACGACCCCGTCCGGTCACCCGGGATCCGGGGCGATCACCACCGCCTCGCCCGCCGTCTCCAGCTCCAGCACCCACACCTCGTTCTCCCCGGCCCGCAGCACCGGCCCCGGGAGGAAGAGCGAGCGCTGCGGCCCGACGTCCCAGTACCGCCCCAGGCACACCCCGTTCACCCACACGAAACCCCGCCCCCACCCCGCGAGCCGCACCCGGGCGTCCCCGGCCCCGCCCGTCACCCGGGCCGCCGCCCGGTACAGCCCCGCGCCGCCGCCCGGGCCCGGGGCCGGGCGGAACGGAGCCTTGGACACCGACTCCGGCACGAAGGCGGAGAGCCGCAGCCCCCGGGCCCGTACCCCGTGCAGATACTGCCGTTCGTGCAGCACCCCGCCGGTGATCCCCTTCGGCTCGCCCAGCCGGGGGCCGTAGCTGACCCGGCCCAGGGACTCCACCCACAGCTCCACCTCGGCCGGCCCGGCCACCGGCTCCGGGAGCGCGTCCCACTCCTCCGTCAGCGACCCCGCCGGGCGGCCGTCCACATAGGCGGTCGCGCGGTCGCGCAGCCCCGTCACCCGCAGCGGGTACGGGCGGCGCGGCCCCGGCACCCGTACCCGATAGCGCACCAGACCGCGGTCCACGTCCAGCTCCTCGAAGGTCGGCGGCATCGGACTCTCCCGCTCCGGATCGCCGAGCAGCTCCATCACCCCCTCCAGCGGGACCCAGCCGGCCGGCTCCGCCCGCACCGGCCCGGCCAGCGCCGGGGGCGCGGGCGGCACCTCGGGCAGCGGCCCGTCGGCGTACTCGGCCAGCACCTCGCGGAAGCGCCAGAACTTCGCCGTGGGGCGGCCCGCCTCGTCGATCGGCGCGTCGTAGTCGTACGAGGTGACCGTCGGCGCGAGCGCCCGGTCCTGGAGTTCGCCGGTGCGGTTCGCCCCCGCCCAGCCGCCGAAGCTCGTCCCGCCGTGCGCCATGTACACATTGACCGAGGCGCCCAGCCCCAGGATCTCCCGCAGCGCCGCCGCGGCGTCCTCCGCCTCCCGTACCACCGGCTCCTCGCCCCAGTGGTCGAACCAGCCGCACCAGAACTCCATGCACATCAGCGGACCGTCCGGCCGGTGGCGGCGCAGCGTCTCGAAGGCCCGGCGCGCCCCCGAGCCGAAGTTCGCCGTGGCCAGCACCCCCGGCACCGAACCCCCGGTCAGCATGTGGTCCTCGGGGCCGTCCGAGGTGAACAGCGGCACCCGCACCCCGAGGCCGCGCAGCAGCTCCGCCAGCCGCCGCAGGTACTCCCGGTCGCTGCCGTAGCTCCCGTACTCGTTCTCGACCTGCACCATGATCACCGGCCCGCCGCGGTCGATCTGCCGCTCCACCGCCTGCGGCAGCAGCTCCCGGAACCAGTCCGCCACCCGCCCCAGATACTCCTCGTCCGCCGTCCGCACCCGGCTGCCCAGCCGTCCCGTCAGCCAGTGCGGCAGCCCGCCGTTCTCCCACTCGGCGCAGACGTACGGGCCGGGCCGCACGATCGCCCACAGCCCGGCCCGGTGCGCCGCGTCCAGGAAACGGCCGAGCGCCCCCGGGTCCGCGAACCGCCCGGGCGCGGGCTCGTGCAGATTCCAGGGGACGTACGTCTCGACGCAGTTGAGCCCCATCGCCCGCAGCATCGCCAGCCGGTGGTCCCACTGCGCCTCGTGCACCCGGAAGTAGTGCAGCGCGCCCGACAGCAGCCGCACCGGCCGCCCGTCCAGCTCGAAATCCTTCTCACCCACGCCGAAATCCGCCATTCCACCACCATCGTCCTCTGGCGGCGGACCGGTCCATGGACAAAGATCGGCGCTGTTTGGACACAAACGCGCAGGACTTGTCCGGGGGCGCGAACAGGCTCAGGGACGAGTCCCCGTACACATGCACACGTACACCTGTGTACGCACATATGCGCACGCGCACACAGGCACACAGGCACACAGGCACGCAGGCACGCAGGCACGCAGGCACGCAGGCACACAGGCACACAGGCACACAGGCACACAGGCACACGCACGCAAGCACACGCACACGCACAAGCGCGCAAGCACACGCACGCGCCGGCCCGAGCGCCGGCCACCGGAGTAGGGGCGACGGCGGATGTACCACACCTGGATGCGCTACTTCACCCCCAGCCCGCTCCACCACCGCCTCGGACTCGTCTGCCTCGGCGTCGGCCTCCAGCACGGCGCGCTCCCCGCCGTCGGCCCCCGCGTCCTGGACCACCATGTCGCCGTCGTCATCAGCGCGGGCAGCGGCTGGCTGTGCACCCCCGACGGACGGCGCACCGCCGTCGTCGCGCCCGCCCTGATCTGGATCACCCCCGGCGTACCGCACCACTACGGCTGCGACCCCGGCGGCTGGGACGAGAGCTTCGTCGACTTCGACGGACCCGCCACCGCCGCCTACACCGAACTCGGCTACATCGACGCCGACCGCAGCGTCGTCCCCCTCTCCGACACCGCCGGGCCGCGCGCCGCCGTCGGCCGGATAGCCCGCGCCGCCCGGCGCGGCAACCCGCTGCTGGAGGTCGAGACCGCCGCCGCCGTCCACGAACTCCTCGTCGCGCTGCGCCGGGCCCGCGCCGACACCGACCCGGCGGGGGACCCCGTCCTGGCCGCCCTCGCCCGCGACGCCTTCCTCCCGCTCTCCGTCGCCGAGCACGCCGCCCGCCACCGGATGACCGCCGCCGAGCTGCGCGCCGCCGTCCGCCGGGGCGCGGGGTGCAGCCCCAAGGACTATCTGCTCTCCATCCGCCTCGGCCGCGCCAAGGAACTCCTCGCCGCCACCGAACTGCCCGTCGCCGCCGTCGCCCGCCGCGTCGGCTACGAGGACCCCGCCTACTTCTCCCGGCTCTTCACCCGCCGTGTCGGATCCGCTCCGGTCCGCTTCCGCGCACAGCAGGCGCGCGCCGTGCCCGGCGGCTGGAGCGACCGTGTCCCAGACCCTGACCATCCGCCGACGATCGCCACGCCGTCCACGTAAGCTCGGCGTCCATGACCACCAGGGACATCGACACCAGCGTCCGAGCCGAGCTGGACCGGCTGCGCGGGAGCATCGACAACATCGACGCCGCCGTCGTGCACATGCTCGCCGAGCGTTTCAAGTGCACCCAGCAGGTCGGGCTGCTCAAGGCGCAGCACCAGCTGCCGCCCGCGGACCCCGAGCGCGAGGCCCGCCAGATCGACCGGCTGCGCCAGCTCGCCGAGAGCGCGAAGCTCGACCCGGCGTTCGCCGAGAAACTGCTCACCTTCATCATCGCCGAGGTCATCCGGCACCACGAGACCATCGCGGCCAATCCGGACGCTCCCGATCCGCGATACGACGGCTGAGGGCCGTCCCGGACCGCCGCCCGGACCCGGGTGCTCGCGTGCGCTCAGAGCGGAACCGATACCCCGTGTGCTCGGCGGCTCTCATCAGGCAGCATGGCCTTCATGTCCGTACTCACGCGCGACGAAGCGCAGAACCGAGCCCAGCTTCTCGACGTCCACCGGTACACGGTCGAGCTCGATCTGACCCTGGGGGCCGAGGTTCCTCCCGAATCATCCGCGACCGGAGAAGAGGTCTTCGGCTCCCGCACCGTCATACACTTCACCGCCCGCGCGGACGGGGACACCTTCGTCGAGGTCAAGCCGGCGGTACTGCACTCCATCGCGCTGGACGGACAGCCGCTCGACCCCGCCCTGCTCGACGGGAACCGCTTCCCGCTCCCCGCGCTGAGCGCGGGCGAGCACGAGCTGACCGTCACGGCGGACATGCGCTATTCGCGCACCGGCGAGGGCATGCACCGCTTCACCGACCCCTCCGACGGTGAGACCTACGTCTACACCCAGCTCTTCATGGAGGACGTCCAGCGCGTCTTCGCCGCCTTCGACCAGCCCGACCTCAAGGCCGTCTTCGCGCTGACCGTGAAGGCCCCCGAGGGCTGGACCGTACTGGGCAACGGCATCGCCGCCGACGACGGCCACGGCGTCTGGACCTGCGCGCCGACCCCGCCGCTCGCCACCTACTTCATGGCCGTCGCGGCCGGACCCTGGCACTCGATCCGCACCGAGCACGCCGGGCTCCCCTTCGGCCTGCACTGCCGCCGCTCGCTCGCCGAGCACCTCGACGCCGACGCCGAAGAGCTGTTCGAGATCACTCGCCAGTGCTACGACCGGTACCACGAGAAGTTCGAGGAGCCGTACCCCTTCGACTCGTACGACCAGGCCTTCGTCCCCGAGTTCAACGCGGGCGCGATGGAGAACCCCGGCCTGGTCACCTTCCGGGACGAGTTCGTCTACCGCTCCGCCGTCACCGACACCGAGCGGCAGACCCGGGCCATGGTCATCGCCCACGAGATGGCCCACATGTGGTTCGGCGACCTCGTCACCATGGTCTGGTGGGACGACCTCTGGCTCAACGAGTCCTTCGCCGAGTACATGGGCTTCCAGATCCTCACCGAGGCCACCCGCTTCACCGACACCTGGGTCGACTTCGCCGTCAACCGCAAGGGCTGGGGGTACGACGCCGACCAGCGGCCCTCCACCCACCCCGTCGCCCCCGACCCGGAGGCCGTCCCCGACACCGCCTCGGCGATGCTCAACTTCGACGGCATCTCCTACGCCAAGGGGGCCTCCGCGCTGCGGCAGCTGGTGACCTGGATGGGGGAGAAGGACTTCCTCGCCGGGATCAACACCCACTTCGCCCGGCACAGGTTCGGCAACGCCACCCTCGCCGACTTCATCGACTCCCTCGCCCAGGCCACCGATCGCGACGTCCACGGCTGGGCCGAGACCTGGCTGCGGACCACCGGCGTCGACACCCTGCGGCCCGCGGTCGCCGAGGCCGGCGGCTCCTGGTCGCTCACCGTCGCCCAGGACGGCACGAGGCCGCACCGCGTCGCCGTCGGCGCGTACGACATCGACCCCGTCGACGACACCCGGCTGATCCCGCGCGGGCGCTTCGAGCTGGACGTGCCGCACGGCGAGTCCGGCACGCACCCCGGCCGCCGCCCCGCCCTCGTCGTCCTCAACGACAACGACACCACCTACGCCAAGATCCGCTTCGACGCCGCCTCCTGGGACGCCGTCACCGCCGTCCTCTCCCGCGTCCCCGACCCGCTGACCCGAGCCGTCGTCTGGAACGCGGCCCGGGACATGGTCCGCGACGGCGAACTCGCCCCCAAGGACTATCTGGCGGCCGCCGCCGCGCATCTGCCGCGCGAGTCCGACCTCGCGATCGTCCAGGGCGTCCTCGGCTTCGCCCGGTCCGAGATCGCCGACCGCTTCAGCCCCGCCGACGACAGGCCCGCGGCGCTCGCCGCGATCAGGGACATCTGCCGCGCGCTGCTGCGCCGCACCGAGGACGGCAGCGACGCCGGGCTCCGGCTGATCGCGGTACGCCACTGCATCGCCGCGGCGGCCCAGCCCGAGACCATCCAGGAGTGGCTCTCCGACGGCAGCGTCACCGGCGGGCCGGAGCTGGACCCCGAGCTGCGCTGGCGGATCCTCTACCGCCTCGCCGTCCTCGGCGCGACCGACGAGCGGGCCATCGCCGCCGAACTGGAGCTGGACCCCAGCGCCACCGGGCGCGAGGGGGCCGCCCGCTGCCGGGCCGCGCTGCCCGATCCGCAGGCCAAGGCGGCGGCCTGGGAGCAGCTCTTCAGCTCCGACTCCGTCTCCAACTACCTCTTCACCGCCGCGGCCCAGGGGTTCTGGCAGCCGGAACAGGCCGACCTCGTACGCGAGTACATCCCGCGCTTCTTCCCCGCCGCCGTCGACCTCGCCGCGCGCCGCGGCCCCGCCATCGCCGAGGCCGCGGGCCGCCACGCCTTTCCGGCGCACGCCGTGGACGCCGAGACCCTCGAACTCGGCGAGCGCTGTCTGCGCGAGGCCGAGATGATCCCGGCCCTCCGCCGCAAACTCTCCGACCAACTCGCCGACCTCCACCGCGCCCTCCCCATCCGCACCCCCTAACCCTCCCCTCCCTCTCTCCCCTCCCACCCCTCCCGCCCCGGCACCCCCTGCCGGGGCGTTCCCTTCTCCACATCCACGCCCCCCACCTCCGTCGCCCGGGTCCGTCCTCAATCGCCGGACGGGCTGGTTTTTGCCTGCTGTCCGGTCGTCGGGTTTCCGGTCCGGTGGGGATGCCGACGCGCGTGCATCCCATCTCTGTCGCCGTTTGAGGCGCGGGCCGGGCCACCCTCACCCCCAGCCCCGCCTGGCGATTGAGGCGCGAGAATCCCAGCCTCGCCGGCGTTTGAGGCGCGGGGTTCGGGGCGGAGCCCCGGGAGGGCCCGGGCGTTCGTTCGCTGTGCGTGCTTGGGGTGCGGGTCCGTCCTCAATCGCCGGACGGGCTGGTTTTTGCCTGCTGTCCGGACGTCGGGTCTCTGGTCCGGTGGGGACGTCGACGCGGGTGAATCCCAGCTCTGTCGCCGTTTGAGTCACGGGCCGGGCCACCCTCACCCCCAGCCCCGCCGGCGTTTGAGGCGCGGGGCGGCCCGCGCCATCACCCAGACTCAGCCTCGCCGGCGTTTGAGGCGCCGGGTCCGGGGCGGAGCCCCGGGGAGGGGTGCCGATACCAGGGGCGGCCCCACTCGTTGAGCACGGCAGAGTCCACCTCCACCCCTCCGGGAGGAGAACCCCCCGTGCCCACCCTCTCCGGAGGCCCCTCAGGACCCGACGCCCTCCGCCCCCTCCTCCGCACCGTGCTCGACGCCCTCCGCGAGGGCGCGACCGAGCGCCGGGGCCCCCTCCCCGCGGGCGGGCCGGACCGCGTCGACGCCCTGGTCCGCGGCGCGGCCGACCCCGTACTCCCCGATCGCGGCGACGGCCCGCACCAGGCCCTGCACCGCCTGGTGCACGCCCTCGCCCTGGGCTCCGCCGACCCCGCGCACCCCCACTGCGCCGCCCATCTCCACCCCCCGCCCCTCGCCCTCGCCGTCGCGGCCGATCTCGCCGCCTCCGCGCTCAACCCGTCCCTGGACTCCTGGGACCAGGCCCCCGCCGCCTCCGCGCTGGAGCGGACCGTCACCCGGACCCTCGCCGCCGAGGTCTACCCCCGCGCCCCCGCCCCCGACGCCCTCGTCACCACCGGCGGCACCGAGTCCAACCAGCTCGCCCTGCTCCTCGCCCGGGAGCGCCACGGCCCGGTCCGGACCGTCTGCGGGGCCTCGGCCCACCACTCCGTACGCCGCGCCGCCTGGCTGCTCGGACTGCCCGAGCCCCACACCGTCCCCGACGCCCGGGGCCTGGACCCGGACGCCCTCCACACCGCGCTCGACGGCCTCCCCGGCCCCCACCTCGTCGTCGCCACCGCCGGCACCACCGACACCGGCCGTATCGACCCGCTCCCGGCCGTCGCCGACCGCTGCGCCCAGCACCGCGCCGAGCTGCACATCGACGCCGCCTACGGAGGCGGGCTCCTCTTCAGCGCCCGCCACCGCCCCCTCCTCGCCGGACTCGACCGCGCCGACTCCGTCACCCTCGATCTGCACAAGCTCGGCTGGCAGCCGGTCGCCGCCGGACTCTTCGCGGTCGCCGACCGCGCCCGCCTCGCCCCGCTCGCCCTCACCGCCGACTACCTCAACGCCGACGACGACACCGAGGCCGGACTCCCCGATCTCCTCGGCCGCTCCCCGCGCACCACCCGCCGGCCCGACATCCTCAAGATCGCCGTCACCCTCAGGGCCCTCGGCCGTGAGGGGCTCGCCGCGCTGGTGGACCAAGTGCTCGCCACCGCCCGCCGCTTCGCCGCGCTGATCGAGGCCCGCCCCGGGCTGGAGCTGTGGGAGCCGCCCGCCCTCGCCACCGTCCTCTTCCGCCCCGCCGGCGCCCCCGACGACGAGGTCGCCCGGATCCGCCGCGCCCTCCTCGCCGACGGGCGCGCCGTCCTCGGCCGGGCCCGCGCCGACGGCCGGCTGTGGCTCAAGGCGACCCTTCTCAACCCTCACGCCACCCCCGGCGACCTGAGGCGACTGATCGAACTCGTGGAAGGAAGCACCTCCGATGACCGCCCTGCCCACAGCCGAACCCGACCAGCCCCATGACCTCGTGGGCATCGGCATCGGCCCCTTCAACCTCTCCCTCGCCGCCCTCGCCCACGGCGTCCCCGGCGGCCTCGCCACCGCCTTCTTCGAGCGCCGCCGCCGCTTCAGCTGGCACCCGGGGCTCCTGATCGACGGCACCACCCTCCAAGTCCCCTTCCTCGCCGACCTGGTCACCCTCGCCGACCCCGCGAGCCCCTGGAGCTTTCTGCGCTACCTCCGCTCGCGCGAGCGCCTCTACCCCTTCTACTTCGCCCAGAGCTTCCACATCCACCGCGCCGAGTACGACGCCTACTGCCGCTGGGTCAGCGACAGCCTCCCCGGCCTCCACTTCGCCCACCAGGTCGACGCGGTCCGCTGGAACGGCGCGCACGAGCTGTTCGAGGTCGACTTCTCCCGGCTGGACCTCGACGGCGAGGTGGAGGCCGTCGGCCGCACCCACGCCCGCAACATCGTGCTCGGCCTGGGCAGCGAACCGTACGTACCCGACGCGCTGAGACCCTTGGCCGACGCCTTCTCCGTGCCGGTCGTCCACTCCAGCGACTATCTCGACCACCGCGCCCGGCTGCTCGCCGCCGGCCATGTCACCGTCGTCGGCTCGGGCCAGTCGGGGGCCGAGGTCTTCCTCGATCTGCTCCGCCGCCGCCCCCCGGGGGCCGAGCGGATCCACTGGCTCTCCCGGACCGAGTCCTTCGCCCCCATGGAGTACTCCAAGCTGGGCCTGGAGCACTTCACCCCCGACTACACCCGCTACTTCCGCACCCTGCCGGAGGAGACCCGGGACCGGCTCGTGCCCCGGCAGTGGCAGCTCCACAAGGGCATCGACGCCCAGACCATCGCCGCCATCCACGAGGAGCTGTACCGCCGCTCCCTGCACGGCGGCTGGCCGGACGCCGTCCTCACCCCGGGAGTGACCGTCCGCACCGCCGGCCGGATCGCCACCACCAAGGTCGAACTGCATCTGGAGCACCTCCAGCAGGCCACCCGCTCCTGCCTCACCACCGACGCCGTGGTCCTCGCCACCGGCTACCGCGAGCGCCCGCCCGGCGCGATGCTCGCCGGACTGGAGCCCTATCTGCGACGGGACTCCGCCGGGCGCCCGCGGGTCGACGCCGAGTACCGGCTGGTGCTCGACGAGCGGATCACCGGCGCGGTCCATGTGCAGAACGCGGAGACCCACACCCACGGCGTCGGCGCCCCCGACCTCGGCCTCGCCGCCTGGCGCAGCGCCGCCATCCTCAACTCGCTCACGGGCAAGGCGCCCTATCCGATGCCGCGCCGCACCGCCTTCACCAGCTTCGGCCTGGACCGCCCCGAGGCCGCCCCGGACCTCCGCGACCGGCCCGCCGCCCTCACCCCTCTCGCCCCGGTCGTCTGAGCACCGCCCCCGGCGCGTTCCCCGCCCCGCCGTCGCCGTCTGCGACAGTGTGCGTACGCCCACACCGTACGAGGGAGCCACCGTGACCACCGACGCATCCGCACCCGCAGCCCCGCACGGACCGTCCGCCGCGCCCTACGGCACCCCCGAGACCCCGCGTGTCGCGGTCATCGGGGAGGCCCGTCTCGAAGTCGACCCCGAGATCGCCCGGATCGGCGTCGTCGTCAGCGCGCGCGGCGCCGACCGGCGCGGCGCGCTCGACGATCTCACCCGCCGCAACGCCGCCGTGCTGGAGCTGATCAAGTCCTACGGCGAGGCGGTGGAGAAGCTGGAGACCGGGGCCTTCTCGATCAGCCCCCAGCTCACCCGGCACGGGCGCGGCGAGCGGGTGCGGGCGTATCACGGCAGTGTCCGCATCACCGCCGAGCTGGGCGACTTCACCGCGCTGGGCGAGCTGACCACGCGTCTCGCGGATCTGGAGCTGACCCAGGTGGACGGTCCCTGGTGGGCGCTGCGCCCGGACTCGCCGGCGCACGGCGAGGCCCGTCGTACGGCGGTGCGGGAGGCGGTGCAGCGGGCCCGTGAGTACGCCGGGGCGCTGGGGGCGCGGCTGGCCGCGCTGGTGGAGCTGGCGGATCTGGGCGCGGAGAACACGGCTCCGTACGGCGGCCCGGTCCCGGGGACCATGCGCGTCGCGGCCTTCGCGGGCGCGGAATCGGTCGAATCGGCGCCCGCGCTCGATCTCGAACCGCAGCGCCAGACGGTCTACGCCCAGGTCACCGCGCGCTTCACGATGACCCCGCCCGCCTTGTGACCGGACCGCCGCGCGGGGCCCCCGGCCGGAGTGGAATTGCTCATCGGAGCGGCCCTGCGCACAATTCAACACTTGTCAACAGCCTTTCATGCAAAGGTTGTTGAGTAGTCATGCCCGGCCAATTCTCTACCGGTCGGTAAGGCATAGTCTCGGTTCATGCGCCGAGCGAAAATCGTCTGTACTCTGGGCCCAGCCACCGACTCATACGACCAGATCAAGGCATTGGTCGAGGCCGGAATGGACGTGGCCCGCTTCAATCTCAGCCATGGCTCGTACGCGGATCACGAGGATCGGTACCACCGGGTGCGCAAGGCGTCCGACGAGACCGGCCGCAGCGTCGGAATCCTGGCCGACCTTCAAGGCCCGAAGATTCGGCTGGGCCGGTTCCGCGAAGGGCCCGTACTCCTTGAACGCGGCGATGAGTTCACCATCACCGTCGAGGACGTCGAGGGCGACCGCGCGGTCTGCGGCACCACCTATCCGGGGCTGACCGGCGACGTCGCCGCGGGCGAGCGCATTCTCGTGGACGACGGCAAGGTCACCCTGGAGGTGACCGGGGTCGAGGGCCCCCTGGTGCGCACCACTGTCATCGAGGGCGGCATGGTCTCCGACCACAAGGGGCTGAATCTCCCCGGGGTCGCGGTCTCCGTCCCGGCCCTGTCCGAGAAGGACGTCGAGGATCTCCGCTGGGCGCTGCGCATCGGCGCGGACATCGTCGCCCTGTCCTTCGTCCGCAGCGGGCGGGACGTGGAGGACGTGCACCGGATCATGGACGAGGAGGGCCGCCGGGTCCCGGTGATCGCCAAGGTGGAGAAGCCGCAGGCCGTCGAGAACATCGACGACATCGTGGCCGCCTTCGACGGTGTGATGGTGGCCCGCGGCGACCTCGGCGTCGAGATGCCGCTGGAGCAGGTGCCGATCGTCCAGAAGCGGGCGGTCAAGCTCGCCCGGCGCAACGCCAAGCCGGTCATCGTCGCCACCCAGATGCTGGACTCGATGATCGAGAACTCCCGCCCCACCCGCGCCGAGGCGTCCGACGTGGCCAACGCGATCATCGACGGCACCGACGCGGTGATGCTCTCCGGCGAGACCAGCGTGGGCAAGTACCCGGTGGAGACGGTGCGGACGATGAGCCGGATCGTGGAGGCGGCCGAGGAGGATGTGCTCGCCAAGGGGCTGCCGCCGCTGAACGAGCGGAACAAGCCGCGTACGCAGGGCGGCGCGGTGGCCCGCGCGGCGGCGGAGATGGGCGACTTCCTGGGCGCGAAGTCCCTGGTGGCCTTCACCCAGTCCGGAGACACGGTCAAGCGGCTCTCCCGCTACCGTTCGCCGATTCCGCTGCTGGCGTTCACCCCGGATCCGGCCACCCGCTCCGAGCTGACCCTGACCTGGGGCGTCGAGACCTTCCTCGGGCCGCAGGTGGACTCCACCGACGCGATGGTGGCCCAGGTGGACGAGGAGCTGCTCAAGATCGGCCGCTGCGAGCGGGGCGACATCGTGGTGATCACGGCGGGATCGCCGCCCGGAGTCGCGGGCTCCACCAATCTGGTCCGGGTGCACCACATCGGCGAGGACGAACTGCCCGGATAACGCGCTGAGGCCCCTCGAAAGAGGGGCCTCGGTCATGACCTTGGAAATCCAGGTAAAGTACCCCGGGTGGGATTCGAACCCACGCTGGATGGTGTTTGAGACCACTGCCTCTACCGCTGGGCTACCGGGGTGCCCTTGGAAACGAAGGATGGCGGGCACCCTTCGTGCCCCAACCATACAGGAGCTGGGTAGTCTCATGGGGAGCACCCTGCCTTGGAATGAGGAGTCCCGTGAGCGCCCCCGACTCGCCCCAGCCCGTCTCCGACGACGATCCGTCGCACGCCGACGAGGACACGTCGCACATTCCTCCGCTGACGACCCGTGTGGTGATCGCGGAGGACGAGGCCCTCATCCGGCTCGACCTCAAAGAGATGCTGGAGGAGGAGGGGTACGCGGTCGTCGGCGAGGCGGGCGACGGCCTGCGGGCCGTCGAACTCGCCCGTGAGCACCGCCCCGACCTCGTCATCCTCGATGTGAAGATGCCCGTCCTCGACGGCATCTCCGCCGCCGAGAAGATCGCCGAGGAGTCCATCGCCCCCGTGCTGATGCTGACCGCCTTCTCCCAGCGCGATCTGGTCGAGCGGGCCCGCGACGCCGGAGCGATGGCGTATCTCGTCAAGCCGTTCAGCAAGAGCGACGTGGTGCCCGCCATCGAGATGGCCGTCTCCCGCTTCACCGAGCTGAAGGCCCTGGAGAAGGAGGTCGCCGACCTCTCCCAGCGGCTGGAGACCCGCAAGCTGGTGGACCGGGCCAAGTCCGTTCTCCAGACGGAGTACGGACTCACCGAGCCGGCCGCGTTCCGCTGGATCCAGAAGACCTCGATGGACCGCCGGCTCTCCATGCAGCAGGTCGCCGAGGCCGTCATCCAGGACGCCGAGGAGAAGAAGGCGGCCAAGGGCCAGTAGCCCCCGCCGCTTCCGCACGACCGGGGCCCGAGGCCCCGCCCCGTACCCCGTACACGCACAGCAGGGCCCGTACCCCCTCACCGGGGGCACGGGCCCTGCTCGTCGTGCGGGTCCGGATCAGTCCTCGCCGAGATAGGCCTTGCGGACCGACTCGTCCACCAGCAGATCCCGTCCCGGACCGGAGAGCACGATGCTCCCGACCTCCATCACATGCCCCTGATCGGCGAGCGAGAGCGCGGCCTGGGCGTTCTGCTCGACCAGCAGAATCGTGGTGCCCTGGGCCTTCAGCTCGGTGATCGTCGACATGATCTTCTGCATCATGATCGGGGAGAGCCCCATGGACGGCTCGTCGAGCATCAGCAGCTTCGGCCGGGACATCAGCGCCCGCCCCATCGCCAGCATCTGCTGCTCGCCGCCCGAGAGGGTGCCCGCCGCCTGCTTGCTGCGCTCGCCCAGAATCGGGAACAGCTCGTACGCGCGCTGGACGTCCTTCTCGATCCCCGCCTTGTCGGACCGGAGGAACGCCCCGAGCTGGAGATTCTCGCCGATCGTCAGCCGGGGGAAGATGTGCCGGCCCTCGGGGGAGTGGGCGAGCCCCAGCGCGACGATCTTGTGCGCCGGGACCGAGCCCAGCGGTTTGCCGTCGAAGACGATCCGCCCCGACGAGGGCTTCAGCAGCCCGGAGAGCGTGCGCAAGGTGGTGGTCTTGCCCGCGCCGTTGGTGCCGATCAGGGTCACCACCTGCCCGGCCTCGACCTGGAAGGAGATCCCCTTCACCGCCTCGATCTTGCCGTACGCGACCCTGAGGTCCTCGACCTCCAGCAGTGCGGTCACTGGGCTTCCCCCTCCGGGCTGGTGCCGGCGCCGGACTCCCGGCCGGTGCCGGCGGCGCTCTGGGCCTCGGCCGCCTCGACCTCGGCGACCTCCGCCGCGCCCGGCGCCCCCTCGAAGGGGGTGCCGAGATACGCGGCCACGACCCGCTCGTCTCCCTGGACCGCCTCCGGGGTCCCCTCGACCAGTTTCACGCCCTGGACGAGACAGGCCACCCGGTCGCAGAGATTGAAGATGAAGCGCATGTCGTGCTCGATGACGAGAATCGCGATGCCCTGGTCCCGGATGGCGAAGATCAGCTCCTCGGCCGCCCGGGTCTCCTGCGGATTCATCCCGGCCGTCGGCTCGTCGAGCAGCAACAGCCCCGGATCGCTCGCCAGCGCCCGCGCGATCTCCAGCTTCCGCTGCTCGCCGTAGGGCAGATTGCGGGCCAGATGATCGGCCTTGTGCTCCAGACCGATGAACTCCAGCAGCTCCATGGCGCGTTCGTGCGAGGCGGCCTCGGCCCGCTTGAAGCCCGGGCCGCGCACCAGCGCGGACCAGAGCCCCTCCTTGGTCCGGGTGTGCCGTCCCACCAGCACATTCTCCAGCACCGTCATATTGGAGAAGAGCCGGATGTTCTGGAAGGTGCGCGCCACCCCCGCCTGGGTGACCAAATGCGGCTTGGGCGGCAGCACACCGCCCCGGTAGGCGACCCTCCCCTCGGTCGGCACATACAGACCGGTGAGGCAGTTGAAGAAGGTGGTCTTGCCCGCGCCGTTGGGACCGATGAGACCGACGATCTCGCCCGCCCCGACCGTGAGGTCCACCGAGTTGACGGCGACCAGACCGCCGAACCTCATGGTGACCCCGGTGGCCTCCAGCACGGGCGCGGCCGGGGGGCCGCCGGTGGTGGTGGTCGTCATGACGTTCACGCCCCCGCCTTGGTGACGCCGACGCCGGAGCCGGGCAGACCCTTGTCCGGTACGTCGAGCTGATCGGTCTCGTGGTACTCCAGCTGCGCCCGGCGGTTGGCGATCAGGCCCTCGGGGCGGAACCGCATCAGCAGGATCAGCGCGATGCCGAAGCCCAGGAGCTGGTAGTCCTGGAGGAACTGGAGCTTCGCCGGGATCATGTACAGCAGCGTGGCCCCGAGCAGCGGACCGCTGACCGTGCCCATGCCGCCGAGGATCACCGCGGCCAGCAGGAAGGCCGAGTTGGGCGGCACCGGCCCGGCGAACTGGTACATCTCGGGTACGACGGTGTGCTGGACATGCGCCTGTACGGTGCCGGCCAGGCCGGCGAGCGTCGCGCCGAGGGCGAAGGCGATCAGCTTGACCCGGAAGCCGTTGATGCCCATCGCGGTCGCGGCGGTCTCGTCCTCGCGGATGGCGACCCAGGCCCGGCCGATCCGGGAGCTGCCGGCCCGGCTGAAGACCACCACGACCAGCACCATCGCGAGCAGCATCAGCAGGTAGTAGTTGGCGTAGCTGCCCAGCTCGACGCCGAGGACGGTGTGCGGCTCCCCGAAGTCGTACCCGAAGAAGTTCAGATCGGGGATGTTGGGGATGCCGTTGGGGCCGTTGGTGATCTGCGGTCCGGAGACCCCGTCGAGGTTGCCCATGGCGATCCGGAAGATCTCGCCGAAGCCGAGGGTCACGATGGCGAGATAGTCGCCGCGCAGCCGCAGGGTCGGGGCGCCGATGACGACGCCGAAGATCAGTGAGACGACCGCGCCGGTGAGCACCGAGGCCCAGAAGGGGAAGCGCACGTCGAACGCGGAGGCCGTCGATCCGGAGACCAGCGCGGCGGTGTACGCGCCGACGCCGAGGAAGGCGACATAGCCGAGGTCGAGCAGTCCGGCCAGACCGACGACGATGTTCAGGCCCAGGGCGACGGTCGCGAAGATGAGGATGTTGACCGCGATGAGCGTGTACGTGTCGGTGTTCTGGGTGAAGGGGAAGGCGGCGGCGGCGACGAACGCCGCGACCACGGTGACCTGGCGGTACTTGGCGGTGAGCGCCGACAGCCGGGCCACGGCGCCCGCCTTGACGAGCCCGCCCACGGCGAATCCGACGCTGATCAGATACCCGGTGAACAGCTCCGCGTCCTCGGTGTCGATGCCGTACGTGATCACGTACAGACCGACGCCGAAGACGGCGACGATGATCAGGATCTCGGCCCAGGAGGGCAGTTCGCGCGGGCGCTCGGCCTTGCGGGCGTCGTCGGGCAGCAGGAACGCGACCAGGGGCAGCGCGGAGGCCGCGGCCGCGACGAAGCCGCCCGGATCGAGATGGGCCAGCCCGCCGAGCTGGACGGCGATGGCCACGACGGTGAACCACACGGTGCCGAAGGCGCCGAGGGCCAGCATCCGCAGCGCCGCCGTCGTGCCGGCGGGGGCGAGCCAGCCGAGACCCTTGACGCCCAGCGAGGCCAGGGCGTACACGGTCACCAGCAGGCCCGCGACCAGGGTGAGCACCTGGAGTCCGGCGGGATAGCCGTAGACGGTGAGGTCGCCGGGGAACTCGCTGGTGTAGGTCCAGGAGAGGAAGGTGCTCGCGACGGTGGCGAGGCCGCCGGCCGCGATCAGCCGGCGCAGGGCCGTGGTGCGGGAGGCCCCGTCCGCCGCGGGGGCGGCCGGGGTGTCCTTGGTGAGGTCGGTGGTCATCCGTATCACGCCCGATCCGCGACGCGCTCGCCGAGCAGACCCTGCGGCCTGACGAGGAGGACGACGATGAGAAGGACAAACGCCCAGACGTTGGACCAGGCGCCACCGCCGAGCTGCTGCATTCCGGGAATCTCTTCGATGTACGCGATCGACAGCGACTCCGCGAGGCCGAGGACGACTCCGCCGACCATGGCCCCGTAGATGTTGCCGATGCCTCCGAGGACCGCCGCGGTGAACGCCTTGAGCCCGAGGATGAAGCCCATCTCGAAGTTGATCTGGCCCTTGTCCAGCCCGTAGGCGACCGCCGCGACCGCGGCGAAGGCCGCGCCGATGGCGAAGGCCATCACGATGATCCGGTCGGTGTTGATGCCCATCAGCTTGGCCGTGTCCGGGTCCTGCGCGGTGGCCTGCATGGCGCGTCCGCTGCGGCTCTTGGCGACGAAGAGTCCCAGGGCGAGCATGCAGAGCGGGGCGAGGACCAGGACGAAGGCGTCGGCGCGCTGGATGATCAGGTGTTCGGTGATCTGGAAGGAGTCGCCGGGGAACTCGGGGAAGCTCCTGGCCTTCTTGGCGTCGGGGTAGAAGCCCCAGACGAGCTGCTGAAGGGCGATGGAGAGACCGATCGCGGTGATCAGCGGGGCGAGCCGGGGAGCCCCTCGCAGCGGGCGGTAGGCGAACCGTTCCGCCGCGGTCGCCACGGCCACGGAGGCCACCGCACCGCCGATGATCATGGCGGGTATCGCCACGAGCAGCGAGGTGCCGCCGGGGAGCCACAGATAGATGGTGAGGGCCCCGAAGCCCCCGATCATGAATATCTCGCCGTGGGCGAAGTTGATGAGCTGCACGATGCCGTAGACCATGGTGTACCCGATGGCGATGAGACCGTAAAGGGCACCGAGGGCGAGGCCGTTCGCCAGCTGTTGCGGCAGTTCGTTCACCGCAGAGCCTCCGATGAGCGTGTCGGATATGACTCCGCGCGAGGGCGCTGTTGCGCCCTCGCGCGGCTGGTGCTGGGGATGCGGGGCTGAGCGGCCGGTCAGTCCTCGAAGGTCGAGCTCTTGATGTCCGTCCACTTGCCGTCCTTGACGGAGTAGACGGTGAGCTGCTTGTTCGTGGTGTCGCCGAACTCGTCGAAGGAGACCTTGCCGGTCACACCGTCGAAGTTCACCGTGCCCATGGCCTCGGTGACCTTGGCGCGGGCGTCGCTCGGGACCTTGCCGTCGTTCTTCGCGACGACGTCCTTGACGGCCTGGACGATCGCCCAGGCGGCGTCGTAGGAGTAGCCGCCGTAGGCCGCGTACGGGTCCTTGTAGCCGGCGGTCTTGTAGTCCGCGATGAACTTCTTGGCGGTGTCGAGCTTCTCGATCGGGAAGCCGACGGAGGTCGCGATGTCCCCCTCGTTCGCCTCGCCGGAGGCGCTGATGTACGCGGGGTCGTACAGGGCGTCGCCGCCCATGGTCGGGATCTTCGCGCCGGCCTTCTTGATCTGGTCGGCGAGGAGTCCGCCCTCGGGGTACTGGCCGCCGAAGTAGACCGAGTCCGCGCCCTTCGACTTCACCTTGTCGGCGGTGCTGGAGAAGTCGGTCTCCTTCACCGTGACATGGTCGGTGCCGACGACCGAGCCGCCGAGACGCTTGAACTCCTCGGCGAAGATCGCGGCGAGACCGGCCCCGTAGGTCTGCTTGTCGTCGACGACATAGACCTTCTTCTTCTTGGCCTCGTTGTACAGGTACTGGGCCGCGAACTTGCCCTGGATCACATCGGTGGTGGCGGTGCGGAAGTAGGTGTCGAAGGGGCGCTTCTTCTCGTTCTTCGCCCAGTTGTCGCCCTGGGAGAGGGCGGGGTTGGTGTTGGCCGGGGAGACCTGGGTCAGATCGGCCTTGGCGAAGTCGCCCTGCATCGACTGCGCGACACCGGAGTTCAGCGGTCCGACCACGCCGAGGACGTCCTTGTTGCCCACGAGCTTCTGGGCGTTCGCCTGGCCCGAGGCGGGGACGGCCTGGTCGTCGTAGGCCTCCATCTTGAACTCGACGCCCGGGACCACGTTGTCCTTGTTCGCGGTCTTGACCGCGAGGTCCACGGAGTTCTTGATGCCCTGGCCGAGCGCGGACAGGGAGCCGGTCAGCGGGGCGTCGACGCCGATGACCACGGTGGTCTTCCCGCTGTCGCCGTCGGAGCTCTTGTTGTCGTCGCGCGATCCGCAGGCTGTGAGTGTGAGCGCTCCCGTGGTGACCAGGGCGCTGAGTATGAGCAAGGAACGGTTTCGCACGATAAGTCCTTTCCCTGGCGCGGCCCCTCCCCTGAGGTGCCGTTTGGTCGCCGGGCCGTACGGAGGTACACGGGCCGTGCTGACTGCGCCCGGCGGCGCGGTGACTGGCCGTGACTCTAAGCGCAGGTGCAGGAGTCGGGCACTACGGACGTCAGGATGTGACGCTCTTGTTATGCCAAGGCCAATGGTTGGCGTCCCGAGTAGGGCAGATCGGGCGTTCCGGCGCTTCAATCATGCATTCAAAATGCCAGAACGCCCAGTTCTGCTAAGGCCCTTGAGGGGATCATGGTACTGACAGGGCGGGAGGCTCGTCGGAGCGCCGGGGCGGGGGACCGCAGGGGCGGGAGGGGGAGGGGTGGAGGGTGATACGCCCGGTGAATGACTACGCAGGGTGACCATTTCGGGAATGCCTCCCGGGCGGTCGCCGATTCCGCGTACGCGCCCCCGGCGGCGTCGTGGGCGGGGCGAGGCACGCGACAGTCGACGGTCCATCAGGCGCGGTGCTCCCGGGTCGCCTTGGCCCGCTTTCGCGGCGCCGATCGCGGCCGGGGCGGGCTCGCGGACGGGCCGCCGTCCGGCGCGGAACCCCGTCCGCCGCCCCTCGGGCCCGGCCGTCGGCCGCCCCGGCGGGTTTCCCCCGGTCGCCGGAGGGTCAGGATGGTGCCGAGGGGTGACAGGAGAACACCTGTGGGGCAGGGGAGTTGGCGGCCCGGGGCGCGCCGGGGGAGCGGTCCCGTACGGTCCCGGCCAGACGCCCGCGACGGGGACCGGAGGAGGCGCGCACGGATGAGGCGCCCGCTCCGGTTATCTGGCGCGGTCCCATGGGGTACGGGCCGGAGCGTTACGTTCGGTGAGCCGACGGGGCGGCGTGCGTGATGGTGATGTGGTCGGCGCGGTGCGGGTTCCGAGCGTCCGGCGTCGTACGGCGTGGATTCCGCCCGGTCGCGGTGCGGTCGCGGTCCCGTGCGCCGGCGGCCGGCGGTGATGGACCGCTCTGCGGGGAATGGACACCTTTTCGGACAAGGGGCTGTGCTGATGACCTATGTTGTGCTCGCGTGCCGGATTCTGCTGTTCGGCGTCTTTCTGGCGGCGCTCGTGGGGAAGGTGCGCGGCAGGGCGGCGTTCCGGGAGTTCGCCGCCTCGATCGTGGCGCTGAGGCTGCTGCCCGCGCGCGCGTCGCGGGCCGTCGCGATCGCGGTGACGGCGGCGGAGGCCGTCATAGCGGCACTTCTGGTGCCGAACGCGACGGCTCCTCTCGGACTCGCGCTCGCGGTGCTGCTGCTGCTCGCCTTCACCGCGGGCATCGTGCTGGCGCTGCGCCGGGGGCGGAGCGCTCCCTGCCGCTGTTTCGGAGCCTCGGTCACCCCGCTGGGTCCCGTCCACGTCGTACGGAATCTGCTGCTGGCCGCCGCCGGGGTCGCCGGTCTCACGGCGGCCGTCGCCGGGGCGGCCGGCGGTCTGCCGCCGCATGCCGCCGGAGGAGCCGTCGCCTCGGTCGCCGCGCTGGTGATTCTGCTGCTCGTGGTCCGGCTCGACGATCTGGTCGCCCTCTTCGCCCCGGCCCCGCCGGCGGGCGCGGTCCGGGCGAACCGGTCGGGCGCGGGGGCCTCTTCGGGTCGGGGCGGTGCGGGCGGCGGCGCTGGTGGCGGTGGCGGTGGCGGTCAGGGCGCGGGTGGTGGCGGTGCCGGTCAGGGCGCGGGCGGTGCCGGTGGTGCGAGGGGTGCGGGTGGTGCTGGACGTACGGGCCGTCCCGGGGCGTCCTGAGACGGTGCGGGGACGCCGTCGGGACGGCCCTCGGCGAAGCCGCTCAGCCGTTCCCGCGCACCCGGTCGGCGTCCTCGGCGGAGACCTCGCGGAGCATGCAGGTGAGCCGCGCGGTGCACACCCTCTTCTCCCGCTCGTCGGTGATCACGATCTCGTACGTCGCCGTCGAGCGGCCCCGGTGCAGGGGCGTGGCCACCCCGGTGACCAGGCCGGAGCGCGCGCCCCGGTGATGGGTGCAGTTGAGGTCCACCCCGACCGCGATCCTGGTGCTGCCGCCGTGCAGCATCGAGCCGATGGACCCGAGGGTCTCGGCCAGTACGGCGGAGGCCCCGCCGTGCAGCAGCCCGTACGGCTGGGTGTTGCCCTCCACCGGCATGGTGCCGACCACCCGGTCCGCCGACGCCTCCACGATCCGGACGCCCATCCGGCTGCCGAGATGACCGGCGGAGAAGAGCGCGGGCAGATCGACCCCGAGCGCTGCGTACTCATCGATGACCTCTTGCGGGAACTTCACAGTCGACTGCTCACCCATGGGCCCGGCTCCGATCCGATACGCGTTGCGTGCTGTCGCCACCGTCATACCATCTGACTGAGCGAACGCTTAGCCCGTGGGTCACATTCCACCCCGGCGAATCGATCACACCGCCCGCGGCCGGGGCGGCGACCGCCGCCCCGGAGCGGCGGTCACGACCGCTCGAACCGCACCACCACGGACTTGCTCGCCGGGGTGTTGCTGGTGTCGGCCGTCGAATCCAGCGGCACCAGCACATTGGTCTCCGGGTAGTACGCCGCCGCGCAGCCCCGAGCCGTCGGATAGTGCACCACCCGGAATCCCGGGGCCCGCCGCTCCACACCGTCCCGCCACTCGCTGACCAGATCGGCGTACGAACCGTCCGGCAGATCCAGCTCCCGCGCGTCCTCCGGGTGCACCAGCACCACCCGGCGGCCCCCCTTGATCCCCCGGTAGCGGTCGTCCAGTCCGTACACCGTGGTGTTGTACTGATCGTGCGACCGCAAGGTCTGGAGCAGCAGCCGGCCCTCGGGCACCCTCGGGTACTCCACGGGAGCGGCGGTGAAATTCGCCTTCCCCGTCGCCGTGGGGAAACGGCGCTCGTCGCGGGGCGCGTGCGGAAGCGTGAAGCCCCCGGGCCGGGCGATCTTCGTATTGAAGTCCTCGAAGCCCGGCACCACCCTCGCGATCCGGTCGCGGATCGCGCCGTAGTCCCGCTCGAACTCCTCCCAGGGCGTCTTCGACGCCGGGCCCAGCACCGCCCGCGCCAGCCGCGCCACGATCGCCGGCTCCGAGAGCAGACGCGGGCCGGCCGGAGGGAGATTGCCCCGCGAGGCGTGCACCATGCCCATCGAGTCCTCGACCGTCACCACCTGCCGGCGGCCCGCCCGCTCATCCCGGTCCGTACGCCCCAGAGTGGGCAGGATCAGCGCCCGCTCGCCCGTCACCGCGTGGGAGCGGTTGAGCTTGGTCGAGACATGGACCGTCAGCCGCGCCCGGCGCATCGCCGCCTCGGTCACCTCCGTGTCGGGCGTCGCCGCGACGAAGTTCCCGCCCATGGCGAAGAAGACCTTGGCCTCTCCGTCGCGCAGCGCGCGGATCGACCGGACCACGTCCAGGCCGTGGTGGCGCGGCGGCGCGAAGCCGAACTCCCGCTCCAGTGCGTCCAGGAACGCCGCCGGGGGCCGCTCGAAGATGCCCATGGTCCGGTCGCCCTGCACATTGGAGTGACCGCGCACCGGGCAGACGCCCGCGCCGGGGCGGCCGATCGCGCCGCGGAGCAGGAGGAGATTGACCACCTCGCGGATGGTGGCGACGGAGTGCTTGTGCTGGGTCAGGCCCATCGCCCAGCACACGACGGTCCGCCGTGACGCCAGCACCATGGCGAGCGCCCGCTCGATCTCCGCGCGCCCCAGCCCGGTGGCCGCGAGCGTCTCGTCCCAGTCGGCCGCCAGCGCGGCGGCCCGGAACTCCTCGAAGCCGTGGGTGTGCTCCCGTACGAACTCCCGGTCGACGGCCGGCGGACCGTCGCCCGACCTCGCCCCGGCCCCTGCTCCGGACGCCGTACCGGTCCCGGATTCCGCCTCCGACGGGGACCCCGGCCCGGTCCCGGCCTCCCCCTCCGGCGAGGCCCCCGGCCCGGTCCCGGCCTCCCCCTCCGGCGAGGCCCCCGGCCCGGTCGCGGATTCCGCTTCCGACGCGGCCAGGATCAGCTTGTTGAGCAGCCGGAACAGCGCCTGGTCGCCGCCGATGCGGATCTGGAGGAAGAGGTCGTTGAGCGCGACGCCCCGGAGCATCCCGCGCGGCGTCTGCGGATTCTTGAACCGCTCCATGCCCGCCTCGGGCAGCGGATTCACCGAGATGATCTTCGCCCCGGCGGCCTTCGCCCGCTCCAGCGCCGAGAGCATCCGGGGATGGTTGGTGCCCGGATTCTGACCCGCCACGATGATCAGATCCGCCTGGTGCAGATCCTCCAGGGACACACTGCCCTTGCCGACGCCCAGCGTCTCGGTGAGCGCCGAGCCGGACGACTCGTGGCACATGTTGGAGCAGTCGGGCAGATTGTTGGTGCCGAACTCCCGGGCGAAGAGCTGGAACAGGAACGCGGCCTCATTGCTGGTGCGGCCCGAGGTGTAGAACAGCGCCTCGTCGGGGGAGGAGAGCGCGGTCAGCTCCTCCGCGATGATCGCGAACGCCCGCTCCCAGCTCACGGCCTCATAGCGGTCGCCGCCCGGGGGCAGATAGACCGGCTCGGTGATCCGGCCCTGCTGACCCAGCCAGTACCCGCTGCGCCCGGCGAGGTCCGCGACCGGATGCGCGGCGAAGAAATCCGGGGTGACCCGCCGCAGGGTCGCCTCCTCGGCCACCGCCTTCGCCCCGTTCTCGCAGAACTCGGCGACATGGCGTCGCTCCTCCTCCGGCCAGGCGCAGCCGGGGCAGTCGAAGCCGTCCTTCTGATTGACCTTGAGCAGGGCCCGGGCGGCGCGGCCCACCCCCATCTGCCGCTGGGCGATCCTGAGCGTGTGCGCGACGGCGGGCAGCCCCGCCGCGGCGTGCTGGACCGCCGAGACCTCCGGCGCGTCCTGGATCGGATCGCCCGCGGGCGGTTTGCCGGCCATCGTGTCTCCCTCGGCGCTGATGCCTGCGTGTGTACCTGCTGGGACCTGGCGGACGCCGGTGCGCGGGCGTCCCGTGCCGGAGCGCCGACGGCCCGCGCGCCCGGACCGCCCCGGCGGTCGCCCGCCGTGAACAGCCGTACCCGCTCGGTACACCAGTCCGTCCGCACTCCTGTGACGATCCTGTCACGCCCCTCCGACAACGGCCCCGCACCGGCCCGAGTGAACGGCGATGTCAGTGGTCCGTGGCAGGATCGTCCCCGTGGCTGAGACAGCGTCGAAGAAGACCCCAGACGACAACCGTCCGCGCCTGCTCCTCATGGACGGGCACTCCCTGGCGTACCGGGCGTTCTTCGCGCTGCCCGCGGAGAATTTCTCGACCGCGAGCGGTCAGACGACCAATGCCGTCTACGGCTTCGCGTCGATGCTGGCGAACACGCTGCGCGACGAGGCGCCCACGCATTTCGCGGTGGCCTTCGACGTGTCCCGCAAGACCTGGCGTTCCAAGGACTTCCCCGAGTACAAGGCGAACCGATCGGCGACCCCGGACGAGTTCAAGGGCCAGGTCGAGCTGATCGGCGAGCTGCTCGACACCATGAACGCGGAGCGCTTCGCGGTCGACGGCTTCGAGGCCGACGACATCATCGCCACCCTCGCCACCCAGGCCGAGACCGCGGGCTACGACGTCCTGATCGTCACCGGCGACCGGGACTCGTTCCAGCTCGTGAGCGACCGTGTCACCGTGCTCTACCCGACCAAGGGCGTCTCCGAGCTGACCCGCTTCACCCCGGAGAAGGTCCAGGAGAAGTACGGACTCACCCCCCAGCAGTACCCCGACTTCGCCGCGCTGCGCGGCGACCCGTCCGACAACCTCCCCGGCATCCCCGGCGTCGGCGAGAAGACCGCCACCAAGTGGATCAATCAGTTCGGCTCCTTCGCCGAGCTGATCGAGCGCGCCGACGAGGTCAAGGGCAAGGTCGGCCAGTCGTTCCGCGACCACCTGGAGTCGGTCAAGCTCAATCGCCATCTGACCGAGCTGGTCCGAGACGTGGAGCTGCCCCGGACGGTCCCCGAGCTGGAGCGCGCGGCCTACGACCGCGCCGCGCTCAAGGGCTTCCTGGAGGTCCTGGAGATCCGCAATCCCAGCCTGCGGGACCGGCTGCTCGCGGTCGACCCGGGCGCCCAGGAGGACGAGGCCCCGGCCCCCGACGCCGGCGTCGAGCTGGACGGCACGGTCCTGGCCACCGGCGAGCTGGCCCCCTGGCTGGAGCGCCACGGGGCGCAGCCCCTCGGCGTCGCCACCGTCGCCGCCTGGGCGCTGGGCGTGGGCAGCGTCAGCGAGGTCGCCCTCGCCGCCGCCGACGACAGCGCCGCCTGGTTCGACACCTCCCGGCTGGACGAGGCCGACGAGCGGGCCTTCGCCGCCTGGATCGCCGACCCGGCCCGCCCGAAGGTCATGCACAACGCCAAGGACGCGCTGCGCGTCTTCCCCGAGCACGGCTGGCACCTCGACGGCATCGCGATGGACACCGCGCTCGCCGCCTATCTCGTCAAGCCCGGCCGCCGGTCCTTCGCGCTGGACGCCCTCTCCGTCGAGTACCTCCACCGCGAGCTGGCCCCGGCCGCCGCCGACGGCCAGCTCGCCTTCGGCGCCGAGGACGAGCACGCCGAGGCCGACGCGCTGATGGCCCAGGCCCGCGCCGTCCTCGACCTCGGCGACGCCTTCGGCGAGAGGCTGAAGGAGGTCGGCGCCGCCGAACTGCTCCACGACATCGAGCTGCCCACCTCCCTGCTGCTGGCCCGGATGGAGCGCCACGGCATCGCCGCCGACCGCGCCCATCTGGAGGCCATGGAGCAGCTCTTCGCGGGCGCGGTCCAGCAGGCCGTGAAGGAGGCCCACGCCGCGGTGGGCCACGAGTTCAACCTGGGCTCGCCCAAGCAGCTCCAGGAAGTCTTCTTCGGCGAGCTGAATCTGCCCAAGACCAAGAAGACCAAGACGGGCTACACCACCGACGCCGACGCGCTGGCCTGGCTCGCCACCCAGACCGAGCACGAGCTGCCGGTCATCATGCTGCGCCACCGCGAGCAGGCCCGGCTGCGCTCGACGGTCGAGGGTCTGATCAAGACCATCGCCGCCGACGGCCGGATCCACACCACCTTCAGCCAGACGGTCGCCGCGACCGGCCGGCTCTCCTCCACCGACCCGAACCTGCAGAACGTGCCGGTGCGCACCGACGAGGGCCGGGCCATCCGCCGGGGCTTCGTCGTCGGCGAGGGCTTCGAGTCGCTGATGACCGCCGACTACAGCCAGATCGAGCTGCGGGTGATGGCCCATCTCTCCCAGGACGAGGGCCTGCTCCAGGCGTTCACCTCGGGCGAGGACCTGCACAACACGGTGGCCTCCCAGGTCTTCGGCGTCGCCACCTCCGCGGTCGACGCGGAGATGCGGCGCAAGATCAAGGCGATGTCGTACGGACTGGCCTACGGCCTCTCCGCGTTCGGCCTCTCCCAGCAGCTGAACATCGAGGCGGGCGAGGCCCGTGCGCTGATGGACACCTACTTCGAGCGGTTCGGCGGGGTCCGCGACTATCTCCACCACGTCGTCGACGAGGCCCGCGCCACCGGGTACACGGCGACGATGCTCGGCCGCCGCCGCTATCTGCCCGATCTCAACAGCGACAACCGGCAGCGCCGGGAGGCCGCCGAGCGCATGGCGCTGAACGCGCCGATCCAGGGCACCGCCGCCGACATTGTCAAGATCGCGATGCTGAAGGTGGACACGGCGCTGCGCGAGGCGAAGCTCTCCTCCCGGCTGCTGCTCCAGGTCCACGACGAAATCGTGCTGGAGATCTCCCCGGGCGAGCGCGCGGAGGTCGAGACGATCGTGCGCCGGGAGATGTCGTCGGCCGTCTCGCTGAGCGCTCCTCTGGACGTCTCGGTGGGCGTCGGCGCCGACTGGGAGTCCGCCGCGCACTGACCCCGATCGCCGCTGCCGGCCCGCCGTCCCAGCTCGGGGCGGCGGGCCGTCGGCGTCAGACGCGTTCCGGCGTCCGGGGAGCGCGGGCGCGCAGCCGGGTCGCCGCGGTGTGGAGGACCAGTCCCACCGCGAGCCCCGCCCCCGCTCCGAAGCAGGCGGTGGGGATGATGTCGAGCGGGGAGTCGATCGTGGCGGTTCGCGCGTACCAGCGGACGCACCGGTCGACGAGCCCGATCAGGGCGCACACGCCCAGCAGGGCGAGGGCCCGTCGGCGGTCCCTGGTGTCGAGCACGGGCACGGACGGCGGCGGAGTGGACGGGGGCTGCCGCCGCACGGCCGAGACGACGAACCATCCGAGCACCGCCGCGGCGAGCGCGGACGAGCCGTACTGCGCGAACTTGTGGACGCCGAACCCGGCGACGGTCTCATTGAGCACCGGTATCAGCCGGGTGCCCCAGCGGCCGTGATGGGTGAAGGCGTCCCAGACGACATGGCTGGCCGCGCCGAGCACCGCCGAGACGTAGAACCACAGCGCGTACCTCAGGTTGAGGACCGACGGCCTGCCGCGCAACAGGGAGTGCGCGGGCCCCCGCAGCCGCTCCGGCAGCAGAGCCACCAGGGGATCCCGTATCGTCAGCCAGAGGGCGGCCATCACCGCGGTGATGGCCGCGTCGACGGTGAACAGCCCCGGCAGCGCGTGGGTGAATCGCCCGAACTCCATCGCTCCCGGCACCGCCGAGGCCGCGAAGTACGTCATGTCCGGTGCGAGCGTCCCCAGCACCAGCGCCGAGGCGACGAGCGGCCCCCGTCCGGTCCCGTTCCTGCGGATGCCCGGCAGCACGGCCATGGCGTGGCTCAGTGTGAACGGCATGCGGTATGGCCCCCTGTGCCCCGTGTTGATCGGCCGCCGACCGGCCGTGACAGGTTTGAACCAGGATATGGATCTTCCGGTGATCGATGTCGCCCAGTATGGGTGATCGGCCGGATCCGGAACTTGCCCATCCGCGCGGTGGCGAATTGGTGAAAAACGGTCAGGGCGAGGTGTCCTGGGGCCAATCGTTGCCGTAGGGTCACCAGAGATATCGCCGTAATCGCACTGGGGAGCGCGGACAGCCGCTTTCGGGGAGGGACAAGACGTATGGCAGCGCAATTCGGGCGACGTCTGCGCAAGGGAGCGACCACCACCGCCGTGGCGGCCGTCGCCGTCGCGGCACTCTCCGCGTCGCAGGCGCCCGGGATCACCGCCGCCCCTCTCGGCGGAGGCGAGGACAATCCCGGTCGGGGAGCCCCCGACACCCAGCTCTCGCCCGACACCTCGGTCACCGGCGACTCCCCCTATTACACGGACCTTCCGCCGCTGCGGACGCCCGACAAGCCCGGCACGTCCGTCAATCTCCCGGCGAAGGGGCCCACGGAGTCGGGCATCCCGGCGACGGTCCTCGCGGCCTACAAGAAGGCCGAACAGACCATCTCCGCCTCCGACCCGGGCTGCCACGTGCCCTGGCAGCTGCTCGCGGCGATAGGCAAGGTCGAGTCCGGCCAGGCGCGCGGCGGCAAGGTCGACGCCAACGGCACCACCCACTCCCCGATCCTCGGCCCGGCCCTCAACGGCGTCGGCTTCGCCAACATCTCGGACACCGACGACGGCGCGTACGACAGCGACACCGTCTACGACCGCGCGGTCGGCCCGATGCAGTTCATCCCCACCACTTGGGCGGCCTGGGGGCAGGACGCCAACGGGGACGGGGAGAAGGACCCGAACAACATCTACGACGCCGCCCTCGCGGCCGGCCGCTACCTCTGCGCCGGCGACCGCGACCTGCGGCAGGCGGACGACCTCGACCGCGCGATCCTCGGCTACAACCAGTCGCGGGAGTATCTGCGCACGGTCCTCTCCTGGTTCGAGTTCTACAAGAACGGCACCCACGAGGTCCCGGACGGCACCGGTTCGCTGCCCGGCTCCAGCACCCCCGACTCCGGATCCGATTCCGGCTCCCGGTCCCAGGGCGGCGGCGAGTCGAAGGCCCCGGCGACCCCGCACTCCCCGGGCCCGAGCACGAAGCCCAAGCCGCCCGAGTCGAAGAAGCCGGAGAGGCCCGGCGGTTCGGAGAAGCCCAAGCCCACTCCGCCGCCCACCACCACTCCGCCGACGAAGCCGCCCACCACGCCGCCGACCACCCCGCCGGAGGTCGCGCCCGTCAGCCGGGTCGAGAACGCGGGCACCGGCGAGCTGACGGCCATGGCCGGAAGCGCCTTCGCCAACAAGATCACCGCCCGGGTGAAGAACTCCCTGGGCCGGGGCGTCGCCCGCCAGGAAGTGCGCTTCGAGATCATCGGCGGCACCGACACCCGTTTCGAGGGCGGCCGCAAGAGCGTGATCCTCGTCACGGGCGCGGACGGCAGGGTCACCGCACCCGTCCTCGTCGCCGGGGAGAAGGTCGGGGCGTTCGTCGTCCGGGCCTCCGCCGTGGGGAAGAAGGCGCCCGCCGCCGAATTCGCCGCGAAGGTCACCCCCCGTGCCGCCGACACCCTCACCCGGACCGGCGACGAGCCCCTGACCGCCGTCGCCGGGACGGAGTTCGCGACCGGCGTCGAGATCAAGGCCGCCCACAAGGGAGCCGTCGCCTCCGGCGTCGGGGTCACCGCGACCCTCCTCAAGAGCGCCGACAGCGCTGCGGCCAACGACAAGGGCCCCCACTTCAAGGGAGCCGACGGCAAGCCGGTCCGGGCGCTCTCCGACCTCACCACCGACGCCAAGGGCGTTCTCAAGCTCCCGAAGCTCTTCGCGGACGAGCAGACGGGCGCCTTCCTGCTCCGGCTCACCGCCGTCGGCGGGGGGACCGTCACCATCGAACTCACGGTGACCGCGCCCGTCCCCGCGGAGACTCCCGCCGGCTGATCCGCCCCGTCCCGCTCCCGGACCGCCCCGCCGCCCCGACCGGGCCGCGGGGCGGTCCGATCTGTTCTCATCTCGCGGTTCGATTGCTACGGTGCCCACCCCCTGACGCTGTGTCAGATCTGTGCGGAGCCGGCTCCGCACGGCTCCGGACCCCGGGAGGCCGAGCATGCGCGCCCTCGTCGCCGCCGCCATCGGGCTGACCGCCGCCCTCGCCCTCGTCCTCGCCGCCACCGTCTTCGGCGCGCCCCCGAGCGAGACCTCTCCCCGGCCGCTGCTGACCACCGTCCCCGGCCCCAAGAAGTAGGAGGGCCGCCCCGTGCGCCGCCGCGCGAGCCTCGTACTCCTCGCCCTCGCCGTCTTCCTCACCGCTCTCTCCCCGCTGCTCCGCTGGTACGCCTTCCCCCGGCTGGCGAAGGTGCCGGCCGGTCAGTACCAGGAGGTGGTCATGGAGGCGAGGCCCGCGACACTCCTCGACTACGGCTCCCTGCGGGCCGAGAAGGTCGAGAGACTCACCATCGTGCAGACGCTCAAGGGCAATGTGGAGGAGGCCGAGCGGATCGAACGCGACACCGGCCGCGACGTGGTCGTCTGGGACACGCTCTCCCACGTCCAGGGGCCCGACGGCGCGATGGTCTCCCAGATCCCCGAGCGGTACATCTTCGACGCCCACACCCAGGACCCCGTCCACGCCCCCGGCGAAATGGTCGACGGGACCCCGGTCCGGCGCGAGGGCATCGCCTTCAAATGGCCCTTCCTCACCGAGAAACGGGACTACACGTACTTCGACGCCCAGACCCGCACCTCCGCCCCCATCCACTACCGGGGCGTCCGGACCTTCCACGGGCTCGACGTCTACTACTTCGAGCAGACGGTCCCCTGGACCAAGGTCCCGTTCCCCAGGAAGATGCCCATCCCCGGCATCGACGCGAGCACCCTGGAGAAAGCGACCGGCACCACCCGCTGGTACACCACCAAACGCATGTTCTGGGTCGATCCCGTCACCGGCGCCCCCGTCAACGGCGAGGAGATCCACCGAGAGGAACTGCGCGGCGGCACCCTCCTCGGCGGCCGGGACAAGGTCACCGCCTTCGCCGGCCATGTGAAGATGCGCCCCGACTATGTGGACCACACCGTCGCGCTGGTCAAGTCCCAGCGCCTGCCGGTCCTGCTGCTGACCTCCTATCTGCCCTGGGGGCTCCCGGTCCTGGGCGGCGGCCTGCTCGCGCTCGCCCTCTTTCTGGAGGCCCGCGCCCGCCGCCCCCGTGCCCCGGCCGCCCCCTCCGCCCCTGAACCCCGGCCCTCCGACCCGGAATCCGCACCCGCCTGATCGCCCCTCCGCCGCCCGCCGCTCCATGCCCCCAGCACCTCCCCGGCCCGCCCTCACCGTCCGCACCGGCGGACGGCCCTCACCGTCCCCCGTCCCCGGCCGGCCGCCCTCCGCCCCGGGCCCCGTCGCCCTGGACCCGGGCCCGGTCCTGGCGGGCCTTGGTGTACCGGGTCGCCTCCGCCCCCGAAGGGTCCTCCGGCCAGGGATGCCGGGGATACCTGCCCCGCAGCTCCGCCCGCACCGCCCGATACCCCTCCCGCCAGAACGAGGCAAGATCGGCGGTGACAGCCGCGGGCCGCCCGGCGGGGGAGAGCAGATGCACCACCACCGGCACCCCCGCCACCGTGGGCGTCTCGCCCAGCCCGAACACCTCCTGGAGCTTCACCGCCAGCACCGGCTGCTCCCCGCCGTACTCCACCCGTATCCGGGAGCCGCTCGGCACCGCGATCCGCTCCGGGGCCAGCTCGTCCAGCCGGGTGGCCTCACCGCTCGCCCACGGCAGCAGCCGGCCCAGCGCCTGCCCCGCCGGGATCCGCGCCAGATCGGCCCGCCGCCGGGCGCGCGACAGCTCCGGTTCGAGCCACTCGTCCGCGCGCTCCAGCAGCGCCGCGTCGCTCACATCGGGCCAGGGCGCGCCCAGCACCCGGTGCAGAAAGGCCAGCCGCTCCCGCAGCCCCGCGGCCTCCCGCGTCCAGTGCAGCAGCCCCGGCCCGACGGTCCGCAGCCCCTCGACGAGAGCCTCCCGGATCAGCGCCCGATCCGGATTCCCGAGCTTCCGCGCCGACAGCTCGACGGCCCCGAGGCGGCGCACCTCGCGGGCGACCACGTCCCCGCCCTCCCAGCGGACCTCCTCGCCCGAATCGAGGAGATGGGCGGCGGCCGTGCGGGCGGTGTCCTCGTCGATCACGGCCGCGAGCCGGACCCGGGCCGAGGCGGCCGACGCCGGCCGGTCCGCCACGGCGACGGCCAGCCACGGCGCACCGCGCAGCCCGGACGCCGCGCCCACCCGGGCCCCGGTCCCCGAGACCATGAGGAAGGCGTCCTCCCCACGGGCCGCCGCCACCCGCTCCGGAAAGGCGAGCGCGGTGATCAGGCCCGCCACGGCGTCGTCACCCCCGCCCCGGCCGGCCCCGCTCACTCCCGCCGTGCCGCTCACCGCGGTGCCGGCCCCCTCGGGCACTCCGCTGCCGAGGCCCCCGCCCCGCCCCGAACCCGCTCCGGGCCGGTCCGCTCCACCGCCGTCGGCACTCCGGGCCGCCCGCGACCCGCCGCCCCGGGCCCCGCCCCCCGCGGAGGAGAGCGCGCCCTCCAGCCGCCGCGCCTCCGCCCGCCACCGTGCTCCATAGGCGTCCCCGCCCCGCCGCGCCGTGCGCCAGGCCGCCGCGAGATCGTCGCCGTACTCCCTCGGGGGCTCCTCGCTGAGCAGGGCCACCGTCTCGGCCGCCCGGCGGACGCCCACCTCGGGCGCGCCGTCGATCAGGGCCCGGGCCAGCCGGGGGTGCAGCCCCAGACGGGACATCCGCGCCCCCCGCTCGGTCGCCCGGCCGTCCGCGTCCACGGCCCCGATCGAGGCCAGCACCGAGCGGGCGGCGGCCATCGCTCCGGCGGGCGGCGCGTCCAGCAGGGCCAGTCCCGACGCCGACGGATCGCCCCAGCAGGCGACGCGCAGCGCGAAGGCGGCCAGATCGGCGATCCTGATCTCGGGGGAGGGGAAGCGGGGCCTGCGCACATCGTCGGCCGCCGCCCAGCAGCGGTACACGGTGCCGAACGCCTCCCGGCCCGCCCGTCCCAGCCGCTGGGTCGCGCCCGCGGCCGAGACCGGCACCGTGGCCAGCGAGCCCAGACCGCGCGCGTGATCCATCCGGGGCTCGCGCGCCAGACCCGAGTCGACCACCACCCGTACGCCGGGCACCGTCAGACTGGACTCGGCGACCGAGGTGGCCAGCACCACCCGCCGGCGGCCCGACCCGCCGCGCAGCACCGCGTCCTGCACCGCCGCCGGAGCCCGCCCATGGAGCTGGAGCACCTCCGCGGCCACACCGTCCAGCAGCCCGGCCGTCCGGGCGATCTCTCCCGTACCCGGCAGAAAGCACAGGACATCGCCCTCGTGCCGGTCGAGGGCCGTCCGCACCGTCGCCGCGACATGGCGCAGCAGGGCCGGATCGACCCAGGTCCCGTGGGCCGGGCGGACGCCGCCCGGGGGCGGTGCGTGGAAGAAACGCGAGCCATGGCCCTCGCCCGCCCCGCGCACCACGGGCGCGGGGCCCGAGCCCTCCAGCACGGTGAGCAGCTCCGCCCAGGCCTCGGCGTCCCCGGTCGCCGAGGCCGCGATCACCTTCAGCTCGGGGCGCAGCGTCGCCCGTACATCCACCAGGAACGCCATCGCGGTGTCCGCGTCCAGATGCCGTTCATGGCATTCGTCGAGCAGCACCACATCCACCCCGGGCAGCTCGGGATCGCGCTGCAGGCGCTGGAGGAGCACTCCGGTGGTGACCACCTCGACCCGGGTCGAGGGCCCGACCCGGCGCTCGCCCCGCACGGTGTATCCGACGGCCTCACCCGTCTCCTGGCCCAGCAGCCAGGCCATCCGCCGGGCGGCGGCCCGCACGGCCATCCGCCGGGGCTCGGCGACCAGCACCCGCCGCCGGGGCCCCGCGCCGACCAGACCCGCCAGCGCCAGCGGGACGAGCGTCGTCTTACCCGTCCCCGGCGGCGCGAACAGCACCGCCGTGCCGCGCTCGTCCAGGGCGGTGAGCAGCTCGGGCACGGCGTCGCGGACCGGGAGTCGGTCGAGTGCTTCGGTCTGGATCATGGCTTCAGTGTCGTACGGCCCGGCAGGCCCTGCCGCCGGCTGTCCACAGCGGGAGTCTGTTCATCGGCTTGTATGACCGCACAGACTGGCCCGCACCCCCCTGCCGCGCCCCACCCGCCCCACCTCGGTCCAGGACGCACAGGCCCCGCCCGCCTGAGATCCGTAACGCCCGCCCGGGGCCCGCCCGCCTGAGACCCGTATCGCTCGGCCCCGGCCCCGCTCGCCCGCCTGAGCCGCGTACGCCCGCCCTCAGTCCCGTACGCAGACGAAGATCGCCGTCCCCGGGATCAGATTCCCCCGCAGCGGGGACCAGCCGCCCCACTCCTGGCTGTTCCAGGCGGGCCACTCCGGCTCCACCAGGTCCACCAGCCGGAATCCGCCGGCCACCACATCGCGCACCCGGTCGCCGAGGGTCCGGTGGTGCTCCACATATACGGCGCGCCCCCGCTCGTCCTGCTCCACATAAGGGGTGCGGTCGAAGTAGGAGCCGGAGACGCTCAGCCCCTCCGGTCCCGGCTCGTCGGGGAAGGCCCAGCGGACGGGGTGGGTGACCGAGAAGACCCACCGGCCGCCCGGGCGGAGCACCCGGCGGACCTCGGTGAAGACCGTCACCGGGTCGGCGACGAAGGGGACGGCCCCGTACGCGGAGCAGGCGAGGTCGAAGGACCCGTCGCCGAACGGCAGCGCCGTGGCGTCCGCCTCCACCAGCGGGAGGCCCTCGCCGATCCGCAGCGCGTGCTGGAGCTGGCGGTGGGAGAGGTCGAGCGCCACCGGGCGCGCGCCCTGCGCGGCGAGCCAGCGGGAGCACTGCGCCGCGCCCGCGCCGATCTCCAGCACGTCCAGGTCCTTCAGGGACTCCCGCGGGCCGAGCAGCTCCGCGTCCGCCTCGTCCAGCCCCTCGGGCCCCCAGACGAAACGATCGTCGCCCAGGAACGCGCCGTGCTCGCTCTGGTACTCGTCGGCGTTCCGGTCCCACCAGCCGCGGCTCGCCCGGCTGCTCTCCGTCTCATCCGCCTCACGGCGGGTGGCCTCGGGTCCGGCTTCCTCGATGTACTGGCTCATCTTCACCGTCATTGTCATAGCGCTCGGAGCGGGCGGGAGCAGCCGTTGTGGCCTCCACAAACACGAGTTGTGCCGGGTTTGGGGTGTTCTGCCCCGGGTGTGCGCCTTCGCGCATTGACCGTCTCCGGCTGCCCCCGTATGCTACAAGTTGCGCTGCGGGCCTGCGCGCCTCAGACAGAGCAGGTCGCGCTTGCAACTGTATGTATGTCCCCTCGGTTCACGAGGCGCCTTCCAGGCGGTTCGTTTTCGGATCATCGGAAACGACGGCTGGGTCGGCGCTTCCAAGGCTGTCCGGCTTATGCAGCTGCGATACGGGCTCTCGGCGTAGCAGTACCTACGACTTCAATGTCCGTACCGGAGCCCTTTCCCACATGACGAGCAGCACCGAGACCACCGCCACTCCGCAGGTAGCGGTCAACGACATCGGTAACGAGGAAGCCTTCCTCGCCGCGATCGACGAGACGATCAAGTACTTCAACGACGGCGACATCGTCGACGGCGTCATCGTGAAGGTCGACCGGGACGAGGTCCTGCTCGACATCGGTTACAAGACCGAAGGTGTCATCCCGAGCCGCGAGCTCTCGATCAAGCACGACGTCGACCCGAACGAGGTCGTCAAGGTCGGCGACGAGATCGAGGCCCTGGTCCTTCAGAAGGAGGACAAGGAAGGCCGCCTGATCCTCTCGAAGAAGCGCGCCCAGTACGAGCGCGCCTGGGGCACGATCGAGAAGATCAAGGAAGAGGACGGCATCGTCACCGGTACCGTCATCGAGGTCGTCAAGGGCGGCCTCATCCTCGACATCGGCCTGCGAGGCTTCCTGCCCGCCTCCCTGGTCGAGATGCGCCGTGTCCGCGACCTCCAGCCCTACGTGGGCAAGGAGCTCGAGGCCAAGATCATCGAGCTGGACAAGAACCGCAACAACGTGGTCCTGTCCCGCCGTGCCTGGCTCGAGCAGACCCAGTCCGAGGTCCGCCAGACGTTCCTCACCACCCTCCAGAAGGGCCAGGTCCGTTCGGGCGTCGTGTCCTCGATCGTCAACTTCGGTGCCTTCGTGGACCTGGGTGGCGTCGACGGACTCGTCCACGTCTCCGAGCTCTCCTGGAAGCACATCGACCACCCGTCCGAGGTTGTCGAGGTCGGCCAGGAAGTCACCGTCGAGGTTCTCGACGTCGACATGGACCGCGAGCGTGTCTCCCTGTCGCTGAAGGCGACCCAGGAAGACCCGTGGCAGCAGTTCGCCCGGACGCACCAGATCGGCCAGGTCGTTCCCGGCAAGGTCACCAAGCTGGTTCCGTTCGGTGCGTTCGTCCGCGTGGACGAGGGCATCGAGGGTCTGGTCCACATCTCCGAGCTGGCCGAGCGCCACGTGGAGATCCCGGAGCAGGTCGTCCAGGTCAACGACGAGATCTTCGTCAAGGTCATCGACATCGACCTCGAGCGTCGTCGCATCAGCCTCTCGCTGAAGCAGGCCAACGAGTCCTTCGGTGCCGACCCGGCCTCGGTCGAGTTCGACCCGACCCTGTACGGCATGGCCGCGTCCTACGACGACCAGGGCAACTACATCTACCCCGAGGGCTTCGACCCGGAGACCAACGACTGGCTCCCCGGTTTCGAGACCCAGCGCGAGGCCTGGGAGACCCAGTACGCCGAGGCGCAGACGCGCTTCGAGCAGCACCAGGCTCAGGTCATCAAGTCCCGCGAGGCCGACGAGGCCGCCGCTGCCGAGGGTGGCACCGCCGCTCCGGCCGCCGCGCCCGCCAGCGGTTCGTACTCCTCGGAGTCGGACGACAACTCCGGCGCCCTGGCGTCGGACGAGGCGCTTGCCGCCCTGCGCGAGAAGCTGGCCGGAGGCCAGAGCTGACGCTCTGCACCGGCTGACGGATAGCTGAGAGTAAGGCCCGCTCCCCCTGGGGGGCGGGCCTTACTCTGTATCCGCTCCGGCCCGTCCCGCCGACCGCGCCGCCTCCCGCCGACGGGACGGTTCATTCGTGTGAGAGGGGAATGCCCCTGTGCTACCGCGTGTTGTCGCCTACGAACACGAGGAGGGGTAGTCGTGCTTGATCCGCAGGGATTGTACGAATGGGAGCCGAAGGGCCTCGCAGTCGTCGACATGGCGCTCGCGCAGGAGTCGGCCGGCCTGGTCATGCTGTACCACTTCGACGGATACATCGACGCGGGTGAGACCGGCGAACAAATCGTCTCCAATCTGCTCGACACACTGCCCCATCAGGTAGTGGCCCGATTCGACCACGACAGACTGGTCGACTACCGCGCCCGCCGTCCGCTGCTGACCTTCAGACGCGACCGCTGGACGTCGTACGAGACCCCGGCCATCGAGGTCCGGGTCGTCCAGGACGCCACCGGAGCGCCCTTCCTGCTGCTGTCGGGCCCCGAGCCCGATGTGGAGTGGGAGCGTTTCGCCAAGGCCGTCGCCCAGATCGTGGAGCGTCTCGGCGTCCGGCTCGCGGTGAACTTCCACGGCATCCCGATGGGAGTCCCGCACACCCGCCCGGTCGGCATCACTCCGCACGGCAATCGCACCGATCTCATGCCGGGGCACCGCAGCCCCTTCGACGAGGCCCAGGTGCCGGGCAGCGCGGCGTCGCTGGTCGAGTTCCGGCTGATGGAAGCGGGCCACGATGTGCTCGGCGTGGCCGCTCACGTGCCCCACTACGTCGCCCGCTCGTCCTACCCCGACGCGGCGCTGACCGCTCTGGAGGCCGTCACGGGCGCCACCGGTCTCGTACTGCCGGGCGTCGCGCACGCCCTGCGCACCGAGGCCCATCGCACCCAGAACGAGATCGAGCGCCAGATCGGCGAGGGCGACGAAGAACTCGTCGGACTGGTCCAGGGACTTGAGCACCAGTACGACGCCATGGCGGGAGCCGACACCCGCGGCAGCCTGGTCGCCGAACCGGTGGATCTGCCCTCCGCCGACGAGATCGGCCTGGAATTCGAGCGCTTCCTCGCCGAGCGCGAGGGCGACTCCTGACCACAGGGCCCGGGCCCCGGGACCCACGGCTCGCGCGCCCGGGCCGGCGGCTAAGCTGCCGCTCATGCTGTCCGTAGGCCTGACCGGTGGAATCGGCGCCGGCAAGAGCGAAGTCTCCCGGCTCCTGGAGTCGTACGGAGCGGTGCTGATCGACGCCGACAAGATCGCCCGCGAGGTCGTCGAGCCCGGGACCCCGGGGCTCGCGGCCGTCGTGGAGCGCTTCGGCGACGAGATCCTCACCACCGACGGCGCCCTGGACCGCCCCAAGCTGGGCTCCATCGTCTTCTCCGACCCCGAGCGGCTCGCCGCCCTCAACGCGATCGTGCACCCGCTGGTCGGCGCGCGCTCCCAGGAGCTGGAGCGGTCCGCGGGGGCGGACGCGGTCGTGGTCCACGACGTCCCCCTGCTGACGGAGAACGGACTCGCGGGTCGCTACGACCTGGTCGTCGTCGTGGACGCGACCGCCGCGACCCAACTGGCCCGGCTGGTCGAGCGGCGCGGAATGACCGAGTCCGAAGCCAGGGCGCGGATGGACGCACAGGCCTCCCGGGAACAGCGGCACGCCATCGCCGATCTGATCATCGACAACGACGGACCGCTGGAGGATCTCGAACCCCAGGTCCGCGCGGTGTGGGCGGAACTGGCGCGGCGAGCCGCGGAGTAGCCGCCGACGAGCCCCTTCCCGGCGGAGGGGCGACGGATCGGACCTCCGGCACCCCCGGCGCGGACGAGCCCCTGGTGGCGAGCTGGTGACGAGGCGCGGGGGCGGGGAATCCGGCCGCCGAGGAGTCCGAGGGCCGGGGAGTCCGAGGGTCGGGGAGCCCCGGCGAACGGAGAGTTCGCGGTCGGTTCAGGGACCCGGTGTCCAGGGACCCGGTGTCTAGGGATCCGGGATCAGGGATCCAGTGTCCGGGGATCCGGTGTCAGACATCCGTCAAGCCGCCGTCCGTCCGGCCGGGACGGCACTACCATCCCCATGGTGCAGATCCTCTTCGCCGTCTTCACAGCGCTCGGCGGGCTGGTCGCCGTACTCGCCGGCGTATACGGCCTGCGGCAGACCCGCCGCATCACCCGTACCGGCGCGTCCGCCGTCGCCCTGGTCAAACCCGCGCCGCCCGGAGCCGAGCGGCCTCTCCTGCAGTACGAGACCGCCGACGGCCGCGTCATGGAGATCGTCTCCCCGGTCCCGCTGCCCGCGGGCGGCAGCGTCCGGCTCTCGTACGATCCCGCCGATCCGCGCGACGTCGTGGTCGACGGCCGTGAGCGGACCGCGATCGATCGCGGGTTCGTGGCCGGGGGAGCGCTGCTCGCGATGACCGGACTGGTGCTGGCGGTCTTCGGCGGATGAGCCGGCCCCGGACGCCCCGCTCAGGGCCCCCGCCGGTCGGTTTGCGGCCGTGACCGCGCGGAATACCCCTGCCGGTACCTGTGTTGGAACCGTGCAGCGAGGGGAAGGATGCGGTCGTGCCCAAAAGCAACCCGGAGACGCACGTCATCGACTACCGAGCGGCCGAGCGACTGCTCGCCGCGCGGGATCCTCGGGGCGCCGTGAAGCTGCTGGACTCCGTCATAGCGGCCCACCCGGAGAACACCGCTGCCCGTCTGCTGCGCGCCCGCGCCTTCTTCGCCGCCGCTCAGCTCCGTCCCGCCGAGCTGGAGTTCGAACTGGTCCTGGAGCGGGAGCCGGACAACGCGTTCGCGCATTTCGCCCTCGCCCGCACCTTCGAGCGGACCGGACGGCCCGAGCAGGCACAGCGCCACTTCCGCCTGGCGGCCGCGCTGGACCCCAAGCCCGAGTATCTGCGCGCCGCGCGCTTCGACACCGGAACCTGAGGCGTACGCCGTGCTAAGCGCCGGGCCCCGGGCCGTGACGCGGCGGACGCCTGTCGTGGACCGGCTCGTACGGGGGGATGTCCCGGCCCGGCTGAAAGTGCGGACCCTGGCGGATGTGCCGTACGACGACGATCAGGTCCACGATCACGATCAGCAGGATCGCCCCGCACACCGCGGCCCAGCCGGGGTAGCCCGCGAGAGCGAAGCCCACCGTCCCCGCCACCGTCCAGACCAGGCCCCACACGCTCAGCCAGAACCGCATCCGCAGCGCACTGCGCGCCGTCGCCGGTTCACTGCCCGTACGCATGGCCACCGCCTCTCGCTCTCCAGCATGCACCGTGACCCGCCGCCGGGACACACCGGAGCGGCGGCGGCCCGTCGGATCGCGGGGGAGGGGCACGGATGACCGACACGAGGGCGGAGCTGCCCGAGACCGACGCGCTGGCGGAGGAGCTGGTGGATCTCGCGGCGCCCCACGAGGACATCACGGAACTCCTCGCCCTGCGGCGGCGGATGGCCACGGACCCCGGACTCCGCCGGGAGCTGGAATCGGCGGTCGGCGGCCTGGTCGAGGACATGGGGGTGATCGACGGCGGCGCGGAGCCGCCGGCCTTCGCGGAGCCGGGCGGTTCCGCCGCCGCGGTGGACCGCTACCTTCCGGTGTACGTGTTCCTCGCCGCGCTTCCCCACGTCCGGGCCTTCCATCGCGAGCGTTCGGTCCCCGCCGACGTCTCCCGCCGCACCCTCGCCGACCTGGGACGTCAGATGGCCCTTCACCGCGCCGCACACGGTGCGGGAGGGCTGCCGGCGCCCTGGTGGCTGCGGCTCCACTTCCGGGGCGAGCTGTACCAGCTGGGCCGGCTGCAATTCCAGCGGAGCCGTCTCGGCGACGCTCCCGGTGCGGCGGTCCGGTCCGCCGGGCTGCCCCACGGACCGGGTGACCCCGTCCTGGAGCTGCATATTCCGGACTTCCTCGGACCGCTCACCCCGGAGGCGTGCGATCGGTCGCTCGCACGGGCCGGCGCGTTCTTCGCCCGCTCCTTCCCCGAGGAGCCCTACGCGCTCGCCGCGTGCGACTCCTGGCTGCTCGACTCCCAGCTCGCGGGGTATCTGCCCGCGCATTCCAACATCCGGAGCTTCCAGGACCGTTTCCGCGTTCTGACCGACCGGACGGAGATCGCCGACAAGTACCCGGTCCAGTTCGTCTTCGGCGACCCCGAGCTGCCGTGGGACACGCTGCCGCGCCGCACGGCCCTGGAACGCGCCGTCGGGGACCATCTGAGGGCGGGCGGCCACTGGTACGGCGGCCGTGGCTGGTTCCCGCTGCCGGGCAGCCACCTCCCCTGAACGATCCGGTACGGGGGGCTCCGCGGCCGGCGCGGGCATCGGTCTGCGCCCGGGGGGAATATGGCCTCATCGGGCAAACCGGGCATACCTTGGTAGGTGGGTCTCCGGCTCGCCCGAAGGGGGTGCCCCGATGCTCGAAGCACTGGTGCTCGCGGTGGTGGTGGTCGGCTGCTGCGCCCTGGCGTACGCGACGGCGGCGGCCAGGGTCGTCAAGCAGTACGAGCGGGGTGTGGTGTTCCGCCTCGGAAGGCTCCACGGCGGCGTCCGAGGGCCGGGATTCACCATGATCCTTCCGGTGGTGGACCGGCTTCGCAAGGTCAATATGCAGATCGTCACCATGCCGGTCCCCGCCCAGGAGGGCATCACCCGGGACAATGTCACGGTCCGCGTCGACGCCGTCGTCTACTTCCGGGTCGTCGAGGCGGCGGACGCGATCATCGAGGTCGAGGACTACCGCTTCGCCGTCTCCCAGATGGCGCAGACCTCGCTGCGGTCCATCATCGGCAAGAGCGACCTGGACGATTTGCTCTCCAACCGGGAGAAGCTCAACCAGGGACTTGAGCTGATGATCGACAGCCCGGCGATCGGGTGGGGCGTGCAGATCGACCGGGTCGAGATCAAGGATGTGTCCCTCCCCGAGGCCATGAAACGGTCGATGGCACGCCAGGCCGAGGCCGACCGTGAGCGCCGGGCCCGAGTGATCAACGCGGACGCGGAGCTCCAGGCGTCGAAGAAGCTCGCCCAGGCGGCCGGTGTGATGTCCCAGGAGCCCGCGGCGCTCCAGCTGCGACTGCTCCAGACCGTGGTCGCGGTCGCCGCGGAGAAGAACTCCACGCTGGTGCTGCCCTTCCCGGTGGAACTGCTCCGATTCCTGGAGCGGGCCCAGCAGCCCCAGCCGACGCAACAGCCCCAGCAGCCCCAGCGGCCGCGGAGCGAGCCGTCTGCCCCGGAGGTACCCGGCGCCGCCGAGCAGCCCGGTCTCGACGCCTCCGCTCCGGAGCCTCCCCCGGCCCTGGACGCAGCCGGTCAGGAGGCCCCGGAACGGTCCCTGGACCCTCCCGCGACAGAGGATCCGGGCCGTCTGCTCGGCACGTCCGACGTACCCGATGTATCCGATGTATCCGACGTACCCGACGCGGTGCGGGCGGACCGCCCCGACGGGAGCGCGGCCCCGGCCCGGGGGCTGGACCCCGCTCCCGGCGGCCGCCCGGCCCGCCCGCGTCGGCAGCCCCCGGCCACACCGCCCCTGCCCCCGGCGGCGTGAGGGGCGATCCCCGTCCCGCGCCCGGTCCACCGGCCGGACGCCGAAGAGCCCCGGCGCCCCGCCCGGCCCCGCCCGCCGCGCCGACCTCGTTGTCGAACGCCGGTGAGCCTCGGTGCGCCGGTCGCCCGCGAACCCCGACGCCGTCCCCCGAACCGACTCTGAGCAGGGACAATGACGTCGAGCGACGTCGTTGTCAGACCCCACCCGTAAGGTCGTGGGTGTCAGTGGCCGACACGGATCCGACGGAGGGGAGGCGGCCCGTATGACGTCCGAGACACCCCGCGCGCCGTACGCCCGTGCCGCGGTCTTCCTGCCCGCCGCGCTGCCGCGCGAGGGCCGGATCGCCTTCTGGGACCCGGACGCCTCCGCCCCGCCCGCCGACGGGATCACCGGCGAGATCACCGTCGTCCTTCCCGCCCCGCCCGGACGATCCCCCGATGACGCCGGGCGGCCGTCCCCCGATCCTGCGGCGGACCTCCGCGAACACACCGTCCCCGCCCTGATCCTCCCCGTCGCCGAGGCCCTGCCGCTGCTGATCGGGGCCCGCCGCCATCCCGGGGCGCACCCCGCCGCGGCCTGCTGGGGAGCGGCGGCGCTGCACGCCGTCCATCTGGCGGCGCGCGGCAGACTGCTGCCCGGACTGACCGCGACCGACCACGACGCCTGGCGCGCCGGCCCCCTGGACGCCGACGACATCGCCCAGCTGCGCGCGATCGCCGCCGCGATGCCGTACGAGGCGTACGCGACGCCCGCGCCCGGTTCAGAGCCGGCCGAACCGCTCCTGCCCGATCCGGAAGCGCTGGTACGGGTTTTCTTCGACGCGGTCGCCGACACTCTGCCCCGCACCCCCGCCGCAGCCTTCGCGGCGGGCGCGCCCTTCGCCGCGGCGGAGCCCCAGCGGATGCCCGGCGCGCGGGAGTGGGCCGCCGAGGCGGCGGCCGGCATGGACGCCGGGGTGCGGGTCTCGCTGCGGCTGGACCTCTCGGCCCTGCGCCTCTTCGACACGGCCGCCGAGGAGGAGGCGGCCGAGCCCGTCCGCAGCGCCGGGGCGGCCGTCGTCCAGGTGCACAGCCTCGCCGACCCGACCCTCGTCATCGACGCGGCCCGGCTCTGGGCCGGGGACGGCGACGAACGCTTCGGCCCCCGCGCCCGCATCGACGCGGTGCTCGCGCTGCGCCGTGCGGCCCGTGTCTGGCCCCCGCTCGCGGGGCTGCTGGAGCGCGATGTGCCCGATGTGCTGCCTCTCGCCGAGGACGAGCTGTACGAACTGCTGGGTCCCGGAGCCGCCAGGCTGTCCGCCGCCGGAGTCGCCGTCCACTGGCCGAGGGAGCTGGCGCGCTCGCTCTCCGCCACCGCCGTCGTCCACCAGCCCGCCCCCGGTTCGGCGACCGACGGCACTCCCTTCTTCGACAGCGCGGAGCTGCTGAAATTCGACTGGCGGCTGGCGCTCGACGGCGAGCCGCTGACCGAGGGGGAGATGGACGCGCTGGCCGAGTCCCACCGGCCGATCGTGCGGCTGCGGGACCAGTGGGTGGTGGTCGACCCCGACCTCGTCCGCAAGGCCCGCAAGCGCGAGCTGGGCCTGCTCCAGCCGGTGGACGCCCTCGCCGTCGCGCTGACCGGCACCGCCGAGGTCGACGGCGAGACGGTGGAGGCCGTGCCCACCGGGGCGCTGGCCGTACTGCGCGACCGCCTCATCGGGGGAGCGGCCCCGGTGGAGGCCCCCGAGGGCCTCACCGCGACCCTGCGCGACTATCAGCTGCGCGGGCTGGCCTGGCTGGATCTGATGACCTCCCTGGGCCTCGGGGGCTGTCTCGCCGACGACATGGGGCTCGGCAAGACCGTCACCGTCATCGCCCTCCACCTCCACCGCGACCGCCCGGCCCCGACGCTGGTCGTCTGCCCCGCCTCCCTCCTCGGCAACTGGCAGCGGGAGATCAACCGCTTCGCCCCCGGCGTCCCGGTGCGCCGCTTCCACGGAGCGGACCGGACCCTGCCCGGGGCCGGAGAGGGCGGCTTCGTGCTCACCACCTACGGCACGATGCGCACCAGCGCGGAGCGGCTCGCCGCGCAGAGCTGGGGCATGGTCGTGGCCGACGAGGCACAGCACGTCAAGAACCCGTTCTCCGCCACCGCGAGGGCCCTGCGCACCATCCCCGCGCCGGCCAGGGTCGCGCTGACCGGCACCCCCGTGGAGAACAACCTCTCCGAGCTGTGGGCCCTGCTGGACTGGACGACCCCGGGACTGCTGGGCCCGCTCAAGGCGTTCCGCGCCCGGCACGCCCGGGTCGTGGAGCTGGGCGAGGACGAGCAGGCGGCCGAACGCCTCGCCCGGTTGGTCCGCCCCTTCCTGCTGCGGCGCAAGAAGTCCGACCCGGGCATCGTGCCCGAGCTGCCGCCCAAGACGGAGTCCGACCACCCGGTCGCCCTCACCCGCGAGCAGGCGTCGCTGTACGAGGCGGCCGTACGGGAGATGATGGCCGCCATCGAGGGCGCGGAGGGCATCGCCCGCCGCGGACTGGTGATGAAGCTGCTGACCGACCTCAAACAGATCTGCAACCATCCGGCGCAGTTTCTGAAGGAGTACGGCCGCGCGGCGGCCGACGGCACGGGACCGCGGCTCGCCGGACGCTCGGGCAAGCTCGCGCTCCTCGACGAACTGCTGGAGACGATCCTCGCCGAGGACGGATCGGTGCTCGTCTTCACCCAGTACGTCACCATGGCCCGGCTGCTGTCGGAGCATCTCGCCTCCCGCGCGATCCCCTCCCAGCTGCTCCACGGCGGCACCCCGGTCGCGGAGCGCGAGCGCATGGTGGACCGCTTCCAGTCCGGCGGCGCACCGGTGTTCATCCTCTCCCTCAAGGCGGCGGGCACCGGTCTCAATCTGACCCGGGCCGGCCATGTCGTCCACTTCGACCGCTGGTGGAATCCGGCCGTCGAGGAGCAGGCGACGGACCGCGCCTATCGCATCGGCCAGACCCAGCCCGTACAGGTCCACCGTCTGATCGCGGAGGGCACCGTGGAGGACCGCATCGCCGAGATGCTCGCCGCCAAACGGGCCCTCGCGGACGCCGTCCTCGGCTCCGGGGAGGTCGCGCTGACCGAGCTGACCGATCGGGAGCTGGCCGACCTCGTCTCCCTGCGGAGGCCCTCATGACCCCGTCCCCCGGCCGTGACGCCGAGCCCGCCGGCTCCCCGGCCCGTCCGGGGCGAGGCGCTGTCCGCCGCGGCCGTCGCGGCGGGTCCCCGGCCGGCCGCACCGACGACCGGCGTCGTACGTTCCCCGCGCCGGCCCCTCTCCCGCCCGGGGAGTCCGCGGCCAGCTGGTGGGGAAACGCCTGGGTGGAGGCGCTGGAGGAGACCGCCCTCGACCCCGCGAGGCTCGCCCGGGGCCGGGCCTACGCGGGACGCGGCCAGGTGGACGCGATCACGGTCACGCCCGGCCGGGTCACGGCGTACGTCCACGGCTCCCGTGCCCGTCCGTACCGTACGGAGATCCGGCTGCGGACGCTCTCCGACGACGACTGGAACGACTTCCTCGCCGCCGCGGCCGCCCGGCCCGACCACATCGCGGCCCTGCTCGACAAGGATGTGCCCCACGCCCTCGCGGACGCGGCGGAACTGCTGCCCGCCGCCGGGGACCTGATCCCCGACTGCTCCTGCCCCGACGACGGTTACCCCTGCAAGCACGCCGCCGCGCTCTGCTACCAGACCGCACGGCTGCTGGACGAGGACCCGTTCGTGCTGTTCCTGATGCGCGGCATGGGCGAGCGAGAGATCCTCGCCGCCCTCGCCCACCGCAACGCCACCCGGTCGGCGGCCGAGCGGAACGCCGCGACGGCCGCCGCGCCGCCGACCGTCCCGGCCCGTGAGGCGCTCGCCCCCCGCGGGCTCCCCGCACTGCCGCCCCCCTTCCCGGCCCCCGCCCATCCAGGCCGTCCCCCCGCCTACCCCCAGGCGGCGTCGGCCCCCGATCCGCTCGCCCTGGACCTGCTCGCGACCGAGGCGGCCGCCCGCGCCCACACCCTGCTCGTCAGCGGCTCCGACCCCATCGCCGAACTCACCGTCTGGCAGGACGCGGTCCGGCTGGCGGCGGCCCACCCCGGCTCCGGCCTCACCGCCTCCACCCGGGCCCTCTACCGCGACCTCGCCGGGGCGACCGGCCGCACCCCCACCGAGCTGGCCCGGGCCGTCGCCGCCTGGCGGCAGGGCGGTATGGCCGCCCTGCGCGTGCTCGAAGAGCCCTGGGACCCGCCCGCGGGGCCCTTCGACCGCGCCCGCCCCGCCCTGACAGCCGCCGACTTCCCCGACTTCCGCCCCTGGCGCAACCATCTCTCCACCTCCGCGCTCCAGCTCCGTTTCGGCCGGGACGGACTCTGGTACGGATACGAGTCGGACACCGGCCGCGAGGACTGGTGGCCGCGCGGGACACCGGACGCCGATCCCGTCGGGGCGCTCACCGCCCTGATCGGCAGATGATCCCCGGCCCGGCGCGACCTCTGCCGCGAGCCTCCGGCGCGCGAGCCTCGGGCGCGGGCCGCCGAAGCGCCCGCGCGGCCGGCCGCCCCGGGCGACCAGGACCCTGCCGTGCCGAGGCCCCCGTCCCGGGCCCCGAAGTCCCAGGCCCCCGAAGTCCCGTGTCCCGCCCGGAGCGGCCCCGGTCGCCGACACGGCCGGAAATGATCCCGGCACGACGCGGCCGGGGACACCGCGGGGCGGTACGGACGTTGACCGGGGGACGGACGACGGGAGAGCGGGAGGAGGGCCGGAGATGGCCGACCTCGTCATCGACGGATGCACCGCGCTGGTGCACGACCGGCACGGCACGGTCGGATTCTCGGCGGAGACGTCCGTCGTCATCCGGGACGGGCTGATCGCAGCCGTGATCCCGTCGCGCGAGGCCGCCCGGACCGAGGCCGCCGAGCGGATCGACGGCCGGGGGCTGCTCGCCATGCCCGGACTGATCAACTGCCATACCCACACACCGATGGTCGCGCTCCGCGGGATCGCCGAGGACCTTCCCATCGATGCCTGGTTCAACGACTGGATTTGGCCAATCGAGTCGCACCTCACCGACCGCGTCGTGGAGCTGGGGGCGAAGCTCGCCTGCGCCGAGATGATCCGGGGCGGGGTGACGACCTTCGCCGACCACTACTTCGCCATGGACCGGGTGGCGGCCGCCGTCGCCGAGAGCGGACTGCGCGCCAATCTCGGCTGGGCCTACTTCTCCGGACAGGGCCCCGAGGCCCGGGAGCGCTCGCTCGACTTCGCGCTGCGCGCGCGGGGCGCGGCCGACGGACGGATCACCACCTCGCTCGCCCCGCACGCTCCCTACACCGTCGACGACGCGGATCTGGCCGCCACGGCGGCGCTCGCGGCCGAGCACGGGCTGCTCGTGCACATCCACGCCGCCGAGAGCGCGGCGCAGACCGCGACCAGTGTGCGGCGGCTCGGACGGACCCCGATCGAGACCCTCCGGCGCGCCGGACTGCTCGACGGCGACCTCCTGATCGCCCACGGCACCGGGATCACCGAGGGGGACCTGGATCTGCTGGGCGCCGCCCGGGGCCGGATCGCGGTGGCGACCGCGCCCCGCGGGTATCTGAAATTCGCCTGGGGGCCCACCCCGCTCCGGGGCCTGGCGGCGGCCGGCGTCCCCGTGGGGCTGGCCACCGACGGCGCCGCCTCGAACAACACGCTCGACGTGTGGGAGAGCATGACGCTCACCGCCCTGGTGCAGAAGGCGTCCGAGGGCGATCCGACCTGGCTCACCGCCCGCCAGGCCCTCGATCACGCCACCGCCCAGAGCGCCCGCGCCGTCGGCCTCGGGGAGCGCGTCGGCGCGCTCGCGCCCGGGCGGGCGGCCGATGTGATCCTGGTGGATCTCACCGGCCCGCACACCCGGCCGGTCCACGACCTGGCCGCCACGCTGGTGCACAGCGCCCGCTCCGGCGACGTGCTCACCACGATCGTCGCGGGCAGGGTCCTCATGCGGGACCGCCGGCTGCTGACGCTCGACGTGCCGGAGATCGCGGCGGAGCTGGAGGCCGAGCTGCCGGCGCTGGCCGGACGGCGCGACGGCGGACCGATCCAGGAGTACGACGCCTGAGCGGCCGTACAGATGTTCCGGGGACATCGGGGCGCACCGCCCACTCGATGGGGTGAACATGGCCTCCCGCGTGGGCCGAAGGAGTGGCGCGAGTCGTTGTCCGGGATGCGGGCAGGCGCCCGCGCGGACCTTCCGAAAGCAGGGAACCATGAGGCAACTTCACCGAAGGGGACTGGCCGCCGTGATGCTCACGGGCGGTGCGCTCGCCATGGCGGGCCAGGCGCAGGCCGACTCCGTCGCGGACGGCGGAACGGCCGGTTCCCCCGGTGTGATCGCGGGCAACGCGGTGCAACTCCCCGTGCACCTCCCGGTCAACGTCTGCGGGAACACGGTCAACGTCGTCGCGCTGCTCAACCCGGCGTTCGGCAACACCTGCGAGAACACCTCGCACGACGGCCCGCCCGCGAACGGCTCCAACGGCGGCGGGGCGATCGCCCAGGGAGGTGCGACGAACTCCCCCGGCGTCGTCTCCGGCAATGGCGTACAGCTCCCGATCGACCTCCCGGTGAACGCCACGGGCAACTCGGTGAATGTCGTCGGCCTGCTCAACCCCGCGTTCGGCAACTCCTCGGGCAATCACTCCGAGCCGCCCATCACCGTCGAGCCGCCCACCCTGCCCAAGCCGGTGACGCCGCCGAAGCCCGTCACACCGCCCAAGCCGGTGACGCCTCCGAAGGTCGTGCCCCCGGAGAAGCCGCAGCAGCCGCAGGAGCCGCCGTCGGTGAAGCCGATCGACTCGGGTCCGTCCCCCGCGTCCGGCCCGTCCAAGGCGCTCGCCAACACCGGAGCCGGCCCTGTGGGCTATGCCGTTCCGGCCGGCGCCGTTCTGCTGCTGGGCGGCGTCGCGCTCTACCACCGGGGCCGCCGCATCCGCCGCGCCGAGGGCTGAGCGGGACAGGGCGGCGGCGCCCGGCCTTCGACGGGCGCCGGGATTCAGCGGACGCTCGGCGCCGCCGCCCCGATGAACTCCGACAGCGTCTCGCGCGCCTGCTCCGAGCGCTGTGAGCGGTCCTCCTCGTCAGGCGCCTCGTGCATACAGTTCGTCACCTCGAAGGCGGCCGCCGCCAGCGCCAGGGTCTGCGGCTCCTCGCACACCAACTGCACCCGGATCAGCGCCTGATGGGCGCTTGAGCGCAGCCGGTAGGAGTCGATCCGGGCCTCCTCGGCCTCCGTGCTGCCCGGGGTGAGCTGCGCCCGGTGCCAGCGGTCGTTCTGGCCGCGCCGGTAGTCGACGAGGGCCCCCGCGAAGTTGCTGTACGCGGAGATCCGCTCCTGGCGCAGCTGCTCGGCCCGGGTGAGCGCCGCGGTGCGCTCGGTCGTCAGGCGCTGGAACACATGGGTGACCACTGAGCCGAGCAGAGTGCCGATGACCGCGATGACGGCTGTCTCCATGGTGCTTACTTCCCGGGGTGTGAAGGGCTGAGGGGGCGGAAGCGCCGAGCCGCTCAACAGGCGAGGCGGCTCGGCGTGGTCGGTCAGGTGTGGGGCGGTTCCCGCGACGTGATCACACGGCGAAGCACCATCAGATCATCGCAGTGGAGACGGACGTCAAGGCCCAGGTCGATCACGCCCGGGCCGCCGCCCGCCGCGGGCTCGGCGATGCCGCTCCGGATGTGGCGGCAGCCGGGGAGGGCGGACGCGTCCACGGTCCGCTCCGGGCGAGCGGCGACCGTGCCCCCGGGTCCGCTCGCCGCCCCGCCGCCGTCCTTCTCGGCGCGATTCCGCTTCGTGCTCCGCCCCCGGAACGTCGCTCCCGGAGGGCTCTCCTCTTCTGGCCGGATCTCTTTCCGGCCCTTTTCGGTTTCGGTAGCGTGCCCGTTTTCGGCGACGGGTCAGAGCCGGGCGTCCGCAGGGGAACGTCCGCTCCCTGCCGAAGAGTTGGAGGATTCCATGGGGCTGAAGGGCAGGCTGGGGAGAGTGGGACGGCTGAGGCGCATTTGGGGAGCGATGCTTCTCACCGCCTCTCTCGGCCTCATAGCGACGGTGCCGTCCGCCGCGAACGCCACTCCCGGAAGCGGTGTCACCGGCACGGTGCTCGCCCAGGGCGTCTCCAAGGGAAAGCTGAAGTTGAAGGCCAAGGGTCCCACCGATGTGGTCGTCCGGACGATCACCATCGACCCGGGGGGCTCCACCGGCTGGCACTACCACGACGGCCAGTTGCTGGTCCTCGTCCAGTCCGGCACGCTGACCCGGACCCTGGAGGACTGCTCGGTCGAGGTGACCCCGGCCGGATCCGCCTTCGTGGAACCGTCGGGACCGGAGCACCGGCACATCGGACGAAATCTCGGGACCGAACCGGTGGTGCTCTATCTGACCTATGTACTGCCCAAGGGCAGCCCGCTCTCCGTCGGGGTGGAGGCGCCGTCCTGCGCGGGGGAGTGACGCGCCGTCCGACGGCTCCCGGGAGCCGGGCGCGGCCGGCCGGACGCCGACGACGACCGGGATGACCGCTTCCGCCACCGCCCGGCAGTGCGGTCGGAGCGCGCGGAGCCGCCGTTCACCGGGCCCCGGCCCGTGCCGCCGCCGCGCGCGGGCCGCCGGGGATCCGCGCGGTCGTCGTGCGGTCGTCGTGCGGGGACATCCCGGCACCGGACCGGAGGTTCCCGACGCCGCGTGACCCGCGCCGCCGCTCGGAGGGCCGCCGTGACCGTACGGGTGCTCAGAGGGCCGCCGCGACCTGCGCCGCCAGACGGGCGTTGCCGCGTACCGCCGCCACATTCGCCTCCAGCGACGCGCCCCCGGTCCGCCGGGCCAGCGAGTCGAGCAGGAACGGGGTCACCGCCTGGCCCCTGATGCCCCGCTCGCGGCACTCGTCCAGCGCCTCGCCCACGACCCGGTCGTGCAGTTCCGGGTCGAGCTGCTCCGACTCCGGCACCGGCTGGGCGACGATCAGCGCCGATTCCGGAGCGCCCAGCGCCCGCCGCGCGCGGACCACCTCGGCGACCTCCTCGGGGCTGTGCGCCGTCCAGTCCACCGGCTCCCCGGAGGACGACAGACAGAAGCCGGGGAAGCGGTCGGTCCGGTAGCCGAGCACGGTCACCCCCAGCGTCTCCAGCCGTTGCAGCGTCGCCGGGACGTCGAGCACCGACTTCACTCCCGCGCACACCACCGCGATCCCGGTCTCCGCCAGCGTCCGCAGATCGGCCGACTCGTCCTGCTCACGCGTCCACTCGCGATGCACCCCGCCGAGCCCGCCGGTCGCGAGGACCCCGATCCCCGCCCGGGCCGCCAGAAACGCCGTCGCCGACACCGTCGTCGCTCCGCTCGCCCGGCGCGCCAGGGCGGGCGCGAGGTCGCGCCGGCCGAGTTTGCGCACCTCCGGATCGCGGGCGACCCGTTCCAGCTGCCGTCTCTCCAGGCCGACGCGGACCCGGCCGTCGAGGACGGCGATCGTGGCGGGGACCGCGCCGTGCGACCGTACGCACCCCTCCAGCTCCATGGTCACGGCCAGATTCCGGGGGCGCGGCAGACCATGGGCGATGATCGTCGACTCCAGGGCCACCACGGGCCGGTGGGCGGCGAGAGCTTCCCGTACTTCCTCGGACACCTCGGTGAGCGGCATGTCCCATCCCTGGCACGGCCGCGGGCCGTCCAAACCCGCCGTACGCCGGGGTGGGGGAGCCGGGCCGGGCCGATTTCGCGCACGCCTCGGCGGATCCGGACGGTCCGGCCGCCGCCGGTTCAGCCGGACGGGTCCGTACGCGCTCCGCCGGATCGGCCGCCCGCCCGGCGCACCGCGAGGGCCGCCATCGGGAGCAGCAGCAGCGCGCCCGCCAGATTGAGCGAGCCGTACCCCGCCTGGGCCACGATCAGGCCGGCCATGACGCCGCCGACGCCCGCGGCCGCGTTCATGACCAGGTCGGAGAGCCCCTGGGCGGCGGCTCGGGCGGACGGCGGCACGGATTCGGTGAGCAGCGCCGACGCGGCCACCACCCCCGCCGACCAGCCGAGTCCGAGCAGGAACAGACCGATCGCGACCTGGGTGTGGCTGGGGCCCGCCGTGCCGGCCAGCAGCGCCGAGACCGAGAGCAGCCCCGTCGCGAGGCCGATGACCGCGAGTCTGCCGACCCGGTCGGTCAGCCACCCCATCACCGGGGAGAACGCGTACATGCCCGCGATATGGCCGCTGATGACCAGCCCGATCAGCTCGATGCCCGCACCGTGATGGCTGAGCGCCAGCGGTGTCATCGACATGATCCCCACCATCGCGGTGTGCGACACGGCGGCGGTGACCACCGCGAGCCGGGCCATCGGCGACGCGCGCACGGCCGCCGCCCCGGCCCGCAGCGAGCGGCCCTCGGCGCGGTGGTCGCCGGGGGCGAGGGCCCGGGCGGTGAGCAGCGGATCGGGGCGGAGCAGCAGCTGGACCACCACGGCGGAGATCAGGAAGACCCCGGCCGCCCAGAGGAACGGTCCGGCCTCCGCCGGAATGCCGAGCCCGGAGACGGTACGGCCCGCGGGCGCGGCGACATTGGGGCCGAGGACCGCGCCGACCGTGGTCGCCCAGACGACGAGCGAGATCGCCCGCCCGCGCCGTTCGGGTTCGGCGAGGTCGGCGGCGGCGAACCGAGCCTGGAGATTCGCCGAGGCTCCCGCGCCGAACCCGGCCATGCCGGCGAGCAGCAGCGGGAAGTTCTCCGCGACGGCTCCCAGCACCACCAGCCCCGCGCCCAGCGCTCCGATCAGATAGGCGGCCACCAGCCCGGCGCGCCGGCCCCGGGAGGTCATCAGCGCGGCCAGCGGCGCGGAGAGCAGGGCCGTGCCGGCGACGGTCGCGGTCGGGGCCAGACCGGACAGGGCCGGTGAGCCGCTGACCCGTTCCGCCAGCACGGCGGCGAGCGCGACCCCGATCGCGATACCGAGGCCGCCCAGCACCTGACTGACGACCAGGACGACGGTGGTGCGCCGGCGCAGCGCGGACAGCCGCTCCGCGGAGAGCGGAAGCCCGGCCGGCGGCGCGGCGGCCGGAGCCCGGGCCGCCGGGCCGTCCGCCCGATCGCCGTCGGATATGTCAGGTGTGTCAGGTCCGGTGCTCACTCGCGCAGTCTGTCAGCCCGCGCCTCTTTGTTCACCGGGCCATTCGTCCCTGACCTGCGCTCTCCCGCCCGGGCCGGCGCTGTCGCGGCGCCTGCGGGATCTGCGGGACCTGTGGTGCCGTGGCTCAGAACAGCGGCTCCGGAAGCACTCCCTCCAGCGCCAGCAGCTTCCGCTTGGTCTCCAGGCCGCCGCTGAAGCCGCCCAGCTTGCCGCCCGTCTCCACCACGCGATGGCACGGCACCACCACGGGCAGCGGATTGGCGCCCATCGCCGCGCCCACGGCCTGGGCCGCGCCCGGCTGGCCGACCCGGGCCGCCAGATCCCCGTATCCCACGACGGTGCCGTAGGGGACGCCGGAGGCCAGCTCGCGCAGCACCTCGCGGTTGAACCCGCTGGTCAGGGACCAGTCGAGCGGCAGGGTGAAGGTGTGCGGCCCGCCCTCGAAGTACGCCGTGAACTGGCGTATCGGCTCAGCGAGCAGGCCCGTGGCGTCCTGCGCGCCCTCGCCGCCGAGCCGGTCGGCCAGCCGGCCCAGCTCCCGGTCGCGGACGGCCGGGTCGGCGTGGAAGGCCACGGTGACCAGGCCCTTGTCGGTGGCGGCGAGGAGCAGCGGCCCGACGGCCGTGGTCACGACGGTCCACTCGAAGCTGTTCATGGGACCACCGTACGACCGGGCACTGACAACGCCCTCCGCGCACGCCCCGCCCGGCCCCGCTGCCCGTCCCGGCTCCCCGCCCCGCCCCGTTCAGCCGACGGCGTCCCGCACCACGTCCGGGTGGTCGGTGATGATGCCGTCCACCCCGAAGCCGTCGGCCCGCCGCGCGCCCGCCGCGTCGTTGACGGTCCAGGTGTACACCTGGAGCCGCTCCCCCCGCGCTCCGTCGAGCCGGTGCACCTCGGCGACGTACGCCGACGTGAGAGCGGTGTGCGCCGGGTTGATCCGGTCGGTGAAGGCCGCGTACGAGGGCAGCTCGGCGACCGGGGGCATGCCCAGGAAGCCCGTGATCACGTCCGGGCGGAGGCGGTGCACCGCCCGCACACTGTCGGCGCCGAAGCTCTGGACGACCAGCCTCCGCGCGACGTGGGAGCGGTCGAGCCAGCCCTCCTCGCCCAGCACCCGCAGGGTGTCCCGCTCGATGCCCGGGTGCAGCTCGGGCCGTTTGATCTCCAGCAGCAGCCGCTGGCCGTTGCGTTCGACGCGGTGCAGATACCGCCGCAGCGTCGGTACGCGCTCCCCGGCCCACCGGGGCCCGAACCAGCCGCCCGCGTCCAGGGTGGCGATCTCGGCGGCCGTGAAGTCACCCACCCGCCAGGGCGCGCGCCCGGGGAAGCGCTCCTCGACGTCGGTGGTGCGGGCGAGGGTCTCGTCGTGGACGACGACCAGTTCGCCGTCCCTGGTGCGCTGGACATCGTTCTCGACCCAGTCGAACCCCATCCGGTCGGCGAGGTCGACGGCGGCGAGCGTGTTCTCCGGCGCGCCGCCCGAGGCGCCCCGGTGGGCGATGACCAGCGGCCGTTCCGAGCGGGCGGGGGCCTCTCCGGCCCGCGCCGCGAGTCCTGTGCGTGCGGCGGGTCCCGCCTGTGCGGAGGGTCCGGGCCGTGCGGCGGGTCCCGCCTGTGCGGCGGGTCCGGACAGGAGCGCGGCGACGGCTCCGAGAGAGGCCGCGGCCACCGCGGCGAGACGTGCGTACACCTGGACTCCTCGGGGGTGTTCGGCCGGTGTGACGAGCGTGTCGGTGTGGCGAGCGTGACACTCGCGGCGGGGCGAGCGACAGAGGGCCATGACTCCACAACATGTACAGATCACCACAGATCGCACCACGTGGGGGTTTCTCCCCAGATAGAGCGCTGGCCAAATGTTTGAGAAATGCTTTTTAGGTCGTACTGTCGCCCCCTGAACAGACGTTCCACCAGCGGCTAAAGGGACCACCGCCAGGGGATCGCGGGATTGCACGGAGCGAAGGAAACACGGCATGCAAGGAACCCTCGACGGTTTCACCTACGGTCTGGTCACCCCGGTGGCCGCCTTTGTGATGGCCTGTCTGGGCGGAGCCCTCGGACTGCGCTGCACCACGAGGTCGGTGCGGACCACGGGCTCGTTCAAGCCGGGCTGGCTCGCGCTGGGCGCGACCTCCATCGGCTCGGGCATCTGGACCATGCACTTCATCGCCATGATGGGGTTCAGCATCGACGAGGCCCCCATCACCTACGACCGGCCGATCACCTTCGCCAGCCTCGGCGTCGCGATCGTCATGGTCGGCATCGGGATCTTCATCGTGGGATACCGGGGGCCCACCGTGATGGCGCTCGGCACCGGAGGCACGATCATGGGCCTCGGCGTCGCCTCCATGCACTACCTCGGCATGGCCGGAATGCGATTCCAGGGCCGTGTCGACTACAGCACCCCCATCGTCGTCCTCTCCGTGGTGATCGCCGTCGTCGCCGCCACCGCGGCCCTCTGGGCGGCCGTCTCGATCCACGGCTTCCTCGCCAGCCTCGGCGCCAGCCTGGTGATGGGCGTCGCGGTGACCGGAATGCACTACACCGGCATGGCCTCGGTCAGCGTCCATCTGCACGGCGCCGTCGGCTTCGGCCCCTCCGGGGACTCGCCGACCAGCCTGCTCGCGCCCATGCTGCTCGGCCCGACCGTCTTCCTGCTCCTCGCCGGCGTCGTGGTCATGTTCGACCCGCTGCTCGTGATGGGCGAGCCCGATCCGGACCGAACCGGCCGCGCCGCCGCCCCGGACCCGCAGCCGTCGACGACGCCCCTCTACGGACAGCGCCCCGGCGACCTCGGCGGACACCGCGAGGACTGGCGCGCCGGGACGCCCCAGCGCCGGGACCAGCCCTACTCCGACAGCTGGTGATCTTCCCCGGACCGCTGTGACCAGGCCCGACGCCCACCGGCACGGGCCTGTTCCGGTGCCGGGGCACGATCCCGCGAGGCCGTGCGGGACCCGGTTGTCAGTGGGGGGTCGTACGGTGGATCCATGCGGCCCGTTTCCAAGATCGAACGTACGGTGGCGCCCTTCGAGGTCGTCAGCTCCTACCAGCCCGGTGGCGATCAGCCCACGGCCATCGCCGACCTGGAGCGGCGTATCCGCGCGGGCGAGAAGGACGTGGTCCTGCTCGGCGCGACCGGCACCGGAAAGTCGGCGACGACCGCCTGGATGATCGAGAAGCTCCAGCGCCCCACCCTGGTGATGGCGCCGAACAAGACCCTCGCCGCCCAGCTGGCGAACGAGTTCCGCGAGCTGCTGCCGAACAACGCCGTCGAGTACTTCGTCTCGTACTACGACTACTACCAGCCCGAGGCGTACGTCCCGCAGTCCGACACCTACATCGAGAAGGACTCCTCGATCAACGAGGAGGTCGAGCGGCTGCGCCACTCCGCGACGAATTCGCTGCTCACCCGGCGCGATGTCATCGTGGTCGCCTCCGTCTCCTGCATCTACGGACTGGGCACCCCGCAGGAGTACGTCGACCGGATGGTGCCGCTCAAGGTCGGCGACGAGATCGACCGCGACCAGCTGCTGCGCCGCTTCGTCGACATCCAGTACACGCGCAATGACACGGCGTTCGCCCGCGGCACCTTCCGCGTGCGCGGCGACACCATCGAGATCTTCCCGGTCTACGAGGAGCTGGCCGTCCGCATCGAGATGTTCGGCGACGAGATCGAGGCGCTCTCCACCCTCCACCCCCTCACCGGCGAGATCCTCAGCGAGGACCAGTCGCTCTACGTCTTCCCCGCCAGCCACTACGTCGCCGGCCCCGAGCGCCTGGAGAAGGCGGTCAACGGCATCGAGGCCGAGCTGGAGCAGCGCCTCGCCGAGCTGGACAAGCAGGGCAAGCTCCTGGAGTCCCAGCGGCTGCGGATGCGCACCACCTACGACATCGAGATGATGCGCCAGATCGGCTCCTGCTCCGGCATCGAGAACTACTCGATGCACTTCGACGACCGCGACCCCGGCTCACCCCCCAACACCCTCCTCGACTACTTCCCCGAGGACTTCCTGCTGGTCATCGACGAGTCGCATGTCACGGTCCCGCAGATCGGCGCGATGTACGAGGGGGACGCCTCACGCAAGCGGACGCTGGTCGACCACGGCTTCCGGCTGCCCTCCGCCCTCGACAATCGGCCGCTGAAGTGGGAGGAATTCACCCAGCGGATCGGCCAGACGGTCTATCTGTCGGCCACCCCGGGCGCCTATGAGCTGTCCCGCGGCGACGGCTTCGTGGAGCAGATCATCCGACCCACCGGCCTCGTCGACCCGGAGGTCGTCGTCAAGCCCACCGAGGGGCAGATCGACGACCTGGTGCACGAGATCCGGCTGCGGACCGAGAAGGACGAGCGGGTCCTCGTCACCACCCTCACCAAGAAGATGGCCGAGGACCTCACCGACTACTTCCTCGAGCTGGGCATCCAGGTCCGCTATCTCCACAGCGACGTCGACACCCTGCGCCGGGTCGAGCTGCTGCGGGAGCTGCGCGCCGGCGAGTACGACGTCCTGGTCGGCATCAACCTGCTGCGGGAGGGCCTCGACCTGCCCGAGGTTTCCCTGGTGGCGATCCTCGACGCCGACAAGGAGGGCTTCCTGCGCTCCGGGACCTCGCTGATCCAGACCATCGGCCGCGCGGCGCGCAATGTCTCCGGCCAGGTCCATATGTACGCGGACAAGGTCACCGCGGCGATGGAGAAGGCCATCGAGGAGACCAACCGCCGCCGCGAGAAGCAGATCGCGTACAACACCGAGCGGGGCATCGACCCGCAGCCGCTCCGTAAGAAGATCAACGACATCGTCGCCACCATCGCGCGCGAGGAGATCGACACCGAGGAGCTGCTCGGCACCGACTACCGCAAGCCGAAGTCGGGGGAGAAGGCCGGCAAGGGCGCCAAGGCGCCGGTGCCCGCGCTGGGCGGCAAGGGCCGCCGGGGCGGCGCGGCGGACGCCACGCCGACCGACCGGCCCGCGGCGGAGCTGACCGGAATCATCGAGGAGATGACCGAGCGGATGCGGGCCGCCGCCGCGGACCTCCAGTTCGAGGTCGCCGCACGGCTGCGGGACGAGGTCGGCGAGCTGAAGAAGGAGCTGCGGCAGATGAAGGAGGCGGGCGTCGCCTGAGACCGGGCCGGGGCCCGCCGTCGGGATCCGCTGCCCGGGCCCGCTGCCCGGGCCCCGCGCCAGGTCCGCCGCACCGGTGCGCACCTGGTGTGTTGCAAGAACGACACAGATCGCCGTCAGCCGTGCCGGTCCGCTTGTACGACTGCGTAGGGTGCTGGCTGGACAGCCGCCCACGGGGGGCGGGCAGTTCAGGGAGAATGGGGACAGCGCGTGACGGTCAATATGACCAAGGGCCAGGCCATCAGCCTGCAGAAGAGCGGCGGGGGCACCCTCACGGCGGTGCGGATGGGGCTCGGCTGGCAGGCGGCCGCCCGTCGCGGTCTCTTCGGCTCCCGCACCAAGGAGATCGACCTCGACGCCTCAGCGGTGCTCTTCGCCGACAAGCAGCCGGTGGACGTGGTCTTCTTCCGCCATCTTGTCAGCGACGACGGCTCGGTCCGGCACACCGGCGACAATCTGGTCGGCGGCGCGGGCTCGGGCGGCGACGACGAGGCGATCCTCGTGGACCTCGCGCGGGTCCCCGTCCACATCGACCAGATCGTCTTCACCGTGAACTCCTTCACCGGCCAGACGTTCCAGGAGGTGAAGAACGCCTTCTGCCGCATCGTCGACGAGAGCAACGGTCAGGAGATGGCGCGCTACACCCTCGACGGCGGCGGCAACTACACCGCGCAGATCATGGCGAAGGTGAACCGGGTCAAGAGCGCTCCGCAGGGCTACAGCAAGGAGCCCGCCGTCGACGGCTGGCAGATGAAGGCCCTCGGCAACCCCGCCAACGGCCGCACGTTCGAGGACCTGATCCCCTCGATCCTGCCGCACCTCTGAGCACCTCCGGGCACTTCCGGGCGCGTCTTCGAGCACCTCTCGGCACCACCGAGAGCACCAGCCGAGCACCGTCGAGCGCCACCGACGGCGACTGAGCGTGTGCCCAGCACGCGCCCAGCGCCCTCGGGCGTCCGAGCGCCTTCGACACCTCCGGGCGCTGTCCCCGGACCGCCGTACGGGCTCGTCCCGGCGGTCCGGGACCGGCCACGGCTCCCGGGGCGGCCCCGGCAGCCGTGGCCGCGCACCGACCGCCGACCGCCGCCCACCGACCGTCCACCACGACCCGGGCATCACCGAACAGCTTCGAGGGGGAGAAGGCGATGACGGCCGACCTGGTCCGGGGGCAGAACCACCCACTGCCCGGCGCCCGTCTGGAGATCCGGCTGTCGGCGGGGCATCCGGTCGTCGTCTGCGTCACCCTCACCGATGAGCGGGGGACGGTCCACGAGGACCGGGTCGCCCACCCCGGAGCGCCCGCGCTGCCCGGCGTCGAGGTCTTCGCGAGCGCCGCCGACACCGCCCGGTGCGCCGTCGACCTGTCCGCCGTCCCGCCCGGGGTCCACCGGGTGAATGTGCTGCTCGCGCTCCCCGAAGGCGCCGGGGGACCGGTCAGTTTCGGGGCCACAACAACCCCGTTCGTCGCCGTCCTCGGCCAGGACGGCTCGGAGGTGGCCGGCTTCGCCGTCACCGGGCTCGACACCGAGACCGCGCTGGTCGCCGTCGAGCTGTACCGCAGACAGGACGCGTGGAAGGTCCGCGCGGTCGGCCAGGGGTACGCAGGAGGGCTCGCCCAGCTCCTCCGCGACCAGGGTCTGCCGGCGGCGCACGAGACGGCCGCGCTGATCCAGCGGGACGCCGCCGCGCGCGGCCCCCGGGCCGAGTCCGCGCCGCTGCGCACCCCGAGCGCCGCCGAGGACGGGTACGCCGCCCCCGGACCGGTGACTCCGGCGTCTCCGGTGACCCCGGCGGCGGCGACCGGACCGGACCCGGCGCGCCCGGCGGACCGCCACCGCCCCGCGACGCCCGGCGGGAGCGCCGGAGCCGTCGGCGGCCCCATCAGCTACGCGCACCCGCGCCGAGGCTCCGTCCCGCCCCCGCCCGCGACCCCCGCAGACCCGCCCCCGGCCGCGACCTCCGCGACCCCCGCAGCCCCGGCCGTGCCGGACGCCGAGCCGGGGCGGCCCGCCCCGCCCGTCGCGGGCGACGCCACCGGCTGGTCCATGGAAGAGCGGCTCCACCATCAGATCTGGGGCATGTTCGAGGATCTGGCCCGCGCTGTCGCCGCCTACCGCAGCGCCGTGGAGTTCGCCGAGTCCCGGCTGGACCGGGAGCTGGACCAGGCCCTCGCCGATCCGCGCGGACGCGTCGGCGGGACCGCCGACGACGCCCGCCGGGCCGCCCGCGCCAAGTGCGAGGAGCTGACCGCCCTGGCCCGCCGGGCGCTCGACCGGGACCTCGACCGGCTCCAGGCCGAATCCGAGGTCGTCGAACCGGCCCTCGCCCCCGCCTTCGCCCGCTGGGACAACCCCGCCTGGCACGCCTACCGGGTGCCGATGGAGCGCCCGATGGCGCTGCGCCTCGGCGATCTCCAGCTGCCCGAGGCCCGTGAGCTGAGGATTCCGCTCCTGGTCCGGCTGCCGCTGGAGCGCGGTCTGTGGGTGGACAGCGGACGCGGCCCCGAGGCCGCGACGGCGCTGGACGGGGACCGGCTCCGGCGGTCGGCCATGGAGTGCGCGGTGGCCCACGCGGCCCGGCTGATCGCCGTCCATCCGCCCGGCGACTTCTCCGTCCATGTGATCGACCCGGCGGGCACGGGGGCCGGCCCGCTCGCCCCGCTGATCCGCTCCGGGGTCCTCGCGGCGCCGCCCGCCGCCGGAGCCCGGGGCGTCTCCGAGACGCTGACCGCCTTCACCCGGCGGGTGGATCTGGTGAGCATGGCGGTGCGCGGCGGCGCGGCCGACTCGCTGCCGCCCGAGCTGGACACCGCCGAGCAGCTGCTCATCGTCCATGACTTCCCGCACGGCTTCGACGACCGGGCCGTCACCCAGTTGCGCTATCTCGCCGACGAGGGCCCGGCCGTCGGCGTCCATCTGATGATGGTCGCCGACCGGGAGGACGCGAGCGCGTACGGCCCGGTGCTGGATCCGCTGTGGCGCTCGCTGCTGCGGCTCACTCCGGTGCCGGACGACCACCTCGCCGATCCCTGGGTCCGCCACGCATGGACGTATCACCCGCCGGCGGTCCCGCCCGGGAGCGCGGTGCTGGAGCAGGTGCTGGGGCAGGTGGGCGCGGCCCGTCGCTCCTGGGGTTTGTGAAGGGGCGGTGAGGGGGCTACGAGAGGCCGGTGAAGTGGCCCCGTACTGGCGAACGACCCGCTAAAGAGCTGTGGTTAAAGCCGCTGACCTGCGGATTTGAAGGACTCTTTACCAAGCTCTTTACCTTGCTTGGGTACTCCTGTACGCTCCTCTAAGCGGAGGGGAGTATTCCCGCCTGCGACGTACTCGTCAGTACGGACCACCATTGGTCCCGGGGCGTCGGCCCGAGCGGCTAGGACCGCCCGGGTGGAAGAGACCTCCGGCAGCGACGACGCTGATCAAAGAGCCGTACGACGCCGGAGGCGCAGTGGACGTTTCATTGACTCTTTGGGTGCTGACCATTCTCGGTCTGAGCGCCCTCATCGGAGCCGACTTCTTCATCGGGCGCAAGCCCCATGATGTGTCGATCAAGGAAGCCGGAATCTGGACGATCGTCTGGATCGTTCTCGCGGTGCTCTTCGGTATCGGTCTGCTGGTGTTCGGCTCCAGTCAGGCGTCCGGAGAGTTCTTCGCCGGCTTCGTCACCGAGAAATCGCTGAGCGTCGACAATCTCTTCGTCTTCGTCCTGATCATGGCGAAGTTCTCGGTGCCTTCCCACCTCCAGCAGCGGGTGCTGCTGGTCGGTGTGCTGATCGCCCTGGTCCTGCGGGCCATCTTCATCGCGGCCGGCGCGGCGATCATCGCCAGCTTCTCGTGGGTCTTCTACATCTTCGGCGCGTTCCTGATCTTCACCGCCTGGAAGCTCATCCAGGAGGCGCGCTCCGACGACGAGGAGGACGACTGGGAGGAGAACCGGCTTCTCAAGTCCATCGAGAAGAAGTTCGGCGTCGCCGACCGGTACCACGGCACCAAGCTCTTCATCCATGAGAACGGCAAGCGCATCCTGACCCCGCTGATGGTGGTCATGCTCGCCATCGGCACCACCGATGTGCTGTTCGCCCTGGACTCCATCCCGGCGATCTTCGGCCTCACCCAGGACCCGTACATCGTCTTCACGGCCAACGCCTTCGCCCTGATGGGTCTGCGTCAGCTGTACTTCCTCATCGGCGGCCTGCTCAAGAAGCTGGTTCACCTCAGCTACGGCCTCTCGGTGATCCTCGGCTTCATCGGCGTCAAGCTGGTGTTGCACGCACTGCACGAGAGCGGGGTCAGCGTCCCCGAGATCTCGATTCCGTTCTCGCTCACGGTCATCTGCGGTGTGCTGGTCATCACCACCATCACCAGCCTGATCGCCTCCAAGAAGCAGGCGCAGCGCGAAGCGGCCGAGGCCGTCGAGAGCGGCGACGAGCCCAAGGATCCCCAGGACCCCAAGGGCAAGGACAGCGTCGAAGCCTGACGCACCACGGTCCCCGGGCGGGGGCGGACGGCACTGCCGTCCGCCCCCGCCCTTCTGCCGTCCCGGCCCCGCCTCCGCAGGCGGGCCTCAGGCGGGCCTAGGGAGTGGCCAGCGCCTCCGTGGGGGAGAGCCGGGAGGCCCGTACGGCCGGATAGAGACCCGCCAGCGCGCCGATCGCCACGGTCGCGCCGACCCCGCCGGACACCGCCCACGCCGGGACCACGGCCGGCCACTCCTGGAACAGCGCGTAGCCGGCGGTGACCGCCGCCCCCAGGACCGCCCCGCCCACTCCGCCGAGGGCGGAGAGCAGCAGCGACTCGGCGAGGAACTGCGTACGGACCTGCCCCCGGGTGGCCCCCAGCGAGCGCCGCAGACCGATCTCGGCCCGCCGCTCCAGCACCGAGATGACCATGGTGTTGGCCACTCCGACCCCGCCGACCAGCAGGGCCAACGCGCCCAGCCCCAGCAGCAGCCCGGTGAAGGCCTTGCCCGCCGCCTGCTCGGCGGCCAGCGCGTCCGAGGGCCGGGAGACGTCCGCCTCGCTCGGGGCCTCGGGATGCGCGGTGGCTCCGAGCACGGCGCGCACCTCCTCCACGGCGGATTTGTCGGACCGGGCGTAGACGGTCGTCGGACGGCCGTCGAAGCCCAGCTCCGTCCGGGCGGCCGGCCAGCCCACCAGCGCCGCCGTGTCCAGCTCCGGAGCCAGCGGCGCGGGCTCCAGGATGCCCACGACCGTGAACCACCGGCCGCCGATGAGGACCCGGGTGTCGGGCCCCGCCCGGCCGATGCCCAGCCGCGCGGCCGCCTCCGGCCCCAGCACCGCCGCCGGGTACCGGCCCGTGGCCGCGTTCAGCCACGTACCGCCGCGCAGCTCGGCCGCGACGGTGGACAGCAGATCGGTACGGACGGCGTACGCGCCGATCCCGCCGGTCTCCGCCTCGGGGATCCGGTCGTTCCGGTACACCTTCGCGTCCGTGATCCGCCCGACCGCCGACACCGCCCGGACCGGACCGATCCGCCCGACCATGGCCTCGGCCTCCTCGGGCAGCTTGGCCTCGCCGCCGGTCATGGTCGAGCCCGGCGAGACCGTCAGCAGATTGGTGCCGAGGGCGGCGAGCGTACGGTCGAGTCCGGCGCGGGACGAGGAGGAGATGCCGACCACCGCGACCATCGCGGCGATTCCGATCGCGATGCCCAGGGCTGAGAGAAAGGCCCGGAGCGGACGGGTGCGCAGCCCCACCGCGCCGACCTTGAGGACATCGCCCGGCCCCATCCGGGCGGGCCGCAGCGCGCGGGGATCCGCGTCCGGTTCCCGTTCCTCGGCGCGGGGGGAGGGCGGGAGCAGCGTTCCGGAGGTCATGGGCGCACCCCCGTGTCGCCCACGGGACCGGAGACCGCTGCCGCCGTGCCCGTGCCCGCACCCGTCCCCGTGCCCGCAGCCGTGTCCGTGCCCGCGCCGCCCGTGCCCGTGGCCGCGCCCCTTCCCGTACCCGCCCCGGATCCCGGAGGTTCGGCTTCCGGAGGGTCCGCTTCCGGAAGCCGAACCTCCAACGGCGACGACGACGCCTTCGCCTCCGCCGCCTCCGCCTCCGCCTCCGCCTCCGCCTCCGCCGCCTCCGAAGGCACCCCTTTCGGCGACACCGCGCCCGGAGGGCCTGCTCCCGGAGGGCCCGCCCCCGGATCCCGCTCCGCGGCCTCCGGCCGCCCCGCCGCGTACCGCCCCGCCGCGCCCGGCGGCTCCGTCCCGGCCGTGTCCTCCACCACCAGGCCGTCCCGCATCCGCACCTGGCGGGGGAGCGAGTCGGCGATCTCCCGGTCATGGGTGATGATCACCACCGTGGTGCCGGCCCGGTGCAGCTCGCGCAGCAGCCCCATCACCCCCTCGCCCGAGACGGAGTCCAGCGCGCCGGTCGGCTCGTCGGCGAGGAGCAGCGGCGGCTCGCCCGCCACCGCGCGGGCGATCGCGACCCGCTGCCGCTCGCCCCCGGACAGCTCGTGCGCCTCGTGGTCCAGCCGGTGTCCGAGCCCGACCCGCTCCAGCGCCGCCGCGGCCCGCCGCCGGCGCTCCGCCGGACGCAGCCCGCAGTACAGAAGGCCGTCGGCGACGTTGTCCAGCGCCGCCGTGCCCGCCGCGAGATGGAATTGCTGGAACACAAATCCGATCCGGCTCGCCCGCAGCGCCGACAGCTTCGCGTCGGAGAGGGAGCCCACGTCGTACCCGTCGATCCGCACCCGCCCCGCGCTGGGCCGGTCCAGCGTCCCCAGCACATGGAGCATCGTCGACTTGCCCGAACCGGACGGTCCGACGATCCCGACGAGTTCGCCGCGCCCGATCCGCAGCGTCACCCCGCCGAGCGCCGTGACCCCGCCCGGGTACACCTTGGTCACATCCGTCAGAGAGATCACTTCGGTATCCCCACGGTCGTGCCCTCGGCGACGCCGTCCCCGGAGATCTCCACCCGGCCGTCCGCGAACAGACCCGTGCGCACCGGGACGTAGGACGACTCGGTCCCCGAGACGACCTCGACGCCGAAGCCGCCCTCGGAGAGCACCAGCAGCGCGGACACGGGGACGGTCAGCACGTTCTCGCGGGTCTCGGCGGTGAAGGTCACATCCACCGCGGCCAGGGCGTATCCGTCGGCCGCCCGCCGCGCCTTCGCGCCGTGCAGCCCCACCACCACCTCGACCTCGGTCTCCGCGTCCGCTTCCCCGCTCGCCGCCTCCACGACCGTCGACCACTCCTCGACCCGCCCGGCGACCTCCGTGCCGTCGGGCAGGGTGATGCCCACGGCCGACCCCTTCTTCGCCAGCCGCTGATCGGCGGTGTCCAGTCGCAGGGTGACGGCCTTGTCGGTGCCGGTGTACGAGAGGACCTTGCCGCCCGGGGCGAGGGGATCGCCCGCCGCCGCCTCCAGACCGTCCACCCGTACCGCGCCGGAGGCGACCACCACGTCCGCCGCCTCCACCGAGCCGGTCTCCGGCACGCCGAGATCCTCCTGCCACTCCCGTACCGCGTCCGCCGTCCGGTCGGTGAACTCCTCGTCCACCGTGAAACCGCCGTAGCCGAGCGCGTCCAGATTCCGTTCCAGCTGGCGTACGTCCGTGCCCTCGACGCCCTCCTTGAGCGGGCGGTACGCGGGCAGCTTCCCGTACAGCAGCGTCACCGGCCGGTCGTCCACGCGGTACAGCGATTCGCCCCGGGTGATCCGTTCGCCGGTCTCCGGCAGACCGGTGAGCGTGCCCGCCCGCCGGCTCGCGGCGGTGACGGCCGTGCCGTGGCCGAGTCGGCCGTCCTCGCTGTGGACGTCCTCCAGGGTCTCCTCGGTCACCTCGGCGGTGTTCGGCGGCAGACCGGCCGCCGTCCCGCCGTCCGGCGACCCGGTGTCGCGGCCGAGGCCGAGCGAGGCCGCCGCGACCGCGCCGCCCGCCGCCAGCGCGGCGAGCGCCACCGCCGCCCGACGGCCGCGCCGCCGACGACGACGCCGGCTTCCCCGGCCGCCGCTCCCGCCACCGCCGTCGCTCCCCTCCCGGTCCCCGCGCGGCGCGGGCGGTTCTGAGCCGTCCGCCGAGGTCCGGTCCACCGGCCGCTCGACGGCCGTACCGCCGCTCACGGCTTCCCCGCGCGTTCGAGCCCGCCGCCGCCCAGCGCGCCCTTGCACTGTTCGTCGGCCTTCTTGAAGTCGGGGTCGTCGACCATCCGGCCGTCCACCTTGATGCCGCCGCTGCCCGCGTCCGGGTCCGGGAAGTCCTCCACCCCGTTCTCCCGCATGCACCGGGCGTACTGACGCATGTTCCCGGCCACCTTGGGATCGGCCTTGCCGCCCGGGCCGAGCCCCTGCGGCTGGAACTCGCGGCACGCCTTCATGGCCTTCTCCACGGTGGCCCGGTTGCCGCCCTTCTTCTGCTGTCTGATGGTCAGCCGGCCCTCCACCGGGTCCTCCATCTCGACCCCGTTCTTCCGCATGCACGCGGCGAACTTCAGTCCCATCTCCTGCGCGCTCAGGCTCGGTTCCGCGCTCGGCTTCCCGGCCCCGGAGGCCTGGCCGCCGCCCTTCGCGGCCGAGGCCACCTTCCGTTCGCCGCCGCCGTCCGATCCACAGCCGGTCAGCGCCACCGCCAGGGCCAGCGGCAGCGCCGCCAGACCGGCGCGGGTGCGTATCCGCATCGCTCGTCTCCTTCTGCCGGGCCGGTGGGACTCCGGCCGCTCGGGAGTGATGCAACGCAGTAGGCGGTTTCTTCCCCGTTTCCGTCCGGCGCGGAACCCGCGCCGGCCCCCGCACCCGGCTCCGCCCCCGCACCCGGCTCCGCCCCCGCACCCGGCTCCGCCCCCGCACCCGGTGTCGAACCGCCCCCGCGCCGGCACCCGCACCCGCCCGCCCGGGCCGGTCGCCGAACCCGCCGCCGAGGAGCGGACGTTCCCCCGGCCGGAAGCACGCCGTCGGCCCGCCGCCCTAACGGCGAGGAAACACGGCGGCCGTCACCATGGCCCCGGGGCGCTCGCCGCCGGACGCGCAGCGCCCCGCCGGACGGGCGCGGCCGAGGGGAGCGGGTGCCGGATGCGGGTGCTGGTGGTGGAGGACGAGCCGATGCTCGCCGACGCGATAGCGGAGTGGCTGCGCGGCGAGACGCACGCCGTCGACCTGGCGCACGACGGCGCGGCGGCGCTGGAGCGGACCTGTGTGAACGACTACGACGTGGTCGTCCTGGACCGGGACCTCCCCGCCGTCCACGGCGACGACGTCTGCCGTGAGCTGGCCCGTACCGGATCCGGCCCCCGGGTGCTCATGCTCACGGCCGCCGCCGGGATCGCCGACCGGGTCGACGGCCTCGGCCTGGGCGCGGACGACTATCTCACCAAGCCGTTCGCCTTCGCCGAACTCGCCGCCCGGGTGCAGGCCCTGGGCAGACGCTCCCGCCCCGCCGTCCCGCCCGTGCTGCGCCGGGCGGGCATCACCCTGGATCCGGCCCGCCGCGAGGTGTTCCGCGACGGGCGGTACGTTCCGCTGTCGCGGAAGGAGTTCGCCGTCCTCGCCGAACTGCTGCGCGCCGACGGTACGGTCGTCTCCGCCGAACAGCTGCTGGAGAAGGCCTGGGACGAGCACGCCGACCCGTTCACCGGCGCGGTCCGGCTCGCCGTACTGAAACTGCGCCGCAAACTCGGCGGCCCGCCCGTCGTCGAGACCGTCACCGGGGCGGGGTACCGGATCCCATGACCGCCCCGGACCGCCCCGCCGCCGGGCCCGCCGCCCCGGACCGCCCCGCCGCCGGGCCCGCCGCCCCGGACCGCCCCGCCGCCGGGCCCGCCGCCCCGGACCGCCTCGCCGCCGGGCCCGCCGCCGCGAAACCCGCGGCCCCGCGGCCCGCAGCCGTCCCGCGCCGCCGGTTCCGCCGGGTCGGCGCGAGCCCCCGGCGGCTGCGCACCCGGCTCACCCTGATCCACGGCGGCCTCTTCCTGATCGCGGGGGTGGTGCTGCTCGGCGTCACGTACGCGCTCTTCAGTCAGCAGCTCGGCGGGGGAGACACCAAGATCGTGGGACGGGCCGTGAACATCGCCCCCGGGGTCTCGGCCTCCCCGGTCCCCGGCCCTGCGGCGGCCCCGGCCTCCCCGCCCCCATCGCCCTCCGCACCCTCCGCACCCCCCTCATCGGACGCGCCGTCCGCCCCGCCCACCGCCGCCCGGGAGTCCGGGCGTACGGAGGCGGTGCTCAGCCCCGACGGCCGCCGGTTCACGGTCGGCGAGCCGGAGCGGTGGATGCGGGAGCAGCGGGAGGCGCTGCACGACGCCGCGACCACCTCCATGCTCACCCAGGGCGGCATCGTGCTGCTGGTCCTCGGCGGGGTCGCGGCCGGATTCGGCTGGCTGGTCGCGGGGCGCGTACTGGCCCCGCTGCACCGGGTGACCGAGACCGCCCTGCGGATCGCCGCCGCCCCGGCCGCGGGCCGGGGGCTGCACGAGCGCATCGCCCTGCGCGGCCCCGACGACGAGGTGAAGGATCTCGCCGACGCCTTCGACACCATGGTCGAACGGCTGGACCGGTCCTTCGACGGACAGCGCCGCTTCGTCGCCAACGCCTCCCACGAACTGCGCACCCCCCTCACGCTCGGACGCGCCCTGGTCGAGGTGGCCATGCACCGCGGAACGGCCTCCGAGGATCTCCTACGGCTCGGCGAGGACCTGCTGGAGATCAACACCCGGCACGAGCGGCTGATCAGCGGTCTGCTGCTGCTCGCCGACTCGGAGAACGAGATCACCGACCGGCTGCCGGTCGATCTGGCCGATGTCGCCGCCCATGTCGCCGCCCAGACCGAACCGGCGGCGCGGCGGGCCGGGATCACCGTCCACGAGAGCCTGGACGAGGCCATGACCAGCGGTGACGCCCTGTTGCTCGAACGGCTGGTGCACAACCTGGTGGAGAACGGCATCCGGCACAACACGGGCCGGGGCGGCTCGCTGCGGATCGTGAGCCGTACGGACGCCGAGGGCCGGCCCGAGATCGAGGTGAGCAACACCGGCCCGGCGGTGCCCCCGTACGACATTCCGGTGCTGTTCGAGCCGTTCCGCAGACTGGGGGCGGACCGGCTGGTCACCGCCGGGGGCGCGGGCCTGGGGCTGTCGATCGTACGGGCCGTGGCGCTCGCCCACGGCGGATCGGTCGCCGCCCGGCCGGGGCCGGGCGGCGGTCTGGTGGTGACGGCGACGCTGCCGCGCTGCGAGGAGTGATCCCGTACCGCCGGGGCGGCTTCGGGCGGATCACCAGCCGCGGGCGCGCCACTCGGGCAGGTTCGGGCGCTCGGCCCCCAGGGTGGTGTCCCTGCCGTGCCCGGGATAGACCCAGGTCTCGTCCGGGAGCACGTCGAAGAGCTTGGCCTCGACCCCGCCGATCAGCTCGGCGAAGGCCGCCGGGTCCTTGCGGGTGTTGCCGACCCCGCCGGGGAACAGACAGTCGCCGGTGAACACATGGGGGTGGCCGTGCGGATCGTCGTAGACCAGCACGATCGACCCCGGGGTGTGGCCCACGAGATGCCGCGCGGTCAGCTCGACCCGGCCGACCCGGATCGTGTCGCCGTCGTGGACGGGGACGTCGGTGGGGACGGGGATGCCCTCGGCGTCGTACGCCCCCGCGTAGGTGCGCGCGCCGGTCGCGCCGACCACCTCGGCGAGCGCCTGCCAGTGGTCGCCGTGGCGGTGGGTGGTGACCACGGAGGCGATGGAGTCCGCGCCGATCAGGGTGAGCAGCGTCCCGGCGTCGGCGGCCGCGTCGATCAGCAGTTGCTCGCCGGTGGCCCGGCAGCGCAGCAGATAGGCGTTGTTGTCCATCGGACCGACCGAGACTTTCGAGATCATCAGATCCGTCAGCTCGTGCACATCCGCGGGGCCGCCGGGGTTTACCACTCCGCTGTACGTCATAGGGGCAGCCTATAGCGGCGGGAGGGCGGGCAGCCGGGCTTCCGGGGCGTCGGAGCGCATGGTCAGACCGGTCCCGGGACGGCGTCCGGCGAGCCAGCCGACCAGCGCGGGCGGCGCGCCGCCGACGGTCACCGGCTCGCCCTCGGCACGGCCGGTGGACCATGCGCCGTCGCCGTCCTTCCCGGCTCCGCTGCCGTCCGTGCCGTCCGTGCCGTCGGCGCCGTCGGCGCCGTCGGTGCCTTCGAGGGCGCCCGGGGCGACCACCCTGGTCGGCGGCACATCGGGGTGTCCGGCGAAACGCCGGGTGAGGAAGTCGATCTCGCGCAGCAGGAAGTCCCGGGGGAGATCCTCCAGCTCGTACCCGATGTCCAGGTCGACGTGGTGCAGTTCGACCTCGACCAGCCGGCGGAAGGGGAGCCGGGCCGCCGAGTCCGTGACGCCGTTGCGCAGCGCGACCGTACGGCTCCAGTCCGCGGGGAGCGCGGCCACGGCGCGGAGCCGGGCGTCGCTGTCGCGCAGATCGGCGAGCTGGACGTCGAGCGGACGGCCCGCGTCCCGCTCGATGTCCGCCTCGCGCGCGGAGGCGCTCGCGTACATCGGGCGGCCCTGGAGAACATTCGCGATCGCGTCGGCGTTACGGGAGAGGTGGGCCAGCACATGGCCCCGGGACCAGCCCGGGAGCCGTGACGGCCCGCCGAGCCGCGCGTTGTCCAGGGCGGCGACCGCGCTGAGCAGTCGCTCGGTGGCCTTGTGCAGTGAGGCCAGGTCACGCTGGTGGTCGATCATGCGCCCGACGATAGCCGGGCCACACGTTCGGGTGAAGGTGGTCGGCGGCCGCCGTAATTCGAATGTGCGTGCTATAGCCTGGAGCGAGGCATCCTTGGTTGTCGGGCCCGTTCGCCGGGCGCCGCCGCCGGGCGCTCCAGCGGTCCGGCGCCCGTCCGCCCCGTGGGCCCCTACGCTGGAAAGAGTCCGGTACGGGGCGGGGCGGCGGCGCCGACAGCCGCTCGCGGCACATCCGAAAACCTCAAGACCGCAGGATCTCCCAGGACCTCCCAGGACCCCAGGAAACCCCCAGGACCACCAGGAACCTTCAGGACCCGACCCTCAAGACTCATCCAGGGCCCTCAGGACCTCTCCAGACTGAAGAAAGGTGCGGACCCGGCGTGGCCGACCGTCTCATCGTTCGTGGCGCTCGTGAGCACAATCTCAAGAACGTCTCGCTCGACCTTCCCCGTGACTCCCTCATCGTGTTCACGGGGCTCTCCGGGTCGGGCAAGTCCTCGCTCGCCTTCGACACGATCTTCGCCGAGGGCCAGCGCCGCTATGTCGAATCCCTGTCGTCCTACGCCCGCCAGTTCCTGGGGCAGATGGACAAGCCGGACGTCGACTTCATCGAGGGCCTCTCCCCGGCCGTCTCCATCGACCAGAAGTCGACCTCGCGCAATCCGCGCTCCACGGTCGGCACCATCACCGAGGTGTACGACTACCTCCGGCTGCTGTTCGCCCGGATCGGCAAGCCGCACTGCCCCGAGTGCGGCCGGCCCATCTCCCGCCAGTCGCCCCAGGCGATCGTGGACAAGGTGCTGGAGCTGCCCGAGGGCAGCCGCTTCCAGGTGCTCTCGCCGCTGGTGCGCGAGCGCAAGGGAGAGTTCGTCGATCTCTTCGCCGATCTCCAGACCAAGGGATACAGCCGGGCCAGGGTCGACGGGCGGACCATCCAGCTCGCCGAGCCGCCCACGTTGAAGAAGCAGGAGAAGCACACCATCGAGGTGGTCGTCGACCGCCTCACCGTCAAGGACGGCGCCAAGCGCCGGCTCACCGACTCCGTCGAGACCGCCCTCGGCCTCTCCGGCGGCATGGTCGTGCTCGACTTCGTCGACCTCGCCGAGGACGACCCCGACCGCGAGCGGATGTACTCGGAGCATCTGTACTGTCCGTACGACGACCTCTCCTTCGAGGAGCTGGAGCCCCGCTCCTTCTCCTTCAACTCCCCCTTCGGCGCCTGCCCCGACTGCACCGGCATCGGCACCCGGATGGAGGTCGACCCGGAGCTGATCGTTCCCGACGAGGACAAGTCCCTCGACGAGGGCGCGATCCACCCCTGGTCCCACGGCCACACCAAGGAGTACTTCGGGCGGCTGATCGGCGGGCTCTCCCAGGCGCTCGGCTTCTCCACCGACATGGCCTGGGCCGGTCTGCCCCAGCGCGCCCGCAAGGCCCTGCTGTACGGCCACAAGACCCAGGTCGAGGTGCGCTACCGCAATCGGTACGGAAGGGAGCGGGCCTACACCACGCCCGCCTTCGAAGGCGCCGTCCAGTTCGTCCGCAGGCGGCACCAGGAGGCCGAGAGCGACGCCAGCAGGGAGCGCTTCGAGGGCTATATGCGCGAGGTGCCCTGTCCGACCTGTGAGGGCACCCGGCTGAAGCCCATCGTCCTCGCGGTGACCGTGATGGAGAAGTCGATCGCCGACGTCTCCGCCATGTCGATCAGCGAGTGCGCCGAGTTCCTCGGCCGGATGAAGCTCAACGCCCGCGACAAGAAGATCGCCGAGCGGGTGCTCAAGGAGGTCAACGAGCGGCTGAGATTCCTGGTCGACGTCGGCCTGGACTATCTCTCGCTCAACCGCGCCGCCGGCACCCTCTCCGGCGGCGAGGCCCAGCGCATCCGGCTCGCCACCCAGATCGGCTCCGGTCTCGTCGGCGTGCTCTATGTCCTGGACGAGCCCTCCATCGGCCTCCACCAGCGGGACAACCACCGGCTGATCGAGACCCTCGTCCGCCTCCGGGACATGGGCAACACGCTCATCGTCGTGGAGCACGACGAGGACACCATCAAGATCGCCGACTGGGTCGTGGACATCGGCCCCGGCGCCGGCGAGCACGGCGGCAAGGTCGTCCACTCCGGACCCTTGAAGGAGCTGCTGGCCAACAAGGAGTCGATCACCGGGCAGTACCTCGCGGGCAAGAGGGCCATCCCGACGCCCGACATCCGGCGGCCCGCCGACCCCGGCCGGCTGCTCACCGTCCACGGCGCCCGCGAGAACAATCTGCGGGACATCGACGTCTCCTTCCCGCTCGGTGTGCTCACCGCCGTCACCGGAGTCTCCGGCTCCGGAAAGTCCACGCTGGTCAACGACATCCTCTACACCCACCTCGCCCGCGAGCTGAACGGCGCGAAGTCGGTGCCCGGACGGCACACCCGGGTCGACGGGGACGATCTGGTCGACAAGGTCGTCCATGTCGACCAGTCGCCCATCGGCCGTACGCCCCGGTCCAACCCGGCCACCTACACCGGCGTCTTCGACCATGTCCGCAGGCTCTTCGCGGAGACGATGGAGGCCAAGGTCCGGGGCTATCTCCCCGGCCGGTTCTCCTTCAACGTCAAGGGCGGCCGCTGCGAGAACTGCTCCGGCGACGGCACCATCAAGATCGAGATGAACTTCCTGCCGGACGTGTACGTCCCGTGCGAGGTCTGCCACGGAGCGCGCTACAACCGGGAGACCCTGGAGGTCCACTACAAGGGCAAGTCCATCGCCGAGGTGCTGGACATGCCGATCGAGGAGGCCCTGGCCTTCTTCGAGGCCGTGCCCACGATCGCCCGCCATCTGAAGACGCTCCACGAGGTCGGGCTCGGCTATGTCCGTCTCGGCCAGTCCGCCCCGACGCTCTCCGGCGGCGAGGCGCAGCGTGTGAAGCTGGCGAGCGAACTGCAGAAGCGCTCCACGGGCCGCACGGTCTATGTGCTGGACGAGCCCACGACCGGTCTGCACTTCGAGGACATCAGCAAGCTGATCACGGTGCTCTCCGGACTGGTCGACAAGGGCAACACGGTGATCGTCATCGAGCACAACCTCGATGTGATCAAGACCGCCGACTGGGTCGTGGACATGGGCCCCGAGGGCGGCAGCGGCGGTGGCCTGGTCATCGCCGAGGGCACCCCCGAGGAGGTCGCCGGGATCCCGGCGAGCCACACCGGGAAGTTCCTCCGGGACGTGCTGGACCCGGAGCGGATCAGCGACGCCGGCGCGCCCGCGACCCGCCCGGCCGCCAAGAAGACCGCGGCGCGGAAGACGGCCGCGCGGAAGACGGCGGCCGGCGGGACCGCGTCCAAGACCGCCGCGTCCAAGACCGCCGCGTCCAAGGCCGCCGCGTCCAAGACCGCGACGGCCAGGACCGCCGCGGCCGGGAAGACGGCGGCCAAGAAGACGGCCGTGAACAACACGGCCGTCAAGAAGGCCGCGGTGAAGAAGACCGCGACCGCCAAGGGGGCCGCCGCCAAGACGACGGCGACCGCGCGCGCCCGCAAGGCCTGAGGGCAGGGCACGTCAGGGCAGGAGGGCCCCGGCGGCAGCGGACGGACGACGTCCGCCGGCCGCCGGGGCCCGCTCAGCCGCTCAGCCGCTCAGCCGGTCAGTTCCGCCGCGTACGGGGGATCCGCGCCCGGGCGGGAGCAGGTGATCGCGGCGGCGCGCGCGGCGAGGTCCAGAATCTCCCGCCAGGCGGCCCCGTCCAGCTCGGCCGCCCCCTCGGCCGAGAGCGCGCCTCGGGCGGCCAGACCGTGCAGCAGCGCCGCGTTCACGGTGTCTCCCGCGCCGATGGTGTCCGCGACGGCCGACGGCGTCCCCGGGACCGAGACCTCCACCCCGCCCCGGGTACGTACCGTCATCCCCTTCGCACCCCTGGTCAGCACCACGGCGGCCGGGCCCCGGGGCCCGTCGGGCACCCCGCCCAGCCAGTGGGCGTCGTCCTCCGAGAGCTTCAGCAGCGACACATCGGGCAGCCAGCCCGCGAACCGCTCGCGATAGGCGTCCGGATCCGGGATCAGACCCGGCCGGACATTGGGATCGAGCAGGGTGAGCAGCCCCCGGCGGGCCTCCCGCCGCAGCAGCCGCTCGTACGCGCTCGCGCCCGGCTCCAGCACCAGCGAACAGGTGCCGAACGCCACCGCCCGCACCTCCTCCGGCAGCGGCGGCGGCAGCTCGAAGAGCCGGTCCGCGGTGCCCTCGGCGTAGAAGCCGTACCCCGCCGAACCGTCCGCGCCGACAGCGGCGACCGCCAGCGTCGTCGGCTCGGGTCCGCGCGCCACCAGCGAGGTGTCGACGCCCGCCGAGCGCAGCCCGGCGAGCAGCGCCTCGCCGAAGCCGTCCGTGGACACCCGGGAGCAGAAGGCCGTCCGGTCGCCGAGTCTCCCCAGCGCCACCGCCGTGTTGTACGGGCCGCCGCCGAGCCGGGGCAGCAGCGCCGGCAGGGGCTCGCCCTCCCCCTGCGGGACCAGGTCGATCAAGGACTCTCCGGCGACGACGATCACGGCTCCGAACGTAGTCCATGCGCCGCCCGGCGCGGGAGAGAGCCCGCCCGACGGCCGGATGTCGCCCGTCGGTATCGTCGGGTGTGCCGCCTTCGCCGCGCCGATCGCGGCCGACCCGCCGTGGCCTTCGCCGTCACCGGCCCCACCAGCACTCTGAACAGTGGAGTTCCCATGCCCGGCCCCTCGTCAGCCGCCCGCCGCACCGTGCTGAAAGGCGCCGCGCTCGCCGGGACCGCCGGTCTCGGGGCCGTAGCGTGCTCCGGGGAGGCCGGGCGGGCCCGGGACAGGTCGCCCGTCCCGACCGAGCCGGTCCAGCTGGGCGAGGCCGACGCCGTCCCCGTCGGCGGGGCCAAGCTCTACCGCGAGCAGCGGCTGCTGGTGAGCCGGCCGGCCGAGGGCCAGTACAAGGCGTTCAGCGCCCAGTGCACCCACGGGGGCTGCGTCCTCACCAAGATCGTGGGCAATGAGGGCCGCTGCCCCTGCCACGGCAGCCGCTTCGACACGAACACCGGCCAGGTGGTCGAGGGGCTGGCGACCGTGCCGCTCCCCGAGGTGCCGATCAGGACCGAGGGCAAGAACCTCGTCGCGGGCCCCGAAGCCTGAGCCCCCGGCGACCCCACGCCCGGGCCCGTACGATCCGGCATCCGGCATCCGGCATCCGGACCCGTGCGACCCGAGCCCGAGCCCGTGTGCCCCGACGCCCGGGCCCGTACGATCCGAGGCCCTCGAACCCGTACGACCTGACACCCGAGCGCTCCCGTCCCCACACCGGGGCGGCGGCGGGCGCGCCGGGCTCAGTCCCAGTCCCAGTCGATCCCCAGGATCCCGGGCCGCACCCCCTGCTCCACCAGATGGACCGTGCGGTGCCGGCCGCTGAGCGTCAGATCCGTCCGCGCGCCGCGCGGTGTGCCCGTCGTGGCCTGGGCGAAGCGCCGGCACCGCACCGGCAGCGCCCGTTCGTCGAACCGGATCTGGAGCACGTACTGACCGCCCGCGTAGGTGAAGCCCCGGACGTACTCGGCGCTCGGCCCGCCCGTCCCGTCCTCGAAGCCGTACCCGAAGAAGTACGTCTCGCCGGCGCGCAGCCGGGCGTCGAAGAGCAGCTCGGCGACGACCACCCCCGACTCATGGTGGCGGCGGACCCGTCCCGTCCGGCAGTTCTCCAGCGCGGTCACCCGGATCCGGTCCGGATCGCAGCCCGGATCGCCGTGGTGGATGGCGAGATAGCGGTCCACGCCGTCGCGGTGGGCCCGTACCGCGTGCTGGGACTCGCGCCCCACCAGCTCCCGCTCCGCACCGATCCGCACCCGCTCGTGGTGGCCCACCGTGTGCAGCCCGCCGTCCGTGGGGGCCTCCAGATCGGCCAGCAGCCGCTCCACCGTGGCCGAGGCCTCCATCAGCGTGCGGTACGAGCGCGCGGCGGGGCGCTCGACCTCGGCGCGCGCGCCGCCCTCGCCCGCCCCGAGCAGCCGGGTCAGGGAGTTCCCGGGGAGTTCGAGCACCTCCTCCAGGGCGCGCACCGCCCGCAGCGACTCGGGGCGCTGCGGGCGGCGCGCGCCCTGCTGCCAGTAGCTGAGGCTGGTGACGCCGACCTTGATGCCCCGATGGGCGAGATGGTGCTGTACCCGCTGGAGCGGCAGCCCGCGCACCGCGAGCGCCGCCCGCAGCGCGAGATGGAACGGACCGGTGTGCAACACCTGTGCCAGATCGGCCTCGGTGTGGCCCATGGCAATCCTCCAGTGGCGTCGATCGCACGGCGCTCCGTGAACGTTCACGGCGGGGGCCGTCCCGGCGGGCGGGCGGCGGGGGCGGCCCAGGCCGGACGGGACGGGCGCGTTCACATTCCGCCCGAGGCGTTCACAGCTCCGTGTCACCCGCATTGAAGCGTGTTGACCTGCTCTCGACAAGGATTGATGCTCAACCGCAGCGTCCGGACGCGCTCCTCCACCCCCACCCTTCCCTCAGGGAGGAACGCGATGCGCAGTATCAGGAGACGGCTCGCCGCCACGGCGGCCGTGCTCGCCGCGATCATCACCCTGCCCCTGTCGTCGGCCACCGCCGCGACGGGCGACCGGGCCGACCGGCCCGCCGTGCCACGGGCCGCCGAGGCGGGCGACGCCCGGGGCGCCCTCGCCTGGAAGCGGCTCGACCTGACCATGCAAGCACAGCTCAAGACCAATTGGTGCTGGGCCGCGGGCGGCAACACCATCGCCGCGTACTACGGCAAGAACTACTCGCAGAACCAGTTCTGCAACGCCGCCTTCAACCGGCAGCAGGGCACCGAGTGCCCCAACAACCAGGCCACGCTCGGCAATGTGCAGACCGGGCTCCGCTGGGCCGGCGTCGGCTCCGGCTCGTACATCAACAACTGGCTGCGCTATCCGGCCGTGCAGACCGAGATAGACGCCAACCGCCCGATCGAGACCCGTATCCAGTGGTCCAGCGGCGGCGGTCACATGCATGTGATCTACGGCTACGACACGGCCAACAGCTGGGTCTACTGGGGCGATCCCTGGCAGACCAGCGACCGCTACAACTGGGCCTCCCACGCCTGGTACGTGAACAACAGCTCCTTCTCCTGGACCCACTCGCTCTACCGGATCGGGGCGTGAGCGCGATGAGGACCTCACGAATCGCCGGCGCCTCGCTCGTCGCCTGCCTCGCCCTCGGAGCCCTCGGCTCCGGCACCGGGACCGCGTCGGCGGCGGGAGCGGACGGGGGCGCGCCCGCCCCCTCCGCCAAGGACCTGGCGGCGGCCCGCGGCGCGGCCACCGCCCCCGCGACCCTGGACACCCTCTCCCGCTTCTTCGCCCGCGACGGAGCCGTGGCCCGGTCGGCCGCGGCCCCGCGCGCCGAGGGCACGACCGTCCCGGTCCGCACCCTCGCCCCCGAGTTCGTGGCCGGCGCGGCGGGCGCGCCCGTCGCCCGCACCGAGTTCCTCGCGACCCAGGCCGTTTCCTCCGACGGACAGCGCGCGTCGGTGTGGGCCGCCCGCCAGGGCACGACCTGGCAGGTGGTGAACATCGCCACTGGCGACGACGAGTTCCGGTACGCCCGCGACGGCGAGCGCAGGCTCCCGGGCGGCACGGTCTTCCGCGAGCCGCAGATCGACGCCTGGTACGTCGCGAAGGGTACGAAGGTGCTCCCGCTGGACGAGGACGCCGCCCGGGCGGTCGGCGCGAAGGGCGTCACCCTCGCCGCCTACCGGGACCGGGTGCGCTCCGCGTACGCCGACAAACTCCCCGGATCGGGCTACGCCAAGAAGGGCGTGGCCGGCGGCTACGACCACTCCGGCGCGGCCCCCGAGGCCCCGGCGAAGGCGGCCGCCCCCGCCCCGGCGGGCGAGGTCGCCCAGGTCGCGTCCACCGCGCGGGACAACGGCGCGCTGACCGTCACCTCGATCGCCGCCGGGGCCGGCGGAGTCCTCGCCCTCGCCCTCTGCGCGGTCACCGCGCTGCGGCTGCGCCGCCGCGCCTGAGCCGCCGCGCCTGAGCCCCCCGGACCCTCCGGGGAGAGTTCCCCTCCAGGGAACGAGCGCCCGTCGCCCTCACCGGCGGCGGGCGCTCGCCGTCCGCCGCCGGGCCCGTCCCCGGGGGGCCGCCGCGGCCCCCACCGCGCCCGGCCGGAGAGGGCCGCGCTGTCAGTGCCCGCAAGTAGGGTGGACGGTATGGCAGACCCTTCCAGCTACCGTCCCCGGCCGGGAGAGATCCCCGACTCCCCGGGGGTCTACAAATTCCGCGACGACCACCGCCGGGTGATCTACGTCGGGAAGGCGAAGAGTCTGCGCCAGCGCCTGGCCAGCTATTTCCAGGACGTGGCGAATCTCCACCCGCGCACCGCCACGATGGTCACCACCGCCGCCTCGGTGGAGTGGACGGTGGTCTCCACCGAGGTCGAGGCCCTCCAGCTGGAGTACTCCTGGATCAAGGAGTTCGACCCCAGGTTCAACGTCAAGTACCGCGACGACAAGAGCTACCCCTACCTCGCCGTCACGCTCAACGAGGAGTTCCCCCGCGTCCAGGTGATGCGCGGCGCCAAGAAGAAGGGCGTGCGCTACTTCGGCCCCTACGGACACGCCTGGGCCATCCGCGAGACCGTCGATCTGATGCTCCGGGTCTTCCCCGTGCGCACCTGCTCCGCCGGAGTCCTCCGGAACCACCAGCAGAAGGGCCGCCCCTGCCTCCTCGGCTACATCGGCAAGTGCTCCGCGCCCTGCGTCGGCCGGGTCACCCCCGAGGAGCACCGCGAACTGGCCGAGGAGTTCTGCGACTTCATGGCCGGCCGCGCCGGCCCGTACATCCGCCGGCTGGAGAAGCGGATGACGGAGGCCGCCGAGGAGATGGAGTACGAGCGGGCCGCCCGGCTCCGCGACGACATAGAGGCGCTCCGCCGGGCCCTGGAGAAGAGCGCCGTGGTGCTCGCCGACGCCACCGACGCCGATCTGATCGCCGTCGCCGAGGACGAGCTGGAAGCCGCCGTGCAGATCTTCCACGTCCGCGGCGGCCGCGTGCGCGGACAGCGCGGCTGGGTCACCGACAAGGTCGAGGCCGTCGACACCGCCGGCCTGGTCGAGCACGCGCTCCAGCAGCTGTACGGGGAGGAGCGCGGCGAGGCCGTCCCCAAGGAGGTCCTGGTCCCGGCCCTGCCCGAGGAGGCCGCCGCGGTCAGCCAGTGGCTCGGCGAGCGGCGCGGATCCCTGGTCTCCCTGCGCATCCCCCGGCGCGGCGACAAGAAGGACCTGATGGAGACGGTCCAGCGCAATGCCCAGCAGGCCCTGGTCCTGCACAAGACCAAACGCGCCAGCGACCTCACCACCCGCTCCCGGGCGCTGGAGGAGATCGCCGAGGCCCTGGGGCTGGACTCCGCGCCGCTGCGCATCGAGTGCTTCGACATCTCCCACCTCCAGGGCGAGGACGTGGTGGCGTCGATGGTGGTCTTCGAGGACGGCCTCCCGCGCAAGAGCGAGTACCGCCGCTTCCAGATCAAGACCTTCGCCGGACAGGACGACGTCCGCTCCATGCACGAGGTGGTCAGCCGCCGCTTCCGCCGCTATCTGGCCGAGAAGGACCGTACGGGGGAGTGGATCGGGGCCGACGCCCCCGAGGCCGCGGTCGGGGCCCCGGCCCCGGGCACGCCCGCGGCCGTCGGGGTCGTCGGGGCCTCGGGCGCGCCCGGAGCCGTCGGGCACGCCGGGACCGCCGGGGCCGCCGGATCCTCCGCCTCCGCCGTGGACCGGGCGCCCGGCGGGGACCTCGGGTCCGACGGCGAAGGGCCCGCCGCCCAGGACGACGGGCGGCCCAAGCGCTTCGCCTACCCGCCCCAGCTCGTCGTGGTCGACGGCGGACAGCCCCAGGTCGCCGCCGCCCGGCGCGCCCTCGACGAGCTGGGCATCGACGACGTCGCCGTCTGCGGACTCGCCAAGCGGCTGGAGGAGGTCTGGCTGCCCGGCGAGAGCGACCCGGTGATCCTGCCGCGCTCCAGCGAGGGCCTCTACCTCCTCCAGCGCGTCCGCGACACCGCCCACGACTTCGCCATCCGCTATCAGCGCTCCAAACGGACCAAACGCATCCGCACCAGCCCCCTGGACGCGGTCCACGGCCTCGGCGAAACCCGGAAACAGGCGCTGATCAAGCATTTCGGCTCGGTCAAACGGCTCAGACAAGCCACAATCGAGCAGATCTGCGACGTACCCGGCATGGGCCGCAAGACCGCGGAAGCCGTGGTCGCGGCCCTCGCCCAGGCGGCTCCGGCCGCCCCTGCCGTGAATACGGCAACAGGAGAGATCATTGAAGAGAACGACGGGGGCAGCACATGAACGAGCACACCACAGACGGAGCAGCAGACGTGAGTACGGGCACCACCACCGAGCCCGCCGGGACCGCGGAGGCGGCCATCCCCGAGCTGGTCATCATCTCCGGCATGTCCGGCGCCGGACGCAGCACGGCAGCCAAATGTCTTGAGGACCTCGGCTGGTTCGTGGTCGACAATCTGCCGCCCGCGCTGATCCCCACCATGGTGGAGCTGGGCGCGCGCTCGCAGGGCAATGTCGCCCGGATCGCCGTGGTCGTGGACGTCCGCGGCCGGCGCTTCTTCGACAACCTCCGCGAATCGCTCGCCGACCTCGACGCCAAGCAGGTCACCCGGCGGATCGTCTTCCTCGAATCCTCCGACGACGCCCTGGTCCGGCGCTTCGAATCGGTCCGCAGGCCCCACCCGCTCCAGGGCGACGGCCGGATCGTCGACGGCATCGCCGCCGAGCGCGACCTCCTGCGCGAGCTGCGCGGCGACGCCGACCTGGTCATCGACACCTCCAGCCTCAACGTCCACGAGCTGCGCGCCAAGATGGACGCCCAGTTCGCGGGCGACGAGAAGCCGGAGCTGCGGGCCACCGTGATGTCCTTCGGCTTCAAGTACGGCCTGCCCGTCGACGCCGACCTCGTCGTCGACATGCGCTTCCTGCCCAACCCGCACTGGGTCCCGGAGCTGCGCCCCTTCTCCGGACTGAACGAGGAGGTGTCCAATTACGTCTTCAACCAGCCCGGGGCCAAGGAGTTCCTCGACCGCTACACCGAGCTGCTCCAGATGATCGCCGCCGGATACCGGCGCGAGGGCAAGCGGTATGTGACCGTCGCCGTCGGCTGCACGGGCGGCAAGCACCGCTCGGTGGCCACCTCCGAGAAGCTCGCCGCCCGGCTCGCCGCGGCCGGCATCGAGACCGTAGTCGTCCACCGGGACATGGGGCGCGAGTGACCGCACGCTCCCTGCGCCTGCGGCGGCTGCGCAAGTCCGTCACGCCCACCGGCCGCCGGCGCGGCGCCCAGCCCAAGGTCGTCGCCCTCGGCGGCGGCCGGGGGCTCTCCGCCTCGCTGGCGTCCCTGCGGCGGATCACCGGCGACCTCACCGCGGTCGTCACCGTCGCCGACGACGGCGGATCCAGCGGCCGGCTCCGGGAGGAGCTGGGCGTGCTGCCCCCGGGCGATCTCCGCAAGGCGCTCGCCGCGCTCTGCGGCGACGACGACTGGGGTCAGACCTGGTCACGGGTGATCCAGCACCGCTTCCAGTCCCAGGGCGATCTGCACGAGCACGCGGTCGGCAATCTGCTGATCGTCGCCCTGTGGGAACAGCTCGGCGACCATGTCCAGGCGCTGGACCTGGTCGGCCGGCTGCTCGGCGCGCACGGCAGGGTGCTGCCGATGTCGGCGGTGCCGCTGGAGCTCCAGGCGCTGGTCCGGGGGCACGACCCGGACCGCCCCGGCGAGGTCACCACCGTCCGCGGCCAGGCGACGGTGGCGCTCACCCCCGGGGACGTCCAGTCCGTCCACCTCGTCCCGAACGATCCCCCCGCCGTTCCGGAGGCCGTCGCCGCCGTCCTTGACGCCGACTGGGTGGTTCTCGGGCCCGGATCCTGGTTCTCCTCGGTGATTCCGCATCTGCTGGTGCCCGAGCTGCTCGACGCGCTGGTGGAGACCAGGGCGCGGCGGGTTCTCTCGCTCAATCTCGCCCCCCAGCCCGGTGAGACAGAAGGTTTCTCCCCGCAGCGTCATTTGGAGGTTTTGGGACGACACGCGCCTAAACTCACCCTGGACGTGGTGTTGGCCGACGAGGCCGCCGTGCCCGACCGCGATTCCCTCGCCGACGCCGCCAAGCGCCTCGGCGCCGCGGTCGAGCTGGCCCCCGTGGCCTCGCCCGACAGCGTTTCCAAGCACGATCCGGAGCTGTTGGCCGCCGCGTACGACCGTATTTTTCGGATGCATGGAAGGATCGGCCCATGGCGATGACGGCAGCGGTGAAGGACGAGATCTCCCGGCTTCCCGTCACCCGGACCTGCTGCAGAAAGGCGGAGGTCTCGGCGATCCTGCGGTTCGCGGGCGGGCTGCACCTGGTGAGCGGGCGCATCGTGATCGAGGCGGAGCTGGACACCGGGATCGCGGCCCGCCGGCTCAAGCGCGACATCCTGGAGATCTTCGGTCATACGTCCGAGCTGATGGTGATGGCGCCGGGCGGGCTGCGACGAGGGTCACGCTATGTCGTACGGGTGGTGGCGGGCGGTGACCAGCTGGCCCGGCAGACCGGGCTGGTCGACGGGCGCGGCAGGCCCATCCGGGGGCTGCCGCCGCAGGTCGTCTCCGGGGCCACCTGCGACGCGGAGGCCGCGTGGCGCGGAGCGTTCCTCGCCCACGGCTCGCTGACCGAGCCCGGGCGCTCCTCCTCGCTGGAGGTCACCTGCCCCGGGCCGGAGGCGGCGCTCGCGCTGGTCGGCGCGGCCCGGCGGCTCTCCATCGCGGCGAAGGCGCGCGAGGTGCGCGGGGTGGACCGGGTCGTCGTGCGCGACGGCGACGCGATCGGCGCGCTGCTGACCAGGCTCGGGGCGCACGAGTCGGTGCTCGCCTGGGAGGAGCGGCGGATGCGGCGCGAGGTGCGCGCCACCGCGAACCGGCTCGCCAACTTCGACGACGCCAACCTCCGGCGCTCGGCGCGCGCCGCGGTGGCGGCGGGGGCGCGGGTGCAGCGCGCGCTGGAGATCCTCGGCGAGGAGGTGCCCGAGCACCTCGCGGCGGCGGGACGGCTGCGGATGGAGCACAAGCAGGCGTCGCTGGAGGAGCTGGGGGCGCTGGCGGATCCGCCGCTGACGAAGGACGCGGTGGCGGGGCGGATTCGGAGGTTGTTGGCGATGGCGGACAAGAGGGCGCAGGATTTGGGGATTCCGGGGACGGAGTCGAATCTGACGGAGGAGATGGCTGACGGGTTGGTCGGCTGAGGGTGGGGGGTTCGGGCCCCGGGGCCCGCGCCTCAATCGCCGGCGGGGCTGGGTTTGCCTCTGGCGGGGCGGGGGTGCCGCCCGGCGGGGCCGGGGTGCTCCCGGTGGGGTTGGTGGGTGCGGGCCCGTTGTGCGCCTCAATCGCCGGCGGGGCTTGAGTTGCCTGAGGTGTCGCTCGGCGGGGCCGGGGTGCTTCCGGTGGGGTTGATGGGTGCGGGCCCGTTGTGCGCCTCAATCGCCGGCGGGGCTTGAGTTGCCTGAGGTGTCGCTCGGCGGGGCGGGAGTTTTGGGGGCGGCTCGGTTCTTGACAGGGGTGGGGGGTCTGATCAGTGTTGCGTCTGTTCACTTTCCTGGCACGGCTCGGCAGAGCACGCAGAGACAGGGGGGTTCATGAGACGCAGAGCGAGATCGATCCTCGCCGCGGCTTCACTTCTGGCGGCGGCATTGGCGGTCACTCCGTCGGCCCGGGCGGGCAGCGGCCCGGGGGACGGGGACGGCGGCGGCGGCGAGGGACTGTCCGTATGGCATGCGAAGGTCACCAAGGCGCAGGTGCCCCTGGTGCTCGCGGCCGGGGCGGACGGGCATGAGCTGGGGGAGCGGGTGCCCGACAAGGGCACCGCGACCATCGAGCTGTATCTGACCGGCGAGCAGGCCGGAGAACTGCGCGACCAGGGCGTCAGCGTCACCGAGCACCAGCTCTCGGCGGCCGCCCGGGAGCGGGTCGAGGCCGCCGGCGACGGGGTCTACCGGCCGTACGGCGGAGCGAACGGCCTCAAGGAAGAGGTGCTCGCCGCCGCCCGCGCCCACCCCTCGCTCACCAAGGCCGTCAGCATCGGCAGGACGGTCAAGGGCCAGGACATCCTGGCACTCAAGATCAGCAAGGGCGCGAAGCACCACCGGGACGGCACCAGACCCGCCACGCTGTACATGTCCAACCAGCACGCGCGCGAGTGGATCACCCCGGAGATGAACCGGCGGCTGATGCACCACTACCTGACCAACTACGGCAAGGACCCCCGGATCACCAAGATCGTCGACACCACCGAGCTGTGGTTCGTGATCTCCGCCAATCCGGACGGCTACGACCACACCTTCCGGGGCGCCGCCGAGCGCCAGTGGCGCAAGAACCTCCGCGACAACAACGCCGACGGCAGGATCACCGCGGGCGACGGCGTCGACCTCAACCGGAACTTCTCCTACAAATGGGGATACGACAACGAGGGCTCGTCCCCCGACCCCTTCGACGAGACCTACCGCGGCACGGGGCCGGGCTCCGAGCCCGAGACCAAGGCCGTCGACGCCTTCCAGAAGCGCATCGGCTTCCAGTACGGCGTCAACTACCACTCCGCCGGAGAGCTGCTCCTCTACGGCGTCGGCTGGCAGGTCGCCACCGACACCCCCGACGACATCGCCTACCGGGCCCTGGCCGGCACCCCCGCGAACCCGGCGATCCCCGGCTACCGCCCCCAGGTCTCCTCCGAGCTGTACACCACCAACGGCGAGGCCGACGGACACGCCGCCAACGCCAACGGTCTGATGATGTACACCCCGGAGATGTCGACCTGCGCCACCGCCTCCCGGGTGGACCCGGACGACGAGTGGCACGCGGCCGACTGCGCCTCCATCTTCACCTTCCCCGACGACGAGAAGCTGATCCAGGGCGAGTTCGCCAAGAACGTCCCCTTCGCGCTCGCCGTCGCCGAGTCCTCGATCACCCCCGACCGGCCCGCCTCCCCGGTCGGACTGGAGACCGCCGACTTCACCCCCGACCCCTTCACCGTCTCCTACGCCCGCGGCGGGGACCAGGAGGTCTCGGTCGTCGCCCGGAAGTCGCTGCGCGACAAGGAGCTGAAGTACCGCGTCAACGGGGGCCGGGTCCAGGACGAGGATCTGAAGCCCTGGAAGGGCGGCGAGACCTTCGGCGGCGAGGACAACCTCCACTTCGACGAGTACCGGGCCGAGGTCGAGGACGCGGACCCCGGGGACACCGTCGAGGTCTGGTTCACCGGACGCACCCGCGAGGGCCGGCGGACCGCCGCCGAACCGTTCCGCTACACCGTCGCGGAGCGACCGCGCGCCGACACCCTGGTGATCGCCGAGGAGGGCGGCACGACGGCCGCGCGGCACACCGCCGCGTACACCGGGGCGCTCGCCGACAGCGGCAGACGCGCCGCCGTCTGGGACGTCGCGACCCAGGGCCGGCCGCATCCGCTGGGGGTGCTCGGCCACTTCCGCTCCGCCGTCTGGTACACCGGCGCGGCCGCGCCCTCCTGGTCCACCACGCACGCCGTGCGCGCCTATCTCAACGAGGGCGGGAAGCTCCTCACCACTGGTGAACGGGCCGGCGGGAACGCCAGTCTGGGACGGGCGGTGAGCGACGACTTCGCCCAGTACTATCTGGGCGCCTCCGGCCGCGCCTCGCTCGCCGGCGCCTCCGCCTTCCTCGGCGCGGGCGGTCTGAAGGGCGCCTCGGCCGCGCTCGGGGACGCCGAGGGCAACCCGCTGAACGCCTCGGGCGCGTACACCGTCACCTCCGACACCCTGCCGCCCGGCCAGTTCCCCCGCTTCCGGGGCGCGGCGGCGGGCGACTACCCCGGCGTACGGATGCCGTTCTCGCCGTACGAGGGCCAGTGGTACGCGGCGGCCGCCCACCGCAACGGCTCCTGGCAGCGGCTGACCCGGACGGTCGATCTGACCGGGACCTCTGCCGCGGACGCCCCGGCGCTGAACCTCAGGCTCAGTTTCAACACCGAGCCCGGCTACGACAACGCCGTGGTCGAGGTCCACACCGAGGGCCAGGACGACTGGACGACCCTCCCGGACGCCCGCGGCGGCACCACCAGCGCCGTCCCCGCCGAGTGCGAGGCCGGGTTCTACGCCCAGCAGCACCCCTTCCTGAAGCGCTATCTCACCGTCGGCGGCCAGGGCTGCACCGCCACCGGCACCACCGGGGCCTGGCACGCCTTCACCGGCGCGTCCGACGGCTGGCGCGCCGCGTCCTTCGATCTGAGCGCGTACGCGGGCAAGCGGATCGAGGTCTCCGTCTCCTACATCACCGATCCCAGCGACGGCGGACGCGGCGTCTTCCTGGACGACACCGCGCTCTCCGTCCGGGGCGGCCCGGAGGCGGCCGAGGGCTTCGAGACCTCGCTCGGACCCTGGACCGAGGCCGGGCCCCCGGCCGGCAGCCCGCCGCCGCGCGGGAACTGGGTCCGCAGCCAGGACCTGTATCCCTCCGCCGCCGCGGTCACCACCCGTGACACCGTGCTCATCGGTTTCGGACTGGAGCACGTGGCCTCGCGGACCGAGCGGGGGAGGATCGCCGACCGGGCGCTGAGCGCACTCGGACGCTGACGCACAGTGGCCGAAAGCCGCTCATCCGGGACGCCCTCCGCGCAGGTTGAGCGCTCATTCGGGAGGCCCTCCGCGCAGGTGACGACGGCCCGTACCCCTTACCGAGGGGTACGGGCCACCGGCCCCTCTTCCGGGCCCTCCGATGTCACCTCGGGCCGCCCAGAGAGGTAGGGTCGTAAGCGGTCGGGGACATCCCATACAACTCGCCGGCAGTCAAAAACCGGCGTACCAACGAGGAGATCGGTTCGTGACGATCCGCGTAGGCATCAACGGCTTTGGCCGCATCGGTCGTAACTACTTCCGCGCGCTGCTGGAGCAGGGTGCTGACATCGAGATCGTGGCTGTCAACGACCTGGGTGACACTGCGACCACTGCGCACCTGCTGAAGTACGACACCATCCTGGGCCGCCTCAAGGCCGAGGTGACCCACACCGCCGACACGATCACCGTGGACGGCCACACCATCAAGGTGCTCTCCGAGCGCAACCCGGCGGACATCCCGTGGGGCGAGCTGGGCGTCGACATCGTCATCGAGTCGACCGGCATCTTCACCAAGAAGGCCGACGCCGAGAAGCACATCGCCGGCGGCGCCAAGAAGGTCCTCATCTCGGCTCCGGCCAGTGACGAGGACATCACTGTCGTGATGGGCGTCAATCAGGACAAGTACGACCCGGCGAACCACCACGTCATCTCCAACGCCTCCTGCACCACCAACTGTGTGGCGCCGATGGCGAAGGTCCTGGACGAGAACTTCGGCATCGTCCGCGGTCTGATGACCACGGTCCACGCCTACACCAACGACCAGCGCATCCTGGACTTCCCGCACAAGGACCTGCGCCGCGCCCGCGCCGCCGCGGAGAACATCATCCCGACCACGACGGGCGCCGCCAAGGCGACCGCCCTGGTCCTCCCGCAGCTCAAGGGCAAGCTGGACGGCATCGCCATGCGCGTCCCGGTCCCCACCGGCTCGGCCACCGACCTGGTCGTCGAGGTCTCCCGTGAGGTCACCAAGGACGAGGTCAACGCCGCGTTCCGGAAGGCCGCCGAGGGCGAGCTCCAGGGCATCCTGGCGTACACCGAGGACCAGATCGTCTCCTCGGACATCGTCAGCGACCCGGCGTCCTGCACCTTCGACTCCTCCCTGACCATGGTCCAGGAAGGCAACTCGATCAAGATCCTCGGCTGGTACGACAACGAGTGGGGCTACTCCAACCGTCTCGTGGACCTCACGGTCTTCGTCGGCGAGCAGCTCTGAACAGCACGGTTTCGCACAGCTCAGTGATGTGAGCGACGGGGCTCGAGCGGCGCACGGCAGCGCGGTTCGGGCCCTGTGGCACGTCCAGCCATCCGAGGAGTCCCGTCCATGAAGACGATCGACCAGCTTCTTGCCGAGGGAGTAGCGGGCCGGCGGGTATTCGTCCGCGCCGACCTCAATGTGCCGCTCGACGGCACCGTCATCACCGACGACGGCCGTATCCGCGCCGTCGTGCCGACCGTCGCGAAGCTCGCCGAGGCGGGCGCCCGCGTCATCGTCGCCTCCCATCTGGGCCGCCCCAAGGGCGCCCCGGACCCGGCCTTCTCGCTCGCCCCCGCCGCCGCGCGGCTCGGCGAGCTGCTCGGCGCCGAGGTCGCCTTCGCCACCGACACCGTCGGCGAGTCGGCCCGCTCCGTGGTCGACGGCCTCGCCGACGGCCGGGTCGCGGTGATCGAGAACCTCCGCTTCAACCCGGGCGAGACCAGCAAGGACGACGCCGAGCGCGCCGACTTCGCCGACCGGCTGGCCGCCCTCGCCGACGTCTACGTGGGCGACGGCTTCGGCGCGGTGCACCGCAAGCACGCCTCCGTGTACGACCTCCCCGCCCGGCTGCCGCACGCGGCCGGGTATCTGATCGCGACCGAGGTCGGCGTGCTGAAGAAGCTCACCGACGACGTCCGGCGGCCCTACGCCGTCGTCCTCGGCGGCGCCAAGGTCTCCGACAAGCTCGGCGTCATCGACCATCTGCTGGACCGCGCCGACCGCATCCTGATCGGCGGCGGCATGGCGTACACCTTCCTCAAGGCGCAGGGCCACGAGATCGGCCGCTCGCTGCTCCAGGAGGACCAGATCCCGGTCGTCAAGGAGTACCTGGCGCGTGCCGAGAAGAAGGGTGTGGAGTTCGTCCTGCCCGTCGACGTCCTGGTCGCCGCCGACTTCCCGGATCTGAGGACCAAGGCCCCGGCCCACCCGGCCGCGGTCGCCGTGGACGCCATCCCGGCCGACCGGCAGGGGCTGGACATCGGCCCCGAGACCTGCAAGCTCTACGCCTCGAAGCTCGCCGACACGGCCACCGTCTTCTGGAACGGCCCGATGGGCGTCTTCGAGCACCCCGACTACGCCGAGGGCACCAAGGCCGTCGCCCAGGCGCTCGTCGAATCCCCGGCCTTCACCGTCGTCGGCGGCGGAGACTCCGCCGCCGCGGTGCGGATCCTGGGCTTCGACGAGAAGGCATTCGGCCATATTTCGACCGGCGGCGGCGCAAGCCTCGAATACCTCGAGGGCAAGACGCTTCCCGGGCTCGCCGCACTGGAGGACTGACACTTTCATGACCACTCGCACCCCGCTCATGGCGGGCAACTGGAAGATGAACCTCAATCACCTTGAGGCCATCGCCCATGTCCAGAAGCTCGCCTTCGCCCTGGCGGACAAGGACTACGAGGCCGTCGAGGTCGCCGTCCTGCCGCCCTTCACCGATCTGCGCTCCGTGCAGACCCTGGTCGACGGCGACAAGCTGAAGATCAAGTACGGCGCCCAGGACATCTCGGCGCAGGACTCCGGCGCGTACACCGGGGAGATCTCCGGCTCGATGCTCGCCAAGCTCAAGTGCGCGTACGTCGCGGTCGGCCACTCCGAGCGCCGGCAGTACCACGCCGAGACGGACGAGATCTGCAACGCCAAGGTGAAGGCCGCGTTCCGGCACGGCATCACCCCCATCCTCTGCGTCGGCGAGGGCCTGGACGTCCGCAAGGCCGGACAGCAGGTGCAGCACACCCTCGCCCAGCTCGACGGCGGTCTCCAGGACGTCCCGGCCGAGCAGGCCGAGACCGTCGTGATCGCGTACGAGCCGGTCTGGGCCATCGGCACCGGCGAGGTCGCCACGCCCGAGGACGCCCAGGAGGTCTGCGGCGCGATCCGCGGCCGGCTCGCCGAGCTGTACTCGCAGGAGCTGGCCGACAAGGTCCGCATCCAGTACGGCGGCTCGGTCAAGTCCGGGAACGTCGCCGCGATCATGGCGCAGCCCGATGTGGACGGCGCCCTGGTGGGCGGCGCGGCGCTGGACTCCGACGAGTTCGTCAAGATCGTCCGCTTCCGCGACCAGTGAGCGACGGCGGGGCGAACACGCTCAGTGCGTGCCCGCCCCGCCCGAGCGGGCTCGGACCACGCCCCCGCACGACGGCTGAGCACGCTCAGTGAGGGGCTTTCGCGGCCGGTGAGTATGCCGTAGCGCGGATCCGTCGTACCCTTGCGGGGGCCTGAGGCTTTTCACCGAGCCCGGGCCCCCGTCGTCCGTAGATGTTCCAAGAGATTTGCCAGGAAGTAGGGTCCAGCCGTGGTTATGGGGTTCTCGATCGCCCTGATCGTCTTCAGCCTGCTGCTGATGCTGCTGGTGCTGATGCACAAGGGAAAGGGCGGCGGCCTCTCCGACATGTTCGGCGGCGGTATGCAGTCGTCCGTCGGCGGCTCCTCGGTCGCCGAGCGCAATCTCGACCGGATCACCGTGGTGGTCGGTCTGCTGTGGTTCGCATGCATTGTCGTACTTGGTCTGCTGATGAAGCTGGACAGCTGACCCACAGGCTTTCCCGTCCGGGCTGGTATGTAACTCCAATCCCTGGACGAGCGTTGGGCCTTACGTAGACTGAGGCACCGCGGCGCAGCCGCTGTGAGACGCTGTACAGCACCATCACGCAGGGAGTTACGACCGTGGCAAGTGGCAACGCGATCCGGGGAAGCCGGGTCGGGGCGGGGCCGATGGGCGAGGCCGAGCGCGGCGAGTCCGCGCCCCGGCTGCGCATCTCCTTCTGGTGCTCCAACGGGCACGAGACACAGCCGAGCTTCGCCAGCGACGCGCAGGTCCCTGACACCTGGGACTGCCCCCGCTGTGGGTTCCCGGCCGGACAGGACCGGGACAATCCCCCGGACCCGCCCCGCACGGAACCGTACAAGACGCATCTCGCCTATGTACGAGAGCGGCGCAGCGACGCGGACGGCGAGGCGATTCTCGCCGAGGCGCTTGCCAAACTGCGGGGCGAGATCTAGGACTTGAGGTCCGGCCGGGGCACTTTCGAGTGTCCCGGCCGGACTTTTTCACGTCCGCGCGCGCTCTTTTCGCGCCGTGTTCCGCGCACCGGGCACGGCACTCGCGCACACGTCTGATATTCCCGCTTCGCTCATAGCCGACGCCCCTTCGTGTTCACCGCGCCGACCGGTCTGATCAATTAGGTTGGAGAAGGCGAGAACGCAGCCTGGTACGAGAAGAAGCGAGCTGATGTCCCAGTGAACGCAAGTGGCCGTAAGCGCCTTGACCAGACGCCCGAGTGGACCGCGCTCGGCGAGCACCGCGAGCGACTGGGGCAGACCCGGCTGCGCGAGCTGTTCGCCGCCGACGCGGACCGCGGAAACGCCTACACCCTGCGCGTCGGCGATCTGCGCCTCGACTACTCCAAGCACCTGGTCACCGACGAGACGCTGACCCTGCTGCGCGACCTCGCCGCCGCGACCGACGTCGCCGGGCTGCGGGACGCGATGTTCCGCGGCGAGAAGATCAACACCACCGAGGACCGCGCCGTACTGCACACCGCGCTGCGCGCCCCCCGGGACGCCGTGATCGAGACCGACGGCGAGAACGTGGTGCCCGGCGTGCACGCCGTGCTCGACCGGATGGCCGTCTTCGCCGAGAAGGTCCGCGCCGGCGAGTGGACCGGCCACACCGGCCGGCGGATCCGGAACATCGTCAACATCGGCATCGGCGGCTCCGACCTCGGACCGGCGATGGCGTACGAGGTGCTCCGCCCCTACACCGCGCGGGACCTCGTCCTCCGTTTCGTCTCCAACGTCGACGGCGCCGATCTCCACGAGGCGGTACGGGATCTGGACCCGGCCGAGACGCTCTTCATCGTCGCCTCCAAGACCTTCACCACCATCGAGACCATCACCAACGCCACCTCCGCCCGCGACTGGCTCCTCACCGGCCTCGGCGCCGGCCAGGAGGCCGTGGCCCGGCACTTCGTGGCGCTGTCGACCAACGCCGGCAAGGTCGAGGACTTCGGCATCGACACGGCCAACATGTTCGAGTTCTGGGACTGGGTCGGCGGGCGCTACTCGTACGACTCCGCCATCGGCCTCTCGCTCATGATCGCGATCGGTCCGGAGCGCTTCCGGGAGATGCTCGACGGCTTCCACCTGGTGGACGAGCACTTCCGCACCGCCCCGGCGGAGGCCAACGCTCCGCTGCTGCTCGGTCTGCTGGGCGTCTGGTACGGCGCGTTCTTCGACGCCCAGTCGCACGCGGTGCTGCCGTACTCCCACTATCTGAGCAAGTTCACCGCCTATCTCCAGCAGCTCGACATGGAGTCCAACGGCAAGTCCGTGGACCGCGACGGCAACCGGGTCGACTGGCAGACCGGACCGGTGGTGTGGGGCACCCCCGGCACCAACGGACAGCACGCGTACTACCAATTGATCCACCAGGGCACCAAGGTCATCCCCGCCGACTTCATCGGCTTCGCCCGCCCGGTCGCCGATCTGCCGGAACGGCTGGTCGCCCAGCACGATCTGCTGATGGCCAACTTCTTCGCCCAGACGCAGGCGCTCGCCTTCGGCAAGACGCCCGACGAGGTCCGGGCGGAGGGCGTGGCCGAGGAGCTGGTGCCGCACAAGACCTTCGAGGGCAACCACCCCACCACCACGATCCTCGCCGACGAGCTGACGCCCTCGGTGCTCGGCCAGCTGATCGCGCTCTACGAGCACAAGGTGTTCGTCCAGGGCGCGATCTGGAACATCGACTCCTTCGACCAGTGGGGCGTCGAGCTGGGCAAGGTGCTCGCCAAGAAGATCGAGCCGGTCCTGACCGGATCCGCCGGGCCCGAGGGGCTCGACAGCTCGACCGCGGCGCTCACCGCCGCCTACCGCACGCTGAGAGGGCGCTGAGCAGATGAGCGCGGGGGAGGGGACGGTACGGCTGCGGCCGCCGGGCAATCCGCTGGACCGGCGGGTGGTGAGCTGGTGGCGGACGCGGGCGCTGATCGCCACCGGCACGGTCGCGGGCGTGCTCGGCGTGCTCGGCGCGCTGATCGGGCCCGCCCGGTTCTGGCTGCTGGCCGCTGCGGCCTCGGCGGCCGTGCTGGGGCTGCTGGAGGCCGCCGTCGTCCCGGCCTGGCGCTATCGGGTGCACCGGTGGGAGACCACCGACGAGGCGGTCTACGTCCGCACCGGGGCGTTCTGGCAGGAGTGGCGGATCGCCCCGATGTCCCGGATCCAGACCGTGGACACCCTGCGCGGCCCGCTGGAGCGCTCGTACGGACTGGCCACCGTCACCGTCACCACCGCCTCCTCCAAGGGCGCGATCACGATCGAGGGCCTGGACCACGAAGAGGCCGCGGAGCTGGCCCGGCGTCTGACCCGGATCACGCAGGCGACCCCGGGGGACGCGACATGAGCGCCGCCGGGGACGCGGAGCCGGGGGCCGTGGCCGTGCCGGCCGAATCCGAATCCGTGCCTGTGCCTGTGCCCGTGCCCGTGCCTGCGCCTGTCGAGCCCGCGCCCGCCGGGGCCGGATCCGTCGAGCCAGGGCCCGCCGGGCCCGAGGCCGGGCCCGAGGCCGAGGCCGGGTCCGGGTCCGTGCCCGGCTCTCCCGGCGACGGCTGGCGGCGGATAGACCGCAAGGCCCTCCTGGTCACCGGCCTCGTGATGGGCTCCGTCGCCGCCGGCCTCTGCCTCCCCATCCTGCTCGGGCTCTCCGGCGGCGAATGGCCGGGCCCCCGGGCCCGGCAGGGCGCCGGACTGCTGTTGCTGCTCGGCGGCGCCGCCCTGCTCGTCCTGGTCCCGGTCGCCGCCGAGTACGTCAGCTGGCTGAAGACCCGCTACCGCGTCGGACCCGACCGCGTCGAACTCCACACCGGGCTGCTCTTCGCCAAACGCCGCTCCCTCGCCCGCGAACGCGTCCGCACCGTCGACCTCACCGCCAACCCGCTGCTGCGCGTCCTCGGCCTGGTGAAGGTCCGGATCGGCACCGGGGAGCAGGCCGCCGCCCGGGAGTCCACCCTCGTCCTCGACCCGGTCTCCCGCGCCGAGGGCGAACGGTTGCGCGCCGAACTCCTCGGCCGCGCCGCCCCCGCCGGACCCGGCGTCCACCGCGAGGGCGTCCTCGCCGTGATCGATCTGCGCTGGATACGGTACGCCCCGCTCTCCTTCGTCGCCCCCCTCCTCGGCGGCGCCGCGGCCGGGGCCGTGATGCAGATCAGCGACTGGTTCGGGGTGCAGCACGAGCTGATCGTCTGGATCGGCGACCGCTTCCGGGACACCTCCGTCACCGTGATGGTCCTGGTGCTGGCGGCGGCCGCCGCCGTCGCGGGCGTCGTCGGCTCGCTCGGCCTCTGGGTAGAGATGTGGTGGAACCACCGGCTGGAGCGCGAACCCGGCGGCACCCTGCGGGTACGGCGCGGGCTGTTCACCGTGCGCTCGATATCGGTCGAGGAGCGCCGGCTGCGCGGCGTCGAACTGGTCGAACCGCTCGGGGTACGGCTGGCGGGCGCCGCCCGGGTCGACGCCGTCGCCACCGGCATCGGCCGGGACGGCCAGGACCAGCACGCCGACCTCCAGATCCTGCTGCCGCCCGCGCCCCGCGCCCACGCCGACGCGGTGGCCGCACGGGTGCTGCGCGAGCCCCTCAGCCCCACGAACGCCCCGCTGACCCCGCACCCGGCCGCCGCCCGCTCCCGCCGGCTGCGCTGGGCGGCGGCGGCCGTCCTCGGGCCGCTCGCCGTGCTCGTCGCGCTGGGCCTCTGGCTGACCCCGGTGCTGCTGTACATCGCCCTCGGCTGGACGGCGGCGGCGACCCCGGTCGCGCTGCTGCTCGGCCTCGACGCCTACCGCAGCCTCGGCCACACGCTCAGCGGCGACTACCTCGTGGCCCGTTCCGGCACCGCACGCCGCTCCACCGTGGCGCTCCAGCGCACCGGGGTGATCGGCTGGGTCGTCAGACAGTCCGTCTTCCAGCGGCGGGCCCGGGTGCTCACCCTGACCGCGACGACGGCGGCCGGATCCGGGGCGTACTCGGTGTACGACGCGGACGCCGACGAAGGGCTCGACTTCGCCGCGGACGCCGTCCCCGACCTGCTGCGCCCCTTCCTGGAGCCCCGGCCCGAGCCCCGCTCCGACCCCGCCGCGCCCGAGGGCTCCTGAGCCGCGCCGCGACCGACCCGGCCCTCCCCGGCGTACCCGTCGAAGCCCCGGGAAACGCCGGAGGCCCGGACCGCCGAAATCGGCGCTCCGGGCCTCCGCCCTCCCGCTAGGCCGACGCCGGAGGGTACAGATCGCGCGGCAGCTCGCCCGCCGCGGCCGCGTCGAGCAGCCACAGCGTCCGGGCGCGACCGCGCGCGCCGGCCGCCGGGGCCTGGATCTCGCCCGCGCCCGACAGCGCCATCGCCACCGCGTCGGCCTTGTCCTCACCGGCCGCCAGCAGCCACACCTCGCGCGCCGCCCGGATCGCCGGGAGCGTGAGCGAGATCCGCGTCGGCGGGGGCTTCGGAGCGCCGTGCACCCCGACCACCGTCCGCTCGGTCTCCCGCACCGCCGGCAGCTCCGGGAAGAGCGAGGCGACATGGGTGTCCGGGCCGACGCCCAGCATCAGCACATCGAACGTGGGCACCGGACCGTGGTCCTCCGGACCCGCGGCGGCGGCCAGCTCGGCGGCGTACGCGGCGGCCGCGGCCTCCACGTCACTGCCGTACGCGCCGTCCGAGGGAGCCATCGGGTGCACCCGGGACGGGTCCACCGGGACGCTGTCGAGCAGCGCCCGGTGGGCCTGGGTCGCGTTGCGCTCCGGGTCCCCCTCGGGGAGGAACCGCTCGTCGCCCCACCACAGGTCCAGACGGTGCCAGTCGATCGCGTCCCGGGCCGGAGCGGCCCCGAGCGCGGCCAGCAGGGCATTGCCGTTGCGACCGCCGGTGAGCACCACCGACGCGGAGCCGCGGGCGGCCTGGGCGTCGACGATCCTGGTGATCAGACGGGCCGCGGCGGCCTGCGCCATCAGCTCCTTGTCGCGGTGGACGACCAGCTGCGGAGCGCTCACTTGGCCGCCGCCTTCTTGGCGGGGGCCTTCTTCGCGGCGGCCGGGGCCTTCTGGGCCGGAGCCTTCTCCTCCGGAGACCGTTCGGCCCGCTGGGCCGAAGGGGCCGGGGTGGCCACCCACTCCGCCGGACCCTCGTCGCCCAGCCGGTCGACGCCGAACCGGAGCGCCGAGGCGTAGGTGTCGTCCGGGTCCAGCCGGCGCAGCTCCTCCGCGATCAGCTCGGCGGTCTCCCGCCGCTTCAGCGCGACCGCCCGGTCCGGCTGACCCTGGATGGAGAGATTCGCCAGCGAACCGTCCGCCCGGTCCAGCACGATCGAGCCGTGGTCGGTCTCCATCCGTACGGCGGTGAGCCCCGGCCCCGACGACAGCGCGCGGGTGACCGGCACATTCAGCCGGTCCGCCAGCCACATGGCCAGCAGCTCCACGCTCGGGTTGAACTCCTCGCCCTCCACCTCGACGGCGGTGACCTCGCAGGCCACCTGGTCGAGCGCGGCAGCGAGCATCGAACGCCAGGGAGTGATCCGGGTCCACGACAGATCCGTGTCGCCGGGGGTGTACGCCTCGGCGCGCGCGGTCAGCTCCTGGATCGGCTGCTCCGAGGCGTAGGTGTCGGTCACCCTGCGCTGGGCCAGCGCGCCCAGCGGGTCCTTCGCCGGGTCGAGCGGAGCGCTCACCGGCCACCAGACCACGACGGGGGCGTCGGGCAGCAGCAGCGGCAGGACCACCGACTGGGCGTGCTCGGTGACCTCGCCGTACAGCCGCAGGATCACCGTCTCGCCGGTGCCGGCCTCCGCGCCCACCCGCACCTCGGCGTCCAGGCGCGCCTGCGCCCGGGCGCGCGGGGTGCGCGAGATCCGCTTGATCACCACGAGGGTGCGCGAGGGGTGCTCGCGCGAGGCCTCGTTGGCGGCCCGGAGCGCGTCGTAGGCGTTCTCCTCGTCGGTGACGATGACGAGGGTCAGCACCATGCCGACGGCCGGGGTGCCGATCGCCCGGCGCCCCTGCACCAGCGCCTTGTTGATCTTGCTGGACGTGGTGTCCGTAAGGTCGATCTTCATGGCCGCCGCCAGCTCCGTCCGTCTCGTGCGAGCATTTCGTCCGCCTCGACCGGACCCCAGGTACCCGACGCGTACTGGGCGGGCTTGCCGTTCTTCTCCCAGAACTGCTCGATCGGGTCGAGGATCTTCCAGGACAGCTCGACCTCCTCGACCCTCGGGAAGAGGTTGGAGTCGCCGAGCAGCACATCGAGGATGAGCCGTTCGTACGCCTCCGGGCTGGACTCCGTGAAGGACTCGCCGTAGGCGAAGTCCATCGACACGTCCCGGACCTCCATCGAGGTGCCGGGCACCTTGGAGCCGAAGCGCAGGGTCACGCCCTCGTCCGGCTGGACGCGGATGACCAGCGCGTTCTGGCCCAGCTCCTCGGTGGCGGTGTGGTCGAAGGGGGAGTGCGGAGCGCGCTGGAAGACCACCGCGATCTCCGTGACCCGACGGCCGAGCCGCTTGCCGGTGCGGAGGTAGAAGGGCACCCCGGCCCAGCGCCGGTTGTCGATCTCCAGCTTCACGGCCGCGTAGGTGTCGGTCTTCGACGCGGGGTCGATGCCGTCCTCCTGGAGATAGCCGACGGCCTTCTCGCCGCCCTGCCACCCCGCCGCGTACTGCCCGCGGACCGTGTTCTCGCCCAGGTCCTTCGGCAGCCGCACGGCGCCGAGCACCTTGGTCTTCTCCGCCGCGAGCGCGTCCGCGTCGAAGGAGGAGGGCTCCTCCATCGCGGTCAGCGCCAGCAGCTGGAGGAGATGGTTCTGGATCACGTCACGGGCGGCGCCGATGCCGTCGTAGTACCCGGCCCGGCCGCCGATGCCGATGTCCTCGGCCATGGTGATCTGTACATGGTCGACGTACGACCGGTTCCAGATCGGCTCGAAGAGGGTGTTGGCGAACCGCAGCGCCAGAATGTTCTGGACGGTCTCCTTGCCCAGGTAGTGGTCGATCCGGAAGACCTCGTTCGAGGGAAAGACCTCGTGCACCACCTGGTTCAGCTCCATCGCGGAGACCAGGTCGTGCCCGAACGGCTTCTCGATGACCGCCCGGCGCCAGGAGCCCTCCTTCTGATCGGCCAGCCCGTGCTTCTTCAGCTGCTGGACGACCTGCGGGAAGAACTTCGGCGGCACCGAGAGGTAGAAGGCGAAATTGCCCCCCGTGCCCTGGGCCTGGTCCAGCTCGGCGATGGTCTTCTTCAGGGTCTCGAACGCGTCGTCGTCGTCGAAGTCGCCCTGGACGAAACGCATCCCCTGGTTGAGCTGCTGCCAGACCTCCTCGCGGAAGGGGGTACGGGCGTGCGCCTTGACCGCGTCGTGGACCTCCTGGGCGAAGTCCTCGTCCTGCCACTCCCGGCGGGCGAACCCGACCAGCGAGAAACCCGGCGGAAGCAGACCGCGATTGGCCAGGTCGTAGACGGCGGGCATCAGCTTCTTACGAGACAAGTCGCCGGTGACGCCGAAGATGACCAGGCCCGACGGCCCCGCGATACGCGGGAGCCGTCGGTCTGCGGCGTCACGAAGCGGATTGGCTTCGCCAATACCGGACACGGTGGTCAGCCCTCCGAAGGGGCGAGGCGCTTCAGCTCCGCCTCGGTCGACTTGAGCAGGTCGTTCCAGGCGGACTCGAACTTCTCGACGCCCTCGTCCTCCAGCTGCTGGACGACCTCGTCGTAGGAGATCCCCAGCTGCTCCACGGCCTTCAGCTCGGCCCGCGACCGGTCGTAGGTCCCGCGCACCGTGTCACCGGTGATCTGCCCGTGGTCGGCGGCGGCCTCCATGGTCGCCTCCGGCATGGTGTTCACCGTGCCCGGCGCGACCAGGTCGTCCACGTACAGCGTGTCCTTGTAGGCCTTGTCCTTCACACCGGTGGAGGCCCACAGCGGACGCTGCTTGTTGGCCCGCGCCCGGTCCAGCACCGCCCAGCGGTCCGAGGCCGCGGTCGCGTCGTCGGCGGAGCCGAACACCGCCTCGTACGCCTCGTACGCCAGCCGGGCGTTGGCCAGACCGGCCTTGCCGCGGGCGGCCCTGGCCTCCGGCGTGCCCAGCGCGTCGATGCGCGCGTCGATCTCGGTGTCCACCCGGGAGACGAAGAACGACGCCACCGAATGGATCTTCGAAAGGTCGAGCCCGCGCTCCTTGGCCTTCTCCAGACCGGCCAGGTAGGCGTCCATCACCGCGCGGTAGCGCTCCAGCGAGAAGATCAGCGTCACATTGACGCTGATGCCGAGACCGATGGTCTCGGTGATCGCCGGCAGACCCGCCTCGGTGGCCGGGATCTTGATCAGGGTATTGGGGCGGTCCACCAGCCAGGCCAGCTGCTTGGCCTCGGCCACCGTCGCCGTCGTGTCGTGGGCCAGCCGCGGGTCCACCTCGATGGAGACCCGGCCGTCCTGGCCCTGGGTGGCGTCGAAGACCGGCCGCAGAATGTCGGCCGCGTCCCGGACGTCCGCCGTCGTGATCATGCGAATGGCTTCCTCGACGGTCACCTTCCGCGCGGCCAGCTCGGTGAGCTGCTGCTCATAGCCGTCACCGCTGCTGATCGCCTTCTGGAAGATCGACGGGTTGGTGGTCACACCCACCACGTGCTGGTCGATCAGCTCGGCCAGATTGCCGGACGTGATCCGCTTGCGCGAGAGATCGTCCAGCCAGATCGCGACGCCTTCGTCGGAGAGGCGCTTCAGTACGTCAGTCATAAGAATGGCAACTCCTGCTTAGTACGTGTACTCGCGTCAGCGCGCGGCGGCTTCGAGAGATTCCCGCGCGGCGGCGGCAACCGCCTCGGCGGTGAATCCGAACTCGCGGAACAGCACCTTGCCGTCCGCCGAGGCCCCGAAGTGCTCCAGCGAGACGATGCGGCCCGCGTCTCCCACAAAACGGTGCCAGGTGAGACCGATACCGGCCTCCACCGCCACCCGCGCCCGCACCGACGGGGGCAGCACCGAGTCCTTGTACGCCTGGTCCTGCTCCTCGAACCACTCCACCGACGGCATGGAGACCACCCGGGTGGGCACCCCGGCCGCCTGAAGCCGCTCGCGCGCCTCCACGGCGAGCTGCACCTCGGAGCCGGTGCCGATCAGCACCGCCTCGGGCGCACCGCCCTCGGCCTCGAACAGCACATAGCCGCCCCGGGCCGCGTCCTCGTTGCGCTCGTACGTCGGCACGCCCTGACGGGTCAGCGCCAGACCGTGCGGCGCGCCCACGCCGAACTCCTTCGTGTACCGCTTCAGGATCTCGCGCCAGGCGATCGCGGTCTCGTTGGCGTCCGCCGGACGGACGATGTTCAGCCCCGGGATCGCGCGCAGCGACGCCAGGTGCTCCACCGGCTGGTGGGTCGGACCGTCCTCGCCCAGACCGATCGAGTCGTGCGTCCAGACATAGGTCACCGGCAGGTGCATCAGCGCCGACAGCCGCACCGCGTTGCGCATGTAGTCGGAGAACACCAGGAAGGTGCCCCCGTAGATCCGGGTGTTGCCGTGCAGCGCGATGCCGTTCATCACGGCGGCCATCGAGTGCTCACGGATGCCGTAGTGGATCGTGCGGCCGTACGGGTCGGCCTCCGGCAGCGGATTGCCCACCGGCAGGAACGACGAGGTCTTGTCGATCGTCGTGTTGTTCGAGCCGGCCAGGTCGGCGGAGCCGCCCCACAGCTCGGGCACGACCGCGCCCAGCGCCTGGAGGATCTTCCCCGAGGCGGCGCGGGTGGCGACGCCCTTGCCGGGCTCGAACTCCGGGATCCTCTCCTCCCAGCCCGCCGGCAGCTCGCCCGCGCGGATCCGGTCGAAGTCGGCGGCGCGCTCCGGGTTGGCCGTGCGCCAGGCGGCGAAGGTCTTCTCCCACTCGCCCTTGACCTCGCGGCCCCGGTCCAGCGCGGCCCGGGTGTGCGCGATGACCTCGGCGGAGACCTCGAAGGACTGCTCCGGGTCGAAGCCCAGGACGCGCTTGGTGGCCGCGACCTCCTCATCGCCCAGCGCCGAGCCGTGCGCGGCCTCGGTGTTCTGCGCGTGCGGGGCGGGCCAGGCGATGATCGAGCGGGCCGCGATGAACGACGGGCGCTCGGTCTCGGCCTGGGCCGCGCGCAGCGCGCGGTACAGCGCCGCCGGGTCCAGGTCGCCGTTCTCCTGCTGCTCGACACGCTGGACGTGCCAGCCGTACGCCTCGTAACGCTTCAGGGTGTCCTCGGAGACCGCGGTCTCCGTGTCGCCCTCGATCGAGATGTGGTTGTCGTCCCACAGCAGGACCAGATTGCCCAGCTTCTGGTGCCCGGCCAGCGAGGACGCCTCCGCGGAGATGCCCTCCTGGAGGCAGCCGTCGCCGGCGACGGCCCAGATCGTGTGGTCGAACGGGGAGGTCCCCGGCGCGGCGTCCGGGTCGAACAGACCGCGCTCGTAGCGGGCGGCCATCGCCATGCCCACGGCGTTGGCGACACCCTGGCCCAGCGGCCCGGTCGTCGTCTCGACGCCCGTGGTGTGCCCGTACTCCGGGTGCCCCGGGGTCTTCGAGCCCCAGGTGCGGAACGCCTTGAGGTCGTCCAGCTCCAGCCCGTACCCGGCCAGGTACAGCTGGGTGTAGAGGGTCAGCGACGAGTGGCCCGCGGAGAGGACGAACCGGTCACGCCCGGTCCAGTCCGCGTCGGCGGGGTCGTGGCGCATCACCTTCTGGAACAGCAGGTAGGCGGCGGGCGCCAGGCTCATGGCCGTACCGGGGTGGCCGTTGCCGACCTTCTGTACGGAATCCATGGCCAGGACGCGGGCGGTATCGACGGCCCGCTGGTCCAGATCGGTCCACTCGAGGTCTGCGGTGGTCGGCTTGGTGCTCACCCTGGGTCAGGGCTCCTCTCCACATGTCTCCATGTCATGCCCCGGTGACACGGAAGCACCGGGCGCTGTCGAGCCTACCCGCGACGTGACCGACGGCCTGTCGAAAAGCGATGGCGAGGACGGGTACGGGCGGTGGCTCAACACGACCCCACCCCCGTGCGGGGCGACGAGCGGCCAGCCTCTAAAGTGGCGTCGTACGCGCAAGTCATGGCCGGGCCTTCAGGTACGTCCGCTGGTGCCCCGGGGCTTGCTGGGAGTCTCTGTCAGGGGTGTACGTGACGGCCGTCGAATCCCGTCCAGCGGGGGTGCTCGGGACGAGCCCGGGCAACCGGCCGTTCGGGGCCCGCGTCAAGGCATTCGTGGCGCTGACCAAGCCGCGGATCATCGAGCTGCTGCTGATCACCACAGTGCCGGTGATGTTCCTCGCCGCGCAAGGGGTGCCCGATCTGACGTTGGTGCTCATCACCTGCTTCGGCGGATATCTCTCCGCGGGCGGGGCCAACGCGCTCAACATGTACATCGACCGCGACATCGACGCGCTGATGGACCGCACATCACAGCGTCCGCTGGTCACCGGCATGGTCTCGCCGCGCGAGGGACTGGTCTTCGGCCTCGTCCTCGCGGTCGTCTCGACCCTCTGGTTCGGCCTGCTGGTCAACTGGCTCTCCGCCTGGCTCTCGCTCGGCGCGCTGCTCTTCTACGTCGTCGTCTACACGATGCTGCTGAAGCGGCGCACCTCGCAGAACATCGTCTGGGGCGGCATCGCCGGCTGCATGCCGGTCCTCATCGGCTGGTCCGCGGTCACGAACTCGCTCTCCTGGGCCGCGCTCATCCTCTTCCTCGTCATCTTCTTCTGGACGCCGCCGCACTACTGGCCGCTGTCGATGAAGGTGCGCGAGGACTACGCCCGGGTGGGCGTCCCGATGCTGCCGGTGGTCGCCTCCAACAAGGTGGTGGCCCGCCAGATCGTGCTCTACAGCTGGGTCATGGTCGCGGTCTCCCTGCTGCTCACCCCGCTCGGGTACACCGGCTGGTTCTACACCGCCGTCGCCCTGGCGACGGGCGGCTGGTGGCTCTGGGAGGCGCACGCCCTGCAGGCCCGCGCCAAGTCCGGCGTCACCGGGGCCAAGCTGAAGGAGATGCGGCTCTTCCACTGGTCCATCACCTATGTCTCCCTGCTCTTCGTCGCCGTCGCGGTGGACCCCTTCCTGAAGTAGGTCCCGTACGACGTTCCTGGACACCGGCCCGTACGACGTCCTCCCTCCGCCCCGGCGGTCCCGCTCACCCGGGACCGCCGGGGCGGAGCGCGTGTTCCCCGCTCTCGTGCGCGAGTCCCGGCCAGTGGCCGAGACCACGTTCCGCCGCCCTGGCAGTGCGCCGGTACCCGCGAGTAGCATCCGCCCCATGTCCATCACCCCGCACGCCGAGCGCAAGGCCGCCAGGCTCGCCAAGGAGATCACCGCCTTCTCCCGCGCCCACGGCGGAGCCGAAGCCCAGCTCGCGTACATCGGCCAGGCAGGCACCCGTATCGTCCTCGTCGGCGAGGACGGGGCCTGGGGCGATCTGGTCGCCCCCGACCACTCCGTCGCGGCGGCCGCCGCCGAGAAGGCCGGCGTCACCGTCCACGAGTCCTTCGACGGGGAGTTCGCCGCGAAGGTCCGCACCGGCCCGTACGAGTGGAGCCGGATGGCCGGAATCCAGCTCGGCGGCCCCTCGAACGCCCCCGCCGCCCCGGCGGACGACACGCCCGGCTCCGGCGGCTGACGACCGGTACGACACGCCCGGGTACGCACTCCACCGGCACGACACACCCGGGTACGCACACCAGCGGCACGACACGCCCGGCCCCGCCGGCCGGACGGAGAATCGCGAAGGGCCCCGGCACGGTGCGCCGGGGCCCTTCGCGATGCGTGTCTCTAGGCCTTGGAGAGGACCGGGTCCGCCGGGGCGGGGGCCGGGGCCGGGGCGTACGGGCGCTCCCGCAGGCTCAGCGCGAGGCGCACCACGGCGACCCACATCAGCGCGGAACCGAGCATATGGACGCCGACCAGGATCTCGGGGACGCCGGTGAAGTACTGGAGATAGCCGATCCCGCCCTGCGCCAGCAGCACGATCAGCAGCTCGCGGGCCCGTGCGCGGATGTCGTCCGGCGCGTCCACCACCCGCAGCACCAGCCACATCGCGACGGCGAGCGCGCAGACCAGCCAGGCCGAGGCGGCGTGCACCTGGGCCGCGGCCGCCCAGTCCCACGGCATCCTCGGCACATCGCTGCTGTCGCCCGCGTGCTTGCCCGAACCGGTCACGCCCGTGCCGAGCGCGATGAGCGCCACGGAGGCCACGACGATCGCCCAGGAGAGCCTGCGGACCGGCCGGGGCACCCTCGGACGCGGGGCCTCGTCGCCCTCGCCCGCCCGGTGCCAGGTGATGACGGCGACCGTGAGCAGCGCGTTGGCGAGCAGGAAGTGCCCGGCCACGGTCCAGGGGTTGAGCCCGGCCCAGACCGTGATGCCGCCGACGACCGCGTTGCCCATGACGATCCAGAACTGGAGCCAGCCGAGCCGGGTCAGCCCGCGGCGCTGCGGCTTGGTGGAGCGGGCGGCGATGATGGCCCAGCCGACCGCCGCCGACAGCACATAGGTCAGCATCCGGTTGCCGAACTCGATCGCGCCGTGCAGCCCCTGCTCGGGGGTGGCGAAGAGGCTGTCGTCCGTGCACTTGGGCCAGGTGTCGCAGCCGAGGCCGGAACCGGTCAGTCGCACGGCCCCGCCGGTGACGATGATCAGCACGGTCATCATGACGGCCGAGAGCGCGGCGCGCCGGACCGTCTCGGGGCGGGGCGTCCAGCGCTGGGCGATGAGAGCGAGGGGGGTCTGCACGGAAACAATCGTAGGCCGGGCCTTGTGCATGTTTTCACTAGGGGTGCGATTCGACCGCCCGGCGCGCCGCCCCGCCGTCGTCCCGGCGGGCGGAGGCGTGCGTACGGCGGAAGCGGGCGCCCGCTTCCTGGTCCTCGTCCTCCCACCACACGGCGATCCGCCAGTGCGCGGGCTCCGGCGGCCGTCCCGGCGCGTTGCGGAACGCGTCGGTCAGCTCCGCCGCGACCTGGGCCGCGCTCCGGTCGGTGACCGCGTCCGCGCCGTGCCAGGGGCGGGCCATCGGGGTCCAGGGCGCGCCCGGGACCTCTCTGACGTCGAACCGCCACACCGCCCGCCAGGAGCGCGCCCGCAGGATCCGCCGCGCCTCCGCGGGCTCCAGACCGAGGCCCCGCGCGATCGCGTCCGGCTCCACCCCCTCGACGCGCGCGGCCACCACCGCGAGCGGGAGCAGCCGCTCCGGCAGCTGTCCCGCCGCCCGGAGCCGGGTCAGCCCGCCCCGGAAGGGGCAGCGCCGCAGCCGCCGTTCGAGCTGGTCGCCGAGGTGCTCCAGGGCCGCGGCGTACGGCGAGTCACGGCCGGCGGGCGCCGGGTCCAGCTCCCGGAAACGGCCTTCGGCCACCGCGGCGCGGGCCGCCGACTCCACCGGGTCGCCCAGCTCCTCCAGCCGGTCCCCGAGGAAGGCGTGGGCCCGCGCCAGCCCCTCCAGGTCCCGCGGGTCCGCGCCGCCCAGGCGCTCCCAGACCCCGACGGCCCGGCGCGCGGCGGCCAGCGCCGCGAGACCGTCCGCGCGGGCGGCGGCGGGCGGCCGGTCGCCGTCCGGCTGGAAGGCGTAGCGGGGCAGGCCCAGTTCGTCCCGGAGCGGTTCGGCGAGATACACGGACTGGCCGAGCAGGGCCGCGGCGTACCAGCGGGCGTGCTCCGGGTCGTGGCGCGCGGGCTCCGCGCAGCGCCGTACGGCCTCGTGCGCCGCGAGCAGCGCCTCGGTCCGGCGGCCCGTGTCGAAGCAGTGCCGGGCGAGATCGGCGTACCGCAGGCCCAGCCGGGCGGCGCAGGGGAGGTCGGTCCGGGCGTGCGGGGCGAGGGCGGCGATGAGATCGCGCAGCGTCCGTTCGTGCTCGCGGGCCGGGAGCGCGTCCCGGCCCGGTCCCGTCCGGGCCCACTCCGCGTCCAGTCGCAGTGCGGCAGTCCGCTCCATCGAGACCTCCCACCCGCCGATCACGCCGACCGGGCCGCCGTTCGCGCCGATCACGCGCAGGCTGCTCATGGTGACGTGCGGGACGGGTGCGGCGGAAGACCGGGGACGCGAGGAGCCCGGAGCGGTGCGGCGGGCGGGCGGCTACTCCCAGCGGAAGAAGCGGCCCGCCGCGCCGAGGCCGAGCACGGCCCAGACGGCGAGGATGCCCAGCTCGCGCAGGGGGAGCGCGGCGCCGTCCCGCAGGACGTCCCGCAGTCCCTCGGAGAGCGCGGAGATCGGCAGCAGCGCGAGCGCCGACTCCACCCCGTCCGGGAACTTCTCCAGCGGCACCATCACCCCGCCGCCCACCAGCAGCAGCAGGAAGACCAGATTGGCGGCGGCCAGCGTCGCCTCGGCCCGCAGGGTGCCGGCCATCAGCAGCCCCAGACCGCTGAAGGCGGCGGTGCCGAGGAGGAGCAGCAGCAGTACGGAGAACGGATCGCCGTCCGGGGACCAGCCGAGCGCGAGGGCGATCACGGTGAGCAGGGCGATCTGGATCAGCTCGGTGACCAGGACGGAGAGCGTCTTGGCGCACATCAGGGCCCAGCGGGGGAGCGGGGAGGCGCCGAGCCGCTTGAGGACTCCGTACCGCCGCTCGAAACCGGTGGCGATGGCCTGGCCGGTGAAGGCGGTGGACATCACCGCGAGGGCGAGCACCCCGGGCGCGAGGAAGTCGACGGGGTCGCCGGCGCCGGTGTCGATGATGTCGACGGTGGAGAACAGGACCAGGACGAGGGAGGGGATGACGACGGTGAGCAGCAGCTGTTCGCCGTTGCGCAGCAGCATCCTCGTCTCGAACGCGGTCTGCGCCGCGATCATGCGGCCGAGCGGAGCCGCTCCGGGCTTGGGGGCGTAGGTCCCGGCGCTCATCGGCGCAGCTCCTTGCCGGTCAGTTCGAGGAAGACGTCTTCCAGGGTGTGCCGTTCGACCGAGATGCCGTCCGGCATGACGCCGTGCTGGGCGCACCAGGAGGTGACGGTGGCCAGCAGCAGCGGATCCACCCGGCCCGCTATCCGATAGGTGCCCGGGGTCGGCTCGGTCGCCTCGGTGCCGTCGGGGAGGGCCTTGAGCAGGGAGTTCACATCGAGCCCGGGCCGGCCGGTGAAGCGCAGGGTGTTCTCGGCGCCGCCGCGGCACAGCTGCTCCGGGCTGCCCCGGGCGATGACCCGGCCGGCGTCGATGATCGCGACGTCGTCGGCCAGTTCCTCGGCCTCGTCCATGAAGTGGGTGGTGAGGATCGTGGAGACGCCGTCGGAGCGCAGTTCGCGCACCAGGTCCCAGGTGGCGCGGCGGGCCTGGGGGTCGAGTCCGGCGGTGGGCTCGTCGAGGAAGAGCAGCTCGGGGCGGCCGACGACGGCCATCGCCAGCGCGAGCCGCTGCTGCTGGCCGCCGGAGAGCCGGCGGTAGGAGGTGCGTCCGCAGCTGTCGAGGCCGAGCCGTTCGACGAGGTCGTCCACGTCCAGCGGGTGGGCGTGGAGTCTGGCCATGTGGCGGAGCATCTCGGTGGCGCGGGCCCCCGAGTAGACGCCGCCGGACTGGAGCATCACGCCGATGCGGGCGCGCAGCCGGGGGGCGTCGGCGACCGGGTCGAGGCCGAGGACGCGTACGGTCCCGGCGTCCGCGCGGCGGTAGCCCTCGCAGACCTCGACGGTGGTGGTCTTGCCGGCTCCGTTGGGGCCGAGTACGGCGGTCACCCGGCCGTGGGCGACGTCGAGATCGAGGCCGTCGACGGCGGTCTTCGATCCGTACCGCTTGACCAGGCCCCGGATCCGGACGACGGGCTCACTAAGCATGCCGGGAAGTCTAGGCGGGCGCTCGGGGGGCTCGGAGCGCGGCCCCCGGGCGCCTCGCGCGCGCTCGGGGCGAGCCCCCGAGCGCCCCGGAACGGGGTCGGTTCCCGGTCCGCCGGGGCCGCCGGTCCCGTGCTTTTCTCCCCGTACGGCCGAGGGGGACGGGACTTCCGGCCGTCTTCCCGGGGCTGTTCCGGACAGCCCCGGGTGGGATCCCCTGATCGCCGCCGATATCGACAGTGCCTATAAAATGCCTGCTCAGAGGCGATATGAGGGATAACAAAGGGTGCCCTTCATTAGGTAACCCTAAGTGACGAAGCGCACCGCGCCGAGGGGTGGACGACGGTTGTCACTGCTCCGGGAATTACGCAACAATGGTGTTGTGAAAAACGTCGGCGAGGGTCCTCGGGAGGAACTCGCGACCGGATCGCGCGCCGATCATTCGACGCGCAACCGGGTCGCGCGCTCCGTCCTGGACCACGGTCCGTCCACGGTCGCCGATCTCGCCGCCCGCCTCGGACTCACCCAGGCCGCCGTCCGCCGCCATCTCGACACGCTCGTCGCCGAGAATGTCGTCGAAGCCCGTGAGCAGCGGATCTACGGAGCCCGCACCCGGGGCAGGCCGGCCAAGGTCTTCGCCCTGACCGCCTGCGGCCGGGACGCCTTCGACCAGTCGTACGACTCGCTGGCCGTCGACGCCCTCCGCTGGATCGAACGGTCCGCGGGCGGCGGGGCCGCCGGCGAGAAGGCCGTCGCCGCCTTCGCCCGGGCCCGCGCCGAGACCCAGGCCGGCCCCTACCGCGCAGCGGTCGAGGCCGCGCCTCCCGAGGAGCGCACCGAAGCTCTGGCGAGGGCCCTGAGCGAGGACGGGTACGCTGCTACGGCTCGCAGCGCCCCCACCCCCCAGCAGGGCGAGCAGCTCTGCCAGCACCACTGCCCGGTCGCACACGTCGCCGAGCAGTACCCGCAGCTGTGCGAGGCGGAGACGGAGATCTTCTCCCGCCTGCTCGGGACCCATGTGCAGCGTCTGGCCACCATCGCTCACGGCGACGGAGTGTGCACGACGTTCATTCCGCGCAGCACCACCACACCATCAGCATCTGCAAGCACGGCCGGGAGGAACCCCGCATGACTCTCCCCACGGAGACTGCCCACCCCGAACTGGAGGGGCTGGGCACGTACGAATTCGGCTGGGCCGACTCCGACGCGGCAGGCGCCGCCGCCAAGCGCGGCCTCTCCGAGGACGTCGTCCGCGACATCTCGGGGAAGAAGAACGAGCCGGAGTGGATGCTGAAGCTGCGTCTCAAGGGCCTGCGGCTGTTCGACAAGAAGCCCATGCCCAGCTGGGGCTCGGACCTGTCGGGCATCGACTTCGACAACATCAAGTACTTCGTGCGCTCCACGGAGAAGCAGGCGGCCTCCTGGGAGGACCTGCCCGAGGACATCAAGAACACGTACGACAAGCTCGGCATCCCCGAGGCGGAGAAGCAGCGCCTCGTCGCCGGCGTCGCCGCGCAGTACGAGTCGGAGGTCGTCTACCACCAGATCCGTGAGGACCTGGAGGAGCAGGGCGTCATCTTCCTCGACACCGACACCGCGCTGAAGGAGCACCCCGAGCTCTTCCAGGAGTACTTCGGCACCGTCATCCCGGTCGGCGACAACAAGTTCGCCTCGCTGAACACGGCGGTCTGGTCCGGCGGCTCGTTCATCTACGTGCCCAAGGGCGTCCACGTCGACATCCCGCTCCAGGCCTACTTCCGTATCAACACGGAGAACATGGGCCAGTTCGAGCGGACGCTGATCATCGTGGACGAGGACGCCTACGTCCACTACGTCGAGGGCTGCACCGCGCCGATCTACTCCTCCGACTCGCTGCACAGCGCGGTCGTGGAGATCATCGTCAAGAAGGGCGGCCGCTGCCGCTACACGACGATCCAGAACTGGTCGAACAACGTCTACAACCTGGTCACCAAGCGCGCCGTCGCCTACGAGGGCGCGACCATGGAGTGGGTCGACGGCAACATCGGCTCCAAGGTGACCATGAAGTACCCGGCCGTCTACCTGATGGGCGAGCACGCCCGCGGCGAGACCCTGTCCATCGCCTTCGCCGGCGAGGGCCAGCACCAGGACGCCGGCGCCAAGATGGTGCACATGGCCCCCAACACCTCCTCGAACATCGTCTCCAAGTCGGTGGCGCGAGGCGGCGGCCGCACCTCCTACCGCGGTCTGATCGAGATCGGCGAGGGCGCGCCCGGCTCCAAGTCGAATGTGCTCTGCGACGCCCTGCTGGTCGACACGATCTCCCGCTCGGACACCTACCCCTATGTCGACGTCCGCGAGGACGACGTCTCCATGGGTCACGAGGCGACCGTCTCCAAGGTCTCCGAGGACCAGCTCTTCTATCTGATGAGCCGGGGCATGACCGAGTTCGAGGCCATGGCGATGATCGTCCGCGGCTTCGTCGAGCCGATCGCCAAGGAACTGCCGATGGAGTACGCGCTGGAGCTGAACCGGCTGATCGAGCTGCAGATGGAGGGTTCGGTCGGCTGACCCCGGCCGCACCCCGCGGGGCGGGCGACAGCGCCTGCCCCGCCAGCGACTGAATTCTTGACCCAGAAGGCAGAGAGAGAGCACGACGACAGCCATGGCTGAGGCTCAGAACATTCCGGCGGGATCCACCACCGCCGGCGCGATCGCGGTGGCCGCCGAATCGACCGTCGCCACCCGAATGAGTGCGCCCCCGTCCTTCGACGTGGCGGACTTCCCGGTCCCGCACGGCCGTGAGGAGGAGTGGCGCTTCACCCCGCTGGAGCGGCTCGCCGGCCTCCACGACGGCACCGCCGTCGCCACCGGCGGCGTCAAGGTCGCCATCGACGCCCCCGCCGGGGTCGTCGTCGAGACCGTCGGCCGGGACGACGCCCGCCTCGGCAGGGCCGGCACCCCCGTGGACCGCGTCGCAGCCCAGGCGTACACCTCCTTCGAGCAGGCGTCGGTCGTGACCGTGCCCAAGGAGACCGTCCTCAGCGAGCCGATCCGGATCTCCGTGCACGGCGAGGGCGGGGTCTCCTTCGCCCACCAGGTCGTCGAGCTGGGCGCGTTCGCCGAAGCCGTCGTGGTCATCGACCACACCGGCGACGCCGTCCTCGCCGGCAATGTCGACTACCTCCTCGGCGACGGCGCCAAGCTCACCGTGGTCTCCGTCCAGGACTGGGACGACAAGGCCGTCCACGTCGCCCAGCACAACGCGCTGATCGGCCGGGACGCCTCCTTCAAGTCCGTCATCGTCACCTTCGGCGGCGACCTGGTCCGGCTGCACCCGCGGGTCTCCTACGCGGCCACCGGCGGCGAGGCCGAGCTGTTCGGCCTCTACTTCACCGACCGCGGCCAGCACCAGGAGCACCGCCTCCTGGTCGACCACAACAACCCGCACAACAAGTCGAACGCGGTCTACAAGGGCGCGCTCCAGGGCGAGAACGCCCACGCGGTGTGGATCGGCGACGTACTGATCCGGGTGATGGCCGAAGGCACCGACACCTACGAGATGAACCGCAACCTCGTCCTCACCGACGGCGCGCGGGTCGACTCGGTGCCGAACCTGGAGATCGAGACCGGCGAGATCGTCGGCGCCGGGCACGCCTCGGCCACCGGCCGCTTCGACGACGAGCAGCTCTTCTATCTGATGGCCCGCGGCATCCCGGAGCAGGACGCCCGCCGTCTCGTCGTCCGCGGATTCTTCGCCGAGCTGGTCCAGCAGATCGGTCTGCCGGACGTCGAGGAGCGTCTCCTCGGCAAGATCGAGGAAGAGCTGGAGGCGTCGGTCGCATGAGTTTCGTCCGTGCCTGTGGCCTGAGCGAGCTGGAGGACGACACCCCCAAGCGGGTGGAGCTCGACGGCGTCCCCGTTTCGGTCGTCCGCACCGAGGGCGAAGTCTTCGCGATCCACGACATCTGCTCGCACGCCAATGTCTCGCTGTCGGAGGGCGAGGTGGAGGACTGCCAGATCGAGTGCTGGCTCCACGGCTCCGCCTTCGACCTCCGCACCGGCAAGCCGTCCGGACTGCCCGCGACGCGGCCCGTCCCCGTATACCCCGTACAGATCGAAGGGGACGATGTGCTCGTCTCCGTCACCCAGGAGTCCTGAGTCACCCATGGCAACGCTTGAAATCCGCGACCTGCACGTCTCCGTCGAGGCCGAGAACGGCCCCCGGGAGATCCTCAAGGGCGTCGACCTGACCGTGAAGCAGGGCGAGACCCACGCCATCATGGGCCCCAACGGCTCCGGCAAGTCCACCCTGGCGTACTCCCTCGCCGGCCACCCCAAGTACACGATCACCGGTGGCCAGGTGAGCCTGGACGGCGAGGACGTCCTGGAGATGAGCGTGGACGAGCGGGCCCGCGCCGGCCTCTTCCTCGCCATGCAGTACCCCGTCGAGGTCCCGGGCGTCTCGGTCTCCAACTTCCTGCGCACCTCCGCCACCGCGATCCGCGGCGAGGCCCCCAAGCTGCGCACGTGGGTGAAGGAGGTCCGCGAGGCCATGGAGCGCCTCAACATGGACCCCGCCTTCGCCGAGCGCAATGTGAACGAGGGCTTCTCCGGCGGCGAGAAGAAGCGCCACGAGATCCTTCAGCTGGAGCTGCTCCGCCCGAAGGTCGCGATCCTGGACGAGACCGACTCCGGCCTCGACGTGGACGCGCTGCGGATCGTCTCCGAGGGCGTCAACCGGGTCCGTGAGTCCGGCGAGGTCGGCACCCTGCTGATCACCCACTACACCCGGATCCTGCGCTACATCAAGCCCGACCACGTGCATGTCTTCGCGGGCGGCCGGATCGCCGAGTCCGGCGGTCCCGAGCTGGCCGACAAGCTGGAGGCGGAGGGCTACGAGTCCTACGTGAAGGGTGGCGCATCCCAGTGACCGACGCCCGGCAGGGGCTCACCGGCCTCCTCGACACCGAGGCGATCCGCAAGGATTTCCCGATCCTCGACCGGGTCATCCACGGTGACAAGAAGCTTGTCTACCTGGACAGCGCGGCCAGCTCGCAGAAGCCGCGTCAGGTCATCGACGCGCTCAGCGGCTACTACGAGCAGCACCACGCCAATGTCCACCGCGGGATCCATGTCCTGGCCGACGAGGCCACGGCGCTGTACGAGGGCGCCCGGGACAAGGTGGCGGCCTTCATCAACGCGCCCAGCCGCGACGAGGTGATCTTCACCAAGAACGCCTCGGAGTCGCTGAACCTGGTCGCGAACATGCTGGGCTGGGCCGACGAGCCCTACCGGGTGGACCGGGACACCGAGATCGTCATCACCGAGATGGAGCACCACTCCAACATCGTTCCGTGGCAGCTGCTCGCGCAGCGCACCGGCGCGAAGCTGAAGTGGTTCGGCCTGACCGACGACGGCCGGCTCGACCTCTCCAACATCGAGGAGATCATCACCGAGAAGACGAAGATCGTCTCCTTTGTGCTGGTCTCCAACATCCTCGGCACGGTCAACCCCGTCGAGGCGATCGTGCGCCGGGCCCAGCAGGTCGGCGCGCTGGTCCTGATCGACGCCTCGCAGGCGGCCCCGCACGCCCCGATGGACGTCCAGGCGCTCCAGGCGGACTTCGTGGCCTTCACCGGCCACAAGATGTGCGGTCCGACCGGCATCGGCGTGCTCTGGGGCCGGCAGGAGCTGCTGGAGGACCTCCCGCCGTTCCTCGGCGGCGGCGAGATGATCGAGACCGTTTCGATGAACTCCTCCACCTACGCGCCCGCGCCGCACAAGTTCGAGGCCGGTACGCCGCCGATCGCCCAGGCCGTGGGCCTCGGCGCGGCGGTCGACTACCTCAACTCCATCGGCATGGAGAAGATCGCCGCCCATGAGCACGCGATCACCGAGTACGCGGTGAAGCGCCTCCTGGAGGTGCCCGACCTGCGGATCATCGGCCCGGTCTCGGCCGAGGACCGGGGCGCCGCGATCTCCTTCACCCTGGGAGACATCCACCCGCACGACGTGGGCCAGGTCCTGGACGAACAGGGCATCGCGGTCCGGGTCGGCCACCACTGCGCGCGGCCGGTCTGTCTGCGGTACGGAATTCCTGCGACCACGCGGGCGTCGTTCTATCTGTACTCCACGCCCGGCGAGGTCGACGCGCTGGTCGACGGGCTGGAGCACGTCCGTCAATTCTTCGGGTAGAGCGGAGCCCCTGTGAAGCTTGATTCGATGTACCAGGACGTCATCCTCGACCACTACAAGCACCCTCACGGGCGCGGTCTGCGGGACGGCGACGCCGAGGTGCACCACGTCAATCCGACGTGTGGCGACGAGATCACCCTGCGTGTGAAGTACGACGGCTCGGTGGTCGAGGACGTGTCCTACGACGGCCAGGGCTGCTCGATCAGCCAGGCCAGTGCGTCGGTCCTCAATGAGCTGCTGGTCGGCAAGGAGCTGGCCGAGGCGCAGAAGATCCAGGCGACCTTCCTGGAGCTGATGCAGTCTCGGGGTCAGATCGAGCCCGACGACGCGATGGAGGAGGTGCTGGAGGACGCGGTCGCGTTCGCCGGCGTCTCCAAGTACCCGGCCCGGGTGAAGTGCGCGCTGTTGAGCTGGATGGCGTGGAAGGACGCGACCGCCCAGGCTCTGGGTGACGGCGCTGAGAGGAAGACGGCATGACGGAGAACGCGGGAGCGGCGCTGAAGCCGGCCTCGGAGGAAGAGGTCCGCGAGGCCCTCTACGACGTGGTCGACCCCGAGCTGGGGATCGACGTGGTCAACCTCGGTCTGATCTACGGGATCCACGTCGACGACTCCAATGTCGCGACACTGGACATGACCCTGACGTCGGCGGCGTGTCCGCTGACCGATGTGATCGAGGACCAGGCCAAGTCGGCGACGGACGGCATCGTCAACGAGCTGAAGATCAACTGGGTCTGGATGCCCCCGTGGGGTCCGGACAAGATCACTGACGATGGGCGCGAGCAGCTGAGGGCGCTGGGCTTCAACGTCTGAGCACCGGCGCCCGCGACCGGCCCGAGAGCCGGTCGCGGGGCGCCGCGCGGCGGCCGTGTCCACCGGGGTTCCCGGCGGGTGCGGCCGTTCTGTCGTCCGTCCGGCCCGGCCGGCCTTCGGCCTTTCGGCGTGCGGCCGCGCCGGGACCATCACGCGGAGATGCCCGGCGGACCGCGGGGCCGCCGGGCCGGGGCCCAGGGGCGCCGATCATCACCGGGCGCGGAGGGTTCCGGCGATGCGGTCTTTCTGTGATCTTTGGGAACGTCCTGTTCACGCCAGTGATCCCGAGGTTCCCTTGATTCTTTCCCGCAGTCTCCCCCGCGCCCTGGTCCTGCTCTCCGCCGTCGCGGTCGCCGGTTCCCTGACCGCCCCGGCCGCCTTCGCCGGCCCCGCCCACCAGGCGGCGGCCCCGGCCGCGAAATCCGTCGCGAAGCCGCAGGACGACTTCAACGGCGACGGCTACCAGGACCTCGTCGTCGCCGCGCCGCGCGCCACCGTCGACGGCAGGACGGCGGCGGGCTATGTCTCGGTGCTCTACGGCTCGGCCTCCGGCCCGCAGACGTCGAGCAAGCAGGTCCTGAGGCAGGGTGCGGGCGGGATACCGGGCGCGGCCACCGCGTACAGCGCCTTCGGAGCGTCCCTCGCCGCCGCCGACCTCAACGGCGACGGCTACACCGATCTGGCCGTCATCGCCGACCGGTCCTCGGCCGGTATCGAGTACCTGGGCACCAAGACGCTGATCTGGGGCAGCGCGGCGGGTCTCGGACGCGGCGCGGCCGCCGTCATGAAGACGACGGCCACCCCGAGCGCCCTGGCGACCGGGGACTTCGACGGCGACGGCCGCCAGGATCTGGCGGAGGCGTACATGGACGGCAATGTCTCGCTCGACCACGGGCCCCTCCAGGCGAACGGCACACCGGCGCGCAGAACGCACGTCGAACCCGACGGCGTCGTCCAGAGCTTCGAGGATGTGACGGCCGGCGATGTGAACGGCGACGGATTCGCCGATCTCGTGGCTCTGGGGGCGGATCACGACGCCTCGCAGCAGAACTTCCGGCCCCTGCTGTGGAAGGGTTCGGCCGCCGGTCTCGGGCAGCGGGAGGACGTCGCGGGCGGACACCGGGGAGGCTCCCTCGACGTCGGCGATGTGAACAAGGACGGCTTCGAGGACATCGTCGTCGGCAGGCCGGCGCCGGGAACGGGCACCACGCCGGGGATCCTCGGCGGCCAGCTCGCCCACATCCCGGGCTCGGCGGCCGGACCGAACGGGTCCGCGGCCGCCGTGTTCCACCAGGAGAGCCCCGGCGTCCCCGGCACCGACGAGGTGAACGACTCCTTCGGCGCCGACGTCGCGGTCGGCGACATCGACGGCGACGGGTACGAGGACGTCGCGGTGGGCGTGCCGGGCGAGGCCCTCGGCAACACCGTGGGCGCGGGCGCGCTGATCACCCTGCCCGGCGGCGCGACCGGGCCGACCGGGACCGGCTCCAAGACCCTCACCCAGGACAGCGCGGGCGTCCCCGGCACGGCCGAGGTGAACGACGCCTTCGGTTCCAAGGTCAAGCTGATCGACGGGAACAAGGACGGGAAGAAGGACCTGGCGGTCTCCGCCCTCGGCGAGAACCTCAACGCCGGCTCCGTCTGGTGGCTCCCGGCCACCGCGTCCGGCCTCACCTCCGCCGGCTCCTTCGTCTACGGCCCCGGCGCCCTCGGCACCGTCGCCGCGAACGGCAGGTTCGGCGACAGGTACACCTCCTGACCGGCCGTCGGACCGCCCGGGTGACCGCATGACCGCATGACCGGGTGACCGCGCGGACAGCGGCGGCGGGCCGCTCAGGCCCCCGCCGCCGCTGCCGCTCCGGGCGAACCGGACCCCGTGCCTGGGCACGACCGCCCCGGGCCGCCCCCGGCGTACGGCATCCCCGCCCGGGGACGGCCCGTACCGCCGATGTGTACGCTCGTACGCATCCATGTGTACACTTGTACACATGGGATACGGACTACTCGCCGCGGCGATAGCGGCAGAGGTCGCCGGAACCACGGCCATGAAGTACAGCGAGGGATTCACCAGGCTCTGGCCCTCGCTCCTGACCGTCGCCGGCTATCTGCTCGCCTTCACGCTGCTGGCGCAGACGCTCAAGACGCTCTCGGTCGGCACGGCCTACGCCATCTGGGCCGGAGCCGGCACCGCCGCCGTCGCCTCGATCGGCATGCTCTTCCTCGGCGAGACCGCCAGCCTCGCCAAATTCGCCGGCATCGCGCTGGTGATCGCCGGGGTCGTGGTGCTCAACATGGGAGGCGCCCACTGATGGCCCGCCGCTACGACCCCGAGCGGCGGCAGCGCATCATCGACGCCGCCATCCGGGTCGTGGGGCGCGCCGGGATCGGCGGGCTCAGCCACCGCACCGTGGCCGCCGAGGCCGATGTGCCGCTGGGCTCCACCACGTACCACTTCTCCTCGCTGGACGAGCTGCTGGACGCGGCGCTGCGCCAGTCGAACGAGAACTTCGCCGCGGCCGTCGTCGACGGCGACGCGCTCGCGGGACCCGACGCCGACGTCGCCGCCGAACTGGCCCGGGTGATGGGCCGCTGGCTGACCGGGGACCGCCCCCGCGTCGAGCTGGAGTACGAGCTGTATCTCGCGGCCCTGCGCCGCCCCGCCCTGCGCCCCGTCGCCGCCGAGTGGACCCAGGGCATCGTGGACGCCCTGGCCCACCGCACCGACGCGGCCACCGCCAGGGCGCTGGTCGCGCTCATGGACGGCATCTGCCTCCAGGTCCTGCTCACCGACGCGCCGTACGACGAGGAGGACGCGCGCCGGATGCTGGCCCGGATCCTGGGGTGAGGAAGAGCCCCGGCCGGGGCCGGTGAGACCGGTTCGCTCCCGGGGCGCGGGCCGCGTTAGGTTCTCCCCATGACCGATACCACCGCTCCCCGTACCACCGGCGCCGTCGCCGCCGGACTCGCGACGCTGAGTGCCGACGGCACCGTTCTCGACACCTGGTTCCCCGCCCCCGAGCTCGTGGCCGAGCCCGGACCCGCCGGGACCGAGCGGCTCGCCCCCGAGCGGGCCGCCGAACTTCTCGGCGCGGGAGCCGCCCAGGCGATCGGCCCGGACGCCCGCCGCGGCGTCGAGGTCGTCGCCGTCCGTACGGTCATCTCCTCGCTGGAGGAGAAGCCGCTCGACGCGCACGACGCCTACCTCCGGCTGCACCTGCTCTCGCACCGTCTGGTCCGGCCGCACGGCCAGAGCCTCGACGGCGTCTTCGGCCTGCTCGCCAATGTCGCCTGGACCTCGATCGGCCCGGTCGCCGTGGACGACATCGAGACGGTCCGGCTCAACGCCCGCGCCGAGGGACTGCACCTCGCCGTGACCAGCATCGACAAGTTCCCCCGGATGACGGACTACGTGGTCCCCAAGGGCGTGCGCATCGCCGACGCCGACCGCGTCCGCCTCGGCGCGCACCTCGCCGAGGGCACCACCGTGATGCACGAGGGCTTCGTCAACTTCAACGCCGGCACCCTCGGCACCTCCATGGTCGAGGGCCGGATCTCCGCCGGGGTCGTCGTCGGCGACGGCTCCGACATCGGCGGCGGCGCGTCCACGATGGGCACGCTCTCCGGCGGCGGCAATGTGATCATCTCGATCGGCGAGCGCTGCCTGGTCGGCGCGGAGGCCGGGGTCGGCATCGCGCTCGGCGACGAGTGCGTGGTCGAGGCCGGGCTCTACGTCACGGCGGGCACCCGGATCACGCTGCCGGACGGGGAGATCGTCAAGGCCCGGGAGCTGTCCGGCGCGAACAACATCCTCTTCCGCCGCAACTCGGTGACGGGCGCGGTCGAGGCCCGCCCGAACAACGCGGTGTGGGGCGGACTGAACGACGTCCTCCACAGCCACAACTAGTCACGACCGGCCACGGCTACCCGCGGCCGCCCGGCGCCGCCCCGAGCGCGCCGGGCCCGCCCGCGCGGGCCGTCAGCTCCTCGTACGCCCTGAACAGCCCGTCGGCCTCCGCCCGGTCGGCGGGCTGGAGCGGCGGGCGCACCGCTCCAGCCCGCAGCAGGGCCTTCGCCGTGACCGTGCCCGGCAGGCCCGAGGCCATCATCAGCTCGGTCAGCGGCAGCACCAGCCGGTTCAGCTCCGCGGCCCGCCCGGTGTCACCCGCGTCGAAGGCGTCCAGGACGGCCCGCAGCGGGCCCGGCGCGACATTGGCGACCGTGCTCACACAGCCCGCGCCGCCCACCGCGTAGAGCGGCAGATTCAGCTCCTCGCAGCCGGAGTAGTACGCCAGCGAGGTCCGCCCGATCAGCTGCGCCGAGGCGAGCAGATCCCCCGCGCAGTCCTTCACGGCCACGATCCGCGGATGCTCCGCCAACCGCAGCAGCGTCTCCGTCCCGATCCTGACCCCGGCGCGCGCCGGGATGTCGTAGAGCATCAGCGGCAGCCCCGAGGCGTCGGCGAGCGTACGGAAGTGCGCCTCGACGGCGCGCCGGGGCGGGTGGCTGTAGTACGGGGTGACCGCCAGCAGCCCGTCCGCGCCCGCCCGTTCGGCCGCGCCGGCCAGCTCCACCGCGCGGCGGGTGTCCGGGCCGCCCACGCCCGCCACCACGGGCACCGCCGGGCCGACGGCCTCCCGGACCGCCGCCACCAGCGCGGTCTTCTCCGCGTCGGAGGTGGTGGGCGATTCGCCCGTGGTGCCGTTGAGCACCAGCCCGTCGCAGCCTTCCGCCACCAGCCGGGTCGCGAGGCGCGCGGCCGCGTCGAGGTCCGGTTCACCGCCGGCGGCGAACGGGGTGATCATGGCGCAGAGCACTCGGCCGAAGGGGCGGGGTGTGGTCATGGGTTCGAGTCTCGGCCCGTCCGCCGTGAAGGTCTACTTAGTTCTTCTTGGGGTGATGGTCAAGCATCTCTGAACGATTGATGATCCTTCTTGACCTCAAGCGAGCTTGATGTTTCACGATGTCGATCGACGGCGCGCCGCAGGGGCGCACCGAGCGAGGGGATGTCACCGTGTCCAAGCCCGTGATCGCACAGCCCGACGCCCGCCCCGATCTCGTCCGTCCGGGGGTGGGCGTCGTCAAGATCTCCACCTGGGACGTGGGCACGCCCGAGCGGCAGCGGGCCGCCGTCGAGGCCATCGGCCGGGCCTGGCTCTCCCGCGACTGGCCGGATGTGGGGCTGCTCTCCTACACCGTCCACATCGGCGAGGACGGCCATACCCTGCTGCACTACTCGCAGTGGGCCGACGAGCAGGCCTACCAGCAGTTCTTCGCCCGCTACCGGGACGAGAAGAACGCCGAGATCGACGCCGCGGTCCCCGGGATCGAGCGGGTCGGCATCCACTCGTACGAGCTGTACCGCGGCGCGGGGACCGGCGATCCCCGGGTGCCCGGCTCCATCGCGATCGTCGAGGTCGAGTTCGAGGGGCCGGATCCGCTGCGGCAGCGGGACTGGGTGGACACGGTCTTCGACGCGATCGCCTCCGACCCGCCGCCGGCCGGCGGGGCCGGGCCGGACGGCGGGCGCGAGCCGCGCGAGGCGGGCATCTCCGGCTCCTTCCACCTCGGGACCGACGGGATCCGGGTGCTCAACTACGCGGAGTGGGAGACCGCCGAGGCCCACCGCGCCGCCCTCGCGGCCCCGGGCGCCGGGATCGGCTCGAAGACGAAGGAGTGGGACCGGGTGCGGGAGTACCCCGGCGTGCGCGCGCGGCGGGTGAACCGCTACACGCCCGGGCTGAGTCTGCGCCCGGGCGGCTGAGGCGGCGCGCGCCGGCCGGGACCAGGGCCGGCGCGCGCCGAGGGGGCGCGGGAGCTGCGGGCGGCGCGCGCCGAGGGGTGCGGGGGCTACGGGCGGCGCGCGCCGAGGGGTGCGGGGGCTACGGGCGGAAGCGCAGCACCTGCGGGTCGTGGTCGCTGTTCTGGTCCGTGAACTCCGCGTTGATGTGGACGCTGTCGTAGCTGAAGTCGTCGATCGACGGGCTGGTCAGAATCTGGTCGAGCACCTGGCTGTTGCCCTGGAAGACATAGGAGTAACGATCCGCCCGGGGGAGCGACTCGACCGCCGCGTACAGCGCCCTGCCCGTGGTCAGCTCCTTGGTCGTCGCCGAGAACTCGAAGTCGTTGATGTCGCCGACGACCAGCACGTCCGCGCGCCGGTCGGTCTTCAGCACCTCCTTGACGAAGGTGTTCACCGACCGGGCCTGCGCCACCCGCTGGACCTCGGAGGAACGGTTCGGCGGCTGGCGGTGCGAGGTGAGCGCCTCGTCGCCGCCCTTCGAGCCGAAGTGGTTCGCGATCACGATGACCGGGCGGCCCCGGAAGCTGAACTCGCCCGCGAGCGGCTTGCGGCTGGACTCCCAGGCGGTGTTCCCCGGGTCGATCCGGCCCGGGGAGAGCGTCAGGGCCGCCCGGCCCCGCTCCCGTACGACACCGGTCGGCGTGGTGGCGTCGCCGCCGGCCCGGTCGGTGAAGGAGACCCGCTCCGGGTTGAAGAGGAAGACCTGGCGGATATTGCCCCCGGGCTGGCCGCCGTCCTTGTTGTTCTCGGGCGAGACGGACCGCCAGTCGTACGCCGGGCCGCCCGCCGCGACGATCGCCTCGGTGAACTTCCGGACCGTCTCGCCGGCGTCGACCGTGCCGTCGTTCCTCGCCCCGCTGTCGTCCTGGATCTCCTCCAGGGCCAGGATGTCGGGCGAGGCCAGATTCTCCACCACCGCCCGGCCCAGGGCGTCGAACTTCTCCTGCGGGTCCGACGGGTCCAGGTTCTCCACGTTGTACGTGGCGACCGCCAGCTCGCCCCGGCGCTGCGGGCGGGTCCGCTCGGCCTCCAGCCCCCGGTCGGACAGCGCGCCGAGGGTCCGCGCGGTCAGCGTGTAGCCGCCGTACTGGTTGAAGTCCAGGGGGCCCTCCGCGCCGCCGGTGAGCACATCGCCGACATCCGCCTGGGGGAAGGGCTGCTCGGCGAGCGGGATCAGCGACTGGATCTGGAGCCTGCCGGAGTTCTGCGAGTCGTACGAGCCGTAGAGCGCGCCGCCGCGCGGGGTCCGGTTCTCGAACGGCTTGACCGTCACCCACAGCGCGGAGAACGCGTCCGTCGCGCCGACGACCCGGGAGGTCCCGACGCGGACATTGACGCCCTCCAGGGACTCGTAGAGGTCCAGGGCGTAGGCGCGCGGCTTCAGCGGGAGGGCGTTCACGCTGCCGCCCGCGGCGGGGTCGCCGGCCGGGGCGTAGGCGGACGGCACCGACCGGGCGGAGAGGGTGACCGGGGCGGGCAGCGCGTTGCCGGAGGAGACCACCGTGACCGAGGGGCGGGTGATCTGCGTCAGCGACTGATTGCCGGAGGCCGCGCCGCCGGGCACGAACTCGGCCACCGTGCCGGAGACCAGCACCTCGTCCCCGGTCCTCACCGGCGGGGTGGAGCCGGAGCCGGTGAAGACGAAGACGCCCTCGCTGGTGGCCGGATCGGCGTCGGGGGAGCGGTCCTGGAACCAGAACCCGCGCGAGGAGCCGTAGGTCCGTACGCCCGTGACGACGCCGGGCACGTCGGCGACCGGCCGGCCGGCCAGCGGGGAGATCCGGGTGGCGCCCTGGATGTCGTGGATCCGGACGCCGGTCGCGGCGGCGCCCCCGGCGGAGTCCTCGGCGTCGGCCGACGCCGAGGAGCCGGTGAGCAGTCCGGCGGCGAGCGCGGCGGCGACGAGGGCCGAGAGGGCGGCGGTTCTCGGTACGGCGGAGGAAGGCATCGGGTTCTCCGGGATCGGGTGGCGGGCCACGGGGTGGGCGACATGCGCTCCGCGCGCGGTCGGCGCGAAGACGGCTCTACGCGCGTCAATCTCGGTGCTGGGCGGTGGACTTGTCAAGAGCCTCCGGATGTACGGAGGACGTCCGGCGGACGACGGCGCGGCGGACCCGGTCCACGGGCGCGGCCCGCCGTCCTCGAACGCCCGTGCCGGGGGTGTCCGGGGAACGCCGGACGGGCGGCGAAACCCGGTGAAATACGTCTACGCTGGAGAGCGACCGGAGGCCGCACCAGGCCCGCCCGTACGCCCCGAGGAGAAACAGCCAGATGCCCCAAGACGGTCCCTCCCTGCCGCCCGTACGGCTGCGCTCGGACGCGGAGCTGGCGCGGGACGCGCTCGCCGCCCCCCTGCTGACCAGGGCCGTGCGGCTCGCCCGCTGGGCGGGCCCGGAGACCCGGGTCGGCGCGGGCGGCGAACTGGCCGAGGAGCAACTGCCCGCCGCGGCGCGGGAGCTGGGTCTGGGGGACGACGAGGACGGCCCGGCGGTCGCCAGTGAGGCGTGGCGCACCGCCGTCGACGCCGCGCTCGTGGACGTCCGGGACCCGGAGGCGGAGGACTCCGAGTACGGCACGGTCACCGCGGGGGAGAATCTCGCGCTGATCGCCTCCGGCTCCCCGCAGGACGTCCTCGGCATCTGGCTGGAGGCGCTGGAGGCCGTGCACGCGGACGCCATCGCGCCGCTGCTCGACGATCTCACCGACGCGATCGGCGAGGACGGCGAGATCGACCTCGGGATGCTGGAGTGGGACCCGGAGGCCGAGGCCGAGTTCCTCGACGGGGTGCTCGGCAATCTCTATCTGCTGACCGTCGCCGACGAGGGCGCGGCCGAGCAGCCCGTGCCGCTGCCCGCGCTCGCCGCCTCCATGATCGTCCCCGACGACATGGGCGAGCCCACCGACGATGTGCTGGAGCAGGTCTCGGACGCGATGATGCGGCTCGACGACCAGTTCCGGCTGCTGGAGCCGATCGGGCTGGTCGACTACCAGCCGGTGGACGAGGCCCTCATGGCCGAGGTCGCCGACGGCGACGGCGGGCCGGTCGAGGACGACGAGGACGTCTCCCGGTACGGGCTGGTCCGGCTCACCCCGCTCGGGCTCTACGGGATCCGGGCCCGGATGCTGGAGGCCGGGGTCGACGCTCCCGCGGTGGGGGAGCTGGCCGACAAGGGCGCGGACGCCCTCCTCGACGGGCTCGGCCGCTACCCCGAGCACACCGCCCGCGCGGAGACCGAGCTGTGGCTGGCCCGGCGGGAGCCCGCCCCGGCCGCCGCCGAACTGCTCGCGGCCGCCCGCGGCACGGACGAGGGCGGGCCGCTGCGGCGGCTGCTCTGCCAGCAGGCGCTGTCCCTGGTCGGCCCGCCGGCCGAGGCGGAGGTCCGCGCCGTCCTCGACGACCGGGAGCTGGGCGGGCTCGCCCGCGTCTGGCTCGCCGAGCGCGGAGCCGCCGACGTGCCCCCGCCGCCGGAGTCGATGATCTTCTGGCTGTCGATCGACACCCTCGCCGCCCAGCTGGACGCGGCGGGCGAGTCGGAGGAGCTGCGCGGCCTCGTCGAGGGGCTCACGGGCCGCCACAGCGGCTTCTTCGACGCCGCCTGGCGCGTCGACCACCCCGCCACCGCCGACGTCCTCGACGCCATGGGCCGCCTCCACCCCGACAAACGCGCCGCCAAAGAGGCCCGCAAGGCCGCCTTCAAGGCCCGCTCCCAGCGCCCGTCCTGAACGGCGGGCTTCGCCACCCGACCTGAGGGGGGGCCTCGCCTCTCGGGGGACGGGGGACGGGGGACCCGGCGCGGTCGGGGCCGGCGGCCGGACGGCCGCCCCGGACGGGGGCTCGTACCCTAGGGGCCGCCCCTGAGCGGCCCGTATCCGGACGACCCGTCCGCACCGGGCGGGTCGCCTTCCGGGGTGCGCGGCGCGGTCCCGCTGCGGCTCGCGCGGCTCTGCGCTCGGGGGGCCGTGGGCTTGTGTCGGGGTGTGCGTCCGCCGAGGCGCGCCGGGCCCCGCATCGGGACGCCGCCCGTGCGAGCGGGCCCGCGCTGCGGGGTACGCCGGGCACGACTGACGCTCGCGCGGCGCGGCTTGCCCCGTTGGGGGCCCGCGCCTTACCCGCTCGCCAGGGTCTGCGGAGGCGTCCCGTCGCTGGCGCGTGCCGCGCCCTCGCCCGCTCTGACGGGCCCGTCCCACTGCACGAGCGGCTCGTCCGACGGCAGCCGTGGAGTCGGCCTGTCGCCGACCGCCTCCGTGCCTCGTTCGAGCCGGGTGGGACGACCTCGTCCGCGCGCCGGGCAGGCGGGACGGCTCGCTCCGTCCTCCGTTCCGGCGGGGAGGGCTGTCGCGGGGACGCGGTTCGTCGGCGGTGAGGGACCGGCGAGGGTGGGGGGAGGCCGCGTGGGGCGCTCGCGACGGACGTGGTCGGCGTCCGCCGAGGCGCGCCCGATGACGGGGGCGGTGCGGGCAGTTCGGCACGGCCCGGATCCAGGCGTTGGCCCGGCCGTGTTCGGACCCGCAGGGGGCCTCGCTCCCGTCCGAGCGGGCGCGGGTCGCCACTTGCGGCCCCGCCGGCGATTGAGGCGCCGGGTCCGGGGCGGAGCCCCGGAAGGGGTTGAGGCGCACAACTCAAGCCACCCTCTGGCCAGTTTCACCCCTTCGGTGTTCAAACACCCTGCGTGCGAGGGAGGAATCGTTTGCTCACCGTCACCCGACGGTAACCAGGGCACCGGTCACCCACCGGCCCCGAGCCATTCGTGCGCCTCAGGATCACCAGGTACCTCAGGAGAGACTCGATGCCGCTCACCCGCAGAGAATTCAGCAGGCAGTCCGCGTTCGCCGGCGCGGGCATCGCCCTCACCGGAACCGTCGCGGCACTCGCCACCGCCCCCGGAGCCCTCGCCGCCGAGGACATCACCGGGACGGCCCCGGAAAGCGACGACGACGACCACCATCACGGCCCCGGCTACGGCCCCCTGCTCCCCGACCCCGACGGCCTGCTCGCCCTGCCGGCGGGCTTCTCGTACCGCGTCGTCACCCACAGCGGAGTGACCCGGCTGGAGTCCGGCGAGTACACCCCGTCCCACCACGACGGCACCGCCGCCTTCCCCGGCCCCCGGGGCGTCACCCTCCTCGTCGCCAACCACGAGCTGCGGGGCGCGCGCTCCCGCTGGCGTCACCCGGTGCCGCTGACCGAGGGGCGGGTCTACGACCCCGCCGCGTCCGGCGGCTGCACCGTGGTCGAGGTGCGGCCCCGGGGCGAGGTCGCCCAGTGGGTCGGCGTCGCCGGGACCTCCACCAACTGCGCGGGCGGCGGAACCCCCTGGGGCACCTGGCTCACTTGCGAGGAGACCGAGGAGCTGGCCGGGCAGAACGGCATGACCAAGGACCACGGCTATGTCTTCGAGGTCGACCCCTACGACCGCCGCGCCAACGAGGACCCCCGCCCGGTGAAGGCGTTCGGCCGCTACGCCCACGAGGCCGTCGTCATCGACCCCGCGCGCGGCCACGCCTATCTCACCGAGGACGCCGGCGCCCCCCACGGCCTCCTCTACCGCTGGGTCCCCCCGGAGGGCTTCCGCCACGGCCGGGGCAGGCTGCGCGAACTGGCCGACGACGCGGGCGTGCTCCAGGCCCCCCGCTGTTTCGACTCCGGGGGCCGCTTCGTCGACGACCTCTCCCGCGCCACCAGGATCGGCACGGTCTACGGCGTGGACTGGGCCGACGTCCCCGACCGCGACGCCCGCACCACCCCCGTACGGAAGCAGTTCGCCGACGGCGCCATCACCCGGGGGCGCAAGCTCGAAGGCATGTGGTGGGGCGACGGCGGCGCCTACTTCGTCTCCTCGTACGCCCGGTCCGACAGCCCCGGACCCCACTCCGGGCAGGTCTGGTTCTACCACCCCCGGCGGCGCACCCTCACCCTGAAGGTGCTGCTCGGCGTCAGCGACGACCCGACCCGGGGCGGCGGCTACGACGGCCCCGACAACATCACCGTCTCCCCGTACGGCGGGCTGATCATCGCCGAGGACGGGGACGGCGCGCAGCATCTCTTCGGCGCGACCGACCGGGGCCGCACCTACCCCATAGCCCGCAACGAGCGGAACATCGGCACCGAGCAGGAGCCGGAGTACAGCGAGTTCACCGGCGTCGTCTTCTCGCCCGACGGCCGCACCCTGTACGCGAACATGCAGAGCCCGGGGCTCATGCTCGCGATCACCGGGCCCTGGCGGCGGCACTCCCACCGGGACTGACCGGCCCGCCGACCGGCCGGCGCGCGGACGCGCCGACCCTCCCGACCCGCTGATCCGCCGACCCGCGCCGGGCCCGACCGTTGTGCTCCCCAGGGCTGACATCTAACATTTCAGCCCATGGGAGCACTGCGGCCCGTCGGGCGGACTCTGCTGCGGGACATGGCGTACGCCGCCATCCGCGACGCGATCGTGTGCGGCGAGCTGCCGCCCGGCGAGCCGGTGCGCGACGCCGATCTCGCCGAGGCGCTCGGTCTCTCCCGGGCCCCCGTGCGCGAGGCGCTCGCCCGTCTCGCCGAGGAGGGGCTCGTGGAGACCAAGCCGCAGAGCTACACGAGGGTCACCCGGCTGGACCCGCGCGCGGTGCGCGAGGCCGCCGTGGTGGTGCGCGCCATGCACGAGCTGGCGGCCCGCACCGCCGTGCCCCGGCTCACCCCGGCGGACGTCGCCGCGATGCGCGAGGCCAACGACCGTTTCGTACGGGCGACCCGCACCGGTGTCGTCGGCGAGGCGCTGGCGGCCGACGACGAACTGCACGACGTGCTCGTCCGTGTGGGCGGCAACCGGGCCGTCGCCGCCACCATCGCCCGCCACACCCCGCTGATCCGGCGGCTGGAGTGGCGTCGGTTCGCCGAGGCGAGCGCGCTGGAGTCGGCCGCTCTGCACGACCGGCTGATCGAGGCCTGCGCGGCGGGGGACGCCGAGGAGGCGGCCCGGATCACCGCCCGGATCTGGAGCGCCCTCGAAGCCCTCGCCGACGACGAGCCCGAGCCCGAGCCCGATTCCGAGCCCGATTCCGAGCCCGATTCCGAGCCCGAGCCCGATTCCGCCTCTGACTCCGAGCAGGACCCGGAGGCCCCGGAAGACCGGGACGAGCCGCGCGAGCCCCGCGCCGTGCCCGGCGGAAGAGCCTGACGACCCCGGCCGCCCATCCCGCCGGCCGGCCGCCACCCGAAGGAGCCGAGTGTGTCGATCTCGTCGTACGAGCGCTACCCGCTGCTGTTCGGTCCCTCCCCGGTGCACCGTCTGGACCGGCTGACCGAACGCCTCGGCGGCGCGAGTCTCTGGGCCAAGCGCGAGGACTGCAACTCGCCGCTGGCCTTCGGCGGCAACAAGACCCGCAAGCTGGAGTACCTCGTCGCCGACGCCCTCGCCCGGGGCTGCGACACCCTCGTCTCCATCGGCGGCGTCCAGTCGAACCACACCCGCCAGGTCGCGGCCGTCGCCGCCCGCGCCGGGCTCGGCTGCGTCCTGGTCCAGGAGAGCTGGGTGGAGTGGCCGGACGCGGTCTACGACAAGGTCGGCAACATCCTGATCAGCAGGCTCGCGGGCGCGGACGTCCGGCTGGTGCGGGCCGGTTTCGGGATCGGCGTCAAGGAGAGCTGGGAGCTGGCGCTGCGCGAGGTCGAGGAGTCCGGGGGCCGCCCCTACGCCATCCCCGCCGGAGCCTCCGACCACCCGCTGGGCGGCCTCGGCTTCGCCCGCTGGGCGTACGAGGTGGCCGAGCAGGAGGAGGCGCTCGGCGTGTTCTTCGACACCGTCGTGGTCTGCTCGGTCACGGGCAGCACCCAGGCCGGCATGATCGCCGGTTTCGCCGCCCTGGAGGAGGCGGGCGCCCGGCCCCGGCGCGTCCTCGGCGTCGACGCCTCGGCCGATCCGGAGCGCACCCGTGAACAGATCGGCCGTATCGCCCGGGACACCGCGTCGCTCATTGGGGTGGAGCGCGGGATCGGGGCGGCGGACGTCGAACTGGACGAGCGCTACCACGCGGGCGTCTACGGAATCCCGGACGGGACGACGCTGGAGGCCATGCGGATCGCGGCCCGCACGGAGGGCATGGTCACCGATCCGGTGTACGAGGGGAAGTCGATGGCCGGGATGATCGACCTGGTCACCCGTGGCGAGATCGCGCCGGATTCGACCGTGCTCTACGCCCATCTCGGCGGTCAGCCCGCGCTCAACGCCTACAGCGCGCTGTTCTGAGCTGCCGTTCTGAACTGGTGTTCAGTTGCGCTCGCGGGAGCGCTCCCGCACTCCGGACGGCCCTGTGTCCGGTTGCGATCTGACCACGGTCTCACCCGGGCGTTGTCGCTTTGCGCTCGGAGAGACCATACTTCCAGTAATGACGAAGTCAGCCGGATCCCGGCGCCACCTGCCGTCCAGTCCCTTCAACCGCACCAACCCGGCAGCCCCGCCGATCGAACAGTATGCGGTGGGCGACCGGGTATCACACGATCAATTCGGCCTGGGAAGGGTCATCGCGGTCGAGAATGACAACGCCGCCGTGCTCGTCGACTTCTCCGGGCGGAAGGGCAGAATCCTCAGCCCTTTCGCCAAACTGGCCAAGCTCTGAGGACCGCTCCCCCGCCGGGGTCCACTGCCGCATGGAGGGCAGCGGGCCCCGGCGGCTCTGTCAGAGCGCCTTGGCCGCGGGCTTGACCATGCCGCGCACGGTCCGTGACTTCACGAACTCGCCCATGGCGGTCATCTCCCACTCGCCCGAGAACTGCCGGATCAGCTTCGCCATCATCACCCCGGTCTGCGGCTCGGCCCCGGTGAGGTCGAAGCGGACCAGCTCCTCGCCGGTGGCCGCGTCCAGCAGCCGGCAGTAGGCCTTGGCGACCTCGCTGAACTTCTGACCGGTGAAGGAGTTCACCGTGAAGACCAGACCGGTGGCCTCCGCCGGGAGCCGGCCGAGATCCACGGTGATCGCCTCGTCGTCGCCCGCGCCCTCGCCGGTCAGATTGTCGCCGGAGTGCTTGATCGAGCCGCCCAGGATCGCCAGCTTGCCGAAGTAGCAGCTGTCCAGATGATTGCGGTTCGGGCCGTAGGCGATCACCGACGCGTCGAGGTCGATGTCCTTGCCCCGATACGCCGGCTCCCAGCCGAGGCCCATCTTGACCTGGGAGAGCAGCGGGCGGCCGCCCTTGACCAGCGACACCGTCTGGTTCTTCTGGAGGCTGACACGGCCCTTGTCCAGATTGATCTTTCCGGCGCCGGGCGCGGGCGCCGGGGGAGCCGCCGGAGCGGCGGGCGCGGCCGGGGCCGCGGCCACCCTCGGGTCCACCGGCGGCGCGGCCGGGGCGACCGGGGCGGCGGGCGGCGCGACGGGCGCGGGGGCCGCGGCGGGCTCCTCGTCGACCGAGACGCCGAAGTCGGTGGCGATGCCCGCCAGCCCGTTGGCATAGCCCTGGCCGACCGCACGGGCCTTCCAGGCGCCGTTGCGCAGATAGATCTCCACGACGACGAGCGCCGTCTCGCCGCCGAGCCGCGGCGGGGTGAAGGTGGCGAGCACGCTGCCGTCGTCGGCATTGCGGATGGTGGCGGTGGGCTCGACGCCCTGGAACGTCTGCCCCGCGGCGTCCGGACTGGCGGTGACGACGATCTTCTCGATGCCGGCCGGAAGGGCGGAGGTGTCCACCACGATCGCGTCCGGGGCGGAGCCGCCGCCGGAGCGATAGGCGACGCCGGGGCCCGCCGGCTGGTTGTAGAAGATGAAGTCGTCGTCGGAGCGCACCTTGCCGTCGGCGGTGAGCAGCAGGCCCGACACGTCGAGCCGCACCGGTGCGGCGACGTCCACCGCGACGCGCGCGGTGGAGAGAGGGATGTTCGAGCCGGGGGTCATAGCGGTCATGCCAGGGGTAACGAGCGAAGGCGCTTTACCGTTCCCTTACCGATTTCTCCCGGGTCCGCGACCCGCCGTTCGGCCGAACGGCGCCCCGGCCGCCCCGCCCGAGGAGTCCCGCCGCCGTCACCGCCCCCGCCGCTCCCACCGCCACCAGCAGCACCCGTACGTCCACCACCGTCACCAGCCCCGCCCCGGCCGCGAGGGCCACCGCGTTGGGCGCGTACAGCAGGGTGCTCGCCGTCGCCGCCACACCGCCCAGGACCGCGCCGTCGGTCTCCCGCTGCACCGCGGTCGTCGCGGCGATCAGGACGCACGGGAGCCCCGCGCCGACCGCCGCGCCGGACACCAGCGCCACCCCCTCGTACGGCAGCGCGCGCAGCGCGACCCCCACCGCGAAGAGCGCGGTCCCCGCCGCCGCGAACGTCCGCTCCGGCAGCCGCCGCAGCAGCGGTCCGGCGACCAGCCCGACCAGGACGGAACCGACGCCCTGGGCCGTGTACAGCACTCCCACGAAGGCGGGGGAGCGGTCCAGCACCGTGTCCGCCACCGCGAAGGTCATCGCCCCGTTGAGCCCGGCCAGCAGCATCGTCGCCCCGCCGCCCGCGATCAGCGGCCGCAGCGCCGCGGACCGCCACAGCGAACGCGCGCCCGCCGCGGTCCGCCCCCGCGTCCGGGCCGGGCGGCGCGGCCGCGGCTCACGCACCCGGGTCAGGGCGCAGATCCCCGCCGCGAGCACGAACGACGCCGCGTCCAGCAGCGCCACCGACGCACCCCCGAAACGGACGAAGAGCCCGGCCCCGACGAGCGGGGCCACCAGCTTCGTCCCCTCCTTCGCGGTCATCCGCAGCCCGTTGAAGTCGCCGAGCAGCCGCCGGTCCACCACCGAGGGGACCAGCGCCGTCTCCGCCGCGTCATGGATCACCCCGCCCGCCCCGTACAGCACCAGCACCGCGAAGAGGATCCACACCCGCTCCGCCGAGTCCACCGCGAGCAGCGGCAGCAGCAGCACCGCCGTGGCGAGACGGACCCCGATCAGCAGCGGTCCTCGGCGCACCCGGTCGGCGAGCGTCCCCAGCAGCGGCGCGAAGAGCAGCGGCAGCCACATCGCGAACGCCGTCAGCGCCGCCAGGCTGTCCGAGCCGGTCAGCGACTTGACCCAGACCCCGGCCACCAGCCACATCGCGGTGGTGCCGAAGCCCGACACCACCGCCCCGGCGAGAAACAGCCCCGCCTCGCGATTTCTCAGCACCGCACCCGCCGCCGCCCGGCCCACCCGCGCCACCCGCCTCTCGGTCGAGGCCCCAGCGTGTTGTCTGAGGCCCCTCCCGGGGATCCGGCGAACGACCGGGAAACCGGGCCCCGGCGGCCTTACTTCAGCGCGGCGGCCATCATCTTCTGCGCCACCGGCGCGGCCAGCCCGTTGCCGCTGACCTCGGAGCGCGGACCGCCCGAGTCCTCGATCAGCACCGCGACCGCGACCTGGCGGTCGCCCGCCTCGGCGTACGAGGTGAACCAGGCGTACGGCGTCTCGCTGTTGTTCACACCGCGCTGCGCGGTGCCCGTCTTGCCGCCGACCTCGGCCCCCGGCACCCGCGCGTTGGAACCGGTGCCGTCCTCCACCACGGTGACCATCGCGCTGCGCAGCTGCTCGGCGGTCCCGGCCGAGACGACGCGCCGGGAGTCGCCCCCGGCGGACTCCAGGGTCTCGCCGTCGGCGTCCACCACCTCCTCGACCATGTGCGGAGCGGCCAGCACCCCGTCGTTGGCCACCACGGCGGAGACCATCGCCATCTGGAGCGGGGTCGCGGTCACCTCGAACTGGCCGATGCCCGTCAGCGCCGTCTCCGCCTTGTCCATCCCGGTCGGGAAGACGCTCTCGTACGCCCGCACCGGCACATCCAGCTCCTTTTCGTTGAAGCCGAACTTCTCCGCCGTCGCCCGCACCGTGTCCTGACCGAGGTCGGCGGCGAGCTTGCCGAAGACGTTGTTGCAGGAGTAGCGCAGCGCGGTGCGGATGGAGGCGTTCTCGCACGGGGCGTTCGCGATGTCGTTCGGCAGCACCCGGGTGGTGCCGGGCAGGACGTACGGCATCGGGCTGTCGGTCCGCTCGTCCACCGAGCCGTGCAGCCCCTCCTCCAGCGCCGCCGCCGCGATCACCAGCTTGAAGGTCGAGCCGGGCGCCAGCGGCTGCCGTATCGCCCGGTTCACCAGCGGCTTGTCCGGGTCGGCGAGCAGCTTCTTCCACTCCGCCGAGTCCGAGGTGCCCGCGATCGTCGACGGGTCGTACGACGGGGTGCTGACCATGCCGAGGATCTTCCCGCTCCTCGGGTCCATGGCGACGGCCGCGCCCTTGGCGTCGCCCAGGGCCCGGTACCCCGCCTTCTGCACCTCGGGGTCGATGGTGGTCAGCACATCGCCCGGCTCCTGCTGCTTCCCGGTCAGACCGTCCACCGGATTCTTCAGCCGGCTGTCGGTGCCGTCGAGCACCTTGCCGTAGATGCCCTCCAGCTGCGTCGAGCCGTACGCCTGCGAGCTGTAGCCGGTCACCGGCGCGTACAGACCGCCGTCGGGGTAGGTGCGCTTGTACGCGTAGTCCACCCCGTCGGTCCGGGCCGAGCCGGTGACGGGTGAGCCGGCCACCACGATGTCGCCCTGCGGCTGCGCGTACTGGGCGATCTTCGTGCGCGGATTCCGGTCGTGGTCGGCGAGGGCCTTGGCGTCGTACGCCTGCAGCCAGGTGGCCCGCACCAGCAGGGCGAGCACCAGCAGCAGACTGAAGACGGCTGAGTGTCTGATCGTCTTGTTCATCCCCTTCGAGGACGAACGGGGCTCCGAGCGCCGTTCCCCCTTCACGTGATTCTCAGACGTTCCTCATGCTCGGCCGCCCGCCGCCGGGGGGTGGGGCCCGGGTGGTCCGGGGCCCGCCCCGGCCGCTACCGCTACCGCTACCGCTACCGCTACCGCTACCGCTACCGCTACCGCTACCGCTACCGCTACCGCTACCGCTACCGCTACCGCTACCGCTACCGCGCGAGGAAGCCCGACTCGTACGCCGCTATCACCGCCTGGGTGCGATCCCGGGACCCCGTCTTCGCCAGCACCGCCGCGACATGCGACTTCACCGTCGCCGCCCCCACCCCCATCCGCCCCGCGATCTCCGCGTTCGTCAGCCCCGTCGCCATCAGCCGCAGCACATCGGCCTCCCGCTCGGTCAGCCGCGCCACCCACGGCGGCGCGGCGGCCGCCCGCCGCGCGCCGTACTCGTACGCCAGCGAGCGCACCGCGGCCGGGAAGAGCAGCGAGTCGCTCCGCGCCACCAGCCGCACCGCCTGCACCAGCTCCTCGGCCGCCGCCCGCTTCAGCAGAAAGCCCGCCGCGCCCGCCCGCAGCGCCTCGTACACGTACGAGTCGTTCTCGAACGTCGTCACCACCATGATCCGCGGCGGCTCCGCGAGGGCCGCGAGGATCCGCTCGGTGGCGCGGATGCCGTCGATCTCCGGCATCCGCACATCCATCAGCACCACGTCCGGCCGCAGCTCCCGCACGACCGAGACCGCCTCCGCGCCCGTCGACGCCTCGCCCACCACCGAGAGATCGGGCTCCGCCTCCAGAATCACCCGCAGCGCCGTGCGCACCATGCGCTCGTCGTCGGCGACCACGACCCGCACGGCGCTCATCGCGCGCCGCCCCGGGACCCGCCGCCCAGCGGCAGCCGGGCGCGCAGCCGCCAGACCGAGCCCGCGGGGCCCGCCGACGCCGCCCCGCCGAGCAGCGCGGCCCGCTCGGCGATCCCGCGCACCCCCCGGCCGCCTCCCGGTCGCACCACAGGGGCCCGGGAGGGCAGCGGATTCTCCATCGTGATCTCCAACTCCTCGCCGCGCAGGGCGATCCACAGGGACACCGGGGACGACCCGGCGTGACGGAGGGCGTTGCTCAGCCCCTCCTGGACGATGCGGTACGCCTCGCGGGACACCGGCGCGGGCACGGCGGACAGCTCCCCCTCGGCGGTGAACGCCACCGGCACCCCGCTGCGCGAGATCAGCCCGTCCACCGTGTCCAGGGCCGGGCCCCCGGCCCCCGGGGCCTCCTCGCGCAGCAGACCGAGCACGGCGTCCAGTTCGCCCACCGTCCGCCGGGTCGTCTCCTCGATCGCGGCCAGCGCCTCCCGGACGAAACCGGGATCCGTCTCCAGCACCCGGCGGGCCGCGCCCGCCTGGAGGGTGACCGCGCTCAGCGCGTGGCCCACCGAATCGTGCAGCTCACGGGCGAGCCGATTCCGCTCGGCCAGCTCGGCGGCGCGCCGCTCGGCGTCGGCCAGCCGGTCCGCGGGCGTCGGCCCCAGCAGCACCGGGGCCAGCCGCGCGAGCCCCCATCCGGCCGCCGCCGCCCACCCGGCCAGCGCCAGCAGCATCGCGACCCCGGCGAGCGGGAACAGCGCGAGCAGCCACAGCGGCGGCTCGGGCAGCCGCAGCCACTCCCGCAGCGCCGGGGAGAACGGCGCCGCCATGACGCTCAGCGCGAACGGCGGCAGCGCGAGCGTCGCCCCGCTGATCACCGCCCCGATCCCGGTGTGCAGCGCGAACCAGGCGGCCGTCCGCAGCCGGGCCGCCCGCGTGTACGAGGGCCGCTCGGCCAACGCGCCGTCGGGCAGCCCGCAGAGCGCCCGCGCCGCGGCCGCCGACAGCGTCCCGGCCATCGGGAGCAGCCCGGTCGCCGCGGCCACCGGCAGCCCGACGGCGTACGCCCCGAACTGCGGCGCGAGCGCGCCGAAGTGCAGACTGGACCCGCCGGTGACCGGCGTCAGCAGCACCCCTCCGACGAACCAGAACGGCGTCATCAGCGCGCCGCCCAGAATCAGATGGAACCAGCGCGTCCGGGCCCGTGCGCCGAACAGCGCCCCGAGGAACGCCCCCGCCCGGCCCCTCACTCGGCCGGCCCGCGCGCGAGCGCGGCGACACCGCGGATGAGCAGCAGCCCGACGACCGCGTCGGCGGCGTGGACCGACGCGTCCGGCCCGGGATCGCCGGCCCCCACCACCGGGGCCAGCAGCGAGAACACGCCCCAGCAGGCCACCGCGCCCGCCCCCAGCCAGACCGCCGCGAGGGGCGTCCGCACCGGCAGCGCGGACCAGGGGCGCAGGACGAGGAGCAGCGTTCCCGCGACGGCGACGGCGAGCAGCACGGCGCGCGCCCCCTCCGGCAGCCGCTCGCCCCGGCCGGCCCACCCCGGCTCGCCGACCGCCGCCAGCAGATGCGCCGCCGCCGGGAACAGCGCCAGCAGGGCCCCGGCGACGGCGGTCCGCCGCGCGGCCGCGCCCGGCGGGGGCAGCTCGCCGGTCAGCCCGCGCCGGGGACGGCTCCGGGGGGCGGGCCGCGCGGGCCGTCGGCCGTCGGGCCGGGCCGGTGCGGACCCGGTCGGGAGGGGGGCGTACGGCCCGGCCGGCGCGCGCGGCCCGGCCGAGTCGCGCGGCGATCCGGCGGGCAGCCACCCTCTGAGCCGCGCGCGTCCCTCCCGGGTGAGCAGCAGCGCGAGCGGGAGGACGCCCGCGTTCAGCAGCAGGGCCACGGCGGCGGTCGGGCCGCCGCTCCCCAGCGGCCCGTCGCCCTCCCCGTGACCGGTCGCGCCGCCCGGCGACAGCCAGGGGAGACAGAACAGCACGGGGAGCCAGGCGAGCAGCGTCACCGCCCACCGGGCGGACCGGGCCGAGGAGACCCGGACCCGTCCGTCCGGCGGGCCGGTCCGGGACGTCTCGGGGGCCGGTCCGGACGGGGCGGGCGGACGCGTGGGCGATAAGCGCTTCATACCGTCAGCCTCTCGCCCTCCGCCCGGGCCGCGCCTCCCGCTCGAAGACGATTTCCCTCCCCCACACGGCGGAGAAGCCCCCGCGCCGGACGCCCGCCCGTCCCCGTCCCCGACCATGCTCTCGCTCTCGCTCTCGCTCCCGCCCTCGAACGTCCCGTTCCCGTCCGGCGGCGGGCCGACCGTGTGCACGGACTAGGGCCTCTCTTTCGGATCTTGCCGGGCTCGCGTGCCCTGGCACCGCACTCCCCCTGCGCCTGGCGGCACGGGAGGTGCCCCCACCCTGCGCCTGGCGGCACGGGAGGTGCCCCCACCCTGCGCCTGGCGGCACGGGAGGTGCCCCCACCGCATGGACTCATTCCTCCGCCTTGCGATGCACGTCACCAGGCCCCGCTCCCTGATCCGGCCTGGTCCAAAAGAAAGACCCTAGGCCCGGGGCGGCGCGGGCCCGGCCCGGCGATACGTACGCGACCACCCGCCGGCGTCGGCCCGGCCGCCCGCCCTCCCGCGCGGAACCCCGTACCCCGGGGACGCACCGTACCCAACGGCCGCCCCCGAGGAGACGCGCCCGGGACCCCGCGCCCGACCCGCCCCACCGTGCCCCCGGGAGCGGACTCCGCATCCCGGCCCTCCCGGCGGAATCCGGCGGGCCCCCCGAGCGTTGGCACGGGAAGGGCGGAGGGCGACGCGGCACGCGATCGCCTCCGCGCCGTGGACCAGTCGAAAGATCCTTGGAGAGAACCGCATGCGCGTCGAAATCTGGAGCGATATCGCCTGCCCCTGGTGCTACATAGGGAAGGCCCGCTTCGAGAAGGGACTCGCGGACTTCGCCCACCGCGACGAGGTCGAGGTGGTGCACCGTTCCTTCGAGCTGGACCCCGCCCGCGCCAAGGGCGACACCGGGTCCGTCGTGGACATGCTGGCGCAGAAGTACGGGCGGACCCGTGAGGAGGCGCTGGCCATGGAGGAGCACGTCGCCTCCAACGCGCGCGCCGAGGGGCTCGGCTACCGCACCGAGGGCCGGGACCACGGCAGCACCTTCGACATCCACCGGCTGCTGCACCTGGCCAGGGCCCGCGGCCGCCAGAACGAGCTGCTGGACCGCGCCTACCGGGCCAACTTCGCCGAGGAGCGGTCCGTCTACGACCCCTCCGTGCTGCTCGCGCTCGCCGTCGAGGCCGGGCTCGACGAGGCCGAGGCCCGCGCGGTCCTCGCGGACGAGAGCGCGTACGCCGACGAGGTGCGCGCCGACGAGCGCCAGGCCGCCGAGTTCGGGGCGACCGGGGTGCCCTTCTTCGTCTTCGACCGGCGTTACGGCGTCTCCGGCGGCCAGCCCGCCGATCTCTTCACCAAGGCCCTGGAACAGGCGTGGCAGGGCCGCACCCCCGCCCCGGTCGGTGCCCCGGACGCCCCGGCCTGCGACACCGACGGCTCCTGCGAGGTCCCCGCGAACTGACCGGAGGCGCGGCCCGGGACGGCCAGGCCGCCCGGGCCGCGCTCCCGCGTTCCATCACCGCCCGCGCGGTGATGCGATTGACCGGGTGCCGGGCGCGGCCCAGTGTGGGACGCATGGAATCCCTGGGCGGCGCCGAGTTCGCGCCGGACACGACGTATCTCAACACCTCCTACTGCGGCCTGCTGCCCGCGCGCGCCGCCGAGGCGATGTCGGCCCTGATACGGGAGCTGGCGACCGGGCGGAGCGCGGGCGACCACGACCGGATCACCGCCGTCCGGCACTCCTTCGCCCGGATCGCCGGCGTCGGCGCGGACCGGATCGCGCTCGGCGGCTCGGTCGCGGTCCACGTCGGACTGATCGCGAGTTCGCTGCCGCCCGGCGCGGAGATCCTCCTCCCGGAGGGCGAGTACACCTCGGTCGTCACCCCGTTCGCCGTACGCGGCGACCTCAAGCTCCGGTACGCGCCCCGGGCGGCCCTCGCGGACGCGGTGCGCCCCGGCACCGCGCTGGTGGCCCTCTCCGCGGTGCACTCCTCGGACGGTGTGATCGCCGATCTGCCCGCCGTACGGGAGGCGGCCGCCGCCCACGGGGCCCGTACGCTGGTCGACGCCAGCCAGTCGGCGGGCTGGCTGCCGCTGCGCGCGGGGGAGTGGGACTTCACCGTCACCGGCGGGTTCAAATTCCTCCTCTGCCCGCGCGGGGTCTCCTTCCTCACGGTCACCGAGGAGGCGCAGCGGACGGTGGCCCCGCTCCACGCGGGGCTCTTCGCGGCGGAGGGACTGGACACCTTCTACGGCCCGATCGAGCGTTTCGCGTCCTCGGCCCGGCGCTTCGACGAGGCCCCCGCGTATGTCTCGTACCACGGGGCCGAACAGTCCCTGGCGCTGCTGGAGGAGATCGGGGCGGACGCGATCCACGCCCACACCACCGGGCTCGCCCGGCGGTTCCGGGAGGGGCTCCGGTCGCTGGGGCACGCGCCGCTGCCCGGGGAGTCGGCGATCGTCGCGGTCCCGGGGCTGGGCGGGCGCGCCCCCGAGCTGGCCCGGGCGGGCGTTCTCGTCTCGGACCGGGACGGGAATCTGCGGGTGTCGTTCCATCTGTACAACACGTCGGCGGACGCGGACCGGGTGCTGGACGTCCTGGCGGCCGCCTGACGCCCGGCTCCCGAGCCGGTCGGCCGCCCCGAGCCGCCCCGAGCCGTCCCGAGCCGGTCCGGGCGGCCGTCCCTCCGGCTGCTTCGACGATCCCGGCGGTCCGGTCCGCGCGCCTCGCGTCCTGGCGTTCTCGCGGACCGGTCACCGCCGCCACCGCCACCGCCCCGGGCCGTCAGGCCCCCCGCGCCCCCGGGCAGTCCTCCGCCTGGGCGCAGAGATTCGCCTCCACCTTCCCCAGCAGCCGGTTCAGCTCCGCGCGCTCGCCGTCGGTCAGCCCGGTGAGCGTCTGGACCTCCAGCTGGGACCAGGCCCGCTCCACCGCCGACCGCAGCGCGCAGCTCTCGTCCGTCGCCTCCACCAGCACCGCGCGCCGGTCGGCGGGGTCGGGGCTGCGCCGGACGTGCCCGGACTGTTCGAGGCGCTGGAGCATCTTCGTCACCGTGGACGGGTCCAGTTCCAGCGTCTTGATCAGGTCCGACTGGCGCACCGGGCCCGCGTCCCACAGATGCATCAGCAAGAACTCCTGGCCGGGGTAGAGCCCCAGCCCCCGGAGCAGCTTGGCGGCCGCCATCCGGTGCAGCCGGGCGACCCGGGAGACCGCGTGGCTGACCGGCCCGCCGAGGCAGGAGTCCACGACGGCGGCGTCGCCGCAGGACTCGCCGCGCGCCGACTGGTCCCACAGCGGCTCACTACACACAGGATCGGCCGTGACCTCGGGCTTCATCGAGCCTCCTCCTACAGAGAACTGTCTCGTGACCAGTCTGGGGGACAGTCTTCCTTCCCTTGCCGCGTTCTCTGCCCAAACTTTACCTTGGTCGGCCAAGTAATGCGTTACAGTGGCTCGGCGCCCTATTGATTGGCCGACCATCTAATACCGCTGGAGCCCTTATGACCACCCCCTTCGCCCCCGTCGCCCTGCGGGGCAGGCAGCTCGCCAACCGCATCGCCATGGCCCCCATGACCCGCAGCCGCGCCTTCGGCCCGGGGCTCTCCCCGACCGAGTCGACGGTGGAGTACTACGCCCAGCGCGCCGGCGCGGGACTGATCGTCACCGAGGGGATCCAGCCCTCCGTCACCGGTCAGGGCTACCCCGACACCCCGGGGCTGCACAGCGACGAACAGGTCGCCGCCTGGCGCGCGGTCACCGACGCCGTGCACGCCAGGGGCGGCACGATCTTCGCCCAGCTGATGCACTCCGGGCGCATCGGCCACCCGGTGATCTTCCCCGACGGCCGGTCGAGCGTGGCGCCCTCCGCGGTCGCCCCCGCCGGGCAGCTCTACACCGGCAAGGGAATGCTGGACTTCGTCGAGCCGCGCGCCCTCCCGGCCGAGGAGATCCCCGCCGTCATCGGCGAGTTCGTGCACAGCGCCCGCAACGCCGTCGCCGCCGGATTCGACGGGGTGGAGCTGCACGGCGCGAACGGCTATCTCATCCAGCAGTTCCTGGCCTCCAACACCAACCTCCGCACCGACGAGTGGGGCGGCTCCGTCGAGAACCGCATCCGCTTCGCCGTCGAGGTCACCCGGGCGGTGGCCGAGGCCGTCGGCGGCGAGCGGACCGCGATCCGGCTCTCACCCACCAACGCCTACAACGACATCGCCGAGACCGACGCCCACGAGGTCTACCCCGCGCTCGTCCGCGAGCTGGAGCCGCTGGGCCTGGCCTATCTGCACATCACCGAGACCAACGAGGGCGCCCGGGAGGTGACGCTCGCGGTGCGCGAGCAGTACCGGGGCACCCTCGTCCTCAACCCGGCGACCGAGGGCCCGACCGACCACCGCGCGCTGCCGCTGATCGAGGACGGCATCGCCGACATCCTCGCCTTCGGCGCGCTCTTCCTCGCCAACCCGGACCTGCCGGAGCGGCTGCGGACGGCCGGCCCGTACAACGCCCCCGACCCGGCCTCCTTCTTCGGCGGCGGCGACCAGGGGTACATCGACTACCCCGCCCTCAGCAGGGTCTGAGCCCATGGGCGAGGGGCCGGTCCGCGGGGGGTACGGACCGGCCCCTCCCCCTGTTGCCGCAGGGCCGCGCCGCCCCGGCGGAGCTTCCCGTACGGCTTCTGCCGCGGCTCTGCCACGGCTCCTGCCACGGCTTCTGTGCGGCGGCGTCTGTGTCAGCGGACGGGCGTGAAGTCGCGCGCGCCGATGAAGTCGGGCCTCGGGACCGGGGCCGCGAAGGGCCGCACCGCCGCGTTCTCCACGCTGTTGAAGACGATGAACACATTGCTGCGGGCGTACGGGGTGATGTTGTCGCCCGACCCGTGCATGCAGTTGCAGTCGAACCAGGTCGCGGAACCGGCGCGGCCGGTGAAGAGCCGGATGCCGTGCTCGTCGGCGTAACGGGTCAGCGCCGCGTCCGACGGGGTCCCCGCGTCCTGCATCTGGAGGGACTTCTTGTAGTTGTCCTTCGGCGTCTCGCCCGCGCACCCCAGGAACGACCGGTGCGAGCCGGGCATGATCATCAGCCCGCCGTTGGTGTCCCGGTTCTCGGTGAGCGCGATGGAGACCGAGACGGTCCGCATGTTCGGCAGCCCGTCCTCGGCGTGCCAGGTCTCGAAGTCCGAGTGCCAGTAGAAGCCCGAGGCGCCGAAGCCCGGCTTCACATTGATCCGGGACTGGTGGACGTACACGTCCGAGCCGAGGATCTGGCGGGCCCGGCCCACCACCCGCTCGTCGCGCACCAGGCCGGCGAAGACCTCGCTCAGCCGGTGCACCTCGAAGACCGAGCGCACGTCCTGGGAGGACGGCTCGATGATCGAGCGCTCGTCGGCGCGCACCCCGGGGTCGGCGATCAGCCGGTCCATCTCGGCGCGGTAGAGGGCGACCTCCTCGTCGGTGATCAGCTCCTCGACGGTCAGAAAGCCGTCCCGCTCGTACTCCAGCAGTTCGGACCGGACGATGGGGCCCGGCGCGCCCGGCGCGGACCAGACCACCGGATCCTGACGCGGGGTCACCACCTCTCCCGCGCCTCGGGTCGGATAGAGGTCGGTGCGTACGGCGGTCGTCATCGATCAGCCCTCCTCGGTGATCAGCGGATAGACGCCGTTCTCGTCGTGGTCCTCCCGCCCGGTGACGGGGGGATTGAAGACGCAGACACAGCGGAAGTCGGTCTTGGGACGGAGCGTGTGACGCTCGTGGCCGTCCAGCAGATACATCGTGCCGGGGGAGATCCAGTGCGTCTCACCGGTCTCGTCGTCGGTCAGCTCGGCCTCGCCCTCCACGCAGAGCACCGCCTCGACGTGGTTCGCGTACCACATCGACGTCTCGGTGCCCGCGTAGAGCACGGTCTCGTGGAGCGAGAAGCCGACCTTCTCCTGGGCGAGCACGATGCGCTTGCTCTCCCAGGTTCCGGAGGCCGCTCTCACATGGCGCTCGGTGTTCTCGATGTCCTGCAGCGAACGGACGATCACGGTGTGGTGCAGCCTTTCTTCCGTGGGTTTCCGGTCCTGGGGCCCGTGGGCCGTGGGCCGTGCGGTTACGCGGTCTCCCGGATGCAGCGGGCCAGGATCGACAGCCCCTCGTCCAGCTCCTCCGGGGAGACGGTGAGCGCCGGCAGCAGCTTCACGACCTCGCTCTCCGGGCCCGAGGTCTCCAGCAGCAGCCCCAGTTCGAAGGCGCGGGCGCAGATCGCCGACGCGCGCGGCTTGTCCGAGAACTCGATGCCCCAGACCAGACCGCGGCCCCGGAAGCTCATACCGGAAGAGGTCTCCTCGGCGGCGATCGCCAGCAGGGCGTTCTCGACCTGTTCGCCGCGGGCGAGGGTCTGTTTCTCCATCTGGCCGTCGGCCCAGTAGGCGTCGAGTGCGGCGGCGGCGGTGACG
>NZ_JBIBWD010000006.1:0-4520 GCF_043080985.1 Streptomyces sp. NPDC014894
CCGAACCCGGAAGCTAAGCCTTTCAGCGCCGATGGTACTGCAGGGGGGACCCTGTGGGAGAGTAGGACGCCGCCGAACAATTTTTAGCCTCAGTCCCCGGACACGATCCGGGGACTGAAGCACGCCCCAATAGCTCAGTCGGCAGAGCGTCTCCATGGTAAGGAGAAGGTCTACGGTTCGATTCCGTATTGGGGCTCAGAGAAATCAAGGCCCCCGCCTTTTGGCGGGGGCCTTTTTTGTTGTCCTCGTTCAGGAGGGGGACAGGGGCGACACCGTATGGAGAGCGCCGACGCGGTCAGACGAATCAGGGCCGCCGCGGGGGATCGCGGCGGCCCTGATCTGTCTCCGGACGGTGTTAGGAGTGCTGGGGCTCCGGAATGCGCATCGCGAGAATCGCCATGTCGTCCGAGGCCGGCTCGGCGGCGAAGCGCTCCACCGCGCGCAGCACCCGGGCGGCGACCGCTCCGGCCGTGAGGCCCGTACAGCCGGTGAGGACGTCGGTGAGGCCCTCGTCGCCCAGCATGCGGGTGCCCTCGCGGCGTTCTGTGACGCCGTCTGTGACACAGAGCAGGACATCGCCCGGGTCGAGGGTGACCACCTGCTCGTACAGCTCCAGATCGTCCATCACCCCGAGCAGCGGCTGCGGGTCGGCGGCCGGTTCCACGGTGCCGTCCTGGCGGAGCCGCAGGGGGAGGGGGTGGCCGGCGCAGACGACCTTGAGGACGGCGCTGCCGTCCTCCTGGGGCCGCAGCTCGCCGTAGAGCAGGGTGAGGAAGCGGCTGCGGGCGCCCTCGTCGAGGATCGCCGCGTTCAGCCGCTCCAGTACGGCCGGGCCGCCGAAGCCCTCACGGGCCAGCAGACGCAGGGCGTGGCGGGCGAGACCGGTGACGGCCGCGGCCTCCGGGCCCGTACCGCACACATCGCCGATGGCGAATCCGTACACGCCCTCGCGGATGGGGAAGAGGTCGTAGAAGTCGCCGCCGACCTCATTGCCCTCGCCGGCGGCGCGGTAGATGACCTCGACCTCGACGCCGGGGATGGTGGGCTGTTCGGGCGGCAGCAGGCTGCGCTGGAGGGACTGGCTGATGGCCACCCGCTCCGAGTACAGCCGGGCGTTGTCCAGGGCGAGAGCGGCCCGCCGGGAGAGGTCCTCCGCCAGCTCCAGGATCTCCTGGCGGAAGTGGTCGTCGGACGGTTTGCCGAGCGTGAGCATGCCGATCACACGATTGCGCGCGACCAGCGGCAGGACGACCGTCTCGCCGCCGACCGCCGCGGCGGTGGCCAGCGTGGTGCCGATGCCGGAGGAGACGGGCGGGGACGAGCCCAGGCCCAGCTCGTGCCGGGAGGTGCGCAGGGCGGCCTGCTGGGCGGCCGCGGCGGGCGCGGTCCAGACCCGGGCGCCGGGAGTGGGCACCGGGTCCGGTGGGGCGATCTTGGAGAGCAGGGCCTTGAGGCCGTCGATGCGCTCCTCGTCCTCGTGCAGCACATAGCTGAGGTAGGGCTCGGACGCCTGGTCGGCGATCGTGTACACGGCGCACCAGGTGGCCAGGGTCGGGACCGTCATCTGGGCCATCAGGGCCAGCGTCTGGTCCCGGTCGAGCGTTCCGGCGAGCAGATCGGACGCCTCGACCAGGAAGGAGAGCGAGCCGCGGCGCAGTCGCTCCAGCTCGCCGAGCCGGGCGGACTCGACGGCGAGCGCGATGCGGTCGGCGGCGAACTGGAGGCGCAGCGCCTCCTCGTTGGAGTACCGTCCGGCGGATTCCGCGGCGACGCCGAGGGAGCCGGTGAGCCGTCCTTCGACCTTGAGCGGGACGGTGACGACCGAGCGCATGCCGGTGGAGTTGAGCAGGGGGACCGCGCCGGGGACGGCGGTGAGGTCCTCGTGGACGGCCGGCATCCGGGCGGAGCCGTATCGTCCGGTGCCCGCTTCGACGGGGACCCGGGCGAATCTCTGGCGGGCCGACGGCAGTCCGGTGGTGGCCCGGACCTCCAGTTCCGTCTCGTCGTCGGTGGCCAGGAGCAGGAAGGCGGAATCGCCGTCGAGCATGTCGCGGGCGCGTTCCACGGTGCGCTGGAGGAGTCCGTCGAGGTCGTCGGGGGCCGGCGAGCCGATGAAGACCTCGAACGGGTCAGCGGCGCGGCTCTCGGAGCCCGAGTCGGTGACGGGCACGCGCTGCGGGGTCTGGAGGACGGCGCGCTCGTCGTCCCGGACCAGGAGGCAGACCGTGGAGGGCTCGCCGTGCGAGTCGCGTACCCGCAGGTGGGAGGCGTAAACCGGGATGACTCTGCCGTCGGTGCCGCGGATTCCGTAGCTGCCCTCCCAGCGGGAGAGCTGGAGGGCCTCGGCGATGCCGGTGCCGATGCCGGGGGTGTGCGGCCAGGCGGCGAGGTCGGCCAGGGGTTTGCCGACGACCTGTTCGGCCGGGTAGCCGAAGAGGTGCTCGGCGTCCGCGTTCCAGACCGAGACGGCGCCCGCCGCGTCGATCTGGGCGACGGCGACGCGTACCCGTTCGTCGGCGACGGGGAGCAGTGCGGTCGGGAGCGCGGGGCCGGCGCAGCGGGTGCCGACGGGGCGCTGGGGGAGGTCGAGCTGGAACCAGACCTGTTTGTGGGTGGGGGTGTACTCGACGCCCCAGCGGGAGGCCAGCGCGGAGCAGAGGAGCAGTCCGCGGCCGTTCTCGCTGTCGAGGCCGGCGAAGGTGAGGCCGGAGGCCTGGATGGGGACCTCGCGCTCGGGGTAGCGGTCGCCGACCTCGACGCGGACGCTGTCCTCCGAGCGGAGACAGAGCACGTCGGCGGCGGTGCCCGCGTGGACGACGGCGTTGGTGACCAGCTCGCTGGTGAGGACGACCGCGTCGTCGACGACTTCGCTGTACCCCCAGCCCTGCAGGGTGTCGCGGACGAAGGCGCGGGCGGTCGCGACGGACCGTCCGACGGGGTCGAAGGTGGCAGCCGCCCGGGCGGTGATCACAGAACTCCCTGTACGTGTTTCGACGCCCGGCTCCGCCATGATCGGCCTGCCCCTCCCGGTGCCCGGTGGTTGCTCTCGTGCCCATGCCGACCCGGCCGGGCGGACCGGGGCGGTTGGACAGCCGGATGCCAGGTTACTTACCTTCGCTGTCCCAGCGGATGGCGGTCGCCGCTGTTTCCGCCCTTGGGGGCGGTGACGGCGACGCGATGCCGCCGAACTGTTATGGCCTGGTTCCGCATGGGTGAAACACTGGGCAGGCTTCCTGATACAGCTCAGGCAGTACGGTCAACCCCCGCGGGAGGGACACGGTGGAGTCTGGCACGGCGGCGCGTGGCACAAGCACGCGTACGAAAGGCGGACGATCCCGGAGCAATGCGACAACCGAGGTCGATACAGCAGCCCTGAACAGGCTGCTGGCCGGTCTCGTGTCGATGCGCGACGGCAATTTCCGCAGGCGTCTGACCGTGTCGGGCGACGATGCGATGGCCGAGATCGCGGCCGTCTACAACGAGGTCGCTGATCGGAATGTCCATCTCACCGGAGAGATGGCGCGGGTCCGCAGAGTCGTGGGACGTGAGGGAAAGCTCACTGAGCGGCTGGAGACGGGGGGCTTCGAGGGCTCCTGGGCGGCGGCGATCGACGCCACGAACGCGCTGGTGGACGATTTGTCGCGGCCGGTGTCCGAGGTGAGCCGGGTGCTCTCTGCGGTCGCCGACGGCGATCTTGAGCAGCGGATGGAGCTGCGCTCGCACGGCGAGGACGGGGCCGTACGGCCGCTGCGCGGCGAGTTCCTCAAGGTCGCGCGGACCGTGAACAGTCTGGTGGACCAGCTGTCGGCGTTCACCGACGAGGTGACGCGGGTGGCGCTGGAGGTCGGCGTCGAGGGCAAGCTCGGCGGGCAGGCCCAGATCCGGGGCGTCTCCGGCTCCTGGAAGCACCTCACGGACTCCGTGAACACCATGGCGTTCCGGCTGACCTCCCAGGTGCGGGACATCGCGCTGGTGACCACGGCCGTCGCCCAGGGCGATCTGTCGCAGAAGGTCACCGTCCATGTGGCCGGCGAGATGCTGGAACTGAAGAACACCGTGAACACCATGGTGGACCAGCTCCAGTCCCTCGGTTCGGAGGTGACCCGGGTGGCCCGTGAGGTGGGCACCGAGGGGGAGCTGGGCGGTCAGGCGGAGGTGCCCGGGGTCGCGGGCGTCTGGAAGGACCTCACCGACTCGGTCAACACCATGGCGGGGAATCTGACCTCGCAGGTGCGCGGGATCGCCGAGGTGACGACGGCGGTCGCGAACGGCGATCTGTCGCAGAAGGTGACCGTCAGCGCGCGGGGCGAGGTCGCCCAGCTCGCCGAGACGATCAACCAGATGACGGAGACGCTGCGCACCTTCGCGGACGAGGTCACCCGGGTGGCGAGCGAGGTCGGCGCGGAGGGGCTGCTCGGCGGTCAGGCGCAGGTGCCGGGCGCGGCCGGGACCTGGAAGGATCTGACCGATTCGGTCAACACCGTCTTCCGGAACCTGACGACTCAGGTGCGGGACATCGC
>NZ_JBIBWD010000006.1:4617-480960 GCF_043080985.1 Streptomyces sp. NPDC014894
CGCGCAGGTGACGACGGCGGTCGCGAACGGCGATCTGTCGCAGAAGGTCACGGTGGATGTGGCCGGGGAGATGCTGGAGCTGAAGAACACCGTCAATACGATGGTGGACCAGCTGCAGTCCTTCGGTTCCGAGGTGACGCGGGTGGCCCGCGAGGTCGGCGTCGAGGGCCGGCTCGGCGGTCAGGCGCATGTGCCGGGCGCCGCGAACACCTGGAAGGACCTCACCGACTCGGTGAACACGGCCTTCCGCAATCTCACCGGCCAGGTGCGGGACATCGCGCAGGTGACGACGGCGGTCGCGAACGGCGATCTGTCGCAGAAGGTCACGGTGGATGTGGCCGGGGAGATGCTGGAGCTGAAGAACACCGTCAACACGATGGTGGCGCAGCTGTCGTCCTTCGCCGACCAGGTCACCCGGATGGCGCGGGACGTGGGCACGGAGGGGCGGCTCGGCGGTCAGGCGCGCGTCGACGGCGTCAGCGGCACCTGGAAGGAGCTGACGGACTCCGTCAACTTCATGGCGGGGAATCTGACGTCGCAGGTGCGCCAGATCGCGCAGGTGACGACGGCGGTGGCGCGCGGCGATCTGTCGCAGAAGATCGACGTGGACGCGCGGGGCGAGATCCTCGAACTGAAGAACACCATCAACACGATGGTCGACCAGCTCTCCGCCTTCGCCGATCAGGTGACCCGGGTGGCCCGCGAGGTGGGCACGGACGGGCGGCTCGGCGGCCAGGCGCAGGTGCCGGGTGTGGCCGGCGTGTGGCGTGATCTGACGGACTCCGTGAACGGCATGGCGGGGAATCTGACCTCGCAGGTCCGCAATATCGCGCAGGTCGCCACGGCGGTGGCGCGCGGCGATCTGTCGCAGAAGATCGACGTGGACGCGCGGGGCGAGATCCAGGAGCTGAAGAACACGCTCAACACGATGGTCGACCAGCTCTCCAACTTCGCGGAGCAGGTCACCAGGGTCGCGCGCGAGGTGGGCACCGAGGGCATCCTGGGCGGCCAGGCGGAGGTGCAGGGCGTCTCGGGCACCTGGAAGGACCTGACCCAGTCCGTCAACTTCATGGCGAACAACCTCACCTCGCAGGTGCGGAACATCGCCGAGGTGACCACCGCGGTCGCCAAGGGCGACCTCTCGAAGAAGATCACCGTCGACGCCAAGGGCGAGATCCTCGAACTGGTGACGACCGTGAACACGATGGTCGACCAGCTGCTGGACTTCGCGGACGAGGTGACCCGGGTGGCCCGTGAGGTGGGCACCGAGGGCGTCCTGGGCGGCCAGGCGCGGGTGCGCGGTGTCACGGGCATCTGGAAGGACCTCAGCGACAACGTCAATCTGATGGCCAACAATCTGACCAGCCAGGTCCGCAATATCGCGCGGGTCTCGGCGGCGGTCGCGGGCGGCGATCTGACGAAGAAGGTCACCGTCGAGGCGCGCGGCGAGGTCGCGGAGCTGGCGGACACCGTCAACACGATGGTGACGACGCTGTCCTCGTTCGCGGACGAGGTGACCCGGGTGGCCCGTGAGGTGGGCACCGAGGGCGAGCTGGGCGGTCAGGCCCATGTGCCCGGGGTCTCCGGGACCTGGAAGGACCTCACCGAGTCGGTGAACTCGATGGCGTCCAATCTGACCGGTCAGGTGCGGCAGATTGCGACCGTCACCACCGCCATCGCCAAGGGCGATCTCACCCGGAAGATCGACATCGACGCCCGGGGCGAGATCCTGGAGCTGAAGACCACCATCAACACCATGGTCGACCAGCTGTCGTCGTTCGCGGGAGAGGTCACCCGGGTGGCCCGTGAGGTGGGCACCGACGGGCAGTTGGGCGGTCAGGCGCGGGTGCGCGACGTGGACGGCACCTGGCGCGATCTCACCGAGTCCGTGAACGAGATGGCGGGGAATCTGACCCGTCAGGTGCGGGCGATCGCCGCCGTGGCCACGGCCGTGACCAGGGGCGATCTCAATCTGAAGATCGATGTGGACGCGGCCGGCGAGATTCAGGTCCTCCAGGACAACATCAATACGATGATCGCCAACCTCCGTGACACCACGCTCGCCAATGAGGAGCAGGACTGGCTCAAGGGCAATCTGGCCCGTATCTCCGGGCTGATGCAGGGCCGGCGCGATCTGGACGACGTGGCCTCGCTGATCATGAGCGAGCTGACGCCGGTCGTCTCCGCGCAGCACGGGGCCTTCTTCCTGGCGATGCAGACCGGCGGCCAGGATGTCGTCGGAGGCGGCGGGGACTCCTCGTACGAGCTGGTCATGAGGGCCAGTTACGGCTATTCGGCCGGTCTGATGCCCACCTCGTTCCGGCCCGGCGAGACGCTGATCGGGACGGCGGCGGAGGAGAAGCGGACGATCCAGGTGAATGTGCCGCCGGGGTATCTGAAGATCTCCTCGGGGCTGGGGGAGGCGTCGCCGGCGTATGTGATCGTGCTGCCGGTGCTCTTCGAGGGGAAGGTCCTCGGGGTGATCGAGCTGGCGTCGTTCCAGCCGTTCACCCAGATCCAGCGGGACTTCCTGAACCAGATCGCCGAGATGATCGCGACGAGCGTCAACACCATCAGCGTCAACACCAAGACCGAGGTGCTGCTGCATCAGTCGCAGGAGCTGACCGAGCAGCTGCGGGAGCGCTCCGCCGAGTTGGAGAACCGGCAGAAGGCGCTCCAGTCCTCCAACGCCGAACTGGAGGAGAAGGCCGAGCTGCTGGCCCAGCAGAACCGTGACATCGAGGTGAAGAACACCGAGATCGAGGAGGCCCGGCAGGTGCTGGAGGAGCGCGCCGAGCAGCTCGCGGTCTCGATGCGCTACAAGAGCGAGTTCCTGGCGAACATGTCGCACGAGCTGCGCACTCCGCTGAACTCGCTGCTGATCCTCGCCAAGCTGCTCGCCGACAACGCGGAGGGCAATCTCTCGCCGAAGCAGGTGGAGTTCGCCGAGACGATCCACGGCGCGGGTTCGGATCTGCTGCAGCTGATCAACGACATTCTCGATCTGTCGAAGGTCGAGGCGGGCAAGATGGATGTGAGTCCGACCCGGATCGCGCTGGTGCAGCTGGTCGACTATGTGGAGGCCACCTTCCGGCCGCTGACCGCGGAGAAGGGGCTCGACTTCTCCGTACGGGTCTCGCCCGAGCTGCCCGCGACCCTGCACACCGACGAGCAGCGGCTGCTCCAGGTGCTGCGCAATCTGCTGTCCAACGCGGTGAAGTTCACCGACTCGGGGGCGGTGGAGCTGGTGATCCGTCCGGCGAGCGCGGATGTGCCGCAGTCGATCAGGGAGCAGCTGCTGGAGGTCGGTTCGCTGCGGGACCCGGACGCGGATCTGATCGCCTTCTCGGTGACGGACACGGGCATCGGGATCGCGGCGGGCAAGATGCGGGTGATCTTCGAGGCGTTCAAGCAGGCGGACGGGACGACGAGCCGCAAGTACGGCGGTACGGGGCTCGGGCTGTCGATCAGCCGGGAGATCGCGCGGCTGCTCGGCGGTGAGATCCACGCGGCCAGCGAGCCCGGCCGGGGTTCGACGTTCACGCTGTATCTGCCGCTGCACCCCAGTGAGCTGCCGCCGAACGGCCATGGCACGGCGGCGGACACCAGTGATCCGGAGCGCGGTGTTCCGCAGCCGGAGCGTCATGCGATCGAGACGCACTCCCCGTCCGCGACGCTCTTCCGGCGGCGGCGCAAGGCGATCGGGGCCACGGAGGAGCGGGCCGCGCTGCCGCCCTCGGGCGGTCACGCCGCTGCGGCGGCCGGGCGGAGCGGTCACGCCCCGGCGGTCCCGGAGCCGCCGGAGCCGCGGCGCACCTTCAGCTTCGACCAGGAGAAGGTGCTCATCGTCGACGACGACATCCGCAATGTCTTCGCGCTCACCTCGGTGCTGGAGCAGAACGGGCTGACGGTGCTGTACGCGGAGAACGGCCGGGAGGGCATCGAGGTGCTGGAGCAGCACGACGATGTGACGGTCGTGCTGATGGACATCATGATGCCGGAGATGGACGGTTACGCGACGACGACGGCGATCCGCAGGATGCCGCAGTTCGCCGGGCTGCCGATCATCGCGCTCACCGCGAAGGCGATGAAGGGCGACCGGGAGAAGGCGATCGAGTCGGGGGCTTCGGACTATGTCACCAAGCCCGTCGACCCCGATCATCTGCTCTCCGTGATGGAGCAGTGGATGCGCCAGAGGTGAGCGGGGAGGGCCGCCGGCCGTGTCCGTCGCTGACTGACCGTGGCCGGCGGCGGTATGAAAGAGCGTCGTACGGGAACCATCCGGTCCCCTGCTGCGTTTCTGCTATGTGCGCAGTGACATCCTGGTGACAGGGTGTGGCGACGGGCAGGGTGCGGCTACCATGACCGGCACAACATTGGGCGACGCAAGCAAGTCGTCCCCTGGGGCGGCGCCGAAGGCGTACCCCGGCTCGAGGGAGCCGGGGGGACCCCAGGCCGGGGCGAGGAGGACGGGGCATGGTGCAGAAGGCCAAGATCCTCCTGGTCGATGACCGGCCGGAGAATCTGCTGGCGCTGGAGGCCATTCTCTCCGCGCTCGATCAGACACTGGTGCGGGCATCGTCAGGGGAGGAAGCGCTGAAGGCGCTGCTGACGGACGACTTCGCGGTCATTCTGCTGGACGTTCAGATGCCCGGCATGGACGGATTCGAGACCGCCGCGCACATCAAGCGGCGGGAGCGGACCCGGGACATCCCGATCATCTTTCTCACGGCGATCAATCACGGCCCGCACCACACCTTCCGGGGGTATGCGGCGGGTGCGGTCGACTACATCTCCAAGCCGTTCGACCCGTGGGTGCTGCGGGCGAAGGTCTCGGTGTTCGTCGAGCTGTACATGAAGAACTGTCAATTGCGTGAGCAGGCGGCGCTGCTGCGGCTCCAGCTGGAGAACGGCGCGGGCGCCCAGCCGAGCGCGGGGAGCGCCGGCCGGGAGTCGGCGGGGCTGCTCGCCGAGCTGTCCGCGCGGCTCGCCGCTGTCGAGGAGCAGGCGGAGGCGCTCTCCAAGCAGCTGGACGACGAGTCGGCCGACGCGGCCGCGGTCGCCACCGCCGCTCATCTGGAGCGCAAACTCACCGGTCTGCGGCGGGCGCTGGACGCGCTGGAGCCCGGCACGGGCGGTGCGCCGACGCTGCAGTCCCCCGGCTGACGGCCGGGGGACCGTCCGGCCGGGGCGGTTCGCCGGCCGGCTGAAAGCCCGTCATCCCGGTGGTGCGGGCAGGGCGACACGAACGGGTGAAGCAGTGGGCACACGTGTCCACTGCCCCCGACACCGGTAACCTCACCACCATGGCCTCACGTACGTCCGGCAAGGGTTCCGAGGACACGGCGGGCGCCGCGAAACCGCGCACCGGCCGTACGAGCGGTGGCGCGGCGGCCGCGAGGAAACCGGCCAAGAGCCCCGCCAAGAAGACCGCGCCCGCGAAACGCGCTCCCGCGCGCAAAGCCGCGCCCGCGAAGAAGGCTCCGCCGAAGAAGACGGCGGCGAAGCGGCCCGCGCCCAGGCCGGCGCCGTCGCCGACCGGGGGCGTCTACCGTTTCGTCCGCGCCTGCTGGCTCGGTGTCGCCCATGCCGTGGGCGCGCTCTTCCGGGGCATAGGGCGGGGCGCGAAGGGGCTCGATCCGGCGCACCGCAAGGACGGCGTCGCCCTGCTGCTGCTCGGGGTCGCCCTGATCGTCGCGGCCGGGACCTGGTCCAATCTGCGCGGGCCGGTCGGGGACCTGGTCGAGTTGCTGGTGACCACGGCGTTCGGCAGGCTCGATCTGCTGGTGCCCATACTGCTCGGAGTGATCGCCGTCCGACTGATCCTCCACCCGGAGAAACCCGACGCGAACGGCCGGATCGTGATCGGGCTCTCCGCCCTGGTCATCGGGGTCCTCGGGCAGGTGCACATCGCCTGCGGTTCGCCGGAGCGCGCCGACACCGAGGCGCTCCAGGACGCGGGCGGTCTGATCGGCTGGGCCGCCGCGACTCCGCTGATCTTCATGGTCGGCACCGTGCTCGCCGTACCGCTGCTCGTGCTTCTCACCGTCTTCGGGCTGCTGGTCGTCACGGCCACCCCGGTCAACGCCATTCCGCAGCGGCTGCGGCTGCTCGGCTCCCGGCTGGGCCTGGTCGCGCCGCCGTACGACGAGCGGGACCGGGTGGAGGGGGACGACGACCGGCGGTACGAGGAGCAGTGGCGCGAGGCGGTGCCGGGGCGCGTACGGCGTGCGCCCGCGCGCCGGAGCGAAGCGCCCGGGGAGTACGCCCCCGAGCAGGCGGAGGAGGAGGCGCTCACCCGGCGGCGCAAGCCGCGCAGGGCCTCCGGGCAGGCCCCGGGGGAGCGCCCCATGGACGCCGTGGACGTGGCGGCCGCCGCGGCGGCCGCGCTCGACGGGGCGGTCTACAACGGGCTGCCGCCCTCTCCGGTGGTCGCCGATCTGACCAAGGACGTCACCGCCGACCGGCAGCGGGCCGCCTCGCCGGTGCCGCCCGCGCGCGAGCCCCGCAAGCGGCCCGGGGCGGCGGCCGGCGAGCCCGCGGCCGACCGGTCCGGGGCGGCGGACGAGCCCTCGGCCCGGGGCGTCGTACCCGATCTGACGAAGCCCGCGCCCGAGCACGCGCAGCCGCTGCCGGCCCGGGCCGAGCAGCTCCAGCTGTCGGGGGACATCACCTACGCGCTGCCCTCGCTCGATCTGCTGGAGCGCGGCGGCCCCGGCAAGACGCGCAGCGCCGCCAACGACGCCGTCGTCGCCTCGCTCACCAATGTGTTCATGGAGTTCAAGGTCGACGCGGCCGTCACCGGCTTCACCCGGGGCCCGACGGTGACCCGGTACGAGGTGGAGCTGGGCCCGGCCGTGAAGGTCGAGCGGATCACGGCGCTGACCAAGAACATCGCGTACGCCGTCGCCAGTCCCGATGTGCGGATCATCTCGCCGATCCCGGGGAAGTCCGCCGTCGGCATCGAGATCCCCAACACCGACCGCGAGATGGTCAACCTCGGCGATGTGCTGCGGCTGGCCGACGCGGCGGAGGACGACCATCCGATGCTGGTCGCGCTCGGCAAGGACGTCGAGGGCGGCTATGTGATGGCGAACCTGGCGAAGATGCCGCACATCCTGGTCGCCGGAGCGACCGGCTCCGGCAAGTCCTCCTGCATCAACTGCCTGATCACCTCGGTCATGATACGAGCGACTCCGGAGGACGTCCGGATGGTGCTGGTCGACCCCAAGCGGGTCGAGCTGACCGCCTACGAGGGCATTCCGCACCTGATCACGCCGATCATCACCAACCCCAAGCGGGCCGCCGAGGCGCTCCAGTGGGTCGTCCGGGAGATGGATCTGCGGTACGACGATCTCGCGGCCTACGGATACCGGCACATCGACGACTTCAACCAGGCGGTCCGCTCCGGCAAGGTCAAACCGCCCGAGGGCAGCGGGCGGGAGCTTCAGCCCTATCCGTATCTGCTGGTCATCGTGGACGAGCTGGCGGATCTGATGATGGTGGCCCCGAGAGACGTCGAGGACGCCATCGTCCGGATCACCCAGCTCGCGCGCGCGGCCGGCATCCATCTGGTGCTGGCCACCCAGCGGCCGTCCGTCGACGTCGTCACCGGTCTGATCAAGGCGAACGTGCCCTCCCGGCTCGCCTTCGCCACCTCCTCGCTCGCCGACAGCCGGGTCATCCTCGACCAGCCGGGCGCGGAGAAGCTGATCGGCAAGGGCGACGGGCTCTTCCTGCCGATGGGCGCGAACAAGCCGACCCGGATGCAGGGCGCCTTCGTCACCGAGGACGAGGTCGCCGTCGTCGTCCAGCACTGCAAGGACCAGATGGCCCCCGTCTTCCGGGAGGACGTCGTCGTCGGCTCCCAGCGGAAGAAGGAGATCGACGAGGAGATCGGCGACGATCTTGATCTGCTCTGCCAGGCGGCCGAACTCGTGGTATCGACCCAGTTCGGGTCGACGTCGATGCTCCAGCGCAAGCTGCGCGTCGGCTTCGCCAAGGCCGGACGGCTGATGGATCTCATGGAGTCGCGGAACATCGTCGGACCGAGCGAGGGGTCCAAGGCGCGTGACGTTCTGGTGAAACCTGAGGAGCTGGAGGGAGTGCTCGCCGTGATCCGGGGAGAGTCTCACCCGTAAGGGTTCGGCTCGGGCGCGGTTTCACGGGCAACCGTTTCCCCCGGTCGAACGTCAAGTTGGAGGAAGGGGCGGGAAAACCGCCCCGTCCCCCGGAGGGCCACCGGCCATACCGATGGCGTACAAACTCCGGTCGCCCGGTTGCCCCACCCTTTCGTACCAGCCATACACTGAACCTCCAGCAGGTGGTTACACGCTCGAAAGGCGCCCTCGTGTCCATCGGCAACTCCCCCGAAGACGACCGGCCTTTCCCCGAGGACGACCGGCCTTCCATCGGGCAGGTCCTCCACCAGGCCCGTGTCGGCGCCGGCCTGACCGTCGACGAGGTCAGCGCCGCCACCCGGGTGCGGGTCCCGATCATCCACGCGATCGAGCAGGACGACTTCTCCCGCAGCGGCGGCGATGTGTACGCGCGCGGGCACATCCGGATGATCGCCCAGTTCGTGGGGCTCGACCCCGCCGCGCTGGTCGCGCAGTACGACGCCGAGCACGGCGGGCGGCCCGCGCCCACCCCCGCCGCACCGCTGTTCGAGGCCGAGCGCATCCGGCCCGAGCCGCGCCGCCCCAACTGGACCGCCGCCATGGTCGCCGCGATCGTCGTCGTCATCGGCTTCGTCGGCTTCACCCTCGTCGGCGGCGGGGACGGCGGCGGCCGGAGCGACCAGGTGGCGGAGGGGCCCGCGGCCGAGGAGAAGCCCTCCAAGGCCCCCAGCCGCAAGCCCGCCGACCCCAAGCCCGACCCGTCGGACAGCGCCATCGCCGCCGTGCCCAAGGGCAAGGTCACCGTCCGGCTCTCCGTCGTCGACGACAAGAGCTGGATCTCCGCCAAGTCCCACAACGGCAAGCTCCTCTTCGACGGGACCCTCGCGAAGGGCGATTCCAAGACCTTCCAGGACGACGAGCGGATCGACCTCATCCTCGGAAACGCTGGGGCGATCGAGCTGTACGTCAATGGAAAGAAGGTCGAGGACGAGTTCCGTCCCGGGCAGGTCGAGCGCCTTTCGTACACCGAGGGTGATCCCCAGGTCGGCTGAGACCGCCCGCCCGGCGGACGGGGGAGCCCTGGAGGCAGGGGCGTGGGCCAGGACAAAGTAGTCTTGAGCCCATGCCCGAACGCCGTACCGTCGCCCTTGTCACTCTTGGCTGCGCCCGTAACGAGGTGGACTCGGAGGAGCTCGCAGGCCGCTTGGCAGCGGACGGCTGGGAGCTTGTCGAGGAAGCCGCCGACGCGGACGTCGCCGTCGTCAACACCTGCGGCTTCGTCGAGGCCGCCAAGAAGGACTCCGTCGACGCCCTCCTCGAAGCCAATGACCTCAAGGACCACGGCAGAACCCAGGCCGTGGTCGCCGTCGGCTGCATGGCCGAGCGGTACGGCAAGGAGCTGGCCGAGGCCCTCCCCGAAGCCGACGGCGTCCTCGGCTTCGACGACTACGCCGACATCTCCGACCGGCTCCAGACCATCCTCAGCGGCGGGATCCACGCCTCGCACACCCCGCGCGACCGGCGCAAGCTGCTGCCGCTGAGCCCGGCCGACCGGCAGAAGGCCTCCGGAGTGGCGCTGCCCGGCCACGGCGAGCCCGCCGAGCCCGCCGCGGACGTCCCGCTGGTGGACCTCGCCGACCTCACCGACCTCCCGGACGGCGTCGCCCCGGTCTCCGGTCCGCGCGCGCCGCTCCGCCGCCGGCTCGGCACCAGCCCGGTCGCCTCCGTCAAACTCGCCTCCGGCTGCGACCGGCGCTGCTCCTTCTGCGCCATCCCGTCGTTCCGCGGCTCCTTCATCTCCCGCCGCCCCAGCGATGTGCTCGGCGAGACCCGCTGGCTGGCCGAGCAGGGCGTCAAGGAGGTCATGCTCGTCTCCGAGAACAACACCTCCTACGGCAAGGACCTGGGCGACATCCGCCTGCTGGAGACCCTGCTGCCTGAGCTGGCGGCGGTCGACGGCATCGAGCGGATCCGCGTCAGCTACCTCCAGCCCGCCGAGATGCGGCCCGGACTGATCGACGTGCTGACCTCCACCCCCAAGATCGCGCCGTACTTCGATCTCTCCTTCCAGCACTCCGCGCCCGCCGTGCTGCGCTCGATGCGCCGCTTCGGCGACACGGACCGCTTCCTCGACCTGCTGGAGACCATCCGCTCCAAGGCCCCGCAGGCCGGAGTGCGGTCCAACTTCATCGTCGGCTTCCCCGGTGAGAGCCAGAGCGACTTCGCCGAGCTGGAACGCTTCCTCACCCACGCCCGGCTCGACGCCGTCGGCGTGTTCGGCTACTCCGACGAGGACGGCACCGAGGCCGCCACGTACCAGGGCAAACTCAGCGACGAGATCATCGCCGAGCGGCTGGCGCATCTCTCCCGGCTCGCCGAGGAGCTGACCTCGCAGCGTGCCGAGGAGCGACTCGGTGAGAGCCTGGAAGTGCTGGTCGAGTCGGTCGACGGCGAGGACGGAGCCGTCGGCCGGGCCGCTCACCAGGCGCCCGAGACCGACGGCCAGATCGTCTTCACCTCGCGTGAGGGCCTGGTCGCGGGCCGTATGGTCATGGCCAAGGCGATCGGGTCCGAAGGGGTCGACCTGCTGGCCGAGTACCTGGGGGACATTCCGGCGGGGCGTACCGGGGATGCCGGGGACGCGGTGGACCGTCCGGTCCCGGCCGGTGTGCTCGACGGTCACCGGACTCCGGGCGGCGGCGGTTCGGCCGTCGGCGCTTCGGGCGGCGGCATTGTGGGCGTCGGCGCTTCACGCGGCGGTGTTGCGGGCGTCGGCGCTTCGGGCGTCGAGGGTCCGAGCGGCAAGGCTCAGGGCGCCGAGGCCCAGGGCGGCGGACGGCGGATCCCGGGCGAGGAGGCGGCCAGATGACCGGAGTGCCGGCATCCGCGGGGGGCGGCACCGGTAGGCCCGCACCCGGCGGCAAGCTGGGCGCTGCGGCCGTCAATCAGGCCAGCCTGTGGAACATCGCCAACATCCTCACCATGGTGCGGCTCGTTCTGGTGCCCGCCTTCGTCCTGCTGATGCTCCAGGACGGCGGATACGATCCGGCCTGGCGCGCCTGGGCGTGGGCGGCGTTCGCCGTCGCCATGATCACGGACATCTTCGACGGACATCTGGCGCGCACCTACAACCTGGTCACGGACTTCGGGAAGATCGCCGACCCGATCGCCGACAAGGCGATCATGGCCGCCGGGCTGATCTGTCTGTCGTCGCTCGGCGATCTGCCCTGGTGGGTGACCGGGCTGATTCTCTTCCGCGAGCTGGGTATCACGCTGATGCGGTTCTGGGTGATCCGTCACGGCGTGATTCCCGCCAGCCGGGGCGGCAAGCTGAAGACCCTCGCCCAGGGCACCGCGGTCGGCATGTACGTCCTGGCGCTGACCGGGCCGCTGGCCACCCTCCGCTTCTGGGTGATGGCCCTCGCCGTCGTGCTGACCCTTCTCACCGGCCTCGACTATGTGCGCCAAGCGATCATGCTGCGCCGCCGGGGACTCGCCAAGGAGCGCGGCGCCGTCGGGGGCGCGGGATGACCACGGCGGCCCGGGTGCTCGGGATGCTTGCGGAGCGTGGCGAGACCGTGGCCGTGGCGGAGTCGCTCACGGGTGGTCTCGTGGCCGCCGAGCTGACGGCGGTGCCGGGCGCGTCGAACGCCTTCCGCGGTTCGGTGACGGCGTACACGACCGAGCTGAAGCACGATGTGCTGGGTGTCGAGGAAACCCTCCTGGCGGAGCGCGGAGCGGTGAATCCCGAGGTCGCTTCGCAGATGGCGGCCGGTGTGCGCACCGTTCTGGGGGCCGGCTGGGGCATCGCCACCACGGGTGTCGCCGGGCCCGGCCCGCAGGACGGACAGCCGGCCGGGACGGTCCACATCGCGGTCTGCGGACCGGACGGGACAGGGAAATCGGCCGCACTGCGATTGAACGGGACCCGGGCGGAAATCCGTAGAGAGAGTGTACGGAGCGTGCTCGGCCTGCTTCTGGATGAACTCCTGGGGCCGACGCGGGCACAGGATACGGAACAGAACGGGGGGAATTGATGTTTGCAGCCCTGAGTGAACACGACATCGCTCCCCGCACGGCCGCAGCGCGAGGCGGTACGGTGGGGCGTGAAGGATGCGGCTACGCGGTCCGAGGAGGGAGCCACCGATGATTCTGCTCCGTCGCCTGCTGGGTGACGTGCTGCGTCGGCAGCGCCAGCGCCAGGGCCGTACTCTGCGCGAAGTCTCCTCGTCCGCCCGAGTTTCGCTCGGCTATCTCTCCGAGGTGGAGCGGGGGCAGAAGGAGGCATCCTCCGAGCTGCTCTCCGCGATCTGCGACGCGCTTGACGTACGGATGTCCGAGCTCATGCGGGAAGTGAGCGATGAACTGTCGCTGGCCGAACTGGCCGCGTCGGCAGCGGCCGGCGAGCCGGTGCCCGCACCAGTGCGGTCGATGCTGAACTCCGTCTCCGTGACGTCGGTGGCGGGTGTGCCGACGGAGCGGGTGACGATCAAGGCGCCGGCGGAAGCCGTCGACGTCGTCGCCGCGTAATCACCACAGCCTGTCGCTGTGGCGGTGCGCTTACGGCGCTCCAGAGCGCCGGCCGCGGTACGGAGCGGGTGCGTACGGCGATCGGCGCCGATGTACGAAGTTGGTGTGAGCCGAGCCCCGGCCACTGCCCCTGAGGGGGTGGGGGACCGGGGTTTTCGCTGTGTGGGGTGAGGCCAGGGGCCGGGGCGGGGGCCGGGGGTCTGTGGGGTCGGGGGGCTGTGGGGGTGCGGGTTCGCGGGGTGCGGGCCTGCGCTTGGCCTGCGGGTTCGCGGGGCGCCGGCCTGCGCTTTTGTGGGGCGCGGGCCTGGGGTTTTGTGGTGTGAGATTCAGGACTTTTGTCCGGCGGGTTGGCGGGTAGGCGACCATTTGAGCCGGTTCGGTCGGGTGAGGGCCGTCCGAATGTCTGGTTCGGAGGCCTATGTCATGGTGGAAATCACCGACAACCGAGTGGAGGACTTGCATGTCTGTCGTCAAGAGCCCGTTGTCCGATGCCGATCTGAAGACGGTCGGCGAGGCACTGCGAGGCGCACTCGTGGATCTGGTGGATCTCTCGCTCGTCGCCAAGCAGGTCCACTGGAATGTCGTGGGCCCGCGCTTCCGGTCCGTACACCTTCAGCTCGACGAGGTCGTGGACACCGCCAGGCTGCACTCCGACACGGTGGCCGAACGCTGCTCGGCGATCGGAGTCTCCCCGGACGGCCGGTCGGCGACCGTGGCCTCGCAGAGCGCCATCGGCGCCGTGCCCGAGGGCTGGATCAAGGACGGCGACGCGGTCCAGGTGCTGGTCCGCGCGCTGGACGCGGTGATCGTACGGATGCGGGAGCGCGTCTCGGTCACCGGCGACCCGGACCCGGTGAGCCAGGACATCCTGATCGGGCTCACGGCCGATCTCGAGAAGCACGCGTGGATGTTCCAGGCCGAGAGCGCCTAGCCGCCCTGGTGCGCCGGGAGCCCGCGGGGCGGCGTCGCGCCGCCCCCGGGGGCTCCCGGGCGACGCGGCCCGCGCCCGAGCCCGCGTCGGCGTGGTGGGCGGCGACCGGGTCTCCTTCGCGTGGGCCGGTGCGCGCCGGGCGGAGTACGTGGGTCGGCCGGGCCTCGGATGTCATCGCGGAAGTCCGTTCGATCGCTGAAGTTCGCGAACGCCGGCGGCGGGATCGCGGAGGGCGGGCGGAAAGTTCCCGGAACGTCGTACCGCTCCACCTCATACCGCCCTTCGGCGCGGCGGTGACGGGCGGAGGCCGTGAGGGAGCGGCTCGGGGGCAGATTCGCGGTCCGCGCGGTGTTCCGTGCGCCGGGGCCTGCACCCGGTGCGCCCTCCCTGGGCTGATCGCGCCGGTCTAGCGTGGTCCGGAGGGAGGCAGCCATGGCACGTCGCGGGGTCGCCCTGGGGCTCTTCGCCGTGGTGCCGGCCGTGCTGGTGGTGGCGGGCGTGATGTGGTGGTGGGCCGTGCTGAGACTGCTGTTCGTCCCCGAGCGCTCCGGCCTGATCGAGGCCGCCGTGGCGGCCGGCGGATGGGGTCTGAGTCTGCTGCCGGTCCATGTGACGGCCCACCGGGGGCGCGGACGCGTCCGGCGGGTGGTCGGGGACCTCAAAGGAGTGGTCGGAGAGGCCAAGGACGCGATGGGCGCCGGAGTCACCAGGGCATCGTCGCGCCGCCGTTCGGGCGGATGATCTGGCCCGTCGTGAAGGCCGACGCGTCCGAGGCCAGATGCAGCACCGTGTGCGCGACATCCTCCGGCTCGCCGACCCGGCGCAGCGGGGACAACCGGGCCATCGTCTCCTCCGTCCGCTGCTGAAGCGCGGCGTCGTGGCGATCGGTCATCGGGGTACGGACCCAGCCGGGGGCGACTGCGTTCACTCGTATGGAGTACGGACCCAATTCGGTCGCGAGGGTGCGGGTCAGCTGCACCACCGCCGCCTTGGCCGCGCTGTAGCAGAGCAGGCCGGGCCGGGCGGCGTCCACCGCCCCCGAGGCCATGGTGACGATCGAGCCGGGGGCGCCGGCCGCGATCATCGCTCGGGCCGCCTCCTGGCAGGCGTACAGCACGCCCTTGAAGTTCACCGCGAAGACGCGCTCCAGATCCTCGTCCCTGGTCTCCAGCGCGGTGGCGCTGTGCATGATTCCGGCGACGGCGGCCAGGACGTCGAGCCGTCCGCCGCCCGCGCCGGCCGCTTCGGCGGCTCTCCGCACGGCGGCCGCTACCTCGAAGCGGTCGGTCACGTCGAGACGGTGTGTGTACGCCGTGCCGCCCGCCTCCGCGATCAGCTCCCGGGTCGCGCTCAGCCCCCGAGCGTCGAGATCGGCGCAGTGGACGGCGGCTCCCGCCTCGGCGAGCAGTACGGCGCAGGCGCGCCCGATGCCGCTCGCCGCACCGGTGACGAACGCGGTCCGGCCGCCGAGGTCGTACGCCGTGAGGGGCATGCGGGGACGGTACGACCAGATCTGACGGGTCGTCAACTGTTGGCCTAACCCGTGGCCCTCAACCGGCGGGGCCGGGGCCGATCTGACAGCCGGGGCACCAGTAGCTGATCCGCTCGTCCCCGCCGCCCGGCTCCCGCGAGGACCGTCTCAGCCCGGGGCGCTCCCGCTCGGCCTGCTCCTGCGCGGGGCGCTCCCGCTCGGGGTGCTCCCGCGCGTCCGGAGCGGCCCGGGCGGGGGGCGCGGGCTCCGCCGGGGCTTCGGTCCTGACGGCCGGCCCCGCGTTTCGCGGCCGCCCGGCGCGCGCGGACGGGTCGTCCTTCCGAACGGGGGTGCCGCAGCGCGGGCAGGGTCTGCCCGAGCGGCCGTAGACATGGAGTCGGTCGCGCGAGGGGCCGGGGGCTGTGGTCCGGCGGTCGAAGGTGTTCTTGTTCGCCTCCAGCAGTCGGTGCGCGGTGACGAGGAGCCGCTCCGGGACACCCTCGGGCAGCTCCCCGACCGGCAGCCAGGGCGTGACCCGGGCGAGAAACGCCAGCTCGGACTTGTAGACATTGCCGATCCCGGCGAGATTCCGCTGATCGAGCAGGGCCTCGCCGAGCGGGCGGGCGGGATCGGCGAGCAGCCGGGCGAGCGCGGCGCGCGCGTCCCAGTCCGGGCCCAGCAGATCCGGACCGAGATGACCGACCACCGTCGCCTCGTCCTCGGTGCGCAGCAGCTCCAGCACCGGGAGGCGATACCCGACAGCGGTATGGGACGCGTTCCCGAGCACCGCCCGGATCTGGTGGGCCGGTCCGCCGTGCCAGCGCCCGCCCGCCGGGAACACTCGCCAGGCCCCGTCCATCCGCAGATGCGAGTGGAGCGTGAATCCGCCCTCGATCCGGGTGAGCAGATGCTTGCCGCGCGGAGCGACCTCCACCACGGTCCGCCCGGTGAGATCGGCCGTGGCGAATCGGGGCACCCGCAGATCGAACCGCGTGAGTTCCCGCCCGGCGAGGGCGGTGTGCAGTCGCTTCGCGGTCTGCCAGACGGTGTCTCCTTCGGGCATGGATCCATGATGCGGGACGGGCGCGCCGCACGGGCGGGATACGGGGCTCGGGGCGGGGTGCGGTGCGCGGGGCCGGCTGCCCGAGGCGGGGCCGGGGCGGTGAAGGGCGGGGGCGGGGGCCCAGAGGTCCGGGGGGCGGCTGCCCCCGCGCCGCTGTCCGTCCGCCTACGCCAGCGGGGCCAGGTCAGTGAAGCGCGGGGCGGGGGCCCTGAGGTCCGGGGGCGGCCGGCCCCGCGCCGCTGTCCGTCCGCCCGCGCCGCCCGATCCGGCGGGACGGCCCGGGGCGGCCCCATGGGTGCTGGAGGGCTGCACTGGGCGCCTGGGGAAGCACGGGGGCGGGTGTGCCCGGCCCCCAGGGACTCTGAGGGAAGTGCGCGGGCAGACCCGGACCCGGGGCCCTGGGGAGGAAGGCGCGGCCCCTGTCCCGGCGGCCCCTGTCCCGGCGGCCCCTGTCTCGGCGGCCCCGGGCACGCGCCCGGGCCCGGGCCACTGTCAGGGGCGTATGCGCAGGCCCCGGGGGGTGGCGTGGAAGCCCGCCGTCTCCAGCGCGGGGGCCAGAGGAGAGGTCAGCGCCGGAACGCCGTTCGCCCGCTCCACCGTGACCGTGCCCAGCAGACCCGCCCGGGCCGCTTCCGACAGGGCCCCTGCCGCCGCGTGCAGCGCGGGGGACTCCGGGTCCGTCGCCCAGGCGAGCAGGGTCTTGCCGCCGCGCTCCATGTACATCGTCAGCTCACCGTCGACCAGAACCAAGAGGGAGCCCGCCTTTCTGCCCGGTTTGTGGCTCGCGCCGTCCGGGGGCTCGGGCCAGGAGAGCGCCGCGCCATAGGCGTTGGCCGGGTCCGCCGCGGCCAGCACCACCGCGCGCCGCGCCGTCTGTCCGTCCGAACGCTCCCGCGCGGTCGCCGCCGCCCGCAGCCGGTCCACGGCTCCCTCCATCGCGAACTGGGCCGCGCCCAGCCCTTCCACCACATAGCCCCGTCGTGCCTGTCCGCTGTCCTCGAAGGCCGACAGAACCCGGTACACCGCGGAGAAGCCGCCTTCCACCCCCTCGGCCGCCACCGCGCCCCGGGTCACCACACCGTGCCGGTCCAGCAGGGTGCGGGCCAGGGCGTGCGCGCGATGGGTCGGATCGGGCGCGGTGACCGGGAGGAGGGACCAGCGGCCGCTGACCGTCGGAGGGCCGTTGCGGGAGACGGGCCGGGCCGCCCCGGTGAGGCTGCCGTATCTCCCCCGGGGCACGGTCCGCCGGGCCCGGTGCGCGGTCGAACCCGCCGTGCGCCCCGAGCCGAGCAGCGCGCGCAGCGGGGAGAGGGTGTCATTGGTGAGCCGGCCCGACCAGGCCAGGTCCCAGACGGCGTCGGCCAGCTGGGGATCGGTGGCGTCCGGATGGGTGGTGGCTCTGACCTGGTCGGCGATCTGCCGGAAGAACAGGCCGTACCCCGGTGCGAGGGCGGTGAGGACCGACTCCTGGAGCGCGGTCGGCTCCAGCGGGTGCGGCGGCGGAAGCAGCAGCGGCGCCGCGTCGGCGAGATGGAGGGACACCCAGCCGTCCTTGCCCGGCAGCGAGCCGGCTCCGGCCCAGACCACCTCGCCGCTGGTGGTCAGCTCGTCGAGCAGGGCGGGGGTGTAGCCGTGCACCCGGGACGGCAGGATCAGCTTCTCCAGCGCGGAGGCGGGCACGGCGGCCCCCTGGAGCTGCTCGACGGCCCGGGCCAGCCCGTCGATACCGCGCAGGCTCTTGTCCCCGAGATGCTGCCACTGGGGCAGGAAGGCTGCCAGGGCCGCCGGCGGCACCGGCTCCAGCTCCTGGCGCAGCGCCGCCAGGGAACGCCGTCGCAACCGGCGCAGCACGGTCGCGTCGCACCACTCCTGGCCGATGCCCGAGGGGTGGAACTCCCCCTGGACGATGCGCCCGCCGGCCGTCAGCCGCTGGAGCGCCCCGTCCGTGACCGCCGCTCCCAGGCCGAAGCGGGCCGCTGCCGCGCCGGAGGTGAACGGGCCGTGTGTGCGCGCGAATCGGGCGAGCAGATCGCCCAGCGGATCCTTGACCGGCTCGGTGAAGGCCTCCGGAACGCCCACGGGGAGCGCGGTGCCGAGCGCGTCCCGCAGTCTGCCCGCGTCCTCGATCGCCGCCCAGTGGTCCGTGCCCGCGATCCGGACCCGGATGGCCCGCCGTGTCTCGGCCAGCTCCTGGGCCCAGCGCGGCTCGGCACCGCGCTCGGTCAGCTCCGCGTCGGTCAGCGGGCCGAGCATCCGCAGCAGATCGGCGACGCCCTCCTCGTCCCTGACCCGTCTGTCCTCGGTGAGCCACTGCAGCTCCCGCTCCAGCTCGGTGAGCACCTCGGCGTCGAGAAGCTCGCGCAGCTCCGCCTGGCCGAGCAGCTCGGCCAGGAGCCGGGAGTCCAGGGAGAGGGCGGCGGCGCGGCGCTCGGCGAGGGGCGAGTCCCCCTCGTAGAGGAACTGGGCGACATAGCCGAAGAGCAGCGAACGGGCGAAGGGCGACGGCTCCTGGGTGGTCACCTCGACCATGCGGACCCGGCGGGACTCGATGTCCCCCATGAGTTCGGTGAGTCCGGGCACGTCGAAGACGTCTTGGAGGCATTCGCGGACCGCTTCGAGGACGATCGGGAACGAACCGAACTCGCTCGCGACCTGGAGCAGCTGGGACGCTCGCTGACGCTGCTGCCAGAGCGGGGTGCGCTTGCCGGGGGAGCGGCGCGGCAGCAGCAGAGCCCGGGCGGCGCACTCGCGGAACCGGGAGGCGAACAGGGCCGAGCCGCCGACCTGGTCGGTGACGATCTGGCCGATCTCGCCCTTCTCGAAGAGCGCGTCCGCCGCGCCGACCGGCGCCTGCGCGTCGTCGAACGCCGCGTCCGAGCCGTCGGGCCGGCCCGGGTCGGGGTCGAGCAGATCCAGGCCCATCAGATCGGCGTCGGGCAGCCGCAGCACGATTCCGTCGTCGGCGTGCATGACCTGCGCGTCCATGCCGTACCGCTCGGCGAGACGGGCTCCGAGGGCCAGCGCCCACGGGGCGTGCACCTGAGCGCCGAACGGGGAGTGGATCACCACGCGCCAGTCGCCCAGCTCGTCCCGGAACCGCTCGACCAGAATCGTGCGGTCGTCGGGGACATGGCCGCAGGCCCGGCGCTGCTCGTCCAGATAGGCGAGGACATTGTCGGCGGCCCAGGCGTCCAGGCCCGCGGCGAGCAGCCGCAGCCGGGCGTCCTCGGCGGAGAGCCCGCCGACCTCGCGGAGGAACGCGCCCACCGCACGCCCCAGCTCCAGCGGCCGCCCGAGCTGGTCCCCCTTCCAGAACGGCAGCCTGCCGGGGACTCCGGGGGCGGGGGAGACCAGCACCCGGTCACGGGTGATGTCCTCGATCCGCCACGAGGTGGTGCCCAGGGTGAAGACATCGCCCACCCGGGACTCGTACACCATCTCCTCGTCCAGCTCCCCGACCCGGCCGCCGCCCTTCTTGGGGTCCGCGCCCGCGAGGAAGACGCCGAACATCCCCCGGTCGGGGATGGTGCCGCCGGAGGTGACGGCCAGGCGCTGCGCCCCGGGCCGGCCGGTGACCGTGCCCGCGATCCGGTCCCAGACCACGCGCGGGCGCAGCTCGGCGAAGGCGTCGGAGGGATAGCGTCCGGCGAGCATGTCCAGGACGGCGGTGAACGCCGACTCGGGCAGTGAGGCGAAGGGGGCCGCGCGCCGGGCCAGCGCCAGCAGGTCGTCCGCCTGCCAGCTGTCCAGGGCGACCATCGCCACCAGCTGCTGGGCCAGTACGTCCAGCGGATTCGACGGGATCCGCAGGGACTCGATGGAACCGGTGCGCATCCGCTCGGTGACCACGGCGGCCTGGACCAGGTCTCCCCGGTACTTGGGGAAGACGACCCCGGTGGAGACCGCGCCCACCTGGTGTCCGGCGCGGCCGACCCGCTGGAGGCCGGAGGCGACGGACGGCGGCGACTCGACCTGGACGACCAGGTCGACCGCGCCCATGTCGATGCCCAGCTCCAGGCTGGAGGTGGCCACGACGGCGGGCAGTCTGCCCGCCTTGAGGTCCTCCTCGACCTGGGCCCGCTGCTCCTTGGAGACCGAGCCGTGGTGCGCGCGGGCGAGGAGCGCCGGAGCGCCCCGCGCCGCCCCGGACTGGCCCATGATGTCCGCCGGGGTCCCGGCCGGGGCCGGTGCGCCGGAGGCGTGCGCGTCGAACGCGGCGCCGGTGGCCCGCTCGTAGGCGATCTCGTTCAGTCTGTTGCACAGCCGCTCGGCCAGCCGGCGGGAGTTGGCGAAGACGATCGTCGACCGGTGGGACTGGACGAGGTCGGCGATCCGCTCCTCGACATGCGGCCAGATCGAAGGCTTGTCACCGCCGTCGGCGGCGGCCGAGGAGGCTTCGGAGGCCGGGGATCCGCCCAGCTCTCCCAGATCCTCGACGGGAACGACCACCGAGAGGTCGAACTCCTTCCCCGACGGCGGCTGGACGATCTCCACCTTCCGCTGCGGCGAGAGATAGCGGGCGACCTCGTCCACGGGACGCACCGTCGCCGAGAGGCCGATCCGGCGGGCCGGGCGCGGCAGCAGCTCGTCCAGCCGCTCCAGCGAGAGGGCGAGATGCGCGCCCCGTTTGGTGCCCGCGACCGCGTGCACCTCGTCCAGGATCACCGTCTCGATGCCCGACAGCGCGTCCCGGGCCGCGGAGGTGAGCATCAGGAACAGCGACTCGGGCGTGGTGATGAGGATGTCCGGCGGCCGGGTGGCCAGCGAACGGCGCTCCGCGGCGGGGGTGTCGCCGGAGCGGATGCCGACCCGCACCTCGGGCTCGGGCATGCCCAGCCGGACCGCTTCCTGCCGGATGCCGGTCAGCGGGCTGCGGAGATTGCGCTCGACGTCGACGGCGAGGGCTTTCAGCGGGGAGACGTACAGCACCCGGCAGCGCGTTTTCGCGTCGGCGGGCGGGGGAGCGGACGCCAGCCGGTCCAGCGCCGCGAGAAACGCGGCCAGGGTCTTTCCCGACCCCGTCGGAGCCACCACCAGGACGTCCGAGCCCTCGCCGATCGCCCGCCAGGCGCCTTCCTGGGCGGCCGTGGGCGCGCTGAAGGCTCCCGTGAACCACCCCCGGGTCGCGGGAGAGAAGGCGTCGAGCGCAGTCTTGGTCATGCCCCCCATCGTGCACCGCCGCTCAGACATTCGACCCGCCGCAGCCCTGACCTGGCGACATCACGCCACATCCGGACCCACGCCCTTCCACTTCCGCGCCCCGCCCGGCCCCGGATCCGCGCTCTTCCCTGTCCGCGAACCGCCCCGGATCCTGCCCGCCGGACCCGCGCGGGGCGGGAGGACGCCCCTCCGCCCGACCCGGTCCGGCCCGGAGAGACGCCCCCCGCGCGCGCTCCGCAGGACGACCTCCCCGGCCTCACCCGCACCCGGGGGCTCCGGTCCGAGGAGAAGCGACCCTCCGACCGGAGGAGAATGGGACGCGTGGCACGGCCGTCGGACAGGGAATGGGCCAGGCACTGGCAATTCGAGAAACTGCCGGGCCTCGATCTGCTGCGCGCCCGCTACGTCCGGCACACCTTCCGTCGGCACAGCCACGAGGGCTTCACCTTCGGCGCCATCAGCGGCGGGGCGGAGGATCTGAGCATGCCCGAGGGCATCGTCACGGCCCGCGCCGGTCATGTCGTCATGATCAATCCCGAGGTGCCGCACTCCGCCCGGGCGGGCGGCCCCGAGGGCTGGACGTACGCGACCCTCTACCCCTCGATCGAGCTGGTCTCCGGGATAGCGGACGAGGTCGGCGACGTACGCGGCACTCCCGCCTTCGGCCCGTCGATCATCCACGATCCGCACAGCGCCGAGCTGATACGCGCCGTCCACCTGGCCGCGGAGGCCGGGAACGCGCTCGCCGCCGACAGCCTGCTCCGGGTCACGGTCGCCCGCCTCCTCGCCCGCCACGGCAGCCGGCTGCCCGCCCGGGCCCCGCAGGACTCCGGCGCCCGTACGGCGGCCGCGGCCAAAGCCCTCCTGGAGGAGCGCATGGCCGATCCGCCGTCGCTGGAACGGCTGGCCCACGAGTTCGGCACCAGCCCCTTCGCCCTGCTCCGAGCGTTCAAGAAGGCCTACGGAATGCCTCCGCACACCTGGCTCACCGACGCCCGCGTCCGCAGAGCCCGGCTGCTTCTGGAGGGCGGGAGCACCGCGGCCGAGGCCGCTCTCGCCGTCGGCTTCAGCGATCAATCGCATCTGAACCGGCATTTCACCCGGATCGTGGGAGTGCCGCCCGGCGCGTATCGCAAGGAACGCGCCCCCGGCCGACACGGCACCTGATCGCGGAACGGTCGACAGTGCGCAAGAACGTACAAGACCGAGGACAAAAGCTCCGCGTAACGTCCGGCGCGTGGCAGAACAGAAAACTCACCAGAAGAGTCACCCGCCGGACCGGACCGGCATACCCGGTGAATCCGGGGCGCTCGGCGTCGCGGGCGCCGTGGGCGCGGCCAAGCCGGACTCCGCCGTCGTCCGCGACGCCCTCGGCGTCGGTGTGGCCGTCGGTCTGTCCGGGTTCGCCTTCGGAGTGACCTCGGCGGGCGCCGGACTCAGCCTCCTCCAGACCTGCGCGCTCAGCCTGCTGGTCTTCACCGGCGCCTCGCAGTTCGCGCTGGTCGGGGCGATCGCCGCAGGCGGCAACCCGTTCACGGCCGCCGCCGGGGCCTTCTTCCTGGGCGTACGCAACACGTTCTACGGACTGCGTCTGTCCCAGGTGCTCGCCCTGCCCCGTTTCATGCGCCCGCTCGCCGCCCACTGGGTCATCGACGAGACCGCCGCCGTCGCGCTCGCCCAGCCGACCCGGCGGGCCGCGCGTCTCGGCTTCACGGTGACCGGGCTGACGCTCTACGTGCTGTGGAATCTGACCACGTTCGCCGGCGCGGCCGGGGCCGAGGCCATCGGCGACACCGACGCCTGGGGCCTGGACGCCGCAGGCCCCGCCGTCTTCCTCGCGCTGCTCGCCCCGATGCTCCGCGACGCGACCGAGCGCGCGGTGGCCGCCCTCGCGGTCCTCCTGGGGCTCGTATCGCTGCCGCTGCTGCCCGCCGGAGTCCCGGTGCTGGTCGCCGCGCTCGCCGCGCCCGCCGTGCTCTGGTTCAAGGGCCGCGGCCCGTCGGCCGCGGGGCCGGAGCGGAGCCGGGAAGCGGGCGCAGAAGGCCCGGAGCAGGACCGGGAACGCACGAAGGGTGACGAACGTTGACTGTCTGGATCGCGATCGCGGCGACCGCCGTCGGCTGCTACCTCGTCAAGCTGGCCGGTCTGCTGGTCCCGGCGGGCGCCCTGGAGCGCCCCCTCGTCCGGCGGCTCGCGGCCCTGCTCCCCGTCGCCCTGCTCGCCGCCCTCACCGCTCAGCAGACCTTCGCCTCCGGCAGCTCCCTCGTCATCGACGCCCGCGCGGCGGGAGTCGCCGCGGCGGCGCTGGCGCTGCTGCTGCGCGCCCCCTTCCTGGTGGTGGTCGGCGTCGCCGTCGCGGTCACGGCGGGAGTGAGAGCCCTCGGCGGGTGACAGCGCCGGCCCGCCGACAGGCCCGCCCGCACCCAGCCGTCCAGCCCGTCCGTCCCCACCCGCCCCCGGCCGCTCCCACCCGGCCGCCCGTCCCCCGTCCCGCAAGGCCCCTCGTAGCGGCGTACGGCAGGTCAGCCGATCGACCGGCCGTACGCCCGCAGGGTCCGCAGCGCCTCGATCGTCACCATCGGCCGCGCCTCCAGCGCGGTCCCCGGCGCCCACTGACGCCAGCGCACCGGCCATCCGCCGTCCTTGGCCTGCTCGCGCTCCAGATGGTCCAGCGAGCGATTCATCTCCTCGTCCGTGAACCAGCGCCGGGACAGCGACCGCGGCGTACGCGCGAAGTCATGGGGGAAGTGGTGCTCGCCGGGGGCGTACCCGTCGGCGACCGGGTAGTCGGCGAGCCGCTCCGGCGCGAGCACCGCCAGCCGCTGCTCGCGCACCAGCCTCCCCAGCCGGTCCGCCGCCGCCTCGGCGCGCGCACGGTCCGGCACCCCGTCCAGAAAGGTGACCGCGGCCTCGATCTCGTACGGATGGGACCGGGTCAGCCCGTCCACGGCCGCCCAGCAGAAGTCCGTGGCCCGGAAGAGCCAGGCGTGCCAGACCTGATTGCGGTGCAGCAGCCCCACCACCGGCCCGGTCGCGAGCAGATCGCCCGGCGGATCGTCCACGATCGGAATGAACGGCGCCGCCGGATATCCCCGCTGGGAGGGGTGGATCGCCGGGAGCGCTCCCTCCCGCGTCGAGACACCGGTGAAATAGCGGCACATCCGGTCCACCCGCTGCCCGCCGCAGCGGCCGATGGAGTCCAGGACGCGCAGCGCGTGCCCCGAGTGCAGGGGCTGGCTCACCGGGCCGCGCAGATCCGGCTCCAGGGCGTGGCCGTAGCCGCCGTCCCCGTTGAGATGGGCCGAGAGGGCGGCCTCGACGGCGTCCGCCGAGCCCTCCAGGAAGTGATACGCGAATCGCCGCTGTTCCAGCACCCGGGCGGTGAGCCAGATGAACCCCTCGGCACGCGCCAGCGGCGACAAGGGCGAGGGTACGGGGCCTGCTTCTTCTCCGGTTCCAGCCATGGCACCGACCGTAGGGGTGGAAAGTGCCCCCGGCATACGGAACAGCCGGTACCGCAACCCTGGGGCGGGATACTGGCGTCATGCGGTTGACGATTTTCTGGGAGCGGATGGCGGACCACTTCGGCCCGTCGTACGCCGACTCCTTCGCACGTGATCATGTGATGGCCGAACTCGGCGGACGTACGGTGCACCAGGCGCTGGACGCCGGCTGGGAGACCAAGGACGTCTGGCGAGCGGTCTGCGCCGCCGTCGGCGTGCCCGCCGAGAGACGGTGACGGCCCCGGCCGGGAGCCCGGTCGGCTCCTCGGCGGTCTCCGGGTAGGCGAGACTGACCCCGTGGCTCCGAAGACCGACAGAAGTGACCAGGACAGCAACGACGGCGACGACCGGGACGGAACCGGCCGGCGCGACCGGCACGGAATCCGGCGGCGCGATCACCGGGATCCGACCGGCGCCGACAGCGGCGTGCCCAGGCAGGGCGGAGCCCTGGCGGACCCGGGGGAGAGTCCGCGCGCCGCGCTCGCGCCGGATCCGATCCCGCCGGACGGCCCGCCGCCCGGCCGGGTCGCCGACCCCGCCGACCCGACCCGGATGCCTCGCTGGCTGCCGCGCGCCATGGTGCTCGCGCTGGCCCTCTATGCCTGCTTCCAGCTCGGCAACTGGGCCTTCCACCAGCTCATCGGGCTGCTGATCAACATCCTGATCGCCTTCTTCCTGGCGCTGGCGATCGAGCCCGCCGTGGGCAGGATGGCGGCCAGGGGCATGCGCCGGGGACTCGCCACCTTCCTGGTCTTCTTCGGGGTGCTCATCGCGAGCGTCGGCTTCGTCGTCCTGCTGGGCTCGATGCTGGCCGACCAGATCGTGACCATGGTCGAGGACTTTCCCAAATATCTCGATTCCGTGATGAGCTGGATCAATGGGACCTTCAGTACCGAACTGTCCCGGGTCGAGGTCCAGGACAGCGTGCTCCGCTCCGACTGGCTCAAGAAGTACGTCCAGAACAGCGCGACCGGGGTCCTCGACGTCTCCGCCACCGTGCTGGGCGGGCTCTTCAAGCTTCTGACGGTCTTCCTCTTCTCCTTCTACTTCGCCGCCGACGGGCCCCGGCTGCGCCGCGCGCTCTGCTCCGTCCTGCCGCCCGCCAAGCAGGGCGAGGTGCTGCGCGCCTGGGAGATCGCCGTCGACAAGACGGGCGGCTACCTCTACTCCCGCGGTCTGATGGCGCTGATCTCCGGCGCCGCGCACTACGTCCTGCTGGAGATCCTGGGCGTGCCCTACGCCCCCGCGCTCGCGGTCTGGGTGGGGCTGGTCTCGCAGTTCATCCCGACGATCGGCACCTATCTCGCGGGCGCGCTGCCGATGCTGATCGCCTTCACCGAGAACCCCTGGTACGCGGTCTGGGTGCTCGGCTTCGTCGTGGTCTACCAGCAGTTCGAGAACTATGTGCTGCAGCCCAAGCTCACCGCCAGGACGGTCGACATCCACCCCGCAGTGGCCTTCGGCTCCGTCATCGTCGGCACGGCCCTGATGGGCGCGGTGGGCGCGCTGATCTCCATCCCCGCGGTCGCCACGCTCCAGGCCTTCCTGGGGGTGTACGTCCGCCGGTACGACGTGACCGACGATCCCCGGGTGCAGGGCCACCGGAAGCGGGACGGCGGCCGGGCGCTGGCGCAGGCGCGCGCGGCGCTGGCCAGGGCCCGGAGGGGCCGGCCGCCCGCCGACCAGGCCTGAGGGCCCGCCGCCTTCACCGCGAGCCGTTCCGGGACCGCCGCCGTCACCGTGAGCCGTTCCAGGGCCCACGCCGCCGTCACGAGCCGTTCCAGGACCACTGCAGCCACCGCCGACGCGGTCGGCGGCCGGGGTCCCGGGGCGGCTCGCTGCCGTTGTCCACAGGGTCGCCACGGCCGCGCGCGACGGTGCCACCATGGCAGGGGCCGCCCGAGGTGCGGACGGCCGTGACGGGGAGGAGGTGCGCCGTGACGGGGGAAGCGGGCCGGGAAGCGGGCGGGGCCTGATCGGCGGACGACGCGCCGACGGGGGCGCTTGACACTGAAATCGAACATCCATTCTCATGGGAATCCGGGCCCCTGGCCGCCCGGGTTGTCCACAGGTCGGGAGGGACGTCGAGGCCCATTGTCAGTGGCAGGGGTTAGCGTCTTTGACGTGAAGAGATCGACACAAGCAAATCGGGTGGAACCCATGGCAGGAACCGACCGCGAGAAGGCGCTCGACGCCGCGCTCGCACAGATTGAACGGCAATTCGGCAAGGGCGCGGTGATGCGCCTGGGCGAGCGGCCGAATGAGCCCATCGAGGTCATCCCCACCGGCTCGACCGCGCTCGACGTCGCGCTCGGCGTCGGCGGGCTGCCGCGCGGCCGTGTGGTGGAGGTGTACGGGCCGGAGTCCTCCGGCAAGACGACCCTGACGCTGCACGCCGTGGCCAATGCCCAGAAGCTCGGCGGCTCGGTGGCCTTCATCGACGCCGAGCACGCCCTCGACCCGGAGTACGCGAAGAAGCTGGGCGTCGACATCGACTCCCTGATCCTCTCCCAGCCGGACAACGGCGAGCAGGCGCTCGAGATCGTCGACATGCTCGTCCGCTCCGGCGCCCTCGACCTGATCGTGATCGACTCCGTCGCGGCCCTGGTGCCGCGCGCGGAGATCGAGGGTGAGATGGGCGACTCGCACGTCGGCCTCCAGGCCCGGCTGATGAGCCAGGCGCTCCGGAAGATCACCAGCGCGCTGAACCAGTCCAAGACGACCGCGATCTTCATCAACCAGCTCCGAGAGAAGATCGGTGTGATGTTCGGCTCGCCCGAGACCACCACGGGTGGCCGCGCGCTGAAGTTCTACGCCTCGGTCCGTCTGGACATCCGCCGTATCGAGACCCTGAAGGACGGCACCGACGCGGTGGGCAACCGCACCCGCGTCAAGGTCGTCAAGAACAAGGTCGCGCCGCCCTTCAAGCAGGCCGAGTTCGACATCCTGTACGGGCAGGGCATCAGCCGCGAGGGCGGTCTGATCGACATGGGCGTGGAGCACGGCTTCGTCCGCAAGGCCGGCGCCTGGTACACGTACGAGGGCGATCAGCTCGGCCAGGGCAAGGAGAACGCCCGCAATTTCCTGAAGGACAATCCCGATCTCGCCGATGAGATCGAGAAGAAGATCAAGGACAAGCTGGGCGTCGGGGTCAAGATCGAGGCTCCCGGGGCCGAGCCGGGTCCGGCCGCGGCGGGTGCCGCGGCCGAGGAGACCGCCAAGTCCGTGCCCGCGCCCGCCACCAAGGCCAAGTCGGCCAAGGCGGCGGTGGCCAAGAGCTAGGCGCACCGTGCCTTTCGGACCGAAGGGGCGCGCCGAAGGACAGGGCGGCGGCTCCGGCCCGTCGAGGGCCGGGACGGAGCCGCCGCCCCAGGATCCGGCCGAGCGGGCGCGGGCGATCTGCCTGCGCCTGCTCACCGGGACCCCGCGCACCCGCAGACAGCTCGCGGACGCGCTGCACAAGAGGGAGATCCCCGACGAGATCGCCGAGGAGGTCCTCTCCCGCTTCGAGGACGTCGGCCTGATCAATGACGCGGCCTTCGCGGACGCGTGGGTGGAGTCCCGGCACCACGGCCGGGGCCTCGCCCGGCGGGCGCTCGCCCGCGAGCTGCGTACCAAGGGCGTGGACCCGGCCCTGATCGACGAGGCGGTGGGGCAGCTCGACTCCGACCGGGAGGAGGAGACCGCGCGCGAGCTGGTCGCCCGCAGGCTCCGCTCGACACGTGGTCTCGACCGTGACCGCCGGGTGCGCCGCCTGGCCGGAATGCTGGCCCGCAAGGGATACGGCGAGGGCGTGGCGCTCCGGGTGGTCAGACGGGCGCTGGAGGAAGAGGGCGAGGACGTGGACGACCTGGGGGAGGTCTACTGAGCCCCGCGGGGCTCGGGGCCTCACTTCTCCACCGGGAGCCCCGCCTCCTTCCACGCCTGGAAGCCGCCGATCAGATCCGTCGCCCTGCGCAGACCCAGCCGGCGCAGGGACTCCGCCGCCAGAGAGGAGGCGTAGCCCTCGTTGCAGATCACCACGACCCGGAGATCGTGGCTGACCGCCTGCGGCGCGCGATGGCTGCCCAGGGGATCGAGCCGCCACTCCAGTTCATTGCGCTCCACGACCAGCGCGCCGGGGATCAGACCGTCCCGGTCCCGCAGTGCCGCGTAGCGGATGTCCACCAGCAGGGCCCCCGCCGAAGCCTCCGCGAAGGCTTGGCCGGCGTCCACCCGGTCCAGCCCCTCGCGGACCCGCTCCAGCAGCTCGTCCACACCGATCCGATCCTCGCGGCCGATGCCGTCGTGCCCGCTCACTGCCAGTCCCCCGGGCGCTCGACCTGCTCGAGCCGGAGCACCGGGCCGGTCCGGCTGAAGCGGCGGATCAGCGGCAGCGGCGGATAGTACGCGTGCACCGACACGGCGTGCTCCGTGGCGGACTCGTTCAGCACCTCGTGCACATGGTGCTGTCCGAAGGCCCGTCCCTGGCCCGCCGCCAGCCGGCGCTCGCGGTCCACGCCGTCGTTCAGCTCCAGGGTCTTCCAGCCGCCCGAGGGGAGCCGGACGGTCAGGGAGTGCTCCTTCAGCTCGCCCGCCGCCGTGGCGAACGCGCCCAGCGACTCCGCGTGGTCGTGCCAGCCGGTGCCCGATCCGGGGGGCCAGCCGATCAGCCAGGCCTCGCTGCCGCCCGGGCCCTCCAGACGTACCCAGGTGCGGCCCTCGGGATCGAGCGGAAGGGTCGCGATCAGACCGCTGTCGGACGCCGCGCACCGTACGAAGTCGAGCAGTTCGGCGGAGGTGGGGCCGGCCGCCCGGCGCCGCCCGAGGAAGAGCGGCCCGGCGGTGGAGGGGCCTGCGACGGCGGGACCCGCGGCGGGTGTGGGGGCAGGCTGGGGCAGGGGCTGGGACATGGAACCGTCCTGGAAGTTCGCTGGAGAGCGCGCGGGCACGACGGGCCACGGCGCGTTGGGAGAAGGCGAATTCAGCAGGAAGGTCGACACACGCAGCCCGCGTAGCGAAGCAGGTCCATATGGACCCTCCGCCACAGGCGCACATCGGTGTCGGTCACGATCGGGAGTACACCACGCGTACTCGGTGTGGTCAATTGACGTCCGCGGTGCGGTCGCCGGTCACCGCCGACCGCTCGCCGCCGCGGGCCGCGTCCGCCGCCGCGTACAGCTCGGCCGGCCTGACCCCGGCGAACGAGGCGACCAGATGACCGTCCGGCCGGACCAGTAGCACGGAGTGGGCCGAGGCCCCCGGGTACTCCTCGGTCACCAGCAGCTCCGCCCGGGCCGGCAGCGCGGTCACCGCCGCGGCCAGCCTCGGCATCACCCCCGCGCTCTGCCAGTGCCGCCGGTCCCACACCCCGGTGCCCGGCGCGACCAGGACCACCAGCAACTGACCCCGGCCCAGCCGGTCCCGCAGCCGCGTGCTCGTCCCGTCCGGCGCGGTCACCCCTACATCGGCGACCGGCGCCCCGGTCGGCGTGCCCACGAGGATCTGCGAGGGGGCGGGTTCGGGTGCGAGGGGGGAGTGCGCGTACACCGGGGGCGCGCCGAGCGGGCCCTGCCCCAAGTGGCCGTCGGTGAGCACGCTGTCGTGCCCCCGTGCCGCGCCCGGGAGACGGCCGCGCAGCACACCGCCGCCGCGCAGTGCCGGCAGCGCCTGGTCCGCCACGCGCAGCCGGCCGGCGATCGACGCCCGGCGCTCTGTCTGGTAGCTGTCCAGCAGGGTGTCGGAGGCTCCGTGGTGCCATGCGTGGGCCAGCTTCCACGCCAGGTTCTCCGCGTCCCGCAGCCCCTCGTCGAGCCCTTGGGCGCCGAGCGCGCCGAGCAGATGCGCCGCGTCGCCCGCGAGGAACGCCCGGTCCACCCGCCAGCGCCGGGCCAGCCGGTGGTGGACCGTGTAGACGCCGGTGTCGAGCAGGTCGTACGGGGGCGTGTCGCCGCACCAGCCCGCCAGGGTGCCCCGGACCCGGGCGACCAGGGTGTCGGGTGTGACGAGTTCGCCCCGCGGCGGCAGCAGCCAGTCCAGCCGCCAGACGTCGTCCGGCAGCGGCCGGGCGGTGACCTCCTCGCCGCCGGCGCGCCACGGCGGCTGACGGTGCAGCACCGCCTCGTCGGGCCAGGGGAGTTCGGCGCGCAGGGTGGCGACCGCGTGCCGCTCCACCGCCGTACGGCCGGGGAAGCGGACGTCGAGGAGTTTGCGTACGGTGGAGCGGGCCCCGTCGCAGCCCACCACATGGCTGCCGCGCCACCAGGTCGACTTCGGACCGCGGGTGTGGACGGCGACGCCGTCCGCGTCCTGCTCCAGCGCGTCCACCCGGCTCTCGCCGATCAAGCGGATCAGCCGCTCGGCGCCGGCCGCGTCCCGGAGGCCGCGGGTGAGCGCGTGCTGGGGGATGTGCAGCGGGGCGGCGGGCGTCTCATCGGCGGGGGAGTCCCCGGGCGCGGCTCCCAGCGCCAGCTGACGTACGACCTGCTTGCGGCGCATCGAGCGCCAGCCGGTCCAGCGCGTGCCTTCGTCACGGACGGTCGCGCAGCCCAGCCGTTCGGCCAGGGCGGCGGTGTCGGCCCGGAGTACCACGGTCCGGGCGGGGCGCGGCTCCTCCCCGCCGGCGCTCTCGTCGAGCACCACGGAGGGCACCCCCTGCTGGGCGAGCGCGAGAGCCAGCGCCAGCCCGACCGGGCCGGCACCGACGACGATCACGGGGTCCACGGAGCGGCTCCCGAGGCTCGGCGGGGCACGAGGGCAGCGGAGGTCACTGGGGTGACGCCGTCAGGAGTGCGGGGAGCCCGGTGCGTGATCACAGAACGTATGCAACCGACTGGGGGTTCCTCCGTCAAGTGACGGCCGGACCGTATGGCGTGCGCCGATCGGCCCCGGGCGGCCGGTGCCGACCGGGACGGGAGAGGGGCGGCGCCGCTCTAGCGTCGCCGCCCCTCTCCCGTTGTCCCGACCGGTGGTCGCAGGTCAGACCCCGCCGCTGACTCCGGCGTCGATCTTCTTGAAGTCCACGACGGCTCCGGTGCTCTTCTTCCCCTTGCGGACCCGGCCCTCGAGCCAGCTCGCGAACGAGGTGAGCGCGAAGTTGAGCAGGATGTAGATCAGTCCGATCACGGTCAGCGCGGCGATGGTGTTGGCGCCGTAGTTCGCGGTGATCGCACGGTTCTGGTACATCAGCTCGGAGAATCCGAGCATCGCGCCGCCGAGCGCGGTGTCCTTGACGATGACCACCAGCTGGCTGACGAGCGCCGGCAGCATCGCCGTCACCGCCTGCGGCAGCAGGACGAAGGTCATCATCTGGCCCTTGCGCATGCCGATCGCCTTGGCGGCGTCCGTCTGCCCGTTGGGCAGCGAGAGGATGCCCGCCCGGACGATCTCGGCGATGACGGAGGCGTTGTACAGCACCAGGCCGGTGATCACCGCGTACATCGGTCGGATCTCCGACTCGATGTCGGTGAACTGCACGAAGGCGGCGCTGGCGAACACCATCAGCAGCAGCACCGGAATGGCGCGGAAGAACTCGACCACGACCCCGACGGGCGTCCGCACCCAGGCGTGCTCGGAGAGCCTGCCGATGCCGAGCGCCGCGCCGAGCGGCAGGGCGATCAGCACGGAGAGCGCCGCCGCCTTGACCGTCTCCCAGAGCCCCGGGAGCAGGAAGGTGGTCCACACCCGGGAGTCCGTGACGAACGGACTCCACTTCTCGGACTCCAACTGCTCCTTGTCGGCCATGGTGCTCAGCACCCACCAGGCCGCCAGGGCGAGGACCGCGAGGAACCCCACGGTGTAGACGACATTGCGCCGCTTGGCCCTGCGGCCGGGCGCGTCGTACAGAACAGAGGTCATCGTTTCACCGCCACACGCTTGGCCACCCAGCCGAGCAGCAGGCCCGTGGGCAGAGTGAGCACGATGAATCCGAAGGCGAAGACCGCGAAGACGGCGAAGAGCGCGTCGGCCTCGTTCTCGATCATTTCCTTCATCAGCAGCGAGGCTTCCGCCACACCGATCGCCGCTGCCACCGTGGTGTTCTTGGTCAGGGCGATCAGCACATTCGCCAGAGGGGCGACGACCGCGCGGAACGCCTGCGGGAGGACTATCAGGGCCAGCACCTGGAAGAAGCCGAGCCCCAGCGCCCGGGCCGCCTCGGCCTGGCCGACGGGCACGGTGTTGATGCCGGAGCGCAGCGCCTCGCAGACGAAGGTGCCGGTGTAGGCGGTCAGGGCGAGGACGGCCATCCGGAAGCCGATGTCCGCGAAGGTGTCGGCGCCCATCGTGAACCCCAGCGTCTGGCTGAGGCCCAGCGAGCTGGCGATGACGACCAGCGTCAGCGGGGTGTTGCGGACCACGTTGACGTAGGCGGTCCCGAAGGCCCGCATCATCGGGACGGGGCCCACCCGCATACCGGCCAGCACCGTTCCCCAGATCAGGGAGCCGATGGCCGAGTAGACGGCGAGCTGCACCGTCAGCCAGAACGCGTCGAGCAGGTCGTACTGCCCGGAATCAAGGAAGTCGAACACGTTGACCCGCGATCTCTCCTGGTTGGATCGTGGCGCGTGCCACCGGCCGCGGCCGGTGGCACGTCACCGTGGCCTCAGCTGGTCTCGGCGATGGCGGGCGCGGGGTCGTTCTTGTAGTTCGCCGGGCCGAAGTTGGCCTTGACGAACTTCTCCCAGGAGCCGTCCTTCTGCATCTTCTCCAGCGCCTTGTTGATCTTGCCCTGGAGTTCGGTGTCGCCCTTCTTGAGGCCGATGCCGTAGGGCTCGTCGCTCAGGCTCAGGCCGACCAGCTTGAACTTGCCCTGGTGCTCCTTCTGCGCGGCGTAGCCGGCCAGGATGGAGTTGTCGGTGGTCAGGGCGTCGTAGGTCTTGTTCTCCAGACCCGTCAGACATTCCGAGTAGCCGCCGGCCTGCTGGAGATCGGCCTTGGGCGCCAGCTTGTCCTTGACGTTCTGCGCCGAGGTCGAGCCCGCGACCGAGCAGAGCTTCTTGTCGTTGAGGTCCTCGGCCTTGGTGATCGCGGTCTCGCCGGCGCGGACCAGCAGGTCCTGGTGGGCCATCAGATACGGTCCCGCGAAGCTGACCTGAGCCTTGCGCTTGTCGTTGATCGTGTAGCTGGCGGCGACGAACTTGACGTCACCGTTGCGGATCAGCGTCTCGCGGTCGGCGCTGGGCGCCTGCTTCCACTCGATGTCCTTGGCCTCGTAGCCGAGTTCCTTGGCGATGTACGTGGCGATGTCCACGTCGAAGCCGGTGAACTTGCCGTCCGAGGTCTTCAGGCCCACACCGGGCTGGTCGAACTTGATGCCGATGGTGATCTTGTCGTCGCCGCCGCCGGAACCACTGCCGCCGCACGCGGTGAGGGCGAGCGAGAGGGTCAGACCCGTGGCGATGGCCACAGATGCCTTGTGGAGCTTCATGGTGAACATCCCTTACGTCGTGGTTCGTCGGCTCGTCAGTGGTGCAGGATCTTCGACAGGAAGTCCTTGGCCCGGTCGCTGCGGGGATTGCTGAAGAACTCCTCGGGCTCGGCCTCCTCGACGATCCTGCCGTCGGCCATGAAGACCACCCGGTTGGCGGCGGAGCGGGCGAAGCCCATCTCGTGCGTGACGACGACCATCGTCATTCCGTCCCGAGCCAGCTGCTGCATGACTTCGAGCACCTCGTTGATCATCTCCGGGTCGAGCGCGGAGGTGGGCTCGTCGAAGAGGATGACCTTCGGGTCCATCGCCAGTGCCCGGGCGATCGCGACGCGTTGCTGCTGCCCGCCGGAGAGCTGCGCGGGGTACTTGTCGCTCTGGGAGCCGACCCCGACGCGGTCGAGGAGCCGGCGCGCCTTCTCCTCGGCGGCCTTCTTCTCCGTGCGGCGGACCTTGACCTGGCCCAGCATCACGTTCTCCAGCACGGTCTTGTGCGCGAAGAGGTTGAACGACTGGAAGACCATGCCGACGTCGGCGCGCAGCCTGGCCAGCTCCTTGCCCTCCTGCGGCAGCGGCTTGCCGTCGATCGAGATGGCGCCGGAGTCGATCGTCTCCAGACGGTTGATGGTGCGGCACAGGGTGGACTTGCCGGACCCGGAGGGCCCGATGACGACCACGACTTCGCCCCGGGCGATGGTCAGATCGATGTCCTGGAGCACATGCAGGGCGCCGAAGTGCTTGTTCACACCGTCCAGCACGACCAGGTCGTCCGCGGCGGGGACAACGGCCCCGGAGTCCTTGGTCTTCGCTACTTCGCTCATCGGCTTCTCGCTCCGTCCTCCTCGGTTGGGAGGACATTAGTGACGTGGTCCTACCAGCGTCATTACATCTGAGCGGAAATTGAGCATAACGATCCGGCCTCGGGTGGACACGATGGGTGAACGCGGTGACGTCCGGCGTACCGGGTGGATAACGGAAACCGGCGGGTGGGCGAATGCCTCTTGACTGTCCGGGCGGGAATCGGCCTTGATGCCGTGGTGCCCGGTGACGCCGGCCACACCGCACACTGGTGTACGGACCGCGCCACGCGGTCGGCCGGTACGGGGGATCCCCGGGCCGGCCGCGGACCGCGCCCGCGCGTCCGCCGTCGACCGCGCACCAGCCGACCGATGACCATCGCACGACCCGAGGGGGGCCATGAGACTGCTGCTCGTCGAGGACGACGACCATGTCGCCGCCGCCCTGTCCGCGGTGCTCGCGCGGCACGGCTTCGATGTGGTGCACGCCCGCAACGGGGAGGAGGCGCTGCACGCCGTGCTGCCCGCGACCCATCCCGGAAAGCCGCCGTTCGGAGTGATCCTGCTGGATCTGGGCCTGCCCGACCAGGACGGCTATCAGGTGTGCGGCAAGCTCCGGAAGATCACATCGACTCCGGTGATCATGGTCACCGCCCGGGCCGATGTGCGCTCCCGGATCCACGGGCTCAATCTCGGCGCCGACGACTATGTCGTCAAGCCCTACGACACCGGGGAGCTTCTCGCCCGTATCCACGCCGTCAGTCGGCGCACCGTCGCCGGGGACGAGTCCGCCGCCCCGGCGGGCGACGACGCCCTGCGGCTCGGCCCGATGACCATCGAGCTGCCCACCCGGCGGGTCAGCGTCGACGGCGAGCCCGTACAGCTCACCCGCAAGGAGTTCGACCTGCTGGCGCTGCTCGCCCAAAGGCCGGGAGTGGTCTTCCGGCGCGAGCAGATCATCAGCGAGGTCTGGCGCACCAGCTGGGAGGGGACCGGGCGCACCCTGGAGGTGCATGTGGCCTCCCTGCGCTCCAAGCTCCGCATGCCCACACTGATCGAGACCGTCCGCGGCGTCGGCTACCGCCTCGTCGCGCCGGCCGCCTGAACCTTCCCGTGCGCACCCGACTCCTTCCCCTGCTCATCGTCCTCATGGCGGGCGTGCTGCTCGCGCTCGGCTTTCCGCTCGCCGTGAGCGTCGCCGCCGCACAGCAGCAGCGGGTCGTCGTGGACCGCATCGACGACACCGTCCGGTTCGCGGCGCTGGCGCAGTTCGTCACCGAGGCGGACGGCCGGGGGGAGCGGCGCTCCACCCTCCAGGAGCAGCTCAACCGCTACAACGCCACCTACGGCATCAGCGCGGGCGTCTTCGACCGCGACGGGGACGCCCTGGCCCGCGCGCCCGAGGGCTGGTCCATCGCGACCGAGGGCGAGGGGCCCAAGGCCTTCCAGGAGGCCCTCTCGGGCCGCCGCAGCCAGGACCCGCCGCAGGTGTGGCCCTGGCAGCGGGACGGCCGGCTGGTCGTCGCCTCGCCGGTGGTGCGGGACGGAGACGTCGTCGCCGTCGTCTTCACCGATTCCCCCACCGGTCAGCTGCGTTCACGGATCCTGAACGGCTGGCTGCTGATCGCCGCGGGGGAGGCCGCCGCGATGCTGGTCGCCGTCGGCGCGGCCTTCCGTCTCACCGGCTGGGTGCTCCGGCCCGTACGCGTCCTGGACGCCGCCACCCACGACATCGCGACCGGGCGGATGAACTCCCGGGTCGCCGCGGCGGGCGGCCCGCCGGAACTCCAGCGGCTGGCCCGCTCCTTCAACGAGATGGCCGACAACGTCGAAGAAGTGCTGGAACAGCAGCGCGCCTTCGTCGCCGACGCCTCCCACCAGCTGCGCAATCCCCTGGCCGCGCTGCTGCTGCGGATCGAGCTCCTCGCCCTCGAACTGCCCGAGGGCAATGAGGAGATCGCCTCGGTCCGCACCGAGGGCAAGCGGCTGGCCCAGGTCCTCGACGATCTCCTCGACCTGGCGCTGGCCGAGCACGCCTCCGCCACCCTCGAACTCGTCGACATCGGCGCCCTGACCGCCGAACGGGTCGCCTCATGGCGTCCCGTCGCCGACGACAAGGGCGTCCTCCTCACCGGGCCCGCGGCGGCGGTCACCGCCTGGGCGGATCCGGTCGCCCTCTCCAGCGCACTGGACGCGGTGATCGACAACGCCCTGAAGTTCACCCCGGCCGGTGAGGAGGTCGCCGTGTCGGTCGCCGCCGAGGGCGCGGTCTGCGCGATCGTGATCACCGACCGGGGCCCCGGTCTCACCGACGACGAGCTGACGCGCGTCGGCGACCGCTTCTGGCGCAGCGGACGCCACCAGAACATCAAGGGCTCGGGCCTCGGGCTCTCCATCTCGCGTGCTCTCCTCTCGTCCGGCGGCGGTCATATCTCCTACGCGCACCACGAGCCGCGCGGCCTGAAGGTGACGGTCACCCTGCCCCGCACCGAGCCCTGAGGCGAGCGGCGCGCCCGGGTCGGTGAGCCGGCGCGAAGGAGGAGCCCGATCCCGGGAACGACGGCACGCCGGGGCGACCGGGTGCCCCTCGGGGCGGGCGGGTCCGGATCACGTCCTGCGGGCGCGGGCGCGGGCGCGGGTGCGAGCGCGGGCGCGGGCGCCTGCTCAGGGCTGGGCCGGGGCGGCCCCGGCCGTCAGGGCTTCTCCGACGCGTAGTAGCGGCGGGCTCCCTCGTGCAGCGGCAGCGGATCGGTGTAGATCGCGGTCCGCAGATCCACCAGCTGCGCCGGGTGGACCGTCTTGCCTATGCGGTCCCGGCTCTTGATCACGGTGCGGGTGAAGCCCTCGACCAGCGCCGGGTCCATCCGATCCGTGGTCACCAGCAGATTGGGCACCGCCATCGTCGGCACCGGCAGTCCGCTCTGCGCCTCCGCGTAGGCGTCCGGGGGCATCACGGCCAGCCGGTAGTAGCTCGCGGCCCCACTGCTGGCGTGCACCCGGTCGACCAGCTCGGAGTCCAGCGGCACCAGCTGGATCGGCAGCCGCTCCGACAGCTTCCGCACCGCGCCGGTGGGCAGTCCGCCCGACCAGATGAACGCGTCCAGCTCGTCCCGCTCCAGCAGATCCGGGACGGTGTCTATGCCCGCCGGCACCGCCTCGATGTCCTTGTCCGGATCGATGCCCGCGGCCGCGAACAGCCGCTCGGCGACCAGCCGCACCCCGGAGCCGTCCGGCCCCACGCCCACCTTCGCGCCCCGGAGATCCCCGATCTCCTTCACCGGGGAACCCCTGGGCACCACGAGCTGCACATAGTCGTCGTAGAGCCGGGCGCAGCCGCGCAGCCGATCCGCCCCCGGGCTGCCGTCCCGCTCGTACTTGGCGACGGCGTCGGCCGTGGCGACGGTGAAATCCGCCTCGCCCCTGGCGACCCGGGCCAGATTCTGCTGGGAGCCCTCGCTGGTCTGGAGCGCTATCTTCACCTCGGGCATGTCCCTGGCGAGCGCCTCCTTCAACAGCACGCCGTACCGCTGGTACACCCCGTTCTGCAGGCCGGTGCTGAAGGTGATCGAGCCCGCCGGGCGGGGATCCCCCATGGGCAGCAGCCACCAGAGCAGCAGCCCGAGCGTCACGAGCACCGCCGCGGACGCCTGGAGGGCGCGGCGGCGAGCGGATCGGGACATGGCCTGGAACATGCTTGCGATCCTGCCAGGTCGCTTCCCGCGATGGCCAGGCTTTGGCGCGTGGACGCCAGAACCGGAACAGAGGCTCCGGTCCGGCGGCACCTTCCGCGAGGACGCCCGTGGACGGTGAAGGACAGCCGTGGCGGTGGAGGACGGCGGGCGGCTCGGGCCGGCGCCCGACAGCGGCGGACCGCTCCGGGCTGCCGCGCACCCCTACGGCGTACCCCGCCCCGGCGCCCCGGCCTCCGTACCCCCCCCCGCCCCCCGCCTCCGTACTCCCGCCCCTCGACCGACGAGCCGATCTCCCCGCCCGGCCGCCCGTCGCCGCAGGTCCGGGCTCCGGGGCGGGAACTGTCTCAGGCACCGCCTACCCTTGTCCCATGACCAGCAGTGACCGGAGCCAGGCAGTGGACGTTCAGCGCAGTTACGAGATCCGCACCTACGGGTGCCAGATGAACGTCCACGATTCCGAACGCCTGTCCGGGCTGCTGGAAGGCGCGGGCTATGTCCGCGCCCCCGACGGCGCCGACGGGGACGCCGACGTCGTCGTCTTCAACACCTGCGCCGTCCGGGAGAACGCGGACAACAAGCTGTACGGCAATCTGGGCCGCCTCGCCCCGATGAAGACCCGGCGTCCCGGCATGCAGATCGCCGTCGGCGGCTGCCTCGCCCAGAAGGACCGCGACACCATCGTCACCCGGGCCCCCTGGGTCGACGTCGTCTTCGGCACGCACAACATCGGCAAGCTGCCCGTCCTCCTGGAGCGCGCCCGCGTCCAGGAGGAGGCCCAGGTCGAGATCGCCGAGTCCCTGGAGGCGTTCCCCTCCACCCTGCCCACCCGCCGCGAGTCCGCCTACGCGGCGTGGGTCTCCATCTCGGTCGGCTGCAACAACACCTGCACCTTCTGCATCGTGCCCGCCCTGCGCGGCAAGGAGAAGGACCGCCGCCCCGGCGACATCCTGGCCGAGGTCGAGGCCCTGGTCGCCGAGGGCGTCTCCGAGATCACCCTGCTGGGGCAGAACGTCAACGCGTACGGCTCCGACATCGGCGACCGCGAGGCCTTCAGCAAGCTGCTGCGCGCCTGCGGCGGCATCGAGGGGCTGGAGCGCGTCCGCTTCACCTCGCCGCACCCCCGTGACTTCACCGACGACGTGATCGCCGCCATGGCCGAGACGCCGAATGTGATGCCGCAGCTCCACATGCCGCTCCAGTCCGGTTCGGACACCGTGCTCAAGGCGATGCGCCGGTCCTACCGGCAGGAGCGCTTCCTCGGGATCATCGGCAAGGTGCGCGCGGCCATCCCGCACGCCGCCATTTCCACCGACATCATCGTGGGCTTCCCCGGCGAGACCGAGGAGGACTTCGAGCAGACGCTGCACACCGTCCGCGAGGCGCGGTTCGCCAACGCCTTCACCTTCCAGTACTCCAAGCGCCCAGGCACCCCAGCGGCCACCATGGACGGCCAGATCCCCAAGGCGGTCGTGCAGGCGCGCTACGAGCGCCTGGTCGCCCTCCAGGAGGAGATCTCCTGGGACGAGAACAAGAAGCAGGTCGGCCGCACCCTGGAGGTGATGGTCGCCGAGGGCGAGGGCCGCAAGGACGGCGCGACCCACCGCCTCTCGGGCCGAGCCCCCGACAACCGGCTGGTCCACTTCACCAAGCCCGACCAGGACGTCCGCCCGGGCGATGTGGTCACCGTCGAGATCACCTACGCCGCCCCGCACCATCTGCTCGCCGAGGGCCGCGCGGGCGCGGTGCGCCGCACGCGTGCCGGGGACGCCTGGCAGAAGCGCCAGGAGGCCCCCGCCGGGACGCCCGCCGGAGTGATGCTCGGACTGCCGAAGATCGGTGTGCCGGAGCCGCTGCCGGCGGCCGCCGCCCCCGCCTGCGGCCTGGGCTGACGCCCAACCGGACCATCCTCCTCGCGCTCCGCGACGGACCGTCTCCTCGGGCCGGGGCCGCCCGGAGCCGCCCCGCGATGGCCCGGGGCCGGACCCGCTCCAGCCGCCGCCCCGGTGCACGGGGGTGCCTCCAGCCGCCCCGGTGCGCGAGGGCCTGCTCCACCCGCCCCCGCGCACGAGGGCCCGCTCCACCCGCCCCGGTGCGCGAGGAGGGGCTCCGCCCGTCCGGCCGCGCCGTCACGCACTAGGCTGCCGATCATGCTTGTCGCCGCCGCCGTGTGCCCCTGTCCGCCGCTGCTCGTGCCCGAGGTCGCCGCGGGCGCGGCACCCGAGCTGGACGCGGCACGGGCCGCCTGCGCCGACGCCGTCGGCGTGCTGGCCGCCTCCCGGCCCGACCTGCTCGTCGTCGTCGGCCCGGCCGACGAGGCGGGACTGGGCGTCCACCACGCGGGAGCGGCCGGTTCCTTCGACGGCTTCGGCGTCGACCTCGGCGTACGCCTCGGATCGGGCCGGGCCGCCCAGGAGCGGACCCTTCCGTACTCCCTCACCGTCGGCGCCTGGCTGCTCGGCCGCGCGCACTGGGCGGCCTCTCCCGTCGAGGGTCTGGGAGTGGCGGAGGACATGGAGCCCCGTCTCGCCCTGGCGGCCGGGCGTGAGACCGGCGCCCGCGCCGCGCGGGTGGCCGTGCTCGCCATGGGCGACGGCAGCGCCCGCCGCAGCCTGAAGGCTCCCGGCTACCTGGACGAACGCGCCGAGGACTTCGACGCGCTCGCCGTCCGAGCCCTGGCCGAGGCGGACACCGACGCCCTGGCGGCCCTGGACGCGCCTCTGGCGTACGAACTCAAGGCGGCGGGCCGGGCGTCCTGGCAGGTGCTCGCCGGCGCGGCGGAGGACGCCGGGCTCGCGGGACGGCTGCTCTACGACGACGCGCCCTACGGCGTCGGCTACGCGGTCGCCGCCTGGTCCTGATCGGCAGGGGCGCGGCCCCGGGCGGCGGCACACCCCACACCCGCCGCCGCCCCCGCGCCGTTCGGAACCGTATGGGGTCGTACGCACCGCACCGCACCCGAGGGCGGCACGCGAAAAGCGACCGACGGCGGGGACAACGGCGGACGGCCGCGGAGCGGGCTGCTCCGCGGCCGTCCGGCCTGGTCGGCCCGAAGGGGCCGGAAACGCGGTCAGGAAGCCGGAGGCGGCGGGGGAGTGCCGCCCTCATCCTTGTGCGCGATGCGCTCCAGCGCCTCCTTGGCCTTGCCCGTGCCGGACTCGATCTTGTCGCTGTACTTGCCCTTGGTCCGCGCGTCGACGGCGTGCGCGGCCTTGTCCAGACCCTGCTCGATCTTGTCCCCGTGCTGCTGTGCCAGGTCCGAGACCTTCTCCTTGGCAGGGGCGAGCTTGGCCTTCAGTTGGTCCATGAGGCCCATGGGGCACCTTTCGTGTCGGGACTTACTTGCGGGCGCCCTCGCCGGCTTCACGGTCCGCGGCCTCCCCGGCCGACTGCTGCCGGGGAATCTCCACGCCCTCGGCGGCCGCGGCCTCCGAGGGCGCCTCCGCCTTCTCGGCCCCGGTGGCCCCGGTGACCTCAGAAGCCTCGGTGGCCCCGTCCGCCGTGCTCTTCGCGGGCGTGGCCTCCGGAGCCCCGTCCCCGCTTCCGTTCCCGGCTTCCGGCTCCACCGCCTGGGTGTCGGCGGCCTTCTCCCGGGCCGAGGTGTCCAAGGTGTCCTTGGTGGCCTCGGCGCCCTTCGACCGACGAAGGAACCGTGCAAACACGCCCATATTTACTCCATAGCGTACTCGTGTGAGTGATGTTCCGCGCCGCTGGAAGCGCCCTGCTGTCGCCTCGGCGGGGGACCGGTCGGGAAACCGGCGTTCGGAACCTCGCAACAGGCAACGAACCCCCCGCCGTGCCGTCACCTCGCTCGTTCGGGGACATCGCCCCGCGTTTGCGAGACTGGTGCGGTGAGAAGTGCAGCTCCCGCACCGCGGGTCATCGCCGTCGTCGGTCCCACCGCGGCCGGAAAGTCCGATCTGGGCGTTTTCCTGGCCGACCAACTGGGTGGCGAGGTCGTCAACGCCGACTCCATGCAGCTGTACCGGGGGATGGACATCGGCACCGCCAAGCTGACGCTCGGCGAACGCGGCGGCGTCCCCCACCGTCTCCTCGACATCTGGGACGTCACCGAGGCCGCGAGCGTCGCCGAGTACCAGCGGCTCGCCCGGGCGGAGATCGACCGCTTGCTCGCCGAGGGCCGCACCCCGGTCCTCGTGGGCGGCTCCGGGCTCTATGTGCGCGGCGCGATCGACGCTCTGGAGTTCCCCGGCACCGACCCCGCGATCCGGGCCCGGCTGGAGGCGGAGCTGACCGCCCTCGGCCCCGGCGAACTGCACGCCCGGCTCGCCGCCGCCGACCCCGGGGCCGGCCGCGCGATCCTCCCCGGCAACGGCCGCCGCATCGTCCGCGCCCTCGAAGTGATCGAGATCACCGGCAAGCCGTTCACCGCCAATCTCCCCGGCCACGACAGCGTCTACGACACCGTCCAGATCGGCGTCGACGTCGCCCGCCCCGAACTCGACGAGCGCATCGCCCGGCGCGTCGACCGGATGTGGGAGGCCGGATTCACCGACGAGGTCCGGGCCCTGGAGGCACAGGGGTTGCGCGAGGGGCTCACAGCGTCACGCGCCCTCGGCTACCAGCAGATCCTCAAGGCGCTGGCGGGCGAGTACACCGAACGGGAAGCGCGCGAGGAGACCGTACGGGCCACCAAACGCTTCGCGCGCCGTCAGGATTCATGGTTCAGAAGGGATCCGAGGGTGCATTGGCTCAGTGGGGCTGTCGCCGACCGCGGGGAACTTCCGGGGCAGGCGCTGGCGTTGATCGAACGAGCGGTTACAGCCTGATCACGTGATGGCATCGGGACGCCTTGCCCGTCATGTCGGCGTGCTGGACCGTGCCATCATCGAGCAACGATCGACTGTGGAGTCCGAATGGGGAGGGCGCGTGGCGATGGAGGCCGGCCCTCACGACACCGACCAGCAGCAGCGCGACGCAGCGGGCGGCGGGCCCGCCGGCCTCAGCCCTGACGGTCCCGACGACCGGGACCTGCTCGCGGGCGAGGTCGAGGTGGAGCTGCGCCCGGCGCGCAGACTCCGGATCTGGCAGCTCGCCCCCATCGTGATGCTCGCCGCGCTCGGCTCGCTCATGTTCGGCTTCCCCCTCGCCTTCAGCACCTCCGGCGGAGCGGTCGTCGCCATGCTCGGCCTGCTGATCAGCTGCTGCGCCGCCGGCTGGGGGGTGATGGCCGCCCGCAGAGTCGGCCACACCTGGCCCGGACTCCCCGCCCGCGGCTCCGGGGAGCGCCCCGACTGGCGCGTCCTCGCGCTCTACGTCGGGGTGGGCGTCCTGCTGGTCGCCCTCGCCGTCTGGCGGGTCGCCCGCCTCCGCTGAGGCGTCGCCGACCGCCAGGACCCGGGCCTCGAACACCGCCCCGACGCCTTGAGGACCGCCCCGACCGGGCTCGAACACCGCCCTCCCCCGGGCGCGCCGTGAGCGCCGACCCGATCGGCGCCCTCCCCCGTACCCGACCCACCGCACCCGCCTCCCGGTCGGCCCGAGGGCCGCGGCCGACGCCGGATCGGCTCAATCGCACCCGCATAGAGCTTCGCTCGAATGGGTGATCCGTTTCACGCTCGGCGAGAGCTGGACTGCTCCACGTGGTGGGCTCGGTAGCATCAAGCACCGGCCCGGAGGGCACACCTGCTCTTCCCGCCGCCGGTCGAACGCCGCCCGGAGGTGCCCCCCATGAGTGCAGAGGCCGCCAACCCTGGCGCCCACAGCCGCAGGCGCGGCCGTCCCAGGATCGACCTTCGCAGGCTGGGCCGTGCGGCCCTCCTCGGACCGGCCGCCCGGGACCGGCTCCCCGACGCCATCGGCCATGTCGCCGACGCGCACCGGGCGCACCATCCCGACGCCGACCTCGCGACCCTCCATCAGGCTTACGTACTGGCCGAGTCGTCGCACCGGGGGCAGTTCCGCAAGAGCGGCGAGCCGTACATCACCCACCCCCTCGCCGTCACCCTGATCCTCGCCGAACTCGGCGCGGAGACCACCACCCTGACGGCCTCGCTCCTCCACGACACCGTCGAGGACACCGAGGTGACCCTCAATCAGGTGACCGCGCAGTTCGGCGACGAGGTCGCCTACCTGGTCGACGGGGTCACCAAGCTGGAGAAGGTCGACTACGGGGCCGCCGCCGAGCCCGAGACCTTCCGCAAGATGCTCGTCGCCACCGGGAACGACGTCCGCGTGATGTCGATCAAACTCGCCGACCGGCTGCACAACATGCGCACCCTCGGAGTGATGCGCCCCGAGAAGCAGGCCCGGATCGCCCGCGTCACCAGCGACGTCCTCATCCCGCTCGCCGAACGCCTCGGCGTACAGGCGCTCAAGACCGAGCTGGAGGACCTCGTCTTCGCGATCCTCCGTCCCGAGGAGTACGAGCGGACCCGTGTGCTGATCGCGGAGAACGCCTCCGCCGGAGCCGCCCTCGACACCATGGCCGAGGGATTCCGCACCGTTCTCCGCGAGGCCGGGATCGCCGCCGAAGTCCTCATCCGGCCGCGGCACTTCGTGTCCGTCCACCGGATCAGCCTCAAACGCGGCGAGCTGCGCGGCACCGACTTCGGCCGGCTGCTGGTCCTCGTCGGCGAGGACGCCGACTGCTACGGGGTCCTCGGCGAACTCCACACCTGCTTCACCCCGGTGATCTCCGAGTTCAAGGACTTCATCGCCGCCCCCAAGTTCAACCTCTACCAATCGCTGCACACCGCCGTCGCCGGACCCGGCGGAGCGGTCGCCGAAGTCCTCATCCGCACCCACCAGATGCACAAGGTCGCCGAGGCGGGAGTGATCGCGCTGGGGAACCCGTACACCCCCGTCGAGAGCGTGGAGCCCGCCGACGGCGAGCGGGCCGACCCGACCAGGCCCGGCTGGCTCTCCCGGCTGCTGGAGTGGCAGGAGTCGACACCGGACTCCGACGCCTTCTGGACCTCGCTCCGCGCCGACCTGGCGCAGGACCGGGAGATCACCGTCTTCCGCGCCGACGGCGGCACCCTCGGCCTTCCCGCCGGGGCGAGCTGTGTCGACGCGGCCTACGCCCAGTACGGCGAGCGGGCCCACGCCTGCATCGGTGCGCGTGTCAACGGACGGCTGGCGACGCTGAGCACCGTGCTCGTCGACGGCGACACCGTGCAGCTCCTCCTCGCCCACGACAATCCCGAAGCCCGCCGGGACGCCCGACGGGACGCTGATCGGGACACCTTCCGGGACACCGGCCGGGCCCAGGGCGCCCCCGCGGCCCAGGACGTCCAGGACGCCGTCTCCGGGCCCTCGCCCGACTGGCTGGACCACGCCCGCACCCCCGGGGCCCGGATCGCCATCACCGCGTGGTTGGAGGCCCATCCCGAAGGCGCGGCGGCCCCCGCCGCGATGCCGCGCGGACCCGCGCCCGTCGCCCAGGACGCCGAGAGCCCCGCGACCGCGGCCGGAGCCGTCGCCGATCTCCCGGACGCCACCGTACGACTCGCCGGCTGCTGCACCCCCGTACCGCCGGACGCGGTCACCGGATTCGCGGTACGCGGCGGCGTGGTCACCGTCCACCGCGAGCAGTGCCCGGCCGTGTCCCGGATGAAGTCCCTGGCCCGCGAGCCGATCCCGGTCCACTGGGACGACACCGCCGGCTGCCGCGTCACCCTGGTCGCCGAGTCCTTCGGCCGCCCCCATCTGCTCGCCGACCTCACCGAGGCCATCGCCACCGAGGGCGCCGCCATCGTGTCCGCGACCGTCGAACCCCCCAGCGAACAGCGCGTACGGCACACCTACACCCTCCAGCTGCCCGACGCCGCCAAACTGCCCGCCCTGATGCGCGCCATGCGCGATGTGCCGGGCGTGTACGACGTGAGCCGAAACCAGCGCCGGGCGGCAACCGGCTGACCCCGTTCGGGTGGTGTGAAGCGCGCCGCCACAAAGGGAGCCGTCCGCCCTGGTAGCCGTAGTCCATGCTGCCCGAATCCCTGCCCACCGCCCCACGGCGCTTCCCGACCGCCGCGGCCCGGCGCCGGCTGCGAGCCGCACTGCCGGCCGTCGCGTGCACCGCCCTCCTCGCAGCCGCGCTGCCCCCGCCGGACCCCGCCCCGCTCGGCATCGGCGACCCGCTGTTCCCGACCCTCGGCAACCCGGGTTACGACGTCGTGGAGTACGACATCTCCTTCGACTACGGCGGCAGCAACACCGCCCCGCTGGACGCCGTCACCAGAATCGAGGCCCGGGCCACCGAACGGCTGGAGCGCATCAACCTCGACTTCACCCACGGCACGGTCGGCGCGGTCAAGGTCAACGGCCTCCCCGCCGACTTCGCCACGGCGGAGGAGGACCTCGTCGTCCAGCCCTTCGTACCGGTCGAGGCGGGCTCCCGGGTGCGGATCACCGTCGAGCACACCAGCGATCCGCGGGGAGAGGCGGGCGGCTGGGTGATCACCGGCGACGGGCTCGCCATGGCCAATCAGGCCGACGCCGCCCACCGGGTCTTCCCCTCCAACGACCACCCCGCCGACAAGGCGTACTTCACCTTCCGCGTCACCGCGCCCAGCGAGCTGACGGCGGTGGCCAACGGCGTGCGGACGGACCGGCGGGAGAACGGCGCCACGACCACCTGGTCCTACCGGACCCGCCACCCCATGGCCACCGAACTGGCCCAGGTCTCGATCGGCGAGTCGGCCGTCCCCACCCGCGAGGGCCCCGGCGGACTGCCCGTGCGCGACGTGGTGCCCTCGAAGGACCTCACCCGGTTGGAGCCCTGGCTGAAGAAGACCCCTGAGCAGCTCAGATGGATGGAGGGCAAGGTCGGCCCCTACCCCTTCGAGAACTACGGGGTGCTGATCGCGGACGCCGACACCGGCTACGAGCTGGAGACCCAGACCCTCTCGCTGTTCGAGCGCCGGCTCTTCACCAACAGCGCCTTCCCCGAGTGGTACGTCGACTCGATCATGGTCCACGAACTCTCCCACCAGTGGTTCGGCGACAGCGTCTCCCCCCGCAACTGGTCCGACCTCTGGCTGAACGAGGGACACGCCACCTGGTACGAGGCCCTCTACGCCGAGGAGAAGTCCGGGCGCCTCATGGAGACCCGGCTGCGCGAGGCGTACCGCCGCTCCGACCAGTGGCGGGCCGACGGCGGTCCGCCCGCCGCACCCAAGCCCCCGGCCCCCGGGAAGAAGATCAGCCTCTTCCGGCCGGTGGTGTACGACGGCAGCGCGCTGGTCCTGTACGCCCTGCGGCAGACGATCGGGAAGGACGCCTTCGACCGGCTGGAGCGGGCCTGGGTGCGCGACCACCGCGACGGCACGGCGAGCACCGCCGACTTCACCCGGCTCGCCGCCGAGATCGGCGGGCGCGATCTCACCGCGTTCTTCCAGGCGTGGCTGTACGGGGAGCGCACCCCGCCGATGCCCGGGCACCCGCAGTGGACCAGCGCGGCACCGGCCAAGCGGGCGGGCGCGCCGGCCGGGGGCTGAGGCCGGAGTGCGGGGCGGGCTCGGGTCCGCCCGGTCCGCCCGGGGTCCTCCGGTGCCGTGTCCGGGCGGGAGGCGGTGCGTGCGGCGCGGGCCGGTGGTGCGGGCCGGCGTGGGCTTCGCGGAGGGGAGGGAAAACCGGGGTGACGGCTGCGAGGGCACCGTGGGACCATCGAACACGTCGGCGACGCCGCCGGAGCCGGATCCCGTACCGCGACCCGCACGGGAATCATCCGGACTCGTCACGCGTTGTGACTAGTGTGGGTCGCCCCGGATTCCCGTCCGGCGCGACCTGGAATGACCCATCGACGTAAGGATCCAATGACCTCCTCTTCATCCCCTTCCCAGGACGAGCAGAGCTTCGACGAGCAGCGTGCGCAGGGTTCCGCGGAGTCGCGAGCCGAGAGCCTTCGGGCCGATGCCCTGATGGAAGAGGACGTCGCCTGGAGCCACGAGATCGACGGAGAGCGGGACGGCGACCAGCTGGAACGCGCCGAGCGAGCCGCGCTGCGGCGAGTGGCCGGCCTCTCCACCGAGCTCGAGGACGTCACCGAGGTCGAGTACCGGCAGCTGCGCCTGGAGCGTGTCGTGCTGGTCGGCGTATGGACCTCGGGGACGGTGCAGGACTCGGAGAACTCCCTCGCCGAGCTGGCGGCCCTGGCCGAGACGGCGGGCGCCCAAGTGCTCGACGGTGTGATCCAGCGCCGTGACAAGCCCGATCCGGCCACCTACATCGGCTCGGGCAAGGCGCAGGAACTCCGCGACATCGTGCTCGAGACCGGCGCCGACACGGTGGTGTGCGACGGTGAGCTGAGCCCCGGCCAGCTGATCCACCTCGAAGACGTCGTCAAGGTCAAGGTGGTCGACAGGACCGCCCTCATCCTCGACATCTTCGCCCAGCACGCCAAGTCCCGGGAGGGCAAGGCCCAGGTCGCGCTGGCGCAGATGCAGTACATGCTGCCCAGGCTGCGCGGCTGGGGCCAGTCGCTCTCCCGTCAGATGGGCGGTGGCGGCGGTGGCGGCATGGCCACCCGAGGCCCCGGTGAGACCAAGATCGAGACGGACCGGCGACGGATCCGCGAGAAGATGGCGAAGATGCGCCGGGAGATCGCGGAGATGAAGACCGGCCGCGAGATCAAGCGCCAGGAGCGCCGACGTCACAGGGTGCCCTCGGTCGCGATCGCCGGTTACACCAACGCCGGCAAGTCCTCGCTGCTCAACCGCCTCACCGGAGCCGGCGTCCTGGTGGAGAACGCGCTGTTCGCCACCCTGGACCCGACCGTCCGGCGGGCCGAGACACCGAGCGGACGGCTCTACACCCTGGCCGACACCGTCGGCTTTGTCCGCCATCTGCCGCACCATCTGGTCGAGGCGTTCCGCTCCACGATGGAGGAGGTCGGTGACTCCGATCTGATCCTCCATGTGGTCGACGGAGCACACCCCGCCCCGGAGGAGCAGCTGGCCGCCGTGCGCGAGGTGATCCGCGACGTGGGCGCGGTCGACGTGCCCGAGATCGTGGTGATCAACAAGGCGGACGCGGCCGATCCGCTCGTGCTCCAGCGTCTGCTGCGCATCGAGCGGCACGCGATCGCGGTGTCGGCGCGGACCGGCGAGGGCATCGAGCGGCTGCTCGCGCTCATCGACGCCGAACTGCCCCGCCCCGAGGTCGAGATCGAGGCCCTTGTGCCGTACACCCAGGGCGGACTGGTCTCCCGGGTGCACGCCGACGGTGAGGTGCTCTCCGAGGAGCACACCACGGACGGCACCCTGCTCAAGGCGCGGGTCCACGAGGAGCTGGCGGCGGCGCTCGCGCCGTACGCGCCCGTTCCGCACTGACCCGGTCGGTCCGCGGTACTACGCCAGGACAGCGGCGTCCCGGGGCAGGGACACCGCACGTACGTCAGCGGCGCCCGCCCCTCTGATCGGGGGGGCGGGCGCCGCTCGCGTATGTGCTGGACGCGCTGGGCATCCGGCGGGTCCAGCACGGTGCGGTACGGCCCGTCGAGCCGCACCGCACCGTCCGGGAAGGTCTCCGGCTGCCGATTACCTGCCGGCGTACTTCTCGCTGACCGACTCGAAGACGGCCTTCGCCTCGCCGCCGAGCCGGGGGCCGGCCAGCCAGCCGGCCGACACGGGCCCGATCGAGGTGTTGGAGATCAGGGCCGGCTTCCCGTCCCGGCCCTCGGCGACCCAGCCGCCGCCGGAGGAACCGCCGGTCATGGTGCAGCCGATGCGGTACATCGTCGGCTCGTCGGTCTTCACCGAGAGCCGCCCCGGCCGGTCCGGGCACTGGAACATCCGCTCGCCGTCGAAAGGCGCTGCGGCCGGGTAGCCGGTCGCCGTCACACGGGCCATCTCCGACACCGAGGGGGCGTCGAACTCCACCGGGAGCGCCGACCCCACCGTCTCCTCCAGCGACTTGCCCGTGCCGCCCTTCTCGGGAGTGACGTGGATGACCGCGAAGTCGTAGGGAGCGCCCTGACCGCCGGTCTTGCCGCCTTCGCCGATCCACTGCTCCGAGGTCTTCACCCAGTCGCCCCACCACACCCCGTGCGGAGCGACCTCCGCCTTGGGCGCGTTCTGGAGATCGGCCGTGGACCGCGCACTGTCGTTGTACGAGGGAACGAAGGCGATGTTCCGGTACCAGCCGCCCTTCTTCCCCGCGTGGACGCAGTGGCCAGCCGTCCAGACCAGATTGGACTTGCCCGGGTTCGCGGGGTCCTTCACCACGGTCGCCGAGCAGACCATCGAGCCCTCGGGCCCGTCGAAGAAGACCTTGCCCGCCTCCGGCGCGCTGGTCCGGTAGGGAGCGCGCACCGTCTGTGCCTCGACCGGCGCGGGCGTCGGGTCGGTGACACCGTCGTCGCCCGAGATGTCCTCGTCCACCGGACGCTCCGGAGGCGTCTCGGCCTCACGCATCCGGTCCGGGTCCCAGAGGTCCTCGATGATGGGATTGACGAAGTCCTGGGCCTCGCGGAGCCAGGCGTCCTTGTCCCAGTTCCGCCACTCGCCGTTCCGCCATTTGTCGACGTCTATCCCGTGTTCCTTGAGCCTGTCCTTCAGCTCGTCCGGGATGGTGAGCCTGTCCTTCGCTTCCTGGGCGGCGGAGGCGCTCGGACTGTCGCCCGCGTTCTCCTCGCTCGGACCGCAGGCGGTGGCCGCCAGCGCGAGCACGGCGGCGATCGAGGCCGCTGCCATCGTCGGACGAATGGGTCGCATGTCGTGATCCCCCTGGGACTTCGGTGATTCCGTGCCGGTCGAACCGTGGAACTGGGCCGCGCCGCCCGGGAATCGTCGCCCCGGCCGCGCCGGTCCGGGAGTCTCCCGAACCGCCGGGAACCCTACAAGGCGGCTTCCGCCCGGCGACAAGGTCCCCCACGGCGGCGACGCCGGCGCCGATGGGGACGGTGCGCGGCGGGTTCCCGGTTCCGCCGGGGCAAGGATCTTCGGACTGGCCGTGATCGGGGGCCCGCCAAGTCGTTGGTACACAGGGGGACACGGGAGGGGCCCCGCCGCCGAACGGTCGACTCGCCCGGGAGACGGCGTCGGTCGGCCCCGCCACCGCCCGGACCCCACCCGAGGAACCCCTGAGTGAATCCCATCCCGGCCCCCGCTTCCGAAGCGCGAAACCCCCTTCCTGAGCCGAGGACCACCGCCCCCGAGCAGCCGAACGCCGTCCCCGAGGCCCGCGACCGCGTCCCCGGGCCGAGGACCACCGTCCTTGAAGCGCGAGACGGCGTCCCCGAGGCACGGGACCCCGCGCCGGCCCTCGCGGCGACCACCGCGTCGGCCGACGGCGTCGCCGGGGGCCCCGACCCGCTCGACGACCCGGACCCCGGCCGGGCCGCCGACGCGGCGGCCGTCGAGAACCTGCTGCGCTGCTGGGTACGGGAGCACGACATCGGCGAGCCCGACGGATCCACCGTGCGCATCCCCCTCCCCGCCGCCGGCGCGGCGCTCCTCGTCCCCGTCCGCTACTGGTCACCGAGCGGAACGCACCGCTTCGCCGCACCCGCCCTGGAGGGAGCGCCGGGAGACGCACCCGCCCCCGACGCCGTCACGGTCGCGGCCCTCCTCGAACGGGCGGTCGGCCCCACCGAAGCCGAAGCCGGACCCGGTGCCGAAGCCGATGTGGAAGCCGGAGCCGAGCACGAAGCCCGTCCCCGCGCGGTCGACCGGCAGGCCGGCTCCGCCGGAGCCGGCGACCTGGTGCACCGGGTCGCCGACTCCGTACGCCGTACCGCCGTCTTCCTCGCCGAACGCAGGGCCGATCCCGCCCCGGCCCCCGGCGCGGATCCCTTTCTCACCGCCGAGCAGTCCCTGGTGCTCGGACACCCCCTGCACCCCACCCCCAAGAGCCGTGAAGGACTCTCCGACGCCGAGAACCGGCGGTACTCACCCGAGCTGTACGGCTCCTTCCCCCTGCACTGGATGGCCGTCGACCGTTCCGTCCTCGCAGGCGACTCCGCCTGGACCGAACGGGGCCGCCTCCTCCCCGCCGAGCGGCTCACCGCCCGGCTCTGCCCCGGCCTCACGCTCCCCGATCACAGCGTCGCCCTCCCCCTGCACCCCTGGCAGGCCCGCGACCTCGCCGAGCGCCCCGCCGTCGCCCAGCTCCTCGACGCCGGTCTGCTGCACGACCTCGGCCCGTACGGCGATCTCTGGCACCCCACCTCCTCGCTGCGAACCGTGCACCGTCCGGGTGCTCCGGCCATGCTGAAACTCTCCCTGGGCCTGCGCATCACCAACTCCCGCCGGGAGAACCTCCGCAAGGAACTCCACCGGGGCGTCGAAGTGCACCGACTGCTGCGCACCGGCCTCGCCGCCCGGTGGCGGGCCGCCCACCCGGGCTTCGACATCGTGCGCGATCCCGCCTGGCTCGCCGTCGACACCGCCGGGGCCGACGCCCTCCACGGCGGTCCCGTGCCCGGGTTCGACGTCCTTCTGCGTCAGCAGCCCTTCGGACCCGGCGACGACCCCGTCTGCGTCGCGGGCCTCACCGCGCTCCGCCCCTGGCCCGGCCGCCCCGGGACGGGCTCACGGCTGGCCGCCGTCGTCGCCCGGCTGGCCAGGAACACCGGTCGCGGTGGTGCCACCGTGGCCACCGAGTGGTTTCTGCGCTATCTCGACCAGGTGATCCGCCCCGTGCTCTGGCTGGACGGCGCGGCCGGCATCGCCCTCGAAGCCCACCAGCAGAACACCCTGGTCCTGCTCGACCCCGACGGCTGGCCCGTCGGCGGCCGCTACCGCGACAACCAGGGCTACTACTTCCGTGAATCCCGCCGCGCCGAACTCGACCACCGCCTTCCCGGCATCGGCTCCCTCAGCGACACCTTCGTCGACGACTCCGTCGCCGACGAGCGCTTCGCCTACTACCTCGGCATCAACAACGTCCTCGGGCTGATCGGAGCCCTCGGCTCGCAGGGCCTGGCGGACGAGGGCGTCCTCATCGCCGCCTTCCGGCGCTTCCTCGCCTCGGCCACCGGTCTCGGCTCACCGCTGCCGACCCTGCTCCTGGAGGCCCCCACCCTCCGTACCAAGGCCAATCTGCTGACCCGGGTGCACGGCCTCGACGAGCTCGTCGGCCCGGTCGCCGCCCAGTCCGTCTATGTCACCCTCACCAACCCCCTCCATCGCTGATCCGCCTTCCGTTTCCGTGCCGTGCGCGCGCACCGCCGCCGGCCGCGACACCACCCGTACGAGCAGTACCGACCTGTGAGAGGAGCGCCATACCGTGTCTCCCACCGATGCGAGAACCGGCGCCGGTCCCGTCCCCGGGCTCGACGGGGGCGCCGGGGAGCCCCCGGGCGAGGGCGCCGAGGACACCTTGGAGCTACGCATTCCGGACGAACTCCTCTCGCTGTTCCGCAGGGCCGATCAGCTCCAGGACCCGGACGGGTCCGGCGCCGGCCTTCTCCTGGACCATCTCGCCTCATGGGGACCGACCACCACGCCGGAAGGCGTCTTCCAGCTCGTCCCCGCCGACCTCGACCGTGATCTCGCTCTGATCAGCCACTGGATGAACGACCCCGCCGTGGCCCCGTTCTGGGAGCTGGCGGGACCCGAATCGGTCACCGCCGACCATCTGCGCGCCCAGATCGAGGGCGACGGACGCAGCGTCCCCTGCCTCGGTGTGATCGACTCCGTCCCCATGAGCTACTTCGAGATCTACCGCGCCGATCTCGATCCCCTGGCACGCCACTACCCCGCTCGCCCCCACGACACCGGCGTCCACGTCCTGATCGGCACCGTCGCCGACCGGGGCCGGGGCCTCGGCTCCAGCCTGCTCCGAGCCGTCGCCGATCTCGTGCTCGACAACCGTCCGCGATGTTCACGTGTCATCGCGGAACCCGATCTGCGCAACACCCCCTCCGTCGCCGCCTTCCTCAGCGGCGGATTCCGCTTCTACTCCGAGGCCGACCTGCCCGGGAAACGCGCGGCTCTGATGGTCCGGGACCGCGCCCTGCGGCGCGTGCTGTGAATGCGCCGGCCCCCTGCTTCGCGCCGACACCCTGCATACGGACGCCGCCCCCGATTGGTTCCGCGCCGTCGGCCCCTCGCGCGAAACTCGCTCGATCCGGTGAAAGACAACGGATCCCGAGCGCTCCGCGGTCACGGCCCGGCAGCATTCTGGCGAGATCGGATCGGGATGTCAGTGGCGAGCCGTAGGGTGGTCCGCCTATGACGAAGCCATCCCTCCCCGAACTCCTCCATGCCGCCGTCACCGCCGTCGGCGGCATGGAAAGGCCTGGTCAGATTGCCATGGCCGAAGCCGTCGCCGAGGCAGTCGACGACGGTTCGCACCTCCTCGTCCAGGCCGGCACCGGCACCGGAAAGTCGCTCGGCTATCTGGTCCCGTCGGTGGCTCACGGAGAGCGGGTCGTCATCGCCACGGCGACCCTCGCCCTCCAGCGCCAGCTGGTCGAACGCGATCTGCCCCGCACGGTCGACGCGCTGCATCCGCTGCTGCGCCGCCGTCCGGAGTTCGCCATGCTCAAGGGACGGTCCAACTATCTCTGCCTCCACCGGCTGCACGAAGGAGTGCCGCAGGAAGAGGAGGAGGGACTCTTCGACCCGTTCGAGGCCGCCGCGCCGAGCAGCAAGCTCGGCCAGGACCTGCTGCGGATGAGGGACTGGGCCGACGAGACGGAGACCGGCGACCGGGACGCGCTGACCCCGGGCGTCTCCGACCGAGCCTGGGCCCAGGTCTCGGTCTCCTCGCGCGAGTGCCTGGGCGCCAGCAAGTGCGCGTACGGCGCGGAGTGCTTCGCGGAGATGGCCAGGGAGCGGGCCAAGCTCTCGGATGTGGTCGTCACCAATCACGCCCTGCTCGCCATCGACGCGATCGAGGGCGCTCCGGTCCTGCCCCCGCACGAGGTCCTGGTCATCGACGAGGCCCATGAGCTGGTCTCCCGGGTCACCGGCGCGGCCACGGGCGAGCTGACTCCCGGCCAGGTCAACCGGGCCGTGCGCCGTGCGGCCAAGCTGGTCAACGAGAAGTCGGCGGACTCCTTGCAGACCGCGGCCGAGACCTTCGAGCGAGTGATGGAGCTGGCCCTCCCCGGCAGGCTGGAGGAGATCCCGGAGGATCTCGGCTATGCCCTGCTGGCACTGCGTGACGCGGCTCGCACGGTGATCTCCGGCCTCGGGTCCACCCGGGACAAGGCCGTCCAGGACGAGGACGCCGTGCGCAAGCAGGCCCTGGCGTCCGTGGAGAGCATCCACGACGTCGCGGAGCGCATCACCCAGGGCTCGGAGTACGACGTCGTCTGGTACGAGCGCCACGACCGCTTCGGGGCTTCGCTGCGCGTCGCGCCGATGAATGTGTCCGGGCTGCTGAGGGAGAAGCTGTTCGCCGACCGCTCGGTGGTGCTGACCTCCGCCACGCTGAAGCTCGGCGGCGATTTCAACGGGGTCGGCGCGTCGCTGGGCCTCTCCCCGGAGGGGACCGGGGGCGATGACGCGCCGCAGTGGCGTGGTCTCGACGTCGGCTCGCCCTTCGACTATCCCAAGCAGGGCATTCTCTATGTCGCCCGCCATTTGGCGACGCCGGGCCGGGAGGGTTCCCGCGGCGACATGATGGATGAGCTGGCGGAGCTGGTGGAGGCGGCCGGCGGTCGTACGCTCGGTCTGTTCTCCTCGATGAGGGCGGCCCAGGCGGCGGCCGAGGAGCTGCGCGGCCGTCTGGTGAACAAGATTCTTCTCCAGGGCGAGGAGACGCTCGGCGAGCTGATCAAGAGCTTCGCGGCCGACCCCGAGACCTGTCTGTTCGGCACCCTCTCGCTGTGGCAGGGGGTGGATGTCCCGGGCCCCAGCTGTCAGCTGGTGGTGATGGACCGCATTCCGTTCCCCCGGCCGGACGATCCGCTGATGAGCGCCCGGCAGAAGGCGGTGGAGGAGGCGGGCGGCAATGGATTCATGGCGGTCGCCGCGACGCATGCCGCGCTGTTGATGGCGCAGGGCGCGGGCCGTCTGGTGCGTGCCACGGACGATCGCGGTGTCGTCGCGGTGCTGGATCCCCGGCTGGCGAACGCGCGGTACGGCAGTTTTCTCCGGGCTTCGCTGCCGGACTTCTGGTACACGACGGATCGGAATCAGGCGCGTCGTTCACTGGCGGCGATCGATGCCGCCGCGAAGGCCGGCGGCGCGTAGGAGGGGCCTTCAGGGGCTGGGCCCTGTCGTGGGACACGGCAGGGCCCCGGGACCGGCGCAGTGGGTCCCGGGGCCCCGGTCTGGGCCGACGGGCGTCTCACACCCGCCGCAGCACGGCCACCACTTTCCCGAGGATGGTGGCTTCGTCTCCGGGGATCGGCTGGTAGGCGGCATTGTGGGGGAGCAGCCAGACGTGCCCGTTCTCCCGCTTGAAGCGTTTGACCGTGGCTTCTCCGTCCAGCATGGCGGCGACGATGTCGCCGTTCTCCGCGACGGGCTGGCGGCGGACGGTGACCCAGTCGCCGTCGCAGATGGCCGCTTCGATCATCGAATCGCCGACGACCTTGAGTACGAACAGCTCGCCGTCGCCGACCAGCTGGCGGGGGAGGGGGAAGACGTCTTCGACCGACTCCTCGGCGAGGATGGGTCCGCCGGCCGCGATCCGGCCGACCAGCGGCACATAGGAGGCGGCGGGCTTGCCGGTGGTGTCGGTGGGCTGGGTGCTGGGCTGGTCGGAGCCGCGTACTTCGTACGCCCGGGGGCGGTGCGGGTCCCGGCGCAGGAAGCCCTTGCGCTCGAGCGCCATCAGCTGATGGGCGACGGACGAGGTGCTGGAGAGTCCTACGGCCTGGCCGATCTCCCGCATCGACGGTGGGTATCCCCGGCGCTGCACGGAGTCACGGATCACCTCGATGACGCGCCGCTGCCGATCGGTGAGTCCGGAGCTGTCCGCCCTGATTCCTGGAGGTCGTCCGGGCAGGGAACGCGCGGCCCGGGAAGGGTCCGCCCCTTCGGGGCTCGTGGCTGCGTCTGTCATGGCATGCATCGGCTCGAATCGGTTCTGGGAGCGGTCCTGGGCAGTGATGGCGGCACTGTCAGCGGTGGTGGTCACGTCGGCCCCTCTCGAATGGTCTCCCTAGCTGGACAACGGTAGTTGGTTTCGAAAGGTTGCGCCAAACACACGTTCGAGTGAAATATTGCGGATTGCTTTACGCGTACAGGTGGTGGGGTGTATGTGCGAGTGCCCGGCATCAGTGGGCAAAGGGCCGGGCAATCACCGGTCGAAACGGCCTGGATAACACCGCCCGCCGACCGTCAGGCGATTCCGCTCATTACGGTAGCCTTCCCCGGCGATTCGGGTGCGCCGGGGTGGGGTCAGTCTCCCATTCGGGGGACGGGAATGCCGTCGGCCGGACCCGGAATGGGAGACGCGGGCTCCTTCCCGTAGGCTCGTCACCGGTCCTTCCGGGTCGCCTTTCCGCGCTTCCCTCCTCGCCTCCGCGCACCCCGGCCGACGCCGCTCCGGCGTCCGCCCGCGCCGTGCGCGACGCCGGGGCGTCACGGCGCGTACGCCCTCCGCGATCACCGCTCGTCACGCGACACGCGCTGGGGGCTGAAACGCGACCAAACCCCAGATGTAGTGGTTGGATTGTGCCTGCCGCCCAGAAGTTGTGGTCCCTGGTCTCTCGAGGTCATGGCCATCGCCTATGCTGGAGGCTGCTTCGAAGGGCTTCGACAGGCCGTCGAAGCGATTCAGTCGTGCCAAGAAGGAGGGTTGGGATCCATGCACTGCCCCTTCTGCAGGCACCCCGACAGCCGGGTCGTCGACAGCCGCACCACCGACGACGGAACGTCCATCCGACGCCGTCGGCAGTGCCCCGACTGTTCTCGCCGGTTCACGACGGTCGAATCCGCCTCGCTGATGGTGATCAAGCGCAGCGGGGTGACGGAGCCCTTCAGCCGTACCAAGGTCATTTCCGGGGTGCGCAAGGCGTGCCAGGGCCGGCCGGTCACCGAGGACGCTCTCGCCCAGCTCGGCCAGCGCGTCGAGGAAGCGGTGCGTGCCACCGGCAGTGCCGAGCTGACCACTCACGATGTGGGTCTGGCCATACTCGGCCCCCTGCAGGAACTCGACCTCGTCGCCTACCTGCGTTTCGCGTCCGTCTATCGGGCGTTCGACTCGCTCGAGGACTTCGAGGCGGCCATCACGGAACTCCGTGAGCAACGGCCGCCCGCAGAGCAGAACGGGACCGGTGCGACCCCTGGGGTCCCCGTTCCCGCCACCGCCGCCGGCTGAGCGGCGCCGAGCGGATCGGCTCGGAGAAAGCCCGCGCGACCGGTCACCGGTCGCAGCAGGGCGGCGGCGCGATTTCGTCGTGGGCGCCGAGGGCGTCCACGACACCACACCAAGAACTGTGCTCCGGGAAGATCTGGGCACTTCACGATGTTTTTGCCCGTATATGGGAGGCGGCATGACCGAGACGACGAGCGGCCCGGCACGAGGGTCCCGCGCCAAGGGGACCAAGGCCAGCAAGGGGCTGCGCATCGAGCGCATCCACACCACCCCCGGCGTGCATCCGTACGACGAGGTGGTCTGGGAGCGCCGTGACGTCGTCATGACCAATTGGCGCGACGGCTCGATCAACTTCGAGCAGCGTGGCGTCGAGTTCCCCGACTTCTGGTCGGTGAACGCGGTCAACATCGTCACCAGCAAGTACTTCCGCGGGGCTGTCGGCACTCCCCAGCGCGAGACCGGTCTCAAGCAGCTGATCGACCGGATCGTGAAGACGTACCGGAAGGCCGGCGAGGACTACAAGTACTTCGCCTCGCCCGCCGACGCCGAGATCTTCGAGCACGAGCTGGCGTACGCGCTCCTGCACCAGATCTTCAGCTTCAACTCGCCGGTCTGGTTCAACGTGGGCACCCCTCAGCCCCAGCAGGTCTCCGCCTGCTTCATCCTGGCCGTCGACGACTCCATGGAGTCGATCCTCGACTGGTACAAGGAAGAGGGAATGATCTTCAAGGGCGGCTCCGGCGCCGGCCTGAACCTCTCCCGGATCCGTTCCTCCAAGGAACTGCTCTCCTCCGGCGGCAACGCCTCCGGACCGGTCTCCTTCATGCGCGGGGCCGACGCCTCCGCCGGAACCATCAAGTCCGGCGGTGCCACGCGCCGCGCGGCCAAGATGGTCATTCTCGATGTCGACCACCCGGACATCGAGGGCTTCATCGAGACCAAGGTGAAGGAGGAGGAGAAGATCCGCGCCCTGCGGGACGCGGGCTTCGACATGGACCTGGGCGGCGACGACATCACGTCCGTCCAGTACCAGAACGCCAACAACTCGGTCCGGGTCAACGACGAGTTCATGAAGGCCGTGGAGGCCGACGGCAAGTTCGGTCTGCGCGCCCGGATGACCGGCGAGATCATCGAGGAGGTCGACGCCAAGTCGCTCTTCCGCAAGATGGCCGAGGCCGCCTGGGCCTGCGCCGACCCCGGCATCCAGTACGACGACACGATCAACCACTGGCACACCTGCCCGGAGTCCGGCCGGATCAACGGCTCGAACCCGTGCAGCGAGTACATGCACCTGGACAACACGTCCTGCAACCTCGCCTCGCTCAACCTGATGAAGTTCCTCAAGGACGACGGCGAGGGCAACCAGTCCTTCGAGTCCGAGCGCTTCGCCAAGGTCGTCGAGCTGGTCATCACGGCGATGGACATCTCCATCTGCTTCGCCGACTTCCCGACCGAGAAGATCGGCGAGAACACCCGCGCCTTCCGCCAGCTGGGCATCGGCTACGCCAACCTCGGCGCCCTGCTGATGGCCACGGGCCACGCGTACGACAGCGACGGCGGCCGCGCCCTGGCCGGCGCGATCACCTCCCTGATGACGGGCACGTCCTACCGCCGCTCCGCCGAGCTGGCCTCGGTCGTCGGCCCGTACGACGGCTACGCCCGCAACGCGGCCCCCCACAAGCGCGTCATGCGGCAGCACTCCGACGAGAACGCCAAGGCCGTTCGCTTCGACGACCTGGACACCCCGATCTGGGCCGCCGCCACGGAGGCCTGGCAGGACGTGATCCACCTCGGCGAGAAGAACGGCTTCCGCAACGCCCAGGCGTCCGTGATCGCCCCCACCGGCACCATCGGTCTCGCGATGTCCTGCGACACCACCGGCCTCGAGCCCGACCTCGCCCTGGTCAAGTTCAAGAAGCTCGTCGGCGGCGGCTCGATGCAGATCGTCAACGGCACCGTGCCGCAGGCGCTGCGCCGCCTCGGCTACCAGCCGGAGCAGATCGAGGCGATCGTCGCCCACATCGCCGAGAACGGCAATGTGATCGGCGCCCCCGCGCTGAAGACCGAGCACTACGAGGTCTTCGACTGCGCCATGGGCGAGCGCTCCATCTCCGCGATGGGCCACGTCCGCATGATGGCGGCGATCCAGCCGTGGATCTCCGGCGCGCTCTCCAAGACCGTCAACATGCCGGAGACGGCGACGGTCGAAGAGGTCGAGGAGATCTACTTCAAGGCGTGGAAGATGGGCGTCAAGGCGCTCGCGATCTACCGCGACAACTGCAAGGTCGGCCAGCCCCTCTCCGCGAAGACCAAGGAGAAGGAGAAGACCGAGATCACCGAGAAGGCCGAGGACACCATCCGCACCGCGGTGGAGAAGGTGGTCGAGTACCGCCCCGTCCGCAAGCGTCTCCCCAAGGGTCGCCCCGGGATCACCACGTCCTTCACGGTCGGCGGCGCCGAGGGCTACATGACCGCCAATTCCTACCCGGACGACGGTCTCGGCGAGGTCTTCCTGAAGATGTCCAAGCAGGGCTCGACCCTCGCGGGCATGATGGACGCCTTCTCGATCGCCGTCTCGGTCGGCCTGCAGTACGGCGTCCCGCTGGAGACCTACGTCTCCAAGTTCACCAACATGCGCTTCGAGCCGGCCGGAATGACGGACGACCCGGATGTGCGGATGGCGCAGTCGATCGTCGACTACATCTTCCGCCGCCTGGCGCTGGACTTCCTGCCGTTCGAGACCCGCTCGGCCCTCGGCATCCACTCGGCCGAGGAGCGTCAGCGCCACCTCGACACGGGCTCGTACGAGCAGTCCATCGACGATGAGATGGACGTCGAGGGACTCGCCCAGTCCGCTCCGCTCCAGCCGGAGCCGACGGTCGTCACGCCGATGGCCTCCGTCCCGGCCCCCGCCCAGGCGCACACCTCGGCGGAGCTGGTCGAGATGCAGCTCGGCATCAGCGCGGACGCGCCGCTGTGCTTCTCCTGCGGTACGAAGATGCAGCGTGCGGGCTCCTGCTACATCTGTGAGGGCTGCGGCTCCACCAGCGGCTGCAGCTGACCGAGGCCGCCGGCCGCGGCGGCGCGAACACTGTGGGCCCGGAGGGCGCCGACCGACGGTCGGCGCCCTTCGCCGTACCCGCCGCGTCCCGGGGGAGGCGTCTCACTGCGACCGGGCGGGGCCGCCGCCCGGAGCCGGTCGCTCAGCCGCCCCCCATCAGCGCGACGAACTCCTCCGGGACGGTGTCGAAGCCGCGCAGCCTCACATGGTGGCTCCAGGCCCCCGTCTCGCCCCGGACGAACTCCGCGACCACTGCGGCGGTGGACCCGGCGACGCCGGAGAAATCGCTCTTGGACAGCTCGGTGTAACCCTCGGCGACCTTGACCTGGGTGTTCGGCACATCACCGAAGGTCCGCCGGCCGTCGCGCTGCTGGATGACCACGCCCACGACCACCCGCCCGTACACCGCGGCCAGCCGTTCGAACTCCAGCGTCATGACTTCGTCGGAGCCGAAGCCCTGACCTGTCTTGCTGTCCCTGGTCAGCAGGATCGTGCCGTCGGGGGACCGGCTGTCGAAGTGCACGACGTACGCCGGATCGCCCTGAAGGGCGTCCGTGCGATAGGTCGCCGCGACTATGTCGAGATCATGGGCAGCCGCACCCATGGAGCTCGGATCCCACCGCAGACTCACCTCGACCTTGCTGACGCCTTTGTTCAGGCTGCTCACCACATGTCCCTTTCCCGCAACCGCCAGAACTTCTCCGTCCGTTGACCGTATCTGCTCGACGGGCGTCACGGCGAGTAGTTGGCCGCTGTACGCCAGTAACGGGAGGGGAGGTTCCGGTACCGCTCCCGCCCGAGCCCCGGGAGTCCCGGCGCGGAGACGGACCTCCCGGAGAGTGACCCGGGCCACTCACAGGGCCGTACGATGGCGCGGTGCTGGTCAAGTGGATTCGCTGCACCGTCGTGGACCGTCGTGGGTTCGAACGGGGGCAGCGGAAGTGGGCGGGGCTGCTGGGTGAGCCGGGATTCCGGGGACAGGGCGGCGGGTGGAGCAGAGGACGCCCGGAGATCGCGCATGTCTTCGGCTTCTGGGAGAGCCGCGCGTTCTACGACTCCTTCATGGCGCGCTCCCATGATCGTCTGGCGTCCGGGCAGTCCGGGACGTACCGCGATATGCAGGTCAAGCTCTTCGACCACCGCTTCGATGTGAAGACCGGGTTCGAACCGCGGTTCACCGGCGTCGACGTGGTGCGGGTGGCTCACTCCAAGGTCCGCGAGAGCCGGGTCGAGCACTACGCGCTCATGCAGGAGAAGGTCTGGAACCCGGCGATGGCCGGGTCCCCCGGGATGGTGCGCGGACTGTTCGGCGAGGCCCCGGAGAACGAGTTCCTGGTGATGTCCATGTGGCGGTCGGAGGCCGAGCACGGGAAGTACCGCCGGGATCGAATAGAACGGCTGCTGCTGCGCACCCAGACCGAGGCGGACGTGGAGTCCCTCGCGGGCGACGTGGTGGAGCTCGAACCGTCCTGGACGGTGTGAGCGGCGCGGCCCGGTGTGCCGTATGTCACCGGCCGGATACGCCGGATGGACTCGGCCCGACCTGCCGGGCCCCCGCCGCCCGATCTAGGGTCGGGGCATGGCACGACCGCGACGTATCGTCCTCGTCCGGCACGGTGAGTCGGAGGGGAACGCCGACGACACCGTGTACGAACGCGAGCCCGACCACGCGCTGAGACTGACCCGCACCGGGCTGGCCCAAGCGGTGGCCACCGGTGAACGACTGCGCGACCTGTTTGGAAACGAGCAGGTCAGCGCCTATGTGTCACCGTATCGCCGGACCCATGAGACCTTCCGCGCCTTCGCCTTCGACCCCGCCCTGGTGCGGGTGCGCGAAGAGCCGCGGCTGCGCGAGCAGGACTGGGGGAACTGGCAGGACACCGACGATGTGCGGCTCCAGAAGGCGTACCGGGACGCTTATGGGCACTTCTTCTACCGCTTCGCCCAGGGCGAGTCGGGAGCGGATGTGTACGACCGGGTCGGGGCGTTTCTGGAGAGCCTTTACCGCAGCTTCGAGTCGCCCGACCATCCGCCGAATGTGCTCCTGGTGACCCATGGACTGACCATGCGGTTGTTCTGTATGCGCTGGTTCCACTGGACGGTCGCCGAATTCGAATCGCTTTCCAATCCGCGCAACGGCGAGACGCGGATACTGGAACTCGGCGAGGACGGGCGATACACCCTTGACCGGCCGTTCGAGCGCTGGCGGACACCCGAGCCGTACGGTGTGACCGGATAGAGTGGCAGGAAGATGATCGCTGACTCCTCTGACGACCGGCGCTTCGAACGCGCACGGGACAGTCTGCTCGGACTGTCCGTGGGAGACGCTCTGGGCTCCCAGTTCTTCGTCCCCGCCAACTACCCCCGGCTGCAGGCGCGAGAGCTGCCCCCCGGCCCCTGGCAGTGGACCGACGACACGGAGATGGCCTGCTCGGTACTGGCCGTCCTCGGGGACCACGGCCGGGTGGACCAGGACGCCCTCGCCCGCTCCTTCGCCGACCACCACGACTTCGACCGCGGCTACGGCCCCGCCGTGAATCGCATGCTCCGGCTCGTACGCGAAGGCGGCGATTGGCGAGAACTCGCCGCGGGCCTGTTCAACGGCCAGGGTTCATGGGGTAATGGATCCGCCATGCGCATCGCCCCGCTCGGCGCGTGGTACGCGGACGACCCGGAGCAGGCCACCCACCAGGCCGAGATCTCCTCGTACACCACCCATCAGCACCGTGAGGCCGTCGTCGGGGCCATGGCGGTGGCGGCCGCTGCCGCGCTGGCCGCCGATCCCGGCGGCCCGCCGAAGCCCGTCGAGCTGCTGGACGGCGTCATCGCGCTGGTGCCCCGCAGCGCGGTGGGGGCCGGTCTGCGCCGCGCCCGCGACATGCTCGACTACAACGACGCCACGACCGTCGCCGCCGTCCTCGGCAGCGGACGGCGGACGAGCGCGCACGACACCGTGCCGTTCGCGCTCTGGTCGGCGGCCCGGTCGCTCGACGACTTCGAGCGGGCGTTCTGGACGACCGCCCAGGTGGGCGGCGATGTGGACACCAACTGCGCGATCGCGTGCGGGGTCGTCGCGGCGGGAGCCGCGGGGCGGCCTCCGGTCGACTGGCTCCGGCACACCGAGGCTCTTCCGGAGTGGGTGCCGAGCCGCACGGGCTGAGCCGCCGGCCCGGCGGCCCACTGCCTGTCCCTGACACGGCGGCGGACGTCTCCGCGTCCGGTTCCGGCACCGGCCGTGTCGGCGCCCTGCCCGCCACGGTCTCGGAGAGCGCCCTCCGAGGCTTGTCGCACGCTCGCGGACAGTGTCTTGCGAGGAGGATTTCATCCCTTTGCTCGGGCGATGCTCATGCAGTCCCGGCATTCAAGGGCGGCGAAGTCGGGCCGGGTGATCGATCTCGTCGGTGCGTAGATGCCGCTGGCCTTTCCGGCGATTGGTCGGATCGGGCGATGCTGTCCGCTGATCGTTTAAGGCCACTCTCTGTGATATGCGAAAGCAAATTTCGGCGAGGATCGTCGAAGCCGGGAAGGCGGCCCCCGGTCGCGCCCGAGAGGTCGACGGTAATCCGGTTGCCACCGGCGGGGTCCGGCGGCGTACGCTTGCCAGCGCCATGCCGTATGAACCACCCACCCACAGAGTCGAGCGCTCGATCCGAGCCACGACCGGTGCCAAGATCATCGCCGGTGTCGACGAGGTCGGACGCGGGGCGTGGGCCGGTCCGGTCACGGTGTGCGCCGCGATCACCGGGCTGCGCAGACCGCCCGAGGGCCTCACCGACTCCAAGCTGATCTCCCCGAGACGCCGCGAGGAACTCGTCGTCGAGCTGGAGAAGTGGGTCACCGCCCACTCCCTCGGACACGCCTCGCCCGAGGAGATCGACGAACTCGGGATGACCGCGGCCCTGCGGCTCGCCGCCTCCCGGGCCCTCGACGCGCTACCGGTGCGCCCCGAGGCCGTCATCCTCGACGGCAAGCACGACTACCTCGGAGATCCCTGGCAGGTCCGTACGGTCATCAAGGGCGATCAGTCCTGTGTCGCGGTCGCGGCGGCGTCGGTGATCGCCAAGGTGCGGCGGGACGCGATGATGGCCGAACTGCCCGGGGAGTACGCGGACTTCGCCTTCGCGGCCAACGCGGGCTATCCCTCGCCCGTGCACAAGGCCGTTCTCGCCGAGCGGGGCCCCACGCCCTACCACCGGCTCTCCTGGGCCTATCTGGACGCTCTGCCCCGGTGGCGTCACCTCAAGAAGGTTCGGATCACCGCCGCCGCGGCAGAACTGGAGAGTGGGGGCCAGCTCGGCTTCGACTTCTGAACTGGCCCTTCCCGCAGGGCAGTCGCACTCATGTGCCCACCCGCCGATGCCGTTCGCACCGGCATTTGATAGACATCCACCCATGCCTCTCCTTCCCGAGGAGCCTCAGATTCACGAGAGCGCCCAGGGTCCCCGCGTCACTCCGGCCACCGGCCGCACCGCGTCGACCCCACGTCCCGTACCCGGTCCGCGTTCCATGGCCTCGCCGCGCCCCGGCAGCCCGGGCTCCGGCCCGGCCCGGCCCGCGCCGCCGGCCCAGCGCACGCGCCCCTCCGCAGGACAGCCGCAGGCTTCCCCGGCGGAGAATCGCACCCAGCCGCAGATCCAGCTGATCCCCGCTCCGGACGGCGGCACGCTCGACGCCGCCGACGAGGCGGTGGACCTGCTGCTCGACTCCGGTCGCACGCCGGGCGACGTCCTGGTGCTCACCACCGGCGAGCCGCACCCGTGGGCCGCGCACGAACTGTCCTTCGGCGAAGCCGCCTACTGGGCACAGCACGACGCCGGCGACGATGTCTTCTACGCGGACGCCTCGGCGCTGGACCGGGCGTCGGTCCGGCCCGTCGTCGTCGTCGCCCTCGGAGGCGGCAGCGAGGACGACGCCCGGGCGCTGCCCGCGGCGCTGGCCAAGGCCGGCGCGCTGCTGATCGTCTGTGGCGACGCCCAGCGGATCAACACCGCGCTCGGCGCCGGAGTCTGAGCCGTACGGCTCGTCCGGACCGGCCGGTGACAGGCCGCGGTCCCGACTGATCCGGCTGCCCGTACGGCGGGCAGCCGGACGAACCGGCACAGAGGGCGACGCGCCCTGCCCGGGACCCGCCTGCCCGCCCCGAAACCGGGATCAGGAGCGCCGGCCCGCCCGGAGCGGGGGACGAAGGCTCGGAGGCGGACCCGGGGCATGCCCACGAGCACGCCGAAGGACCGGGTGCGCGTACGCACGCCCGGTCGGGACGGTTCTGACATGCCGCCGCGAATCCCCCGGGCCGACGGGCCCGGGGAAGGTCAGCGAGCGGCGGTACGGCGCAGTGCCTCGGGCGCCCCGCTGGCCGTGCGCAGCTCCAGCGGCTCGGCGGCCGCCGACGCCTCGGCGAGATCGCCGGGAGTCGAGGTCAGGTTCGGCTGTCGGCCGCCCCGCCCCTCTCCCAGCACCTGCCAGCCGTCGCGGGTCAGCGTGATGTAGGCGCCGCAGCGGAGACCGTGCAGGGTGCACGCGTCTCTCAGGCCCCACATCCAGGCGCCGTCCTCCTCCGTCCACCGCTCGTCGCCCTCACGGCAGTAGAGCAGGACGGCGGTGCGCACCGGAGTACGGCGGCGCAGATCGTGCGGGATCACCCGGCGCAGATGAGCCAGCAGCGCGTTGCGGAACTCCCAGCCGTCCGCGAGCACGGCGGAGCGCCGGGCGAACGAGGCGCTGGCCGTGAGGCGTTCTTCCGGGTCGAGCACGGCGACGATCGCTGTCGTCGGAGTCGGGCGGTGGCGGGAGTGCAACCCGCTCACCACCTCTCGGGGGTTGCGCAGCAGGGGTATCCCTGCGGACGCCCACTCGGCAGGTTGAAGCATCCTGGCGAGGCGGCTGGCGGAGTTCGCCGAGTTGGTCATCGAGGTGGCTGCGGACGAAGCGAATCCGAAGGTCACAGTCCTCCCTTCGCATACGCGCCCACATGCGGGCAGGGTCGGGTGAGGGCGCACCGCGAACAGCCCTTCCGGACCACAAACGGGCCGTGCGGGGAGCACTCCAATTCTCGCTGTCCCGTCGGCATGCGGCAACGAGCAATTTGACGTCACTGGCGGAAATCAACACGTATGCCTGTGATATCCCTTCCCATCGACGCCCTCCCTGACCCATCCCGCGGCCAACGGAGTTCACGCCTGGACGGCGAGCACCAGCGGAAGCACCCCCTTGGCCCCCGCGCGGCGCAGCAGCCTCGCCGCCACCGCCAGCGTCCAGCCGCTGTCGGAGAGGTCATCGACCAGCAGAATCGGTCCGTCGGCGGCGGTCAGCGCGGCCGCCAGAGCGTCCGGAACGGTGAACGCCTCGTGCAGCGCGCGCACGCGCTGGGCGCTGTTGGTCCGTGAGATCCGCGCGTCCAGCGCCTCCGGGGCGTACTCCACCGAGCCGAGCAGGGGCATCCGGCCGACCTCGGCGATCCTCGCGCCGAGGGATTCGACCAGGCGCGGCCTGGAGCGGGAGGCGACGGTGACGACGCCGACCGGCCGGGCGGGCGCTCCCGGCGCGCCGGAGGCCCAGCCGCCGGGGCTCCTCGCCCAGTCGGCGAGCACGGTCACCACCGCGTCCACCACATCATTCGGAACAGGCCCGTCCGGTGACTGCGGGGTCAGCATCGGCCGCAGCCGGTTCCCCCAGCCGATGTCGGAGAGCCGGCCCAGCGCCCGGCCCGCGGACGACTGCTCCGCCTCCGGGATCCGGCCCTTGAGGGACACCCCCACCGCCGCCAGCCCGGTCGGCCACATCTTGCGCGGCTCCACCTCCACGCCCGGCCGGCTCAGCTCCCCGCGCGCCGCGTCCAGGGCCGAGCCGGAGACCTTGTCGCTGAAGCGGCTTCCCGCGCAGTTGTCACAGCGGCCGCAGGGCGCGGCCTCCTCGTCGTCCAGCTGCCGGCGCAGGAACTCCATCCGGCAGGCGTCCGTGCGGGCGTACTCCCGCATCGCGCTCTGCTCCGCCTCGCGCTGCCGGGCGACCCAGGCATAGCGCTCCGCGTCGTACGACCAGGGTTGTCCGGTGGAGGTCCAGCCGCCCTTGACCCGGTGCACCGCGCCGTCCACGTCGAGCACCTTGAGCATGGTCTCCAGCCGGGTGCGCCGCAGTTCGACCAGGGGCTCCAGGGCGGGCAGGGAGAGCGGGCGGTCCGCGTGCGCCAGCACGTCGAGGGTGCGCCGGACCAGCTCCTCCGGGGGGAAGGCGACCGAGGCGAAGTACTTCCAGATCGCCTCGTCCTCCCGGCCCGGCAGCAGCAGCACCTCCGCGTGCTCCACGCCGCGCCCCGCGCGGCCCACCTGCTGGTAGTAGGCGATGGGGGAGGAGGGGGAGCCGAGATGGACGACGAACCCCAGATCGGGCTTGTCGAAGCCCATGCCCAGCGCCGAGGTGGCGACGAGGGCCTTGACCCGATTGCCGAGGAGGTCCTCCTCGGCCTGCTGCCGGTCGGCGTTCTCCGTGCGGCCGGTGTAGGAGGCGACCGTGTGCCCGCACTGGCGCAGATGGGCGGTGACCTCCTCGGCGGCGGCGACGGTGAGGGTGTAGATGATCCCGGAGCCCGGCAGCTCCTCGAGATGATCGGCGAGCCAGGCGAGCCGGGTCGCCGCGTCCGGCAGCTGGAGCACCCCCAGGCTGAGGCTCTCCCGGTCCAGCGGACCGCGCAGCACCAGGGCGTCGGTGCCCGCGCCGGTGCCCAGCTGCTCGGCGACATCGGCGGTCACCCGGGCGTTGGCCGTCGCGGTGGTCGCCAGCACGGGGACGTCCGCGGGCAGATCCGCCAGCATGGTGCGCAGCCGTCGGTAGTCCGGGCGGAAGTCGTGGCCCCAGTCGGAGATGCAGTGCGCCTCGTCGACGACGAGCAGGCCGGTGGCGGCGGCGAGCCGGGGGAGGACCTGGTCGCGGAAGTCGGGATTGTTCAGCCGCTCGGGGCTGACCAGCAGCACGTCCACCTCTCCCGCGGCGACCTCGGCCTGGACCGTGTCCCACTCCTCCGTGTTGGACGAATTGATCGTCCGGGCGCGGATTCCGGCCCGGGCGGCCGCCTCCACCTGATTGCGCATGAGCGCGAGCAGGGGCGAGACGATCACCGTGGGGCCGGCGCCGAGCCGGCGCAGCAGCGAGGTCGCGACGAAGTAGACCGCGGACTTGCCCCAGCCGGTGCGCTGGACGACCAGCGCCCGGCGCTTGTCGGCGACGAGCGCCTCGATGGCCCGCCACTGGTCCTCGCGCAGCCGGGCGGTGCCGCCGCTGTCCGAGACGAGGCGGGCGAGCACGGCGTCGGCGGCCGCCCTGAGAGCGGTACGGTCCGCGAGGTCTGCGTCAGTCATGCCCCCATGCAACCCGATGGCACCGACAACACGCGAACGAGGAGCCGCGCCTGTGGACAACCGGGCGGCCGGCGGCGAGCCCGGGAGGGAGTTATCCACAGGGGGTCGCGGACTCGCCCGGCCCGCGAGACCGTCGAGCCATGAACAAGCACCAGGAAACCAGCGGACCCGCCGACGAGCCCCAGATCACCCTGCGCGGCCCCGCCGAGCTGGCCGACGCCCTGCCCTACGTGCTCGGATACCACCCCACCGATTCCGTGGTGATGGTGGCGCTGCACGGCAGCCGGGGCCGCTTCGGCGGGCGGGTCAGGATCGGCATCCCCCGTTCCGAGAAGGAGTGGTCGCCCGTCGCCCGACAGCTCGCGGAGTGCCTCATCGAAGGGAGCGAGCGGCGCGCCGCCCGGCCCGACGGCATCGTCCTCTTCCTCTGCCAGGACCCGGCGGACGGCGAGTCCGGCCTTCGGGTGATGGAGCGGCTGCGGCCGCTCGCCCAGTGGCTGCGCACCGCCTGCGGCGCGCTCGACGTGCCGGTGTACGAGGCGCTGTGCGTCTCCGGCGGACGTTTCTGGTCCTACTGCTGCCCGGACCGGCGGTGCTGCCCGGCGGAGGGGACCGCGCTGGCCGTGCCCGGCACCTCGGTGATGGCCGCGACGGCCGCGTACGCGGGGGTCAATGTGCGCGGATCGCTCCGCGACATGGAGGCCAGACTGGTGCCTCCGGCGGCCGCGCTCGGCACCGGTCAGCAGCGGGCGCTGGACCGGGCCGCCGGGGCGCTGGCGCCCAGGATCCTGGACGGGGACCGGAGGGCCGGGGTCGCGCGGGAGACCATCGAGCTGGCCCGTGCCCTGATGGAGCGCATCGCCCAGGCCCCGCCCTCCGCCGGTCGGACGGCCGCTCAGGAGGATCTGGCGGACGACCGTCTCATCAGCCACGACGAGGCCGCCGCGGTCATCGTCGGACTCCAGGACCGGGAGACCAGGGACCGGGCGGCGGAGTGGATGGAGGGGCCGGAGGCCGGGCCGGCGCTCCGGCTCTGGCGGGCGCTGTGCCGCCGCTGCGTCGGCCCCTACACCGAGCACGCCGCCGCACCGCTCACCCTCGCGGGCTGGGTCTCCTGGTCCACGGGCGACGAGCCGGCCGCCCGTGTCGCGCTCGGGCTCGCGCTGGACCGGGACCCCGAGTACGTCTTCGCGCGCCTGCTGCACCAGGCGTGCAACGAGGACCTGGATCCGGAGACCCTGCGCGACTGCCTGCGCGTCGAACGGGAGGCCCGGGAGGCCCTCGCGTCCGTCCCGGCGCCGGCTGTCCGGAGCCGCGGAGCCGGAAGGCCCCCGGCCCCGCGCGGCCCCGCCGCCCGCCGGAGCCGTCCGGGGGCCCGGCCCGCGGGGGCGGGGAAGCCCCGGAGCACGGCCGGACCGCGCCCCGGCGGGACGACGGGCGGCCCCGGGCGTACGGGCGGACGCCGCGCCCAGGAGGACGCGGGCCGGGGCGGCGCGCGGGAGGAGCGGGAGGGGCTCGGGTGACCGGCGCGGTCCGGGAGGGGCCCGTGGGCGACATCCGAACGGGGGCGGCTGCCGGACGGCCTCCCGGCCGGGGCGGGGGCGCGTCGGGCGGCGAGGCGCGGTGTGGCGGGAGGGTGGGCGAGGCCCGGCGGACGGCGTCAGAAAGACAGGGCCCCGGATGGCGAAAGGAGTGTTTATCGTCAGGCAGACGACTATGATCACGGCATGTCTCCCTACGACCCGTCGGCCTTCCCGCCCTTCGCCGTCACCGTCGATCTGGTCGTGCTCACCGTGCGCCGTCACGCGCTCTGCGCGCTGGTCGTCCGCCGCGGGGAGCCGCCGTTCCAGGGCCGGTGGGCGCTGCCCGGCGGCTTTGTGAGGGACGACGAGGATCTCGCCACCGCGGCCGCGCGCGAGCTGTCCGAGGAGACCGGACTGTGCGCCCACGACCCCGCCTCCCCGGCTCCGGGCAACGGCGCGCACCTCGAACAGCTCGCCACCTACGGAGACCCTCGGCGGGATCCCCGGATGCGGGTCGTCAGCGTCGCCCATCTGGTGCTGGCCCCCGATCTGCCGGCCCCCAGGGCGGGCGGCGACGCGAACGGCGCGCGGTGGGCGCCGGTGGCGGATCTGCTCGGCCAGGAGGGCGGTTCCGGCCGGGAGGGCGAGGAGTCGGCCCCGCTCGCGTTCGATCACGCCCTGATCGTGGCGGACGGAGTGGAGCGCGCCCGGTCCAAGATCGAATACTCCTCCCTGGCCACCGCCTTCTGCCCGCCCGAGTTCACCGTCGGCGAGCTGCGGCGGGTGTACGAGGCGGTGTGGGGCGTGGCCCTGGATCCGCGCAACTTCCACCGCAAGGTCACCGGCACGCCCGGGTTCCTGGTCCCCTCGGGCGGGACGACCACCCGTCAGGGCGGCCGTCCCGCGCAGCTCTTCCGGGCGGGCGGGGCGACCGTGCTCAACCCGCCGATGCTGCGGCCCGAGGTCTGACCGGGGTCCGGAGAGGCGCGGGCCGGTGCGTGCGGGCGCCTGCGCGCGGGTGCCCGCACGCGTGTCGGCGCGGGCGCAGGCGCGGAGGTGCCGGGGTTCCGAGGCCGGGCGCAGGGGCCAGGGGCCAGGGGTCCGAGGCTGACGGTCGGCCAGGGGCGACCGGGGGCCGCGTCAGGACCGGCCGGTCTTTCAGGGCCGGCCGGGGGCGGCCTTTCGGGGCGGCTCTGGAGCGGGCGCGCCGGGGCGCGCTCTGACACCGGGGCGGCCGGCTCCATCGGAAGTCCGAAATGTCGCGTTATCTTGCTGCGGTAACCCGCCCTGCCGCCGAGCGGTCTCCCTTCCGCCCATCCGCGAGAGAAGCGATGCTCCAGGCCATCGGACTGACCAGCAGACCCCGGCGAGACCTCCCGCCCGCCGTCCACGACCTGACCTTCGACGCGCTCCCGGGCCGGGTCACCGTCCTCCTCGGCCCTCCCGGATCCGGCAAGTCCACGGCGCTGCGCCTGCTGCTGGGCGTCGAACCCGGCCGGGGCGCGGCCTACTTCCGGGGCACTCCTCTCGACCGCGTCACCCATCCCGCCCGGGAGGTGGGCGCGCTGCTCGGAGACGTCCCCGGCCACCCCGGGCGGACCGCCCGCAACCACCTCCGGATGCTCTGCGCCGCCGTCGGAGCGCCCGGGGCCCGCGCGGAGGAGGTGCTCCGCGCCGCCGGGATCGCGGGCCTGGCCGACCGGCGGCTCGACACCCTCTCCCTCGGCATGGACCGCAGACTCGGGGCCGCCTGCGCCCTCCTGGGGGACCCGCACGCCCTCGTCCTCGACCAGCCCGCCGCCGGCCTTCCGCCCGCCGAGCAGCGCTGGTGGCACGGTCTGTGCCGGGCCCACGCCGATCGCGGCGGCACGGTGCTGTGCACCACCGACGACCCGGGGGAGGCGGCGCGGTTCGCCGACCGCGTCGTCACCCTGGACGCGGGGCGGCTCGTCGCCGACCAGGAGAGCGCCGACTTCGCCCGGACCCGGCTCCGCCCCCGGGTCGCCGTCCGCACCCCGCACGCCGTCCGGCTCGCCGCCCTCGTCCGGCGGGAGGCCCGCGCCGCCCGCCGCCCGGTGGAGGCGGTCGCCGAGAGCGGCGGCCTCCTCTCCGTGTACGGCAGCAGCTGCGCCGAGGTCGGCGAGACCGCCTTCCGGCACGGCGTACTCGTGCACCTCCTCGCCGAGGAGCCGGCCGCCGCCCTCCCGGCCCGCTCCGCGACCGCCCTCCCCGCGACCGGCCACGCGGTGAGCGCACCCTCCCCGACCGGCCACCCCCCAGCCGGCCTCCCTCCGAACGACCGCCCCGCACGCACCCTCCCCGCACGCACCCTCCCCGCACACGACCGCCCCCCGAACGCCCGCCCCGGGACCGCCGCCCCCGCGCAGCCCGCCTCCCTGGCCCCGGAACCGCCCCCCGCCGGGGAAGCCCCCACCCTCGAAGCGCCCGCCCCCGAGGCCCCCGCCCCGCGCCCCCCTGCCCCCGCCCCCGACGCCCCCGCACCGCCGCACGCCCCCGCGCCGCCCCCGGCCCGGCCTCGCGCCCGCACCCCCGTGCGGCCGCTGCGGTACGAGGTGCTCCGGATGCTGGGAGTCCGCGGCCCCGCGCTCATCGCGGCCGCCGCGCTGCTCGTATCCCCCGTCTGCTGCCTCCTGCTCGCCCGCTCGCAGAGCACCGCGACGGCCGCCGCGATCGCCGCGTGGCCCGCGTTCCTGCCGCTGCCCCCGGCCGCCCTCGCCGCCGGGGTGATCGGGGCGCTCTCCTTCGGCGAGGAGTTCCGCTACCCGGCGCTCGCGACCGCGCGCGGCACGGTCCCCCGGCGGGCCGGCCTGCTGCTCGCCAAGCTCGCCGTCACGGGCGCGGCCGCCCTGCTCATCGCCCTGCTCGTCGCGGCGGCCGACACCTTCGCGCTGCGCCTGGCGTACGGGGTCGAGGCGGGCGCGCCGCCGGAAGACCGGCCCGTACTCCTCGCGGGCTGGTGCGCCCTGACGGTCGGCTGCGCCTGGGCCGGGCTGCTCGCGGCCGGGGTCTTCCGCGTCACGGCCGCCGGGGTGGCCGCCGTCCTCGCGGCTCCCGTGCTGATCGCCCCGCTGGTGCGGCACGCCCTGGCCGTCCCCCCGGCGCGGCCGGCCGCCGGACCGCCGGGCGGACTCGGCTCACCGGCCCGGGCGCCCGGCCCGCGTCAGGCGGACGACTGGCTGCTGTCCGGCGTACACGCGTTCGCCCAACCGGTCGGTGTGGCGCTGATGTTGTCGCTCTCTGTTCTCATCTGCGCGTACTTGTTCGCCGACCTTCGACGCAGGACACCTTGGTGATCATGAACGACCGGCGAGTGGCCATCTGCTCATAACTCCCTTGAGTGCGCCCGTTTCTTTCCGATAAGGCGTCAATTGTGGGGGAAGCGCCGATCACCCTTTCGTGTGCTTTTCACCAAAGACCTCAAGGGGTGTGGGAGCCGGGCCGACAAAGGATGCGTGAGTACCCTTGCGCACACCATGATGACCGCCGCCCGTCCCGCCGACTCCGGCCTCGCCGGCCCGGGCGAACTCGACCGATACCCCTACGCGGAGTCGCCCGGAGCCGACCGCGTCGGCCCTCCCGTGTGGGAAGGCTCCGAGGTGGAGCTCGGACGGGTCGGGCGCCGCACGGCGGGCAGCCGGGGCCGCGGACTGCACGGCCAACTCGTCCAGCAGCTCGGCCAGATGATCGTCTCCGGCGATCTGGGCGCGGACCGACCGCTCGTCCCGGAGGAGATCGGCCAGCGCTTCGAGGTCTCCCGCACCGTCGTCCGCGAGTCGCTGCGCGTCCTCGAGGCCAAGGGCCTGGTCAGCGCCCGCCCCAATGTCGGCACCCGGGTCCGCCCGGTGAGCGACTGGAATCTGCTGGACCCCGACATCATCGAATGGCGGGCCTTCGGCCCGCAGCGCGACGACCAGCGCCGTGAGCTGTCCGAGCTGCGGTGGACCATCGAGCCCCTCGCCGCCCGCCTCGCCGCCGGCCACGGCCGGGAGGACGTGCAGCAGCGGCTCGGCGACATGGTTGAGATCATGGGCCACGCCCTCGCCCAGGGCGACGGGATCACCCTCGCCCGCGCCGACGCCGAGTTCCACAATCTGCTCATCCAGCTCGCGGGCAATCGGATGCTGGAGCACCTCTCCGGGATCGTCTCCTCGGCCCTCCAGGTCTCCGGCGGCCCGGTCACCGGCTGTGACCGCCCGAACGAGGCCTCCCTCGCCCATCACGCGCGGATCGTCGACGCCCTCGCCGCGGGCGACGCGCACGCGGCCGAGTCCGCCATGCGCCAGCTGCTCACCGTCCACCCGGATGTGGAGCGCGTCGTCCCCGCGCCCAGGGAGCACTGACCGCTCCGGCCGAGCGGCCGGAGGGTGTGGAGGCGTACGCGCCGAGTGTCGCCGGCATCCCGCGGGGTCCGGCGGCACGATTGTGTGGTGATCGTCCCGTATAACCGTTTCGCGAGAAATGGGGTGTGACTCGGGCCACGCGGATTCGGCGTAACACTCCTCGAAACAGGGCGATGACCTAAGAGGTGACAGCCGAGGAGGGAATACAGCAGCCGTTCATGGCGCTGATCTGTTCCAGCTGAGGTTCCGCCCGCGCCACCGGCACATCCGTAGCCCGGTGGTCGTCGGCTCCGGCCCGATCATGGGCGGGGCCGGAAGCCGTATCCATCGTTCCGAGAGGTTGTTCGTGTCGGCCAGCACATCCCGTACGCTCCCGCCGGAGATCGCCGAGTCCGAGTCTGTGATGGCGCTCATCGAGCGGGGAAAGGCTGATGGGCAGATCGCCGGCGATGACGTGCGTCGCGCCTTCGAGGCCGACCAGATTCCGTCAACCCAGTGGAAGAACGTTCTGCGCAGCCTCAACCAGATCCTCGAGGAAGAGGGTGTGACGCTGATGGTCAGTGCCGCGGAGTCGCCCAAGCGCTCCCGCAAGAGCGTCGCGGCGAAGAGCCCGGCAAAGCGCACCGCCACCAGGACCGTCGCTGCCAAGACGACGACGAAGACCGTCGCGGCGTCGACCGCTTCGTCGGCGGACTCCGCCGACGCCCAGGTCGGCGAGGACGGCTCGGCGGCCGCGCCCGCCAAGAAGGCCGCCGCCAAGAAGACCGCGGTCAGGAAGACCGCGGCGAAGAAGACGGTCGCCAAGAAGACCGTGGCCAAGAAGGGCGCGTCCAAGAAGGACATGGACGAGCCCGGCGAGGGCGACGAGCTGCTCGACGAGGTCCAGCCCGGCGCCAAGGGCGACGAGGAAGAGGCCGAGGGCGAGAACAAGGGCTTCGTCCTGTCCGACGAGGACGAGGACGACGCTCCCGCGCAGCAGGTCGCGGTCGCCGGCGCCACCGCCGACCCGGTCAAGGACTACCTCAAGCAGATCGGCAAGGTCCCCCTGCTCAACGCGGAGCAGGAGGTCGAGCTGGCCAAGCGCATCGAGGCCGGACTCTTCGCCGAGGACAAGCTGGCGAACGCCGACAAGCTGGCGCCGAAGCTCAAGCGCGAGCTGGAGATCATCGCCGAGGACGGCCGCCGCGCCAAGAACCACCTCCTGGAGGCCAACCTCCGTCTGGTGGTCTCCCTGGCCAAGCGCTACACCGGCCGCGGCATGCTCTTCCTGGACCTGATCCAGGAGGGCAACCTGGGTCTGATCCGCGCGGTGGAGAAGTTCGACTACACCAAGGGCTACAAGTTCTCCACGTACGCCACCTGGTGGATCCGTCAGGCGATCACCCGCGCCATGGCCGACCAGGCCCGCACCATCCGTATCCCGGTGCACATGGTCGAGGTCATCAACAAGCTCGCCCGCGTGCAGCGCCAGATGCTCCAGGACCTGGGCCGTGAGCCCACCCCGGAGGAGCTGGCCAAGGAACTCGACATGACCCCCGAGAAGGTCATCGAGGTCCAGAAGTACGGCCGTGAGCCGATCTCCCTCCACACCCCGCTGGGCGAGGACGGCGACAGCGAGTTCGGCGACCTGATCGAGGACTCCGAGGCGGTCGTCCCGGCCGACGCGGTGAGCTTCACCCTCCTCCAGGAGCAGCTGCACTCGGTGCTCGACACCCTGTCCGAGCGCGAGGCGGGCGTCGTCTCCATGCGCTTCGGCCTCACCGACGGCCAGCCCAAGACCCTGGACGAGATCGGCAAGGTCTACGGCGTGACGCGTGAGCGCATCCGCCAGATCGAGTCCAAGACGATGTCCAAGCTGCGGCACCCGTCGCGGTCGCAGGTCCTCCGCGACTACCTGGACTAAGTCCGGAGCGGGGCGCGCTCGCACCGTGTCGTACACGATCGAACCGTAGAGAATCGGTCGTCCGGTGGCCCGGATTCCGTCAGGAATCCGGGCCACCGCCGTGTCCGGGGGTGCGGAGCGCGACCCGCTGACTGACTCTGGGTGGGCCTCCGTTCGCGCAGAGTCAGGAGACCCCATGCGCCGTCCCATCGTCCGAGCCTTGACCGGGGCGCTCGCCCTGATCCCCGCCGGGGCCCTGGCGCCGCCGGCCTCGTCCGCTCCGGCCGCCGCCGACAGCATCGTCGTGGGCGGATACGCGGCCCGGGCCGCCGACAGCCCCTGGGTGGTCGCGCTCGCCAGCCGTGACCGGTTCGGGGGAACGCGCGGAGGCCAGTTCTGCGGAGGAGTCCTGGTCGCGCCGACCAAGGTGATGACCGCCGCCCACTGTCTGAGCCGGACCGTCCTGGGCGGCAGGGTGAGCGACCTCCCCGATCTGCGCGTCGTCAGCGGGCGCACCGAACTCGCGAGCGCGGAGGGCAGGGAGACCGCGATCGCCGGCAGCTGGGTGTCGCCCGACTACGATCCGGCCACCAACGGCTCCGATCTCGCGGTGCTGACCCTCGCCGAGGCGCTGCCCGCCTCCCAGGTGATCCCGGTGGCCGACGCCGCCGACCCCGCGCACGAGCCGGGCACCAGCGCCACGGTCTACGGCTGGGGCGATACGACCGGCGGCGGCGACTACGCCTCGTCGCTGCGCGCGGCCCCGGTGAGCGTGCTGTCCGACGCGACGTGCGAGAGGGCCTATCCCGGGGGCCTGGGCGGCCGCTACAGCGCCGCGACGATGCTCTGCGCCGGAGACGCCCGGGGCGGCCACGACGCCTGCCAGGGGGACAGCGGAGGGCCTCTGGTGGCCGGCGGCCGGCTGATCGGCCTGGTGTCGTGGGGGAGCGGCTGCGGCCGCGCCGACAGCCCCGGCGTCTATACGCGCGTCTCGGCCCTGGCGGTGCCGTAGCCGGTACGGGCAGAGAGGCTTGAGCCGGTGTCCCGCGCGGGGCGCGGTGCCGGTACGCCTTTCACGGCGGGAGCGGCTGCCGACATCGGCGTATCCGGACCGGAGGGTCTTGCGGCCCTCGATGGTTACGGAGAGTGAATGCACCGGCAGCGATACGGGCGGTGCCCGTGGTGCTCCCGGTGCGGGGACGGTCACGCTCGCGGGTACGAGAGCGGGCGGTCGCCCCTGATCTCTCAGGGACGCCGCCCGTCAACCGGTCCGGGACCGGTCTTAGCTCGTCGTGGATGCGAGGCGTTCAGTTTTCCTCTTGACCGGCACCGGCCGGAACGGCCGTGAGCCGGTCGGTCTCATCCTGTATTTCCGCGGCGATCTTCTTGAGTTCCGGCTCGAACTTACGCCCGTGGTGGGCGCAGAAGAGCAGTTCACCGCCGCTGGTCAGGACGACGCGCAGGTACGCCTGGGCGCCGCACCGGTCGCAGCGGTCAGCGGCCGTCAGGGGGCTCGCGGGGGTCAGAACAGTAGTCACGTCGCCTCTTCTCTAGCTCGACGAGCTGTCGTACCAGGGTCAACATCCAACCAGGCCCAAAACGTTCCCGCTCGGGGCTTTTCCCTGAAAACTTCTTCTCGGGGCGGCTGTCTGCTGCCGGGTGGCGGCGAAGGAGCCGTATTGCTGTGCTTTACGGATTTCGCGTTGCTTGTCTCATTTGGCCCTCCCGGCCGGGTTGCCGGTTGTTGTTGAGGACGTGCCCGGAGCCTAAATGGTTCATGCCTCGAAGGGAACGTGATGTTCGCGTCACTCCATCGAGGGATCGAACAGGCATGCGACGCTGGACTAGCATAAGGAATCATGAGGGTGGCGTTACATCGGCTCTACCAGGCCTCGGTACCCTCTGACCCGGCGACCGAAGCCGGGCCTTACCCCACGAGGCCACATCTGAAATTCAGCGAGGAGCGAACCGCGTGACCGCCGAAACGTCCGTGCCGTCCACAGCGCTGCTGACCGCAGAGCGTGACGGCTCCAACTACACCGCGCGGCACCTGCTCGTCCTTGAAGGTCTCGAAGCGGTCCGCAAGCGCCCCGGCATGTACATCGGCTCGACCGACAGCCGCGGCCTGATGCACTGCCTCTGGGAGATCATCGACAATTCCGTCGACGAGGCCCTGGGCGGCTACTGCGACCACATCGAGGTCATCCTCCACGAAGACGGCTCCGTCGAGGTCCGCGACAACGGCCGGGGCATCCCGGTCGACGTGGAGCCCAAGACCGGCCTCTCCGGCGTCGAGGTCGTCCTGACCAAGCTGCACGCCGGAGGCAAATTCGGCGGCGGCTCCTACGCGGCCTCCGGCGGTCTGCACGGCGTCGGCGCGTCCGTGGTGAACGCCCTCTCCGCCCGGCTCGACGTCGAGGTCGACCGCAACAGCGCCACCCACTCGATCAGCTTCCGCCGGGGCGTCCCCGGAATCTTCACCGAGCAGGGCCCCGACTCGCCCTTCGACCCGGCGAACGGGCTGCTCAAGGGCAAGCGGGTGCCCAGGACCCGCACCGGCACCCGGGTGCGGTACTGGGCGGACCGGCAGATCTTCCTCAAGGAGGCCAAGCTCTCCCTGGAGACGCTCTACCAGCGCGCCCGCCAGACCGCCTTCCTCGTCCCCGGTCTGACCATCGTCGTCAACGACGAGCGCGACCTGGAGGGCGAGGGCAAGAGCCAGGAGATCTTCCGCTTCGACGGGGGCATCAGCGAGTTCTGCGAGTACCTGGCCCAGGACCGGGCCGTCTGCGACGTACTGCGGCTGACCGGACAGGGCACCTTCAAGGAGACCGTCCCCGTCCTCGACGACCGGGGCCACATGACCCCGACCGAGGTCACCCGGGAGCTGGGCGTCGACATCGCCCTGCGCTGGGGCACCGGGTACGACAGCCGGATCAAGTCGTTCGTCAACATCATCGCCACCCCCAAGGGCGGCACCCACGTCACCGGTTTCGAACGCTCGATCACCAAGACGGTGAACGAGGTGCTCCGCTCCGCCAAGCTGCTGCGGGTGGCCGAGGACGACATCGTCAAGGACGACGCCCTGGAGGGCCTCACCGCGGTCGTCACCGTCCGGCTCGCCGAGCCGCAGTTCGAGGGTCAGACCAAGGAGGTGCTGGGCACCTCGGCGGCCAACCGGATCGTCGCCAATGTCGTCGCCAAGGAGCTGAAGGCCTTCCTGACCTCCACCAAGCGCGACGCCAAGGCCCAGGCCCGCGCCGTGCTGGAGAAGGCCGTCGCGGCCGCCCGCACCCGGATCGCCGCACGTCAGCACAAGGAGGCGCAGCGCCGTAAGACGGCCCTGGAGTCCTCCTCGCTCCCCGCCAAGCTCGCCGACTGCCGCAGCGACGACGTGGAGCGCAGCGAGCTGTTCATCGTCGAGGGGGACTCCGCGCTCGGCACCGCCAAGCTCGCGCGGAACAGCGAGTTCCAGGCGTTGCTGCCGATCCGCGGAAAGATCCTCAACGTTCAGAAGTCGTCCGTGTCGGACATGCTGAAGAACGCCGAGTGCGGCGCGATCATCCAGGTCATAGGAGCCGGATCGGGCCGGACCTTCGACCTCGACGCCGCCCGGTACGGCAAGATCGTCCTGCTGGTCGACGCCGATGTCGACGGCGCCCACATCCGCTGTCTGCTGCTCACGCTCTTCCAGCGGTACATGCGTCCGATGGTGGAGGCCGGCCGGGTCTTCGCGGCCGTGCCGCCGCTGCACCGGATCGAGCTGGTCCAGCCCAAGAAGGGCCAGGACAAGTACGTCTACACCTACTCCGACAACGAGCTGCGCCAGACCCTGCTGGAGTACCAGCGCAAGAACATCCGCTACAAGGACTCCATCCAGCGGTACAAGGGCCTCGGCGAGATGGACGCCGACCAGCTGGCCGAGACGACGATGGACCCGCGCTTCCGCACCCTGCGCCGGATCAACATCGGCGACCTGGAGTCCGCCGAGGGCGTCTTCGACCTGCTGATGGGCAACGAGGTCGCGCCCCGCAAGGAGTTCATCACCAGCTCGGCGGCGACGCTGGACCGCTCGCGCATCGACGCCTGAGCCCGCCCGCAAGGACCGAAGGGCCGAAGGGGTACGGGGCAGGGGTACGGAGCCCTCCGCTCCGCACCCGGCCCCGCGGCGGTGCTCCCGGGGCCGGGGAGCGGTGGATCAGCTGCTCGCCGACCAGAGGTAGCGGTGCTCCGGCCGGCCCGTCTCGCCGTACTTGAGACTGAGCCGCACCCTGCCCGTGCGCTCCAGGAGCTTCAGATAGCGCTGGGCGGTCTGCCGGCTCACCCCCGAGCGGTCGGCGATCTCCTGGGTGGAGAGCGCGCCCTCCGCCGCCAGCAGCACCTGGCGCACCACCTCGGCGGTGGTCGGCGAGTGCCCCTTCGGCAGGTCAGGGGCGACCGATCCGGCCGACAGGGCTCCGAAGATCCGGTCCACCTCGGGCTGCTCCGCCTCGCCGCCCCGGCCCAGGGTGCGGCGGAGTCCCGCGTACGCCTCCAGCTTGGTGCGCAGACCGGCGAAGTTGAACGGCTTCACCAGGTACTGGAGCGCGCCGTGGCGCATGGCGGCCTGGACGGTGGCCACGTCGCGGGCGGCCGTCACCATGATCACGTCGGTGTGGTGGCCGAGCCCGCGCAGCTCCCGGACGACGGCGAGGCCGTTCCCGTCCGGCAGATAGTGGTCCATGAGGATCAGGTCGGCGGGGGTGTCGGCGATGCGCGCGAGCGCCTCGGCGGCCGAGTGGGCCGTGGCGGAGACCCGGAAGCCGGGCACCTTGGCGACGTACGCCGCGTTGATCCCCGCGACCCGGACGTCGTCGTCCACCACCAGGACGTCGATCGTCTCGGGGCCGGCGGCCCCGGCGGCGGCCCCGGCGGCGGAGCCCGGCGCGCGGCCCGGCAGCGGTCCTCGGACGCGTCCGTCGTTCATCGTGCCTCCGCGGCGCCGGCGGGCTCGGGGTCGGATTCCGGTTCGGTCAGATCGCTCAGCGCTTCGGGGAGTACGACGACGAATTCCGCGCCGCCGCTCTCCGCCTCGCGCACCCGGGCGCTGCCGCCCTGGCGCTCGGCCAGTCTGCGCACCAGCGCCAGCCCGAGGCCGCGCTTGCCGTGGGCGGGCAGCTCCTTCGTGGTCCAGCCCTCGGTGAAGATCAGCTCACGGTGCTCAGGAGGGACTCCGGGGCCGCTGTCCGCGACCCGCAGCACCGCCGTGCGGCCCTGGGAGTACATCTCGACCTCGATCCTCGGCGCGAGCGAGCCGGCCGCCGCGTCCATGGCGTTGTCCACGAGATTGCCGACGACCGTGACCAGGCCGCGCGGGTCGACCAGCCGGTCCGGCAGCAGGGTCTCGGGCGCGAGGCGCAGCGAGACGCCGCGTTCGGCGGCCACCGTCGTCTTGCCCACCAGCAGCGAGGCCAGCAGCGGATCGTGGACCTTCTCGGTGACCTGCTCGGCGGTGGCCCGGTGCACCCCGACCACCTCGGTGACGAACTCGACGGCCTCCTCGTGCATCTCCAGCTCCAGCAGGCCGAGCAGGGTGTGCAGGCGATTGGCGTGCTCATGGTCCTGGGCGCGCAGGGCGTCGATCAGGCCGTGGGTGGAGTCCAGCTCGCGGCCGAGCTGTTCCAGTTCGGTGCGGTCGCGCAGGGTGGCCACCGCGCCGCCGTCGTGGGTCGGCATCCGATTGGCGATCAGCACCCGGTGGCCGCGTACGGTCACCAGATCCTCGCCGGTGACCCGGCCCGCCAGGACGTCGGTGGTGCGGCCCTCGCCCAGCACCCGGTCCAGCGGCAGTCCCCGGCCGTCGGACTCCAGGCCGAGCAGCCGCTGAGCCTCGTCGTTCATCAGCCGGATCCGGCCTCTGGAGTCGAGCGCGACCACACCCTCACGTATGCCGTGCAGCATCGCCTCCCGCTCGGCGAGGAGCGCGGAGATATCGGAGAAGGCCAGGTCATGGGTCTGCCGCTGGAGCCGGCGGGAGATCAGATAGGCGGCGATCGCACCGGCCGCCAGGGCTCCGCCCGCGTAGAGCAGCATCCCGGGGATGGCGGAGAACAGCCGGTCGCGGACGCTGTCGTACTCGATGCCGACGGAGACCGCGCCGATGATCCGGTCGTTGTCGTCGCGCAGCGGGACCTTGCCGCGGGCGGAGCGGCCGAGGGTGCCGCTGTCGATCTCCATGACCTCGCGGCCCGCGAGCGCGGCGCTGGGGTCGGTGGAGACCACCCGGCCGATCTCGCTGCGCGAGGTGTGCGACCAGCGCACCCCGCCCAGGTCCATGACCACGACGTACTCGGCGTCGGTGGCCCGGCGGATGCGCTCGGCCTCGGCCTGGACGGGGCCCGTGGAGGTCGGACGGGTGTTGATGAGCCCGTCGGCGATCTTCGGGGACGCGGCCGTCTGGGCGATGGCGAGCGCCCGCCGCATGGCCTGGTCGTCGAGCTGGGCGCTGAGCGGCGCGAGGAAGAAGCCGGTCGCCAGCACGGTGACGCCGGTGGCGATGGCCAGCTGCATCAGCAGGACCTGGGAGAAGACCCGCTGTGGCCAGCCGAGCCGCAGGCGTCTGGGCGGGGCGGTGGGTTCGGGTCTCATGCCTAAGAACGGTAAACGGCTCGGGGGGCTTTCCGAAATTCACCCGTTCGAGGGGGGTGACCTCCGGTCCGGGTGGGGTGGCCCCCGCGGGGGCTCGCGAGGGCCTGTACGCCGGGGCGTACGCGCCCTCACACGCCCCCGGCCCCGATTCCGGGCCCCCGACCCCGGGTCGCGCCCCGGGCCGCCGCCCGGCCACCGGATCCGCCGGCGCGGCCGCCCCCGGCGTGCGGCCGGGCGGCCACCGCGTGTCGGGGCCCCGGCGGCGGGACCCGGGAGACCGGGGCTTCCGTGCCGTGGATCCGGCGGGCCCGTGCCCGGGCTCCGTCCCCATCCGGGCGGATCTCGCGCCTCGGGCCGTCCGCCCGGGTGCGGGCCCCGGTACGGGCCAGGCCCGGCCCCCCGATACCGCCCCCGGGCCGGTGACCTGGCTATGAGGGCCACGCCACGCGCCCGGGCGCCGCGCGGCCCCGCGCCCTGGGCCCCTTCCCGGCCCAGGGCCCCGCCCCCTGAGCAGCCGCTGGTTCAGACAGCCGGAGGCGGGAGGGGCCTCGGGGGCCGGGGGCCCGTGTAGTGGCCGCTGGGGCGGAGGCGGAGGGAGCGTTCCTCGTACTCCTCCAGGGCGTGGGCGATCCAGCCCGCCGTGCGGGCGACGGCGAAGACCGTCTCGCCCGCCTCGGGCTTCATCCCCGACCCCACCGACAACACCGCGAGCGCCAGATCGACATTCGCGTTCAGCTCCGTCTGGCGCGCGGCCGTCGCCTCCACATCGCGGGCCGCCTCCAGCGCCGCCCGGGCCGTCGGCATCCGTTCCAGCGCCTCGAACAGGGCCTCGGCGCGCGGGTCGCGGCCCGGGTAGAGACCGTGGCCGAGCCCCGGCACCCGGCGTCCGGCGCGCAGATGGTCCGCGACGACCGGCCCCGCGCCGCCGCGCTCCAGCACCTCGGCGAGCATCCGGTGCGCCAGCCCGCTGGCCGCCCCGTGCAGCGGGCCGTCGAGCGCGCCGAGCCCGGCCGAGACCACGGCGTACGGATGGGCCCTGGTCGACGCCGCCACCCGCACCGCCAGCGTGGAGGCGGCCAGATCGTGATCGATGAGCAGGGCGAGCGCCATGTCCAGCGCTCGTACGGACGCCTCGTCCGGGTCGTCCGCCGTCAGCCGGGGCCAGAGCCGGAAGGCCATGAGCCGCTCGCCGTCGTCGCCGGGCCCGGGCGCTCCGGGGCGGCCGACGGACTCCGGCAGCGCGTCGACCAGGGTCGGGATCAGCATGCGGGCGCTGCCCAGCACCGCGTCCCGGCCGAGGTCGAAGCGGACCGGGTCGGTGACGGCCGCGGCGATCACCGCCGCCCGGAGCCGGTCCGCCGAGCCGCTGCCCCGGGGCAGCGCCCCGACGGCGCGGCGGGCCGCCGCGAGCGCCTCGGGCGGAGCGGTGAAACGGGTCCCGGTCCGCAGCGTCCCGGTCCAGAGCCAGTCGGCGATCTCCTCGTAGTGATGGCGCCGGGCCAGCTCGGCGGCGTCCACCCCGCGGTAGTAGTACCGGTCCCGGTCGATCAGCGTGATGCCGGTGCGGATCCGCTGGGCGTCGCCGCCCGACGCGGGCTCCCGGCGGCCCCTGCGGACGAGCGCGTCGACCTCCCGGGCGTCGAAGGTGCTGCCGCGCCCGTCCGGGTCGCGGCGGCTGGCCAGCTGCCCCCGGCTGACATAGGCGTACAGCGTCGCCGGCTTCACTCCCAGCCGCTCGGCGGCCTCGCGCGTGCTCAGTCGTTCCGTCTCCGCCGTGCCGTGGTCCGTCATAGGGCCACCGTACAGATATTCCATGCATATTGATTCAATCAATATTGACAGCTTCACAATCAAGGATGGAGAGTCAAATCAAGGATCGAACGAGGAGACTTCATGGACAGCACCACCGTGGCCGCCGTGCCCCGGGGCCTCGCGGGCGTCGTCGTCACCGACACCGCGCTGGGGGATGTGCGCGGCGGCGAGGGCTTCTACCACTACCGCCAGTACTCGGCCGTCGAACTGGCCCGCACCAGAGGCTTCGAGGACGTCTGGCACCTGATGTTCCACGGGCGGCTGCCGGACGCGGCGGAGCGGGACGCCTTCACGGCGCACACCGCCTCCCTGCGCCGGCTGCCGGACGAGGTGCGCGCGGCCCTGCCCGCCATCGCCCGCGCGAGCGCCCCCTCCGGCCCGCTCGCCGGACTGCGGACCGCCCTCTCCCTGCTCGGGGCCTCGGCGGGGATGCGCCCGGTGTACGACCTCGACGCCGACGCCCGCCGGGCCGACGCGCTCGCCGCCTGCGCCGCCGTCCCGACCCTGCTCACCGCGCTGTACCGGCTCGGCCGGGGCCTGGAGCCGGTCGAACCGCGCGAGGACCTCCCGTACGCCGCCGACTACCTCCGTATGCTCACCGGCGCCGAGCCCGACCCCGGCCGGGCCCGGGCCGTCGAGCGGTATCTGGTCTCCGCCGTCGATCACGGATTCAACGCCTCCACCTTCACCGGACGGGTGATCGCCTCCACCGGAGCCGATGTCGTCGCCGCGCTGACCGGCGCGATCGGAGCGCTCTCCGGGCCCCTGCACGGCGGCGCGCCCAGCCGAGCCCTCGACACCCTCGACGCCATCGGGTCCGCCGACCGGATCCGCCCCTGGATCACCGAACGGGTCCTCGCCGGCGAACGGATCATGGGCTTCGGCCACCCCGTGTACCGCACCGAGGACCCGCGCTCCCGCATGCTGCGCTCCGTCGCCGAGAGCTTCGGCGGCCCGCTGGTCGAGCTGGCCGTCCAGGTGGAGAAGGAGGTCGTCGAGATCCTCGCGGAGCTGAAGCCGGGACGGGAGCTGCACACCAACGTGGAGTTCTACGCCGGAGTGGTCATGGAGCTGTGCGGGCTGCCGCGCACCATGTTCACCCCCACGTTCTGCGCGGCCCGCGTGGTCGGCTGGAGCGCCAATATCCTGGAGCAGTCGGCGGACCCGAAGATCATTCGCCCGGCGGCCCGCTACACCGGTCCGCCGCCGCCGCAGCCCGTACCCGCAGTCTGAGAGAGGCCCCAGGTGAGTCCCGTCCCCGCCCCGAGCGACCAGATCCCCGTCATCGTCCTGGCGGGATTCCTCGGATCGGGCAAGACCACCTTGCTCAACCATCTGCTGAGAGCGGGCCGGGGCACCCGCATCGGCGCGATCGTCAATGACTTCGGCTCCATCGAGATCGACGCCATGACGGTCGCCGGACAGCTCGGCGACTCCACGGTCTCCCTCGGCAACGGCTGTCTGTGCTGTGCCGTCGACGCGAGCGAGCTGGACGTCTTCCTGGAGAAGCTCGCCGCCCCGGCCGCCCGGCTCGATGTGATCGTGATCGAGGCGAGCGGTCTCGCCGAACCGCAGGAACTCGTCCGGATGGTGCTCGCCAGCGAGAACGAGCGGATCGTGTACGGAGGGCTGGTCGAGGTCGTCGACGCGGCCGAGTTCGACGCCACGCGCGAGCGGCACCCCGAGATCGAACGCCATCTGACCGTCGCCGACCTCGTCGTCCTCAACAAGACCGACCGGGCGACGGCGGCGGACCTCGACCGGCTGCGCGCGACCCTCGGCGGCGCCACCGGCGCGGCGGTGGTCGAGGCCGTGTACGGGCGGGTCGACCCGGAGCTGTTCTTCGACCGGCGGCCCAGCGTCGAGCGGGTGGGACAGCTCGCCTTCGAGGATCTGCTGGACGAGGAGTGCGACGGCGGAGCCGGCTGCGCCCACGCGGAAGGCTCCGGGCGCGGGGACGGTTCTGAGCGCGGGGACGGTTCTGGGCACGGCGGCGGCTGTGGCGCGGGCGGTGCGGCGGCGGGGCACGCGGCGCATCTGCACGCCGGGTACGAGAGCGTCGCCTTCACCGAGGCCCGGCCGCTGCACCCCCGGCGGCTGATGGAGTTCCTCGACGCCCGGCCGGACGGGCTCTACCGCGTCAAGGGGTTCGTCTCCTTCGGCCCGGCCGATCCGCGCAACCGGTACGCGGTCCACGCCGTCGGCCGGTTTCTGCGCTTCTACCCCGAGCCCTGGCCGGCGGGCGCCGAACGCCTGACCCAGCTGGTGCTGATCGGCTCGGGCATCGACGGCCCCGCCCTGCTCGCCGGGCTCGACGCGGCCCGGACGTCCGGGGCGGAGGAGGTCCCCGACGAGCGGAGCATGTGGGGCGTCCTGCGCTATGTGCGGCGGCCGGCGGACGAAGCGGAGGGCCCCGCGCTCCCCGACGAGACCTGGGAGGAGCCCTTCCCGGTCTGAGGACCCGGCCCGCCGCGCCCCCCCCGGTACGCGGAGCGGCGGTACGGGAAGGGCTCGCCCTCCCCGCACCGCCCGGGGCCGACCGGTCGCCGTACCGCCGGGGGCCGATCGCTCGCCGTACCGCCAAGGGCCGGCCGGCCGCTTCCCGTACCGCTCAGGGCCGCCCGGTCGACTCCCCGTACCGCTCAGGGCCGCCCGGGGGAGGGCCTCGTACCGACCGTCCCCCTCGGGCCCCGGGTCAGCTCGCCGGGCCCGCCAGCACCGCGACGTCCGAGACCGGCGGGGTGCCCGAGCCGTCCCGGCGCGGGTCCGGCTCCGGGAGCTGGGCGGGGGTGCCGTTCTTCTGCGCCGCGCGGGCCGGGGCCGGACCGGCCCAGGCCAGCAGCAGCACGTCCTCGCCCTTGAGGAAGCGCTGACAGCGCACCCCGCCCGTGGCCCGTCCCTTGCGCGGATACTGGTCGAACGGGGTGAGCTTCACCGACGTCACCGAATCGTCCAGCGCGCCGGTCGAGCCGGCCGCCGTGAACACCGCCGCCTCCGCGCCCGGATCCACCGCCGTGAACGAGAGGACCCGCGCGCCGTCCGCCAGCTTGATTCCGGCCATACCGCCCGCCGCCCGGCCCTGCGGCCGGACCTGCGACGCCGGATAGCGCAGCAGCTGGGCGTCGGAGGCGATGAAGACCAGATCCTCCTCGCCCGTGCTCAGCTCGGTCCCGCCCACGATCCGGTCACCGCTCTTGAGGGTGATGACCTCCAACTCGTCCTTGTTCGCCGGATAGTCGGGCACCACCCGCTTGACCACGCCCTGGAGGGTGCCGAGCGCCAGCCCCGGCGAGGTCTCCTCCAGCGTGGTCAGACAGATCACCGTCTCGTCCGCCTCCAGCGAGAGGAACTCCGACAGCGGGGCCCCGCCCGAGAGATTCGGCGCGGCGGCGGTCTGGGGCAGCTGCGGCAGATCGATCACCGCCAGCCGCAGCAGCCGTCCCGACGAGGTCACCGCGCCCACATCGGCCCGGGCGGTCGCCAGCACCGCCGAGACGATCAGATCGTGCTTGGCCCGCTTGGAACCGGCCTCCGGCAGCGGCTCGCCGGTCGCCGTCCGCGCCAGCAGCCCGGTCGAGGAGAGCAGCACCCGGCACGGGTCGTCCGCGACCTCCAGCGCCACCGCGGCGACCGGGGCCGCCCCCGACTCCAGCAGCACGGTGCGCCGCTCGGTGGCGAACTTCTTCGCGACCGCCGCCAACTCGCCCGAGACCAGCTTGCGCAGCTCGGCGTCGGACTCCAGGATCCGGGTCAGCGCCTCGATCTCCCCGGCGAGCCGGTCGCGCTCGCTCTCCAGCTCGATCCGGTCGAACTTGGTCAGCCGCCGCAGCGGGGTGTCCAGGATGTACTGGGTCTGGATGTCGCTGAGCGAGAAGCGCTCGATCAGCCGCTCCTTGGCCTGCGCCGAATTCTCGCTGGAGCGGATGAGCCGGATCACCTCGTCGATGTCGACCAGCGCGACGAGCAGGCCCTCCACCAGATGCAGCCGGTCGCGCCGCTTGCCCCGGCGGAACTCGCTGCGCCGGCGGACCACGGTGAAGCGGTGGTCCAGATAGACCTCCAGCAGCTCCTTGAGCCCCAGGGTGAGCGGCTGGCCGTCCACCAGCGCCACATTGTTGATGCCGAAGGACTCCTCCATCGGCGTCAGCTTGTAGAGCTGCTCCAGCACGGCCTCCGGGACGAAGCCGTTCTTGATCTCGATCACCAGCCGGAGCCCGTGGGCGCGGTCGGTGAGGTCCTTCACATCGGCGATGCCCTGGAGCTTCTTCGAGCCGACCAGATCCTTGATCTTCGCGATCACCTTCTCCGGTCCCACCGAGAACGGCAGTTCGGTGACGATCAGACCCTTGCGGCGCGCGGTGACGTCCTCCACCGTCGCCGTGGCGCGGATCTTGAAGGTGCCCCGGCCCGACGCGTACGCGTCCTTGATGCCCGACAGGCCCACGATCCGGCCGCCGGTCGGCAGATCGGGCCCCGGGATGAAACGCATCAGCGTCTCCAGGTCCGCGCCCGGGTGTCTGATCAGATGACGCGCGGCCGCGACGACCTCGCCCAGATTGTGCGGCGGCATATTGGTCGCCATGCCGACCGCGATCCCGGACGAGCCGTTGACCAGGAGATTGGGATACGCGGCCGGGAGCGCCACGGGCTCCTTCTCCTGGCCGTCGTAGTTCGGGGTGAAATCGACCGTGTCCTCGTCGATGGACTCGGTCATCAGCGAGGTGGCGTCCGCCATCCGGCACTCGGTGTACCGCATGGCGGCGGGCGGGTCGTCATTGCCGAGGGAGCCGAAATTCCCATGGCCGTCGACCAGCGGGACCCGCATCGAGAACGGCTGGGCCATCCGCACCAGCGCGTCGTAGATCGACGCGTCGCCGTGCGGATGCAGCTTGCCCATGACCTCGCCCACGACCCGGGCGCACTTCACATAGCCGCGGTCGGGGCGCAGACCCATCTCGTTCATCTGATAGACGATCCGGCGCTGCACCGGCTTCATGCCGTCCCGGGCGTCGGGCAGGGCACGGGAGTAGATCACCGAGTAGGCGTACTCAAGGAAGGAGCCCTGCATCTCGTCGACGACGTCGATGTCGAGAATCCGCTCCTCGAAATCTTCGGGCGGCGGGGTTTTCGTGCTGCGGCGGGCCATCGCGGCTGCTGCTCCTTCACGTACCGGATCGGAACCTGACGCGGACCATTGTGGCCCGTCCCACTGACAACACCCGACGCGACCCGGGAACACGCGCCGGGAGGGCCCGCCCGGAGCGGGAAAGTCGGCGGCCGGAACCGGGGAACTTCGCCAGGTGTCAGCCCGCGTGCATACAGTGGCGGTGCTGGGAAAACAACACCCCACAGCATCGCGATCGAAGGGACGTACATGCCCATGGGTCACACGGCCACAGCGCAGGCCGGTTCGGGCGGCCTGACAGCGACGGAGCACCGGCTGGCCAATGGCCTGCGCGTGGTGCTCTCCGAGGACCATCTGACGCCGGTCGCCGCGGTCTGCCTCTGGTACGACGTGGGCTCGCGTCACGAGGTCAAGGGCCGTACAGGACTCGCCCACCTCTTCGAGCACCTGATGTTCCAGGGCTCCAAGCAGGTCCACGGCAACGGCCACTTCGAGCTGGTGCAGGGCGCCGGTGGTTCGCTCAACGGCACCACCAGCTTCGAGCGCACCAACTACTTCGAGACCATGCCCACCCACCAGCTGGAGCTGGCGCTCTGGCTGGAGGCCGACCGGATGGGCTCCCTCCTCGCCGCCCTCGACGACGAGTCGATGGAGAACCAGCGCGACGTGGTCAAGAACGAGCGCCGCCAGCGGTACGACAACGTCCCGTACGGCACCGCGTTCGAGAAGCTGACCGCCCTCTCCTACCCGGAGGGCCATCCGTACCACCACACGCCCATCGGCTCCATGGCCGATCTGGACGCCGCCACGCTCGACGACGCCCGCGCCTTCTTCCGCACGTACTACGCGCCGAACAACGCGGTGCTGTCGGTCGTCGGGGACATCGACCCCGAGCGGACCCTCGCCTGGGTCGAGAAGTACTTCGGCTCCATCCCCTCCCACGACGGCAAGCAGCCGCCGCGCGACGGCTCCCTGCCGGAGAACATCGGCGCGCAGCTGCGCGAGGTCGTGGAGGAGGACGTTCCGGCGCGGGCCCTGATGGCCGCCTACCGGCTGCCCCACGACGGCACCCGCGAGTGCGACGCCGTGGACCTGGCGCTCACCGTCCTCGGCGGCGGCGAGTCCTCCCGCCTCCACAACCGGCTGGTACGGCGCGACCGCACCGCCGTCGCCGCCGGATTCGGGCTGCTGCGGCTGGCCGGCGCCCCCTCGCTGGGCTGGCTGGACGTGAAGACCTCCGGCGGCGTCGAGGTGCCGCGGATCGAGTCCGCGGTCGACGAGGAGCTGGCCCGCTTCGCCGCGGAGGGCCCCACCCCGGAGGAGATGGAGCGCGCCCAGGCCCAGCTGGAGCGCGAGTGGCTGGACCGGCTCTCCACCGTCGCCGGCCGCGCCGACGAACTGTGCCGTTACGCGGTGCTCTTCGGTGACCCGCAGTTGGCGCTGACCGCGGTCGAGCGGGTCCTCGACGTCACCGCCGAGGAGGTCCGCGCGATCGCCGCCGCCCGGCTGCGCCCCGACAACAGGGCGGTGCTGGTGTACGAGCCGATCGCCGCCGACGACGAGGCGGACGAGGCCGGCGAGGCCGGGCAGACCGACGGCGGCCCGGCGGGCCCCGACACGACCGAGCGACGCGACGACGAGGAAGGGGCGCGCCAGTGACCGACACCGCCGAGCCGCTGATCAGCATGGAGTTCCACCCGCAGCCCCAGGCGGGCGAGGCCAGGCCCTGGGCGTTCCCCGCCCCCGAGCGCGGCACCCTGGACAACGGGCTGACCGTGCTGCGCTGTCACCGCCCCGGACAGCAGGTCGTCGCGGTCGAGATCTCCCTCGACGCCCCGCTCGACGCCGAGCCCGAGGGCCTCGACGGCGTCGCCACCATCATGGCGCGCGCCCTCTCCGAGGGCACCGACAAGCGCTCCGCCGAGGAGTTCGCCGCCGAGCTGGAGCGCTGCGGCGCCACGCTCGACGCGCACGCCGACCACTCCGGCGTCCGGGTCTCCCTGGAGGTCCCGGTCTCCCGGCTGCCCAAGGCGCTCGGGCTGCTCGCCGAGGCCCTGCGCGCGCCCGCCTTCCTCGACAGCGAGATCGAGCGGCTGGTGCGCAACCGGCTGGACGAGATCCCGCACGAGAGCGCCAACCCGGGCCGCCGGGCCGCCAAGGAGCTGTACCGGCAGCTCTTCCCGGCCTCCCTGCGGATGTCCCGCCCCCGGCAGGGCACCGAGGAGACCGTCGCCCGGATCGACTCCGCCGCCGTGCGCGCCTTCTTCGACGCGTACGTCCGCCCCGCCACCGCGACCGCGGTCGTCGTCGGCGATCTGACCGGGGTCGACCTCGACGCCGTGCTCGCGGAGACCCTCGGCGACTGGACGGGGAACACCGCCGCGCCGCGCCCCGTCCCGGCGGCCGTCGCCGACGACACCGGCCGGGTCGTCATCGTGGACCGCCCCGGCGCGGTGCAGACCCAGCTGCTGATCGGCCGGGTCGGCCCCGACCGCCACGACCGCGTCTGGCCCGCCCAGGTGCTCGGCGCGTACTGCCTCGGCGGCACCCTCACCTCCCGGCTCGACAAGGTGCTGCGCGAGGAGAAGGGCTACACCTACGGCGTACGCGCCTTCGGCCAGGTGCTGCGCTCCGCCCCCGACGGGACGGGCGCCTCGCTGCTCGGCATCAGCGGCTCGGTGGACACGCCGAACACCGGCCCGGCGCTGGAGGACCTCTGGACCGTGCTGCGGACCCTCGCGGCCGAGGGGCTCACCGACGCCGAGCGGGATGTCGCCGTACAGAATCTGGTGGGCGTCGCGCCGCTGAAGTACGAGATGGCCGCGTCCGTCGCGGGCACCCTCGCCGACCAGGTGGAGCAGCACCTCCCCGACGACTACCAGGCGCAGTTGTACGTACGCCTGGCGGAGACCGGCACGGTGGAGGCGACGGCGGCGGTCGTCAGCGCCTTCCCCGAGGACCGGCTGGTGACCGTGCTCGTCGGTGACGCCGCGCGGATCGCCGAGCCCGTCAAGGCGCTCGGCATCGGCGAAGTGACCGTCGTCACGGGCTGATTGAGGCGTCGAAGGGAACCCCGGCCCTCCTGAGGGCCGGGGTTCCGCCATCTGATCCTTGTATGCCCCTTTTGACGGTTCATCGCCTGGAAGCTTCCTTTCTGTCCTGTGGCATGTGCAACAAAAGACGCCGCTTGTTTGCCGATGGAAAGTCCGCGCGCATAGCGTCGGTCCGGCTGTTCGCCCGCTGTACGCCGCACCCGCGGCAAGGGCAGCCATCGCCGAATCCCCGCAGGGCGCGAGCCCGGGGAGCCGGGGACCAAGGTCCCCAGGGGTGAATCGAGCGCCTTCGCGTCCGCGCGGAGGAGCCCGTAGGAGACCTTCCTGCTCCGAACCCGTCAGCTAACCCGGTAGGCGAGAAGGAAGGAAAGGACCAGCCTCTCCATGGCGTTGACCCGCCCCACCGGGAAACACCGTGCCCCGAGCCGTATGACGCGCAGAAGCGCGAGCATCGCCGGAGTCGCCACCATCGCCACCAGCGGAGTCTGCGGAACCCTCGCCACCCCCGCGTTCGCCGCCGAGACGGCCACCACGGCGTCCATGGAGGACACCGGCACCCTGCTGATCCTCGCCGCCGACGCCGAGGCGGACTCCCTCGCCGACGAGGTCGCCGACCAGGCCGCCACCCAGCGGCGCGCCGCCGCCGCCCGGGTCGAGGCCGCCGAGGAGGCCGAGCGCAGGGCCGAGGCCCGCGCCCTGGAGATCCGCGAGGCCGAGGCCCGCGCCGAGCGCGAGGCCGAGCGCAGGCGCCTCAACTCCTTCCAGCTCCCCGTCGCCGGCTCCCACGTCTCCACCGGCTATCAGACCGGCGGCTCCCTCTGGTCCTCCGGCAGCCACTCCGGCATCGACTTCCACGCCCCCCACGGCACCCCGGTGGTCTCCGTCGGATCCGGCACCGTGGTCGAGGCCGGCTGGGGCGACGCGTACGGCTACAACGTCGTGATCCGGATGAACGACGGCACCTACACCCAGTACGCCCACCTGGCCTCGGTCGGCGTCGCCGTCGGGCAGAGCCTGGCGCCGGGCCATCGGATCGGACTCTCCGGCTCCACCGGGAACTCCACCGGACCGCACCTCCACTTCGAGGCCCGCAGCGGCGCCGAGTACGGCTCCGACGTCAACCCCCTCGCCTATCTGCGCGCCCGGGGCGTGGCCGTCTGACCCCGCGGGCGCCCCGCCCGTACCCCCGTACCTCTCCGAAGGCCCCAGCGGAAAGCCGCCGGGGCCTTCGGCGTGCCCCGGCGCACCGCCGCCGGAAGATCCCACCGGATTTCCCGGAGCCGTCGGGAATGACGGTCCGCTGCAATAGAGTCGCCGAAACGGAAGGCCCACCGGCCGCATTGCACGAGATTCCGGCGGATTACAGCGGAGGTTCGGTCATGCGCATTCCCGCGCACTCGGTACGCACGGCGATCCGCGACGACATCGTCTCCGGCGCCTTCCCGCGCGGCGCCAGACTCGCCGAGGAACAGCTCGCCCGGCGCTACGGCGTCTCCCGGATCCCGGTGCGCGAGGCCCTGCGCACCCTGGAGTCCGAGGGCTTCGTCGTCACCCGCCGGCACATCGGCGCCCAGGTCGCCGAGCCCACCGAGCAGGAGGCCGCCGATCTGCTGGAGGTACGGACCCTGCTGGAGCCGCTGGGGGCCGCCCGGGCCGCCCGCCGGCGCACCGAGGCCCACCTCAAGGTCCTGCGCGGCCTGGTACGCCTCGGCCAGGACCGGGCCCGCCGGGGCCACGGCGAGGATCTGCGGGCCCTGGGCCGCTGGTTCCACGAGACCCTCGCCCAGGCCTCCGCCAGCCCCGGGCTGATCGCGCTCCTCACCCAGCTGCGCCACAAGATCGCCTGGATGTACGCCGTCGAGCGCCAGGACCGCCCCCTGGAGTCCTGGGCCGAGCACGGCGCGATCCTGGACGCGGTGGCGCGCGGGGACGCCGAGCGCGCCCGGACCCTCACCGCCCTGCACGTCGAGCGCGGCGCCGGGGCCCACCGGCTGCGCCCGGCCGGTCCCGCCGGAATGCGCAACACGATGTGAACACGGAGCGCATCCGGAATTAACACAGAGCCGGTACAGGGGGGGGCGCGATTTACCGCGCTATATCCGGGAGGATTCTTTTCGCGCACAGCGCGCTTCTTCATGCCGGCGGGTGAAAAAGCGAAGCCGTGATGTCCCGCGTACGGGACATCACGGCTTCGCTCCGCCCTGGGACGGTCCGGGTCGGGGGTTCAGACCGTCTCGGGGAGTTCTTCGAGGCCCTCGGCGACCAGCTTGGCCAGCCGGTCCAGCGCGGCGTCCGCGCCCTCGGCCTCGGAAGCCAGCACGATCTCCTCGCCGCCCTGGGCGCCCAGACCGAGCACGGCGAGCATCGAGGCGGCGTTGACCGGACTGCCGTCGGCCTTGGCGATGGTGACCGGGACGCCGGAGGCCGTCGCGGCCCGGACGAAGATGGAGGCGGGTCGGGCGTGCAGGCCTTCGGCCCAGCCGACGTTGACGCGGCGCTCAGCCATGGTGGTGCCCTTCACAATAAATCGGTTGTCTAGACCAGCGTCCCATGGTACGGGACGCCGGCGCGGTCGTACGCTTTCGGCATGCGCAGCCGGCCGGAGCAGACCTATCCCGATCACTGGGAAGCAGACGTGGTGCTGCGCGACGGGGGCACCGCGCGCATCAGACCGATCACCACCGAGGACGCCGAGCGCCTGGTCAGCTTCTATGAACAGGTATCGGACGAGTCGAAGTACTACCGCTTCTTCGCGCCCTACCCCCATCTCTCCGCGAAGGACGTCCACCGGTTCACCCATCACGACTACGTGGACCGGGTGGGGCTGGCCGTCACGGTGGGCGGGGAGTTCATCGCGACCGTCCGCTACGACCGGATCGACGCCTCGGGCCGCCCGGCGAGCGCCCCCGCCGACCAGGCCGAGGTCGCCTTCCTCGTCCAGGACGCCCACCAGGGGCGCGGGGTCGCCTCCGCGCTCCTGGAGCACATCGCGGCGGTGGCGCGGGAGCGCGGGATCCGGCGGTTCGCGGCCGAGGTGCTGCCCGCCAACAACAAAATGATCAAGGTGTTCCGGGACGCCGGATTCACCCAGCGGCGCAGCTTCGAGGACGGCTCCGTCCATCTGACCCTCGATCTCGAACCGACCGAGAAGTCCCTCGCCGTGCAGCGCGCCCGTGAGCAGCGCGCGGAAGCGCGGTCGGTGCAGCGGCTGCTGGCCCCCGGCTCGGTGGCGGTGATCGGCGTCGGCCGGGCCCCCGGCGGAGTCGGCCGTACGGTGCTGCGCAATCTCCTCGCGGGCGGGTACACCGGCCGCGTCCACGCCGTGAACAGCGCCTTTCCGGCCGACCGGGACGAGGTCGACGGGGTGCCCGCGGTCCGGTCCGTCGGCGAGATCCTCCCGGAGCCCGGAGGCCCCGGAGGCCCCGGAGGCCCCGGAGGTCCTGGAAGTCCCGGAGGCGCGGCAGGCCCCGGAGGCGCGGGGGACGCCGGGCCGGCCGTGGACCTCGCCATCGTCGCGGTCCCCGCCGAACGGGTGCCGGAGGCGGTCGCGGACTGCGGCGAGCACGGCGTCCGCGGGCTCGTCGTGCTCTCCGCCGGATACGCGGAGAGCGGCGTCGAGGGCAGACGGCGGCAGCGGGAGCTGGTCCGCCAGGCCCGCTCGTACGGTATGCGGATCATCGGCCCGAACTCCTTCGGGATCATCTCCACCGCCGCCCCGGTGCGGCTCAACGCCTCCCTCGCGCCGCAGACGCCCGCACCCGGCCGGATCGGGCTCTTCACCCAGTCCGGGGCGATCGGGATCGCGCTGCTCTCGGGGCTGCACCGCAGGGGAGCGGGGCTCTCCACCTTCATATCCTCCGGGAACCGGGCCGACGTCTCCGGGAACGACTTCCTCCAGTACTGGTACGAGGACCCGGACACCGATGTCGTCCTGCTCTATCTGGAGTCGATCGGAAACCCGCGCAAATTCACCCGGCTCGCCCGGCGCACGGCGGCCGAGAAGCCGGTCGTGGTGGTGAAGGGCGCCCGGCACAGCGGCAGCGAGCCGCCCGGGCACGCGGTCCAGGCGACCCGTATCCCCGACGCGGCGGTGGGGGAGCTGCTGCGGCAGGCCGGAGTGATCCGCGTCGACACCGTCACCGAGCTGATCGACGCGGGGCTGCTGCTCGCGGGCCAGCCGCTGCCCGCCGGACCCCGGGTGGCGATCCTCGGGAACTCCGAGTCGCTGGGGCTGCTCACCTACGACGCCTGTCTGACGGAAGGACTCCGTCCGCTGCCGCCGCTCGATCTCACGACGGAGGCCACCCCGGCCCACTTCCGCGCCGCGCTGGACCGGGCGCTGGCGGACGACGGCTGTGACGCCGTGGTGGTGACGGCGATCCCCTGGGTCGGGGAGAACGGCGAGTCGGAGTCGGGCGACGGGGAAGTGCTGGCGGCGGCGCTGCGGGAGGCGGCCGCGTCCGCGCCGGCGAAGCCGGTGGCGGTGGTCCACGTCGAGCTGACCGGCCTCTCCGGCGCCCTCGCCGCCGCCCGGCCCCGGACCCGGCCCGCCCCAAAGACCCCGGGGGAGAGCGGGTCCGACCCGGGCCGCCCGGAGCCCTCGCGGCCCGCCCCGCGAGGCCCCGTACCGGATCCGACGCCGCCGGCGCCCGTACGGGACCCGGGCCGCCCGGGACTCGCGCCCGCGCCCGGACCTGGGCCCGGCCCCGACGGCGACAGCGCCGGAAAGGGCTGCATTCCGGCCTATCCCGCCGCCGAGCGGGCCGTCCGCGCGCTGTCGCGGGCCGTCGCCTACGCCCAGTGGCGGCGCGGGGCCGCCGAGCCCGGCAAGGTCCCCGCGTACGACGACATCGACGAGACCGGCGCCGCCGCCCAGATCGAGCGGCTCCTCGCCGAGGGCGGCAGCGGCACCCTCCCGGCCGCCGACGCCCACCAGCTGCTCGCGCGGTACGGGATCCGGGTCCGCGCCACCCTCCCCGCCCCCGAACCCGACGCGGCCGCCGCCGCGGCGGCCCGCCTCGGCTACCCCGTCGCGCTCAAGACCACCGCCCCCCATCTCCGCCACCGCGCCGACCTCGGCGGCGTACGGCTCGACCTCGCCGACGAGGCGCAGCTGCGCCACGCCTACCGCGAGCTGACCGAGCTGCTCGGCAAACCCGTCGAGCTGCGGCCCGTCGTCCAGTCCATGGCCGCCCGGGGCGTCGACACCGTCGTCCGGGCCGTCATCGACCCCGCCGTCGGAGCGGTCCTCTCCTTCGGGCTCGCCGGAGCCGCCTCCGAACTCCTCGGCGACACCTCCCACCGACTGATCCCGGCCACCGACCGCGACGCCGCCGAACTCGTCCGGGCCATCCGCACCGCCCCGCTGCTCTTCGGCTGGCGCGGCTCCGCGCCGGTCGACACCCCGGCCCTCGAAGAGCTGCTGCTGCGGGTCTCCCGGCTGGTCGACGATCACCCCGAGGTGGTCGGAATCAGTCTGGAACCCGTCGTCGTGGCGCAGCGCGGACTCTCCGTACTCGGCGCGTCCGTCCGGCTCGCGCCGTCCACCGCCTTCACCGACCTGGGGCCGCGCCGCCTCCCCAGCTACTGACCCGACTGAGCGCTCGACGCCGCTCAGGCCCCGTAGGATGGACCGCATGGCGAAGACCGGTACGACGACCCAGGGGCTGCGCGCGGCGATCGAGCGCAGCGGCTACTACCCGGCTCTCGTGGCAGAGGCGGTGGAGGCGGCTGTCGGCGGAGAGCAGATCGCGTCGTACCTGGTCCACCAGGAGACCACGTTCGACGCCAATGAAGTGCGCCGCCACGTCACGGTCCTCGTCCTCACCGGCAATCGTTTCATCGTCAGTCACACCGACGAGCAGACCGCCGACTCCAGCTCCCCCACGCCCTACGCCACCACGTCCACCGAGTCGGTCAAGCTCGGCCGGATCTCGTCGGTCGTCGTCAGCAGGGTCGTCGCGAACCCGGAGTCGTACACCCCCGGCACCCTGCCCCGTGAGGTCGTCCTCACCATCGGCTGGGGCGCGGTCTCCCGCCTCGATCTGGAGCCCGCCGCCTGCGGCGACCCCAACTGCGAGGCCGACCACGGCTACACGGGCAATTCCACCGCCGACGATCTGAGCCTGCGGGTCAGCGAGGCCGGCGACGGCCCGGACACCGTCCGGCAGACGCTCGCCTTCGCCCAGGCGATCTCCGAGGCCACCGCGGCCACCGGAACCGCCCGCTGATGGTCTCGCCCACGACGGCCGCCCTCTGGCCGGACGAACCCGAATCGCTCCCCGTCGACAGCGCCCCCGTGCCCGAGTACGGGCAGGGCTCGCTCGCCGATCTGCTGCCGACCCTCGTGGCCGGCCAGGGCGTGCCGGGGTTCGCCCCGCTCATCCCGGAGCTGGCCCCCGCCGACCGCGCCTGCGTCTTCCTGATCGACGGGCTGGGCTGGGAGCAGATAAGAAGCCACCCCGACGAGGCGCCGTTCCTCACCTCGCTCCTCCCCGGCTCGCGCGGCGGCACCGGCCGGCCGATCACCGCCGGCTTCCCCGCCACCACCGCCACCTCGCTCGCCTCGGTCGGCACCGGACTCACCCCCGGGCTGCACGGACTGCCCGGCTACACCGTCCGCGACCCCGGCACCGGCGCGCTGATGAACCAGCTGCGCTGGAAGCCGTACACCGACCCGCGCGTCTGGCAGCCGTATCCGACGGTCTTCACCCGCGCCCACGAGGCGGGGGTGCACACCGCCCAGGTCTCCTCGCCGATGTTCGAGCAGACCCCGCTGACCAAGGTCGCGCTCAGCGGCGGCACGTTCCACGGCCGCCTCGCCGGCGAGGACCGGATGGATCTGGCCGCCGCGGAACTCGCCGCCGGGGACCGGTCGCTGGTGTACACGTACTACAGCGAGGTCGACGGAATGGGCCATCGCTTCGGCGTCGACTCGGACGCCTGGCGCGGCCAGCTGATGTACGTCGACCGGCTGGTCCAGCGGCTCGCCGAGCAGCTTCCGCCCCGCGCCGCGCTCTATGTCACCGCCGACCACGGCATGATCGACATCCCCTTCGACGAGGAGTCGCGCATCGACTTCGACGAGGACTGGGAGCTGCGGGCCGGAGTCGCCCTGCTGGGCGGCGAGGGCAGAGCCCGCCATGTGTACGCGGTCCCGGGCGCCGAGGCCGATGTGCTCACGGTCTGGCGCGAGGTGCTGGGGGACCGGTTCTGGGTCGCGAGCCGGGCCGAGGCGATCGCCGCGGGCTGGTTCGGCCCCTCGGTCGACGAGCGGGTCGTCGGACGGATCGGCGATGTGATCGCCGCCGCCCGCGACGATGTGGCGATCACCGCGTCCGTCCAGGAGCGGCACGAGTCGGCGATGGTCGGGCTGCACGGCTCCATGACCGCCGTCGAGCAGCTCGTCCCGCTGCTCGAAGTGCGCACCTGACGCGCGTCCCAGGCACCTCCGCAGCGCGCTCGACGTGTGAGGATCCGCGCACCCGGTACGTAGCACACCGCCTCGCGGCGGCCCTCGCGCCCGCCCGTACGGGACGCCACGCCCGCCGCAGTATGTTCGTACGACCCGAGACCCGTCATCGAAAGGCCCCCGACTTCCATGCCCGAGCTGGTGTTCTTCTCCGGAACCATGGACTGCGGAAAGAGCACCCTCGCTCTTCAGATCGAGCACAACCGCTCCGCACGCGGCCTCCAGGGCATCATCTTCACCCGGGACGACCGCGCGGGCGAGGGCAAGCTCTCCTCCCGGCTGGGCCTGGTCACCGACGCCGTGGAGGCGGGACAGGGCTTCGACCTCTACGCGTATCTGGTCGACCGTCTCTCCCAGGGCGGGCGCTGCGACTACGTCATCGCCGACGAGGCGCAGTTCCTCGCGCCCGAGCAGATAGACCAGCTGGCCCGGGTCGTGGACGATCTCGAACTGGACGTCTTCGCCTTCGGCATCACCACCGACTTCCGCTCCAAGCTCTTCCCGGGCTCGCAGCGGCTGGTGGAGCTGGCCGACCGGATCGAGGTGCTCCAGGTCGAGGCGCTGTGCTGGTGCGGAGCGCGCGCCACCCACAACGCCCGTACCGTCGGCGGGGTGATGGTGGTCGAGGGCGCCCAGGTCGTCGTCGGCGATGTCGACGCGGGCGACGAGATCGGCTACGAGGTGCTCTGCCGGCGGCACCACCGCAGGCGGATGACCGCCTCCAGCGCCCGGGCGGCGGTCCTGTCGCCGGACGTCCTTCCCGTGGAGGACGACCGGGGCGCGGCGCTGCGCCGCTGAGGCGGGCGGGTCCCCGGCGGGGGCGGAGCGTACGAGCGGGCCGGGCGTACGCCGTGTCGCGCCGAGGTCCGGGGCCGCGCCTGGCCCTCGTGCTCCGCCCCCGTGCTCTGCGCTCCCGCGCTCCTGTGCTCTCCGCCCCGGCGCCTCCGCTCCCGGGCCCGGGCCGCCGTCGCTCAGGGCACGCCGACCGCCGGGGGCCGGGTCCGTCCCGGCCTCACCGCGGGGTGCGGACGATGGTGAAGACCGCGCCCTCCGGATCCGCGACCTCCGCGACCCGGCCGCGCGGTCCGTCCGCCGGCGGTCTCAGCACCCGCCCGCCCAGCTCGGTCAGCCGGCCCGCCTCCCGGTCCACGTCCCCGACCTCGAAGTACGTCATCCAGTGCGCTCCGGCATGGCTCGGGAGCCCCCGGCCCACCCCGTGCAGCGCGGCCACCGGACGCCCCTTCAGACGCAGGACCGTCCGATCGGGGCCGGCGGGGTCGACGGGATCTGACTCCAGACCGAAGACGCTCTCGTAGAACTTGCTCACGGCCGGGGTCCTGGCCGTCCGCAGCTCGTGCCAGACGGGGGTGCCGGGGGTGCCGTGGACGGCCGTGCCCGCGTGGGCGGCGGCCTGCCACAGGCCGAACACCGCGCCCGCCGGATCGGTCACGATCGCCATCCGCCCGGCGTCGCCCGCGTCGAGCGGGCCCACCGCGACCGTTCCGCCGCTGCAGCGGATCCTCTCGGCGGTGACGTCCGCGTCATCGGTCGCCAGATACGGCGTCCACGCGATGGACAGTTGCCGGTCGGCGGGCAATCGTCCGAGCCCCGCGACCTCCTTGCCGTCGAGCAGCGCGCGCACATAGGGGCCGAGCTGCCGGGGTCCCGGGCGGAACTCCCAGCCGAACAGCTCGCCGTAGAACGTCTGTGTCGCGTCAAGGCCGTGCACCATCAAGCTCACCCAGCAGGGCGTGCCGGGCGTGTGCCGAGTCGCCTCGGTCATCGTCACTCTCTCCTCGGACCATCGTGGTGGCCGTACGGGGGGACGGGGTGCGGGTGCCCCTTGGGGGGAGACGTCGTGCGCCCCGTGTGAATGCTTCCATGCGCCCGGCGTTCCATGGGCCCCGGCCGCGCCGTAATTGGCGGGTTCCCGCTGGGCGATGCCCGTTTCGCGGGTGAGGATCCGTTTCGTCGGCCCGCCGCGGCGGCCTGCCGTGCGCGAGGATGGGCGGCATGACCTCCTTGCACACCACCAAGCCGATCATCTCCGCGGCCGGGCTCGCCGAGGCGCTCGCCGGGCCGCGGCCGCCCGTTCTTCTCGATGTCCGCTACCGGCTGGGCGGCCCGCACGGCCGGCCCGAGTACGACGCCGGGCATCTGCCCGGGGCCGTCTTCGTCGACCTGGACGCCGAGTTGGCCGCCCCGCCGGGGGACGGCGGCCGCCACCCGCTGCCGGACACGGCGGAGTTCGGCGCGGCGATGCGGCGGGCCGGGGTCTCGGCGGACACCCCCGTGGTCGTCTACGACGGCTCGCAGGGCTGGGCGGCGGCCCGCGCCTGGTGGCTGCTGCGGTGGGCCGGACACCGCGACGTCCGGGTCCTGGACGGCGGTCTCGCCGCGTGGGACGGCCCGCTGGAGACCGACAGCCCGGCCCCGCCGGAGGGCGACTTCGTTCCCGCGCCCGGGGCCCTGCCGCTGCTCGGCGCGGACGGCGCGGCGGAGCTGGCCCGTTCGGGGCTGCTGCTGGACGCCCGCGCGGGCGAGCGGTACCGGGGCGAGGTCGAGCCGATCGACGCGGTGGCCGGACACATTCCGGGGGCTCTCTCGGCTCCCACGACGGAGAATCTGGACGCGGACGGGCGCTATCTGCCCGCGGCGCGCCTCGCGGAGCGGTTCGAGGGCCTCGGCGCGGTGCCGGGGGCGGAGGTCGGGGTGTACTGCGGATCCGGGGTGTCGGCCGCGCAGCAGGCGGTCGCGCTGGAGCTGGCCGGGTTCGTGCCGGTGCTCTACGCGGGCTCCTGGTCCGAATGGTCCCGCGACCCCTCCCGCCCCATCTCCACCGGCCCCACCCCCGGCTGACCCCCCCACTCCACACCCCCCAACCTGCCCGGCGGGCATCCCCGCGCGCCCGCCGGCCATTCCCAACCCACCCGGGACTCAGCCTCTGCCCCGCCCGGCGGTCAGCCTCGACCCGTCCGCCGGTCATTCCCAGCCCGTCCGGCGTTTGAGGACGGCTCTTGCCTCGGGGTCCCGGGTGGGCACCCCCGCCCTGCCTGGCGGTCATTCCCAGCCCGTCCGGCGTTTGAGGACGGCTCTTGCCTCGGGGTCCCGGGTGGGCACCCCCGCCCTGCCTGGCGGTCATTTCCAGCCCGTCCGGCGTTTGAGGACGGCTCTCGCCTCGGGGTCCGGGTGGACACCCCCGCCCTGCCCACCGGTCAAACCCAGCCCGTCCGGCGCTTGAGGACGCCCCCACTCCCCACCCCCCGGACCCGGACCTGTACGGTCGGTGCCACCCGCGGCGACCCCCAGGGCCGCCGCGGTCAGCCGCGGAAAGGCCGTGGCGGCGGGCATCGGCACGGCACGGCACCCGGCCGTGTCATCCGTACCGCCGTACGTACGGTGATCCGTACCGCGATCCATGCCGCAGTACGTACCGCCGCCGTGTCATGCGTTGTCAGTGCATGTCACAGTCTCGGCACGCAACTCGTCCCCCGAGTCCACCGATTGGTCGATTAGGTTAGCCTACCCTTATCGTCATCCGGATTCACTGGGGAGTTGGTCGTGGCCCGACCGCTGCGTTACTCGGCACTGCATGTCACCCGCGTCGAGCGGATCACCCCGCACATGGTGCGGGTGACCTTCGGCGGCGAGGATCTGACCGAGTTCACCGATGTCAGCCCGGATCAGCATGTGAAGCTCTTCTTCTCCCGGCAGGCGGACCGCGCCCCGGTCATCCCGCCGATGCCCGCCGACGGCGATGTGAACCGCTGGCACGCCGCCTATCTCGCGATGCCCGAGGCCGAACGCCCCTGGATGCGCAGCTACACCATCCGCGCCCACGACCCCGGGCGTCACGAGGTCGACATCGACTTCGTGATCCACGGCGAGGGCGGCTCCTCGGGCCCGGCCGCCCGCTGGGCCGCCGGCGCGGTCCCCGGCGATGTGGTGGGCATGCTCGGCCCCCGGGTGAGCCACTACCGCACGCCCGGCCCCCGCGACTGGACGCTGCTCACCGGCGACGAGACCGCGCTCCCGGCGATCGGCGCGCTGATCGAGGCCCTGGCGCCCGGGGAGCGGGCGATCGCCTTCGTCGAGGTCCAGAACGCCGCCGAGGAGCAGGAGTTCGTCACCGCCGGCGACGTCACCGTCCACTGGCTGCACCGTGACGCCGTCCGCCCCGGCGAGTCCGGACTGCTCGTCGAGGCGGTCCGGGCCATGGAGTTCCCCGAGGGGGAGGTGTTCGCCTGGGTGGCGGGGGAATCCTCCGCCGTCCGCGCGCTGCGCCGCCATCTGGTCGACGACCGGGGCCTCGACCGGCGCACGGTCGCCTTCACCGGCTACTGGCGGCTCGCCTTCACCCAGGACGACGCCCCCACCGAGGAAGATCTGGCCGACCGCCGGGACGCTCTGGCCCAGACCTGATCCCCGGGACACAATCACCCGGTGCCCGCGGCGCGTTCGACGCGGCCCGGGCGCGGGGAAGCGAGCACGAGAGGGACGGGTAGGGGCATGGCGGTCGCACGGCTCAACGGGATCACACTGTCGTACGAGGTGGAGGGGGACGGCGAACTGGTCGTCCTGGTCATGGGCACCGGCAGCCCGGGCCGGGTGTGGAGTCTGCACCAGGTGCCCGCGCTGCTCGCCGCCGGATACCGGGTCGCCACCTTCGACAATCGCGGCATACCGCCCACGGACACCTGCGCCGACGGAATGACGATCACCGATCTGGTGGCCGACACGGCGGCGCTGATCGAGCACCTCGGCGGCCCGGCCCGGGTCATCGGCACCTCCCTCGGCGCGCGGATCACCCAGGAACTGGCCCTGGCCCGGCCCGATCTGGTCACCCACGCGGTGGCGATGGCCGCGCACGCCCGGCTGGACGCCCTCTGCAAGGTGCTCAACGAGGGGAAGAAGGCGCTCCACGACGACAAGACCGTGCTGCCCCCGGCGTATCACGCCGCGGTCTACGCCCTCCAGAGCCTCTCCCCGGCGACCCTCCGGGACCCCGAGGCGGCCCAGGACTGGCTGGAGATGTTCGAGATCTCCGGCGCGGCGATCGGCCCCGGCACCCGCGCCCAGCTGGACCTCGCCGACTTCGGGGACCGCCGGGCCGCCTACCGGGCCATCACGGTGCCGACCCTGGTCGTGGGCTTCGCCGACGACACCACCATCCCCGCCCACCTCAGCCGCGAGGTCGCCGAGGCCATCCCCGGCGCGCGTTACGAGGAGATCGCGGACGCCGGGCACCTCGGCTATCTGGAGCGGCCCGCGGAGGTCAACCGGATCGTGCTCGACTTCCTCGCGACCTGACCCGGTCCGGCGCGACCCGGCCCGGCCCGAGCCGATCCGACCTGACAGGCCCCGCCCCGGCCTGCCCCCGTCCGCCCCGCCCCGCGACATGACGCCGGCGGGCCGATCCCGCAGGATGGGGAGACGAGAAGGAGGCGCGGAATGACCACGGACGGACCGGACCGACCCGCCGGAGCGCCCCCGGCGGCGCTCCGCTGCCTGGTGACCGGCGCCACGGGCTACATCGGCGGACGGCTGGTGCCCGAGCTGCTCGCCGCCGGGCACTCCGTCCGCGCGCTCGCCCGCACCCCCGCGAAACTGCGCGACCACCCCTGGGCCCAGGAGGTGGAGACCGTCCGCGGCGACGTCCTGGACGCCGACTCCGTCCGGGACGCGATGCGCGGCATCGATGTGGCGTACTACCTGGTCCACGCCCTGGGCACCGGCTCGCGCTTCGAGGAGACCGACCGCGAGGCGGCGCGGATCTTCGCCGAGCAGGCCCACGCGGCGGGCGTCGGACGCATCGTCTACCTCGGCGGACTCACCCCCGCCGGAGTGGAGCCCCGGCGGCTCTCCCCGCATCTGCGCTCCCGCGCCGAGGTCGGGCGGATCTTCCTCGAAGCCCCGGTCCCCGCCACCGTGCTGCGGGCCGCCGTGATCATCGGCTCCGGCTCGGCCTCCTTCGAGATGCTGCGCTATCTCACCGAGCGCCTCCCCGTGATGGTCACGCCCAGCTGGGTCAGGACCAGGATTCAGCCGATCGGCGTACGGGACGTGCTGCGCTATCTCGCCGGCTCGGCCTCAATGCCCCCCGACGTCAACCGCGCCTTCGACATCGGCGGCCCGGACGTCATCACCTATCTCGACATGATGCGCGGATACGCGGCCGTGGCCGGACTGCCCCGGCGGCTCATCGTGCCCGTCCCGGTGCTCACCCCCCGGCTCTCCAGCCACTGGGTCGGGCTCGTCACCCCCGTACCGCACTCCATCGCCCGCCCGCTCACCGAGTCGCTGCGGTACGAAGTGGTCTGCCACGAACACGACATCGCCCGGTACGTCCCCGATCCGCCCGGCCGCCCGATCGGCTTCAAGACGGCCCTGACCCTGGCCCTCCAGCGGATCCAGGACGCCCATGTCACCACCCGCTGGTCCTCCGCGTCCCTGCCGGGCGCGCCCAGCGATCCCCTGCCCACCGATCCCGACTGGGCGGGCGGCAGCCTCTACACCGACCGCAGGGAGCTGATCGCCGACGCCTCGCCCGAGGCGCTCTGGCGGGTGATCGAGGGCATCGGCGGGGACAACGGCTGGTACTCCTTCCCCCTGGCCTGGGCGGTACGGGGCTGGCTGGACCGGTTCGCGGGCGGGGTGGGTCTCCGGCGCGGCCGGCGCGACGCCCAGCGGCTGAGGGTGGGCGACTCGCTGGACTTCTGGCGGGTCGAGGAGATCGAGCCGGGTCGGCTGCTGCGGCTGCGGGCCGAGATGCGGCTGCCGGGGCTGGCCTGGCTGGAGATGCGCGCCGAACGCGACGGGACGGGCCGCACCCGCTATCGGCAGCGGGCCCTCTTCCACCCCCGGGGGCTGCTGGGGCACGCCTATTGGTGGAGCGTGTCGCCGTTCCACGCGGTCGTCTTCGGCGGTATGGCCCGCAATATCGCGCGGGCGGCGGAGGCCGAGAAGAACCCGCCCGCCCCGGCCCGCGCCGACGCGGGCCCGCACTGACCCCCGTACGCCCAGGGCTCCCGTATCACCTCGTGGTCAGGGGCCGAGCGGCAGCCGGACGCCGATCCGTTTGCCGACGGGCTCCCGGCCCACGTCGAAACCCTCGGTCAGCGCGAGGACGATCTCCAGACCGTGCCGACCGACCCGGCCCGGCTCGGTCGTGTACGGGACCGGCGGCTCGGGGTTGGCGTCCCACACGGTGATCTCCAGGACCGACCCGCCGCCGGGGCCGCCGGTCAGCTCCAGATCCAGCAGACACGGCCCGGGCGCGTACTTGCAGGCGTTGGTCACCAGCTCGCTCACGATCAGCTGCGCCGTCCCCACCGCCTCCGCGGACACCCGCGCCGACGGCTCCGCCGCCACCCGCTCCAGGAACTCGGCGGTGAAGAGCCGTGCCGCCGCGATGCTCCCCGGTGTTCCGTCGTAACAGACAGCGGCCCGCGACGCCGCGTCCCGGGGCACTGTCGTGCCCCTGTCGGCCAGCCCGATCTGATCCATCAATGCGTACCCCGTAGCCCTTCCCGCCTTGCGGCGAGACGCGTCTACCCCCGACCGCGCCGTTCACTCCCGGCTCCCGACGTGACGTGAACGCGCCGACCGGCGGCCCCGCCCGCGGCGGCCGGAATCAGCCGCGGGCGACGGTCCCGGCCCGCGCCGGTTCAGCCGCCCGGACGCCCCGCCGCCAGGGTGGACACCAGCTCCGCCGCGCTCAGCACCCGTACCTCCCCCGCGTCCAGCCCCGCCGGATGCAGTGCGAACACCTCCGCGCCGGACGCGGCCGGCAGATCCCCCCGCAGCAGATACGCCAGTCCGGTACGGGCGGGCTCCGGCGCGGGCACCTCGTCGGTGTCCGGGGTGCCGATCCGCGCGGCGAACGCGGCGACGCCCTCCTCCGCCCGCCGCCGGTACCGGCTCAGCGAGCCGTCGAAATGCCGTACGGCCACCGTGCGCGCGCGGGCCGCGGCCCGCCAGACGGCCAGCTCGCCCAGCGCCACCCGGGCGCCGGACGCGTACAGCTCCGTGAGGCCCCGGCCGAGCACCGCCAGCGCGTCCGAGTGGCGCTCCACCGAGTGATGGGTGCCCGTGACGTCCTGGACGACGTCCAGCCAGCGCATCGTGCGCCCCGCCACATCGATCACCATCGGCACCGCCGCCCGGGCGGGACCCGTCAGATCGAAACGCTGCTCGACCTGGCGGGCGTCGAACACCCGCCCGGTACCGCCCGGTTCGTCGCGGACCATCACCCCGGCGAACGCCTCGGCGAGATCCTCGAACGCGACGTCGTTGTACGCGAGCACCGCCGTGACCGCGTAGCGCACCCCCGCCCCGGCCAGCGCGTCCAGGTCCAGATCGATGAACTCGCTGGAGCCGAGCGGCGCGGGCGCGCTGGTGAAGTCCCCCGAGTGCACCGCCGCGTCCCCCTCGAAGCGCAGCCGGGTGTAGTCGCACTTGCCCACCCGTCGCCAGTCGGCGGTGAACAGGGCCGCCGACAGATCCAGATCGGTGCGACCCGAGCGCTCGCTCTCCATCCAGTGCAGGAACAGCCGCACCGTCCGCCCGGCCGGGACCGTCAGCTCGCTGCCGCGCGGCAGCGTCACCAGCGCGCGCGAGGCGGTCCGCTCCGCGAAGGGCGCGATCACCCCGTCCAGCGCCGCGTCGACCACGGCGGCCTCCACCGGCGAGAGCGCTCCCGCCCGGCGCAGCACCTCCCCGGTCAGCACGGCGACGGCGCGTTCGACCACCTCGGCCCGCAGCGGCGCGCGCTCGTCGGGGACGATGTGCGCCCTGGCGTTGCCGCCCCGGGGGAAGAACACCCGGTCGTGTCCGGACCGCCGCCGGGTGCGCAGCTCGCCGAGCGCCGACAGCAGCACCGCGGGGGCGACCCGGGGGGCGGCCCGCTCCAGCGCGGCGAGCACCGCGTCCGCGCCGCCCGTCCCGGCCGCGGCCTCCTCCGCGAACGGACCGTCCGCCAGCCGCAGCAGATGGTCCAGCCGGCGCAGCAGCTCGCCCGGCCGCCGGGCGAGCAGGGCCAGCGCGGCGGCGACGTCCCGTTCGGCGAGCGCCGCCTCCACCCGCGACGACCAGCGCCGTATCCGTACCCGAGGGCCGGAGACATCGGCGGCCGGTACCTCCTTCGCGGCCTCCCGCAGCCGGTCGGAGAGCCGGTCGTCGCCGAGCCGCGTCTCGCGCAGCGCCGCGACGGCGAGCGCCGCCCGCGGATGGCGCGCGGCGTGCTCGAAGGGGTGCAGCCGCTCGGCGGCGTGCTTCCACGCGGCGGAGTGCCGGCGCATGTCCTCGGCGGCCAGCTCCGGGTCGAGCCCGTCGAGCACCGACAGCAGCGCGCGCCGCAGCGGCCGGGGCACGGCGGTGAAACGGGGTACGCCGGTCAGTCCGGCGTCGCCCCCGGAGAGCGTCACCAGCAGCCGCAGCACGTCCGTCGCGGTGTCGGCCAGCCGCGCCACGGCCGGGAGCGTCGTCGGATAGGCGGACCGCTCCCGCAGCAACCACGCCAGCACCCGGGCCTTGGTCTCCCGCCCGGGTACGGCCGCCGGCAGCCAGGACAGCTCGGTGCGTTCGCGGGTGTCGAGGAAGGTCAGAAGGTCGTCGGAGTCCTGGGGGCTCAGCGCGTCGGCGCGCGCGAGCAGGGCGGTCAGCTCCCGCCCGGCGTCGGCGGCGCGCGCGGCGAGGTCACCGCCGTACGCGAGGATCCGCAGCCGGTCGGGGAGCGCCCGGCCGCGGTCGGCGGCGGGGCGCTCCCGCGCGGCGGCCGCGGGGTCCATGAAGGGTTCGCCGGCGTCGAGTCGGCGGTGGCAGACCGGGCAGGCGCAGATGTCGGAGCCGCTCCAGCAGGAGTGGCAGACCAGATGGGCGCAGGGCGAGAGCGGGCGTATGCCGCCCTCGCTCCCGCACAGGACGCACGGCTGGTCGGGGCTCTGGAGCAGGACGGTCAGCACGCCGTCGACGTAGAAGTCGAGGGTGTCGGCGGGGGTGCTGTCCGGGAAGTCCCGGAAGAGCGGGGTGTGGTCGCGGTCCGCGCCGAGCGCCCGGTCGATGTCGGCGAGCAGAGCGCGTCCCGCGGTCCGCAGCGCGACGGCGTCCAGCGGGACCAGCGCCCGGCGGAGTCCGTCGGAGAGCAGGAAGCCGCGCTCCACGAGGTCGGCCTCCAGCAGGGTGACCCCGGCGACGGCGTCCACCCCGGGGGCGGCGGGCGCCCGCCCCCCGCCGGGTGCGGTGGGCAGATAGACGGCGCCGCGCCGCGCCAGCAGCGCGGCGGTGAGTCCTCGGCGGCTCTCGGTGGTGTGCGCCGATGTGGCCGTGGTGGTCAAGGCCGTTCCTCCCCCTCCGGCGGGGCCCCGCCGGTACGGCCCGGCGCCGGGCGGTGGGGCCGGCGCCGGGCGCGAACTCGTCGCGCGGGCGGCGGCCGGGGCCGGCCGGCCTCCGCCGGGGCGCGGCCTGTCAGGGCCGGATCCGGCGGAAGGAGGACAGAAGCCCGAGGAGCCGCTCCGCAGACGCGAAAGTATCAAGCGGGTGAACTGCGGCGCATCCGTGTTGTGTTGCCGTTCCCGGGCCCGGGCGGGTCTCCGGGCTGCGGCGCGACGGCCGGGGGCGTTCCCGGGGCCGGGGGAGCGGAGCTGGAGCGGGGCGGAAAGTCAGCGCGCTGTTTTCTATGGGAAAGAGCGTGAGAAGGAAGCACGGTGTGGAGCCGCCCCGCGCTGGGAGGCTATCAGCCGCCGGAACCCGGGCCCAGGGGATTTCCCGGGGGCGCCGCCGCCTTCGCCGTACGGCCCGGTCCGGCGGACGGGACGCTCGTACGGCTCGTTCCGCGCGCGCCGCCCGGTCCGCTCGGGTCCCTCGTACGGCTCGTGTCGCCCGGTCCGCTCGGGTCGTTCGTGCGGCTCGGTCCGTTCGGTCCGCTCGGTCCGTTCGTGCCGGGCGGCGTCGGGGGTGCCTGGGCCGTCGGGGTCGTACGGACCGTCCGGGTCGTACGGACCGTCCCGGGCGTCCCGGGCGTCCGGCTGTCCTTGTCCGGGCGCGGCCCCGTGGCCGCGGGCGCGGCGGCGGTCCCGCCCGGCGTCTCCGGGCCGGTCCGCAGCGTGATCAGGGCCACCGCCGCTCCGGCGAGCGCCAGCAGCAGACCGCTCGCCATCGTGAGCGACTGCGCCTGGGCGAAGGCCTCCCGGGCGTCGTGCGCGAGCCCCGCCCCGTCCGGCCTCTCCCGCGCGTACGCCAGGGTCCGGGCCGGCGAGTCCCGGGCGTGCGCGGGCACGTCGGCGGGGAGCAGGGCGCGGTAGACGCCCGTCAGCAGACCGCCCAGGACGGCCACTCCGAGCGCGATCCCCATCTGCTGGTGCGTGTCGTTGAGCGCGGACCCCATGCCGGCCCGGTGCGGGGGTACGGCCGAGAGCACCGTGGTGGTCCCGGCCGGACCGGCGAACCCGGTCCCCGCGCCGCAGAGCAGCAGACCCGCCGCCACCACGGCGTACGGGCTGTCGGCGGAGAGGGAGGCCAGCACCGCGAAACCGCATCCGGTCACGGCGAATCCGGCGACGACGCAGGCGCGCGCGCCGATCCGGGCGGGGGCCCGGCCGCCCAGCACGGAGCCGAGCACGACGCCGACGGCCAGCGGGGCGACGGCCAGCCCGGTCATGGTCGCGCTGAGGCCGACGACGAGCTGGAGGTACTGGCTCAGCACGAAGAGCGTGCTGCCGGTGGCCACGGAGAGCAGCGCGATGGCGAAGCCCGCCCCGGCGAACCGCCGGTCCCGGTAGAGCGAGAGATCGACCATCGGCTCCGCGGCCCGCAGCTGCCGTACGCCGAACCAGAACAGCGCGGCCAGGGCGAGCGCGAGGGAGGCGAGCACCGGACCGGCGGTGGGCCCGTGCTCCGGCACGGAGATCACCGCCCACACCAGCGCCACCATCCCCGAGGTGATCAGCACCGCGCCCAGCGGGTCCGGCGGGCGCGGGACCGGGTCCCGGGACTCGGGCACCAGCCGCAGCGTCCCGTACAGCGCCGCCGCCACCATCGGCAGATTGATCAGAAAGACCCCGGCCCAGCTCCACCGGTCCACCAGCACCCCGCCGAGCAGCGGCCCGAGCCCCATCGCCGCCGAGGCCACCGCCGCCCACGCGGCGAACGCCCGGGGCCGTTCACGCGCCGGGAAGACCTGCACGATCACCGCCAGCGTCGCGGGCATCACCAGCGCCGCCCCCACCCCCATGGCGGCCCGCATCGCGATCAGCCACCACACCGACTGCGCGGCGACCGCGCCCAGCGAGGTCAGCCCGAAGACGACCAGCCCGATCGCCATCGTCCGCCGCCGTCCGTACCGGTCCGACACCACGCCCGCCGTCACCAGCAGCCCGCCGAACACCACCACGTACGCGTCCAGGACGGCCTGGAGCTGCCCGGCGGAGGCGTCGAAGGCCCGGCCGATCGACGGCATGGCCACATTGAGCACGGTGTTGTCGATGACGATCACCAGCAGGGCCGAACAGAGGGCCGCCAGAATCGTCCATCGCCGTGGATGCCCCTGCTCAGGGGCGGGTTCCTGGGTCACTGCGCACCTCGCGATCAGACAGCGGACGATAAATCCAACACTGTATGATTCCTCTATCGGTGTAGGCGGACAAGTACCGTCTTGGCCATGAGCACCAAGCCAACGCCCCCAGCCCCGCCGGGCGACGTCTGGTTCCGCCCGGCGGCGGCCGGGCCCCGGAACAAGCCCCGGCTCTCCCGCGAGAAGATCGTCGACGCCGCGGTGGCCCTGCTGGACGAGGCGGGCGTCCAGCACCTGAGCATGCGCAACCTCGCCGAACGGCTCCAGGCCCACGCCACCAGCCTCTACTGGCACGTCGCCACCAAGGACGACGTGGTCGACCTGGCCCTCGACGCGGTCTTCGGCGAAGTCCGCCTCCCCGACGGGCACTCCCCGGCCTGGCGCGACGACATCGCCGCCTTCATGACCGAACTCCGCCGGGTCCTCCTCCGGCACCCCTGGGCGGCCCCCCTCACCAACAGCCGCCCCCTCGCCGGGCCCAACGCCCTCGCCCGCTCGGAGTTCGTCTACGCCTCCCTCGTCACCGCCGGCTTCACCGGCCCCGCCCTCTCCGTCGCCGCCTCCGTCATCACCACCCACGTCACCGGCTCCGCCGCCGCCGAGACCGTCTGGCACCACCACGACGAGACCGCCCCCCGCACCGCCGTCCACGACCACCTCCAGCGCCACGCCGGCCAATACCCCACCCTCGCCCGCCACTTCCCCGTCTCCGGCGGCGACTGGGACGCCCACTTCACCCGCGGCGCCCACTTCCTCCTGGACGGCCTGACGGCGAACCTCCCGGCGCGCGACTAACCGCTGTACCGGCGTGCTCGCTGTGGGTAACCTTCACGGCGTCGGGGGAACGAGGGGGAGCCGCCATGCCCATCAGGCCGCGCTATCGACGGGTGTCCGCCTTACAGCGGCAGTTCTTCAACCGAGAGGGCTTACTCGCCCTCTACGAAGAGGAGTTGGCAGGAATCGCCGAACGGCCGAGAATCCTGAATCTCGTCGGGATCGGCGGAATCGGCAAGTCCCGGCTGCTCCAGGAGCTGCGCGACAGGACACCGGAGACCTGCCGTACGGCCCGTCTCGATCTCCAGTTGCCGGTGCTCCGGCAGCAGGAGGACGCGCTGGCGGTGCTCCGGGTCGAATTCGGCTCCCAGGGAGTCAAGTTCGACCGATTCGATATCGCTTACGCCGTCCTGTGGCAGCGCGTCCACCCACAGTTGCCGATGGACCGGAAGAACACCCCCTTCGCCGAGGACAGCGACGTGCTGTCGAAGGTTCTCGACGACGCCATGGGGCTTCCGGTCTTCGGGACGGCCGCGGGGCTGGTACGTCTGACGGGCCGGGCGATGACCAATCGCCGGCGCCGTCACCGGATCGAATCCGATCCGACCCTTCAGGAGCTCGACAGCCTCAGCAACGCCGAGCTGGGGCACGCGGTCTCCTACCTCTTCGCCGAAGAGCTGAGGGAGTCGGCCGCGGACCGGCCCTACGCGCTGTTCGTGGACGCCTACGACGCCATGGTGCCCACCCCTCTCCCGGGCGGACGCAGTTACGGATCCGATGCCTGGCTGCGCGATCTGCTCGGACAACTGCACGGAGGGCTGACCGTGCTGGCGAGCCGGGAACCTCTCCCGTGGGCGGTGTACGACAAGGACTGGGACACGGTGATCCGGCCGAGCCGGATCGACGGCCTCCCGATGGCAGCCCGCCTCGATCTGCTCACCCAGGCGGGGATCACCGAGCCGCCCAGACAGCGGAGCATCGCCGAAGCCAGCGCGGGAGTCCCCTTCTATCTCCATCTCGCCGTGGACACGCACGCGCAGAGCCCGACCAGGCAGGAGGACGCCGGCACGGCGGAGGAGATCGTTCAGAGATTCCTGCAGCATGTCGCCCCGGACGAGGTCAGGATCCTTGAACTGCTCAGTCTCGCCCGGACATTCGACGTCAGGGTGTTCCGGGCGATCGGCCAGAGCTTCGACCTCCCCACGAACCTGCTGACCTGGGAGTCGCTCACCGCGTACTCGTTCGCCTACCCGCTGCCCGAGGGCTGGTACCGACTGCACCAGCTCATGGTGGTGACACTGCAGCACCATCTCTCCCCCGCGGTCCAGCGCCATGTCCACGCCGTGCTGCGACAGCACTGGAACGAACTGGCGGAACGGGCGGAATCGGGAGCCGAGACCTCGGCGGTGACCCGCTCGTCCTCCCTGCGGGAGGCCGTCTACCACGGACTCCACGCGCGGGACATCACCCCGGAGGAGATCCTCCGACACGCCGACCGAGCCCTTGCGATGAGCGGCAGACAGGCGGTCGACGGCATGGTCAAGGACATCCGCGACCACCTTGCGGCACCCGGCGACACCGAGAGCGCCACAGACCGCGCGGGCGGGATCCGCGCGGCCGCCGACTGTCTGGACGCCGAGTCGAAACTCGAACTCGGCGACGCCGGCGCGGCCATCGCCCTCACCCCCGCCCTCGACGGCCCCGTCCGCTCCACCGTCTCGGCACGGCTGGCCCTGGCCGGGGCGAACGCCCGCCGCATCGCCGGCGAGAGCGGCCACGCGGCGAGCATCTTCGTACGGGTGTGGCAGGAGCACTCCGGAGAGGCCCGGACCTCCGCAGGATTGTGGGTGGCGGACATCCGCATGTGGCAGGGCGACTTCGAGGGGGCGTTCGCCCTCGCCGAGGAGGTCCACGGCAGCTGCGCCCCGCACGAGGCCGTCGCCCGAGGGGACCTCAAACGCCTGATGCATCTGGGCCACCGATTCCTGATGGACTTCCCCAGCGCGGCGGCCCTCTTGGCGGAGGCGGAGGAGGAGTACCGCGCCGCGGGATCCGTCGTGGGCCTCGCCAACATCCGAACCAACAGGGCCGAGCTGCTGGCGTTCACAGACCCCGAGGCCGCTGTCGCCGAAGCGGGCGCGGCGCTCGACGTCCAGCGGGATCTCGGCGCCCAGCACGAGATCGGAAAGGCGTACACCGCCATGGCCATCGCACAGACCCGGCTGGGACAGCTGGACCGTGCCGAGGCGTCCTTCGGCAGCGCCGACACCGCCCTCGTCCGGGCCGGCTATCGCTCGGGGCGCGCCCGGGCCCATATGTTCCACGCCCTCCTGCTGCTGCGACGGGGGGAGCGGACGGCGAGTGGGGAGCTCCTCCTCCACGCGGCCAGGGAACTCGAGATCTGCCAGGTCTATCCATCGCTGATCGTGGCCATGCATCGCATGGCGGAGCGGACCGGACTCGCCGCACCCGAGCTCGCGGCGGCCGCCGGCCGCGCCTTTCCCCTGATGCGCCCGCGCGGTGCTCCGGAGGATCTGGAACGCCGGACGAACGAGGTTCTCTCCATGCTGCTCGGGACCGCCCGGTGACCTGGCTCCCGCTCTATGAGGAGGCGCTGGCCTCCCTGTCGGCCGCCGCCGGGTACTACAACCGCAATGTGGGCGTGCGCACGACGGACGGCAAGGTCAATGTGCGCATCCCGCTGGCCGCCGCGGACATCATGGACATACGGCTCTGGCGGGAGGAGGAAGTCCTCGGCTGTATCCGCTCCCGCGTCGGCCGGATCCCCGAACTGCGCCATGTGTCGCAGGACCCGCGATTCCAGGTGCACGACTTCATCGAAGGGTCTGTTCTCAACGACCTCTCCCCGCGGGGGCGCGATGTGCCCGTTCATGTGCTGACCGATGTCGTCACGCTCATGGACCAGCTGGCCCGTATCCCGGAGGGGACGCTGCCGGTGCTTCCCGGTCGCTGGCCGGACTCGGGCGACACCGCAGCCTTCGGCCGTTCGCTCGCCGAACTGACTCAGAGCGTCCACCGGTCGCACGCCCAGGAGTACTGCGGCGTCTTCGCGGAGTTCGGCATCCCGAAGGACCCTCTGGCCGTGATCGAGAATCTCTGGAGCGGTCTCACCACCCGGCCGTTCGGACTTCTGCACGCGGACCTCCACCGCAGGAACATGATCGTGAGTGACGGCGTCACCTGGTTCCTGGACTGGGAACTGGCTCTGTGGGGAGACCCCATGTACGAGATCGCGATCCACCTCCACAAGATGGACTACCCGAAGCGGCAGCGGGCAGAGGTCCTTCGCCAGTGGCGGGAACGGCTCCCCGGGCGCTTCACCGCCGGACCGGACGACGATCTCCATCTCTACGGGACACATGAGCGCATCAAATCGGCGATCGTCGACACGGTCCGGTACTCCAAACAGCTCGCGACGGCGGGCCCTCCCCAGCGGGCCGCCCTCGTCGGACGCCTGGCGGCGAAGCTGAACGCTGTCCGTCCGGTGTGGGGATTGCCCCCTGACATGACCCCGGAGCGGGTCGCCGCCGCCCTCTCACGATGGTCGGAGTGATGACGTGGACCCTGCCAGCCTGTACCAAGAGGCGAGCGCCCGAGAGATCGCACAGTCGGGCCATTACAACCGCAACGTCAGGCTGGAGACCGACACCGGCCCGGTCGTCGTCCGGATGAGGTCCGGCGCCGCCGAGACGATGGACCTCACCCTTTGGCCGGAGGCCGAGCTGCTCGAGGCCATCGGCCCCTATGTGCCATCGGCCCCGCGGCTGAGGCACGTCGGCGACGACCCCGCCTTCCAGATCCACGACTTCGTCGAAGGGCGTCGCGTCGACGAACTCTTCCCCGACGGCAAGCCGCTGCCCGAATCCGTGCTGCACGACATCGAACAGCTCTACGGCCGACTGCTGAACGTCCCGTTTCACGCTCTGCCGGCCGTGCCCGGGGACTGGCCGCGGGACGGCGACACCACCGGCTTCGCCGAGCGTCTGCTGCGGCTGGTCGGCGACATCCGGCAGCGGGGCGACACGGCCGTACAGGGCCTGTACGGCGCACTCGGGATTCCCGAGGACCCCTGCGGACCGCTGAGGGAGCGGGCGACCGCGCTGACCGCGCGGCCGTTCCGGCTGCTCCACGCGGACCTCCACCGCAAGAACATGATCCTCACCCGGCAGGGCCCCACCGTCTTCCTGGACTGGGAACTCGCCCTCTGGGGCGACCCCGTGTTCGATCTGGCCGACCATATCCACAAGATGTCCTACTCGTCGGCCGAGCGGAACGCCGTACAGGATGCGTGGGCGCGCGCGGCCCCCGCCGAGTGCCGCAGGGGCCGGCGGCCGGATCTCGACTACTACCTCGCCTGCGAGGCCGTGAAGTCCGCCGTCGTGGACACGGTCCGCTGGGGACGGCGCATCGCGTCCGAGGAGGACGGCCGGGCGCGGCTCGCAACCGCCCGGGAACTCGCCGACAAGATCGCCGCGGCCCGGCCCCACTGGACCGCCGACGCCTCACGGCCGCCGACGCCGCCCGACGTCCTCGCGGCGGTGGAGCGCTGGCTGCCCTGGTCGGCGCGCCCCTGACCCGCGCGGCGCCGGGCAGGGCGGTCCGGGGGAGGGCGCGGAGTAGATCCCCGGGGCGGCGGCGGTGGGTAGGGGGTGGCCCGGGGGTGGGGGTGGGAACCCCCTGTCGTGCCCCTAAGCGGTTGCTTGGAGGCAGACATCGCGGGTGCGGTCCGCGAGCATGGTGCTCGTGTCGCCCCGCGCGCCGCGTCCCGGGGAGGGGTGTTCGTTCCCTCCCGGTGCGGGTCCCGGCCGGAGCACCGTCTCCGGTGCGCGGCGGCGCGGATCCGGCGGCGCTCCGGGGAAGGGGTGGGGGAGATGACACTCCGGCACGCGCACCATCTGACGGCCGTACGCGGACCCGCCGAGTTCCGGCTCACCGTCACCGGGGCGGAGCGGCTGACGTCCGGGTTGATCGACGCGGTGGAGTCCGTCTGCGCACGGGTGGAGGACGCGCCCGGATCCCCGGTCGTCGTGCTGCGGCTGGGCATGCCCCGCGCGGCCGGTGAGACGGGCCGACCGCCGAACGCCCCCGCCGCCATCGGTCTGGTCAGCCGGTGGGAGCGGTCGCTGCGCCGGCTGGAGCGGGCCGGCGCCGGTGTCTTCGCCGTCGCCGGCGGCTGGTGCGGCGGCACGGCGCTGGAGGCGCTGCTCTCCTGCGACTATCGCGTCGCCGCGCCCGATCTCCGGCTCGCGCCCCTCGCGGCCTCCGGCGAACCCTGGCCCGGCATGGTCGTCCACCGGCTGACCGCCCAGCTCGGCGCGGCGCGCGCACGACGGCTGGCGCTCCATGACGGCTGGGTGAGCGGCCCGCGGGCCCTGGAGGCCGGGCTCGTCGACGAGATCAGCGACGACACCGCGCGCGCCCTCGCCTCCGCGATCGCGCTCGCCCGCCGCCTGGACGGCTCGCCCTCCGCCGTCCGCCGCCGGATCCTTCTTGAGGCCACCGCCTCGTCCGGCTTCGAGGAGGCCTTCGGCATCCGGCCGACCGCCGGAGCGCGGCCCCCGGGGCTCCGGCCCGGACCCGCCCTCCCCTGACCGACCCGAGGCCGTCGACAGCCCCGGCGGGTAAGGGAGTTCGCGCTCGCCGCCCGGCGCGTCAGCCCTCCGGCGCCGCCGAACGGGCGGCGCGCAGGGCCTCGTTCTCCGCCTCCAGCCGGGCGATGCGGTCGCGGACGGGGGCCAGCGCGTCGCTCAGCTCGTCCTCGCTGAAGCGCGGGGTGATGTGCTGCGGGCAGTTCCAGCTCAGCCCCTCGACCTTGATGACGAACAGCCGCTCCACCCGGCCGTCGGTGCGCGGCTCGGAGAGGCGCTCGGTCAGCTCGGGGGACTCGTCGAGCGCCGTCTCGGCGGCGTGGCCGAGGATCTTGAGCCGGGTGCGGCGGGCGTAGTCCATGAGGAACAGCGCCACCCGGTCGTTCCGGCGGAGATTGCCCGCGCTGATGTACTGGCGGTTGCCGCGTACGTCGGCGAAGGCGAGGGTGTGGGCGTCGAGGACGTGGAGAAAGCCGGGCGGGCCGCCCCGGTACTGGAGATAGGGCCATCCGGTGTCGCCCACGCTGGCCATGTAGAAGCCGTCGCGTGAGGAGATGAACTCCGTCTCGTTCGGCCCGAGCGGGTCCGGCTCGTCACCGGCGGCCAGCTGCCGCGAGGCCGCGAGCGCGCTGCCGTTCTCCCGCTGGGCCGCTTGGACGGACTCGGTGTAGGCGATACGGGCGAATCTGGTCATGGCGTGTCCTTGGCGAGCGTGGGTTCGAGGTCCAAGAGCCGTGGGAGGTCAGCGTTCTCGTGCCGCCGCCCGACCGCCGCGACCCCGCGCCCCCGGCCGCCCGGCCGAGGGCCCGCCGGTACGCGAACCCCGCGGTACGAGGAGTGCGTACGGGATGCGCGGTACGAGGGGCGCGTGCGGTGCGGGTCGTGGGTGGGGTGCGTGCCGGTCGTGCGGTGCGGCGCGTGCGGTGCGTGCGGTGCGGGTCGTGCGGTGCGGGTCGTGCGGTGCGGCGCCGGGCCTTTCGAGGGCGGGCGCGGGGTCCTCGTCCGGGCGCGGGTCATGACAGCAGCCCCGCCGCGATCGACCTGGCGCAGCGGATCGGCTCCGCGCTGCGCTCGCGCGCGACCGTGACGGTCGCCCCGTCCATCAGCAGGACGAACTTCCGGGCCAGCGCCATACCGTCGCGATGGCCGGCGTCCGTCAGCAGCCGGGCGACGAAGGCGATGACGGCCTGCTTGTGCTCGGACGCGAGCCGGCGGACCGGACCTTCGGCGTCCGAGAACTCCGTCATCGCGTTGATGAAGGCGCAGCCTCGGAAATTCCCCCGCTCACAGTCCTGTTCGAGAGCGTCGAAGACGGTCAGCGGGCCGCGGCCCCGGGCCGTCACCTCATTTTCCAGCCACTGTCGCCAATGCTCTCCGCGCTCCGAGAGGACCGCCACGACCAGCTCGTCCTTGCTCGCGAAGTGGCGGTAGAACGAGGCGCGCCCGACGCCCGAGGCGGCCAGCAGGCGTTCGACGCCCACCGCGCGGATGCCTTCCGCGAAGAAGAGTTCCTTGGCTGCCTCGATGAGCCGCTCGCGAGCGTGTGTGGCCATGCGGTCACCGTAATCGACCTTGACGCGAAACGGAACCGATCGGTACTGTCCAACTCGATGGTACCGATCGGTACCGAGCGATCGACTCCCGTACGGGCCGGCCCTCCGGACCCCTCGCCGCTCCGCCGGCCTTGACGGCATATCGCCCTGCACCTGCGACACATGACTGGATGGTTATGACGAGCGATTTCCCTGGTGAATCCACGGCGTTATCCGCGAGTTCAGGGGGTGAAGGTGAGCGTCGGGCTCCCCGTGGCAGCGTCCTCGTGCTGGGCTTCGCCACCTTCGCCATCGGCACGGACGAGTTCGTGCTCGCCGGAGTCCTCCCCGAACTCGGCGAGGACCTCGGCGTCTCCGTCGCCACCGCCGGTCAGGTGGTGACCGTGTTCGCGCTGACCTGCGCGGTGCTCGCGCCGATCCTGGCGACCGTCACCGCCCGGCGGCCCCGGCGCGGGATCCTGCTCCTGGCCGTCGCCGTCTATCTGGCGGGCAATGTCGCCACCGCGCTCGCGCCGACCTTCGCCACCGTGCTCCTCGCCCAGATGGTCGCGGCCGCCGGCGCCGGACTCTTCGTGCCGACCGCCGCCGTCACCGCCGCCGCGCTGGTCCCGCCGGACCGGCAGGGCCGCGCCATCGCCGCCGTCACCACGGGATTCACCGCCGCCACCGCCCTCGGAGCGCCCATCGGCACCGCGCTGGGCGGCTCCCTGGGCTGGCGCTCCACGATGTGGTTCGTCGCCGGGCTTGCCGTGCTCGGGCTGATCGGCCTCCGGCTCCTGGTGCCCGCCCGGATCTCCGCCCCGGCGGCGGAGAGTCTCAAGGAGCGCGTCGCTCCGCTCAAGGACCGCCGGGTGCTGGCGATTCTGGCGACCACCCTGATCGGCTTCACCGCCGTCTACATGCCGTACACCTACATAGCCGTCGTCTTCGAACCCGCCACCGGCGGCAGCGGCGACCGCCTGGCCGTCCTCATGTTCACCCTCGGAGTGGTCGGCACGCTCGGAAACCTCGCCGCCGGACGGCTCGCCGACCGGATCGGCGGACGCGGTGTGGTCGCCGTCGCGCTGCTGTGGATGACCGTCAGTCTGGCGCTGTTCCCGCTGGCCACCGGCGCGTTCCTGTCCGCGCTGGTGATGATCGTCGTCTACGGCGCGGCGGCCTTCGCCATCACCTCGCCCCAGCAGCACCGGCTGATCACGCTCGAACCGAGGTCCGCCTCGGTGCTGGTCTCGCTGAACGCGGCCATCCTCTATCTCGCGATCTCCCTCTCCGGGGCCGTGGGCGCGGTCGGCATCGGCTGGGCCGGGGCCGGTTCGCTGCCGCTCATCGCGGCCGGGCTGGCCGCGATCGCCCTGCTGGTCTCCGAGATCGGGCACCGGATGTCCCGCCGGGCGCGCACCGGCGGGGCGGTCCTCGCCGAAGCCGCCGGAACAGTTCCCGCCGAAGTCGCCCCCGCCGAAACCCCCGGCGCCCAACCCCTCGCCGCCGAGGCCGCCCTCGCCGAACCCCCCGCCCTGAACGCCTCCGACGCCTCCGGGACCTCCGACGGCGCCGACCCCGCCGAGGCCGAACCCCCCGCCGGATCCACGCCGTTCGGCAAGGGCTGACCGGACACGCGGGCGGTCGCCCCCGAGCCCCCGGCCCCCGAGCCCCCGGCCCCCGAGCCCCCGGCCCCCGAGCACCCGGCCCCCGAGCCCCCGGCTCCGGCCCCCGATCGCCCGGGCCGCCCCGCCCGCGCCCATAAGTCCCCGTAACCGCGCCGCCGTCACCGGCCGCCCCGCCCGCCGGGCGGGGCGGCCGGGAAGCGGCCCGGAACCGCCGGGACGCGGCGGCGGCCTACCCGAGCCGGACAGCGGATTCAATCCGACATGCCGTATGGATATGCGTGCGTCATCGCCTTAATCCACGAGTTCCCCGTTTCGGCACACCATCCACCACCAGACTTGTTCCCGATCGAACAAGGGAATTTACTCGGCCGGAACCCCGTTCTTCCGGCAAGCGATGTCGATAGCATTCCCGCTGATATCCATGAGCCGGTTCGCCTCGACGGCCGGGAGGTCATTCCCGGCCGCCCCCGTACGAATCCGGCCCCGGGCGCACGGTGATGCGCGGCAGCACCGTATACGTTCAGCTCATCGGTCTCTTCGGGGAGAATCATCCGTGAGTGGTTTCACTGAACCGGCGGGCGGCGAACCGTTCCGCAGAGAATTACGCACCGTGTCGGCACCGCCGGGACTCCTGAAGCGGTGGGCGGCCGCCGACCCGGCCGGAGCGTGCGCCGCGCCGCCGAGAACGGCCCGCCCCGGCGACCGGGAAATGCCCCCGGGGAACGCCGCGGCCGAATTCACCGTCCTTTCCGGAGAGAAACAGCTCGACGGCTTCGGCGCCGCCCGCGACCCGGCGGAACGGACGAGGGACTTCCGAGCCCGCCCGGCCGCCCGCGAACTGACGGCCCCGGGACGGACCGCCCGCGCGGCCGTCACCGGCCCCCGGCCCGGCGCCGCCCGGGTGCCGACCGAGAGAGAGGACGCGATCACCATGTCCCAGAACGGCCCTCCGTTACCGACCGGCGTCAGCCTGACGGCACTGCTCGTCGCCGGCGCCCGCGTCGCCGAGAACGCCCGCCTCGACCTTCTGTACCGGGACCATCTGGCCCAGCTGCTCCTGGAGTCGGCCGGTCCGTACCGCTCCTGGTGGCCCTTCCCCCGCCGGGACGACGACGCCGTCTGGCAGTGGCTCAGCGCCTACATCCCCCTGAGCACCCGGTTCTTCGACGACTGCCTGCTCGACTCCGAACGGGAGGGCGTCTCCCAGGTCGTCGTCCTCGGCGCCGGACTGGACACCCGCGCGTTCCGCCTCCCCTGGTCCCCGGCCGGCCGCGACGCCGGGGACACGGTCCGGACCGCCGTGTACGAGGTCGATCTGCCGGACGTGTTCGCCTTCAAGGAGCCCGTGCTCACCGGCCACACCCGAGGCCCCCGGTGCGACCGCGTCACCGTCCGCGCCGATCTCCGCGACGACTGGACCGCCGCCCTCACCTCGGCGGGCTTCCGCCCCGACCGGCCCACCGTCTGGCTGGCCGAAGGGCTCACCGGCCATCTCACCCCCGAGCAGAACGACTGCCTGATGGCCCGTGTCACCCGGCTCTCCGCCCCCGGCAGCCGATTCGCCGCCGAGTTCTGGAACAGCGCCGCCCTCGACGGCTGGAGCCGGGCGATGGCCGGGGCCCCCTCGATGGACTTCCTCCGGGACTTCCTCCGGCCGGGCCGCCGGGGCGAACCCGAGGAGTGGTTCTCCGCCCACGGCTGGCGCGCGGAGGTCCACGCGGTCACCGAACTCGCCCACGCCCAGCTGCGCCCCCGCGTCCTCGCCACGAGCCCCGGGATCGCGGCGGCGGCGCACGCCGTGGACCGCACCCTCGTCGTCGCCTCACTCCGCGGCACGGGCCGCCCCGTCGGACACACCCCGCGCGAAAGGCCCTAAAGTCGGGCCATGTCACTGGTGCGCGCCGAAGCCGATCTGATCCGACTCTGCGGTACGGCGGGTCTGAACGACGGCCAACAGGCCCTGCTCCGCGCGCTGCTGACGGCCTGCGACCCGGACGCGGTCCTCACCCGGCACGCCGCGAGCGCCCCCACCGCGATCGCCGCGCTCGCCAAGGCGCGCACCGCGCTGGCCTCGCGCTCCCTCAAGGGCCGCAAGGAACTCCAGCCCTACCCCAAGCTCGCGCTGGAAGCCCAGCGGGACGCCCACGCGGTCCTCGCCTCCGTACGGGGAACGCTGCCCCGCGGGGCGGTGGACGGCGCAGTCCGGCTGCTGGGCTCGATCGTGGCGGGAGGCAGGCCGGGGCTGACCGACGCCGACGACTGCGCCGGCCTCGCCGCCCGGCTGGGCCGGGAGGTGTCCGCCGTGCACACCGCCGTCACGGACGCGTTCGCCGCCGCCTGGGACGGCTCCCCCGACGCGGAGACGCGGGACCGGCTCGCGCTGGAGGCCGCCACGCTCTGTCTGCTGCGCGGCCGCCACCACGACCGGCTCCAGGAGGACGTCCGGGCGGCGCTCAGCCGGGGACCGCTGGACGGCGCGCGGCTGACCGGAGTGCTGCTCCCCGCCGAACGGGAGTTCCGGGTGGCGGTCGTCGTGGAGGGCGCCGCCCGGCTGACCTCCCTGGCCGGCCTCATGGACCCGGCCGCGCGGCCCGTCGTGCTCTCCGTCGACGATCTGGCCGGCGGTCCGAACGGCGGTCCGGCCGACGGCTGGGGGCGCGGGAGCGCCCAGCTCCGGCAGTTGGCCGCGTACGCCCGTGACGCCGCCGCCCTGCACCACGCCTGGTCGGGCGACCGGAGCCACAGCCACGCCCTGCTCGCCCTCCGGGTGCGGGCGGTCGATCTGGGGGCCGCCGCCCTGCGGGGCCGCAGGGATGTGCTCGAACTCCTCGACCAGTACGTCGCCGGGCAGCGCATATCCGGGATCCGGCTGCGGCCCGAGACCCTCGCCCACGACGAGCGGACCGGCCGCAGCCTGCGGCTGTCCGTGCCCGCGATGGGATCGGGAGTCGTCCAGCCGCTCAACACCCACTGGCCCAGGGCCCTGCGCGAGAGCCTGCGCACCGCCCATATCGCCCGCGCCACCGAGGCGCCGCTCGCCGCGGCCGGTCTCTGCTGGGCCGCCCTCGAAGCCCTTGAGGTGAAGGAGAGGGAGGGCGGCCCGCTCCTGCTGGCCCGCGCCCTCAGCCTCCAGGCGCTGCGCCAGCAGATCGTCGCCCTCCACCAGGAGCTGCACACGGCCGTCCCGGCGGCCGTCACCGCGGCCCGTACCGCCCTGCGGGCCGCCCGGGGCCGGGCCGCCGCGCTCGACCGGGCCGTGGGGAAGACCGCGAGCGCCGCGTCACCCGACCCGGGCAGGGCGAAGCCCGGGGTCGCCGCCTCGTCCGACCGGGCCGTACGGGGAGCCGGAGGCGCCGCCCCGGAGCTGGCCGCGAAGGCCGCCGCCGCCCACGCCGCCGTACGGGAGCACGAGGCCGCGCTCGCCCGCGCGCTCAGGGCCCGGGACAGCCGTGCGGTCCTCGACGCGTGGACCGGGGCCGGGGAGAACGGACGCCTGGAGGACCTGGACCGCTGGCTCGACGCGCTGGCCCCGCGCGCCGGCGCGGAACCGGCCCTGCGCGAGGCCGCCGACGCGCTGGCCGCCGTCGCCGATCTGACCGGCGGGAGCGTCGCGGCCGGCGTCGACCTGTGGCGGGCACGGCTGGCGGACCCCGCCCGGTGCGCCCGCTGGCTCACCGGCGCGGAGAAGCGCTTCGCGGCGGCCCTCGGCTGGCTCTACGTGCTGCGCAACACGGCCCTGCACGACGGCCGGTTCATCTCCGACACCGATCAGCTCGACGTTCACGCGGGGCGCGCCCTGGTGGATCTCACCCTGGAGTTCCTGGGCAACTGGTACCGGCACGCCGTGGTCCACGCGCCCGACCGGGCCGGCTGGTCGGCCGTCGCCGTGATCGAGCACCTCGCCGACCGGCAGCTGTCTCTCGTCGCCGAGCTGGGGAACGGCTCCCGGGAGCCGTGGAACGTGACCCGTATGACCAGCCCCACCTCCACCGGATGGGACCGAGTCCGGGGGACGGCCGCCGGACCGGACGGGGGATGACGGGAGGCCGGAGCCGACGAGAGCGGGAATGTCCTGCCGATTGAACGAGCACGCCGAGACGGCGGCCAGGGGCTCGAACCCTGATCTTTCCCTGGTGAGCCGGCGCGATCGCGAATCGCCGCACCTGACGTGCTCCGGCTCTCAACGGCGGCCATTCTACGGCGATCCGGCCGGCTCCGACAGCCCCGGCCCGACAGCCTGAGCCGTCAGGCCCCCGGGACCTGACGAGCCCGCCCGACGGGCCACGGGGATCCGTCGGGCCCCGGACCCGACAGGCCCCGGACCCGACGGGCCCGGGGCCGCCGTCCCCGGCAGCCCCGGCCCGCCGGCGCGAGGGCCGCCGACCCACCCCACGGCGGCCGGCGGCCCCGTCCCCTCAGCCCCTGCCGATTCAGCCCCTGCCGATGTACGGCATGGTCGTCGGCATGACCGTCAGGAACTGCACATTGGTGTCGAGCGGCATCGACGCCATCAGCAGCAGCGACTCGGTGAAGCGCTCCACCGGAATGGTCGCCTCCACGGCCATCGAGCCGTCCGCCTGCATCGCGGGCGGCTGCGGACTCCCGTCCATCGGGGTCACATTGCCGACGTCGATCTGCCCGCAGGAGATCCCGTACGGACGCCCGTCCAGCGACAGCGCCCGGGTCAGCCCCAGCACCGCGTGCTTGGCCGTGGTGTAGGCGATGGCGTTCGGCCGGGGCGAATGCGCCGACGGAGCGCCGTTGTTGATGATCCGCCCGCCCTGCGGCGACTGGTCCCGCATCATGCGGAACGCCTCCTGGGCGCAGAGGAAGGTGCCGGTGACGGTCGTGTCCATGATCCGGCTCCAGTCCCCGTACGCCACCTCCGTCACCGGTTTGCGCGGCACGGCCGCGCCCGCGTTGTTGAACAGCAGGTCGAGCCGGCCGAACTGACTCCGTACCGCCTGGAAGAGCGCGGCCACCTCGGCGGGCTCCCTGATGTCCGTGGGCACGGCGATCACCCGGTCCGGACCGGCGCCCGACGCGGCGATCGTCTCCTCCAGCGCCTCCTTGCGGCGGCCGGCCAGCGCGAGCGACCAGCCCCGGTCGAGCAGCGCGAGCGCGCAGGCCCGGCCGATGCCGCTGCCTCCGCCCGTGACGACCGCGATCCCGCCCTCGGCGCTCATCGGGCGTTCATCCAGACGCGCAGCATCCGGCGGGGCGTGGCCGGCTCGTCGACGTACGGCGAACGCCCGTGCAGCACCCGGCTGTTGCGGATGACCAGCAGATCGCTCGCCTCCAGCTGGAGCCCGAAGGCGATCTCCGGCCGGTAGAGCACCTCGTCCAGATAGTCGAGGGCCTCCAGCCGCCGCTCGTCCAGCTCGGCGGAGGCCCGTACCGTGCGGGTCTGGTAGTAGCAGCAGACCTTCCCGTCGTCCTGGGTGAACAGGATCGGGGAGACGACCTGCTGCGGCCCCGCGCGGCCGGCCCGGTCGAAGGTCCACTCCTCCTTGAGCAGGCCGAGCACGTCCGGGCGCTCCTGCTCGATGATGTCGTGCACGTGACGGGCGCTCGCCAGCTTGGTGTTGCCCCCGCCCCGGGTCGCCGGCCGCAGACAGAGCAGCACGAGCAGATCACAGGTGTCGCAGTGGAACCCCAGCTCGGTGTTGCCGTCGCCGTCGCGATCGCGCAGCACCTGCGTCAGATCCCCCCGGGCGTTCTGCGGGACGATCTCGCCCAGGTCCCGCAGGACGAACGACAGGGCGGTGACGATGGACTCGTCGGGCGCGTCCGGGTCGATCAGATTGCGGACATGCGCGAACCCCACCGCCTGGACGCTGTCGTGGATGGACGTGCGCAGCTTCTCGCGGACCGGCGCGGCCGCGTCCCAGCGCTCGGCCACGGAGTCGGTCCACAGCAGCCGCCGGTCCTCGTCCGGCAGCGGCGTCGACCAGACCTCGCGCCGGGAGTTGAGGTACTCACTGGTCCAGCCGATGTCGTCGAGTGTCTTCTCGGTCATGTCGTGATCAGTCCTTTCAACGGCGGAACGGGCTCGCTACTCCGTCGCGGCGGTGACGGCCGCGCTCCACAGGGTCAGTGCCTCGTCGATCTGCGCGGCCGTGACGACCAGCGCCGGGATCATCCGGATGACGTTGCCGTGCACACCGCAGGGCAGCAGGAGCAGCCCGCTCTCGGCGGCGGCGCGCTGGGCCCGCTGGGCGGCGGCCGCGTCGGGGGAGCCGTCCGGGCGGCAGAACTCGCTGCCCGCCATCAGCCCGAGACCGCGTACATCGGCGATGACGGGGGCGTCGGCCGCGATCTTCCGCAGCCCCGCCGTCAGCCGCTCGCCCTGCTCGGCCGCGTTCTCCACGAGCCGCTCGTCGCGGATGACGTCCAGCGTGGCCAGGGCGGCGGCGCAGGCCACCGCGTTGCCGCCGTAGGTCCCGCCCTGCGAACCGGGCCAGGCCTTGGCCATCAGCTCGGCCGGCGCGGCGATCGCGGACAGCGGGAAGCCGCTGGCCAGCCCCTTGGCCGTGACCACCACATCGGGGACGAAGCCGTCGGTGTGCTGATGGGCCCAGAACTTCCCGGTCCGGCCGAAACCGGTCTGCACCTCGTCGAGCACCAGCAGGATCCCATGCCGGTCGGCGCGCTCGCGCAGCCCGGCGAGGAAGCCCGGCGGGGCGGGCACATAGCCGCCCTCCCCGAGCACCGGCTCCAGGAACATCGCGGCCGTCTCGGCGGGCGCGCTGACGGTGGCCAGCACATGGTCCAGCCCGCGCAGCGCGTACTCGACCGCCTCCTCCTCGCTCATCCCCAGCCGGAAGGCGGCCGGGAAGGGGGCCACCGCGACCCCGGGCATCAGCGGGCCGATGCCGGCCCGGAAACGGCTGCCCGCGGTGGTCAGCGCGGCCGCCCCCATGGTGCGCCCGTGGAAGGAGCCGTCGAACACGATCGCGTTCGGGCGGCCGGTGGCGTGGCGGGCGAGCCGCAGCGCGGCCTCCACCGCCTCGCTGCCGGAGTTCAGATAGAAGACCGAGTCCAGGCCGGGGGGCAGCACCTCGCCCAGCCGGTCGGTGAGATGGAGCAGCCGGTCGTGCAGCACGGTCGTGTACTGACCGTGGATGAGCTGTCCGGCCTGCTCCCGCACGGCCTCGACCACCCGGGGGTGGCAGTGTCCGGTGCTGGTCACGCCGACCCCGGCGGTGAAGTCGAGATAGCGCCGTCCGTCGGCGTCGAAGAGGTGCATCCCCTCGCCGCGGGTGGCGACGACGGGCGTGGCTTGCTTGAGCACCGGGGAGAGCTGGGGCATGGGCTGTCACCTTCTGTTGAACGTGCTGGTGGTTCGGTGGTCGGTGGGCGCGCCGGAGCGGCGCGGTCGAACTGCGGGGACGGACGGACGGGCGGGTACGGGGGACGGAATCGGGCGGACGGGTACGGGCGCGTACGGGGTCGGCGGTGCGTCAGGTCAGCTGGGGCGAGGCGACGGTGGCCGGGAGGAAGCCGGCGGCGGACGCCCAGCTCAGGGCGGCGGACCACCACTGCGGCGTCGGCGCGGCGAACCGCACGCCGAGCCGGTCGAGCACCGACACCGTCCAGGAGCTGTCGACCGCGACATTGCGGTCGCCGAGCTGGGACCAGGTGGACGCCAGCCGGGCCGTGGTCGGATCGTTCCGCTCGGCGCGGGCCAGCGCGGCGGCGAACGCCGCGTCGTCCGTCAGGGTGATCGGATAGCCGTGGTCGATCATCCAGGCCACCAGCTCGTCATGGGTGACGGTGTGCGGGGTCTCCACGTGATAGACGCCCGGCGCGGCGTGCGGATGGGCCGCGATCGCCGCGATCCCCGCCGCGACCGTGTCGACGTGCGAGAACTCGAAGGTGGTCGACGGCCGGCTCGGGGCCGCGCCCGCCAGCACATAGCCCCGGACGACCTGGTAGATCCGGTTGTCCTGGACATTGCGCTGGAACGCGCCGGTCCGGCTGTCCGCCGCGATGTGGCCGCTGCGGTGGATGTACGCCTGCCGCCCCGAGGCGGCCCAGGCGCGCACGGTCTCCTCGGCCCGGAACTTCGCCCGCTCGTACGGGGTGCGGAAGGTCTGGCCGATCCGCAGATCGGCCTCGCTGAAGCGGCGCGCGGGCCCGTCCACACCGCCGGAGACGGCGAGCGTGGAGACATGGTGGAAGCGCGCCCCGGGCGCCTGGTCGTCGATCCAGGACAGCAGCCGCCGCACCGCCGCGTTGTTGGTCCGCTCCAGCTCGACGGGGGAGGCCACCAGCCGGACGTCGGCGGCGGCGTGGACCACGACCTGGGCCTCCCGGGCCCGGGCCAGTCCGGCGGCGGAGAGCCCGAGGCCCTCCCGGTCTATGTCGCCGGCGATGACGTCCTCGCCGCCGAGCCGCCGGGCGGCCGCGGCGTCGCTCTCGCCGCGCACCAGACAGGTGACCCGGGCGCCCCGCCCGGACAGTTCGGTGAGCAGATGCCCGCCGAGATAGCCGGTGGCGCCGGTGAGCAGCACCCGGGCCGGCTCGCGCACCACCCGCCAGCCGCCCCGGGGCGGCACGGCCCCGGTGTGCAGCAGCTGGCCGGAGGTCGAGACGGCGGCCCGTACGGGGGGCAGCGCCGGGGCCTCGGCGAGGGCCGCCACCGAGCGGGCGAACGCGGCGCAGATCCGGTCCGCGCTCTCGTGGGACAGCCGGGGCCAGGCGTAGACCAGATCGGTCACCAGCCGGTCCCCGACGATCCGGGCCGTGAGCCGGATCCGGTAGAGCGAGTCCCCGGAGGGGCAGCGGGCCGCCCCGGCCTGCTCGGACGCGATCGACCACTGGAGGGAGGGCTCGTCGGAGAGCCGGAAGGTGCCGAGGAAGTTGAACCCGGCCTCCGGACGGCCCCCTTCGACGTCCATCGGCAGCTGGGGCGCGCGCCGCAGCCGGTCCTCCGCCTCGGCCGCGCGGCCCTGGGCGCCGTCGCCGTCGACGGGCACCCACTTCACGGCGGTGAACCAGCCCACGGTGTCCAGATAGCGGCCGTCCGCGCCGCCGGTCGCCCGGCCGTGCGTCTCGACCTCCACACCGAGGCGGCGCTGACCGCTCCACCCCGCGACGGCCTGGGCGAACTCCGTCAGGAGGACCGCCTCCAGCCGCTGGGAGCGCCCGTACCGCTCGGTCAGCCGGGCGGTCGCCCGCTCGCCGAGGCTCCAGACCAGCGTCGCCGGCTCGGTGCCGCCGGTCGCGTCGTCCACCGGCAGCCGGGGCGCGATCGCGTCCTGTACGGCGGTGGTCGGCGGCGTCGCCGAGGCCCAGGCGTAGAAGTCGGCCGTCGGGGGCAGTTCGGCCGTCTCGCCGGCTCCCGCCGCCCGGTAGGCGCAGGCGAGATCGTCCAGCAGGATCCGCCAGGACAGCCCGTCGACCACCAGATGGTGGGCGATGAGCGCGATCCGGTCCTCCACGCCGTCGTCGCCGCGGAAGAGATGGACCCGCAGCAGCCGGCCGGCCTCCGGGTCGAGACTGCGGTGCAGTTCGGTGCAGACCTCGCCGACCGTCTCGGCGAGCGGGTCGGAGGCCCGCAGCGAGGAGTGGGACACCGCGTCCGGATCGGCCTCGGGCAGCGGGTGCCCGGGTCCGTCCGGGCCGACGGGGGTGCGCAGCGCCGGATGGCGGCGCAGCACGGCCACCACGGCCGCCGAGAGGGCGGCCGGGTCGACGCGCACCCCGCAGCGCAGCGCCACGGACTGGTTCCAGTGGCGCGGGTCGCCGACGGGCTGCCGGAAGAGCCACCGCTGGGCCGGGGCGAGCCGCCGGTCACCGGTCGCGGTCCGTTCGGCGCCCGCGCCGGGCTCGGCCGCCCGCCCCGCCCGGTTCCGGGAGGCGAGGGCGGCCGCCGCCAGCCGGGTCGGCGTCGGGTGCTCGTAGAAGTCCTCGAACCCGACCCGGTGTCCTCGGCGGCGCAGGAACGCGATCGTCCGCATGGCCAGGATGGAGTCCCCGCCCAGGCTCAGCACATCCGCGTCCGGGTCCACGAGGGGCACCCCGAGCCCGTCCGCCCACAGCTCGGCGACGGCGCGGGCGAGCGAGGTCCCGTCCGGGCCGGTCCCCTCGCCGCGTCCGGCGCGCGCGCCGCGCGCCCGGGTCTCGATGAGCCCGGTCACCACGGCGCCGAGGCGGTCGCGGTCGAGCTTCCCGTTCGGGCCGATGGGGAAGCCGGGCACGGCGAGGATGGGCTGCGGGACCGAGTAGACCGGCAGCCGGTCGCGGAGATGGGCGCGGAGCGCGGCGAGGGTCTCGCTCTCGCCGTCCGGGCCGGACAGCGTCACGGCGGCGAGCAGCTGGCTGCCGGCCGGGGTGGCGCGGACGATCACCGCGGACTGGCCGACGCCGGGGAACTCCTCCATCGCGTGCTCTATCTCGACGGGGTCGACCCTGAAGCCCCGGACCTTCACCTGGCGGTCGGAGCGGCCGACGAAGACGAGATTCCCGTCCGGTCTGCGGCGGCAGACGTCCCCGGTGCGGTACATCCGCCGGCCGCCGAGGCGGATGAAGCGGCGCGCGGTCTCGGCCGGGCGGCCGAAGTAGCCCGCGCTCACCCCCCGCCCGCCGATGTGGAGTTCGCCGACCGCGTCGTCGGGCGCGAGCTGGAGGTCGACCTCGCCGATCGCCGTGCCGATGGGCACGGTGGCCTCGTCCGCGGGCAGTTCGCCGACGGAGGCGGCGAGGAAGCAGGTCGCGCCGACGGTGGTCTCGGTCGGCCCGTAGTGGTTGGCGACCCGTGCCGCGACGCCCTGTTCGAGCAGGCTCGCGGCGAGCGGCCTCGGCAGGGCCTCGCCGCCGAGGATCACCGTGCCGAGCGCCGGGCTGTCCGCCGGGCGGCCCGCCAGCAGCGCCGTCAGATGCGACGGGGTCGTCTTCAGGACCGACACCCCGGCCGTGCGCAGCGCGGCCCAGAAGGAGTCCGGGTCGCGCACCCGGTCGTCGGGGACCAGATGCACGGATCCGGCGGTCGCGAGCGCGAGCAGCCAGGCGGTGTGCCCCAGGTCGGCGGCGAGCGTGGTGACATGGGCGACGCACGGCGCGTCCGCCTCGGTGAGACCGAGCCGGGCGCTGAGCGCGTGGGCGTAGTGGACGGTGTTGGCGTGGGTGACGGCGACGGCCTTCGGCTCCCCGAGGGAGCCGGAGGTGAAGGAGAGGTACGCCACCGACTCCGGCGGGCAGCCGGCGGGCGGCGCCGCCCCGGCCCCGTCCGGGCCGTCAGCGCCCCCTGGACCCTCCGGGCCCTCCGTGAGCGCCCCGGGGTCGATCACCTCGGTCCGGTACGGCTCCGGGGCCCGCAGCTCCTCGCTCGTGCTGAGCGCGCAGCGGGCCTCGACGGCGTCCAGCCGTCTGCGGACGTCGGCCGTGCTCCACCCGGGGTCGATCATCACGGCGGCGGCCCCCGAGCGCAGTACGCCGAAGAGCAGGGCGCAGACCCGGGCGTCCCGGGCGCCGAAGACCGCCACCCGGTCGCCGGGGCCGGCCCCGAGCGCGGCCAGCCGGGCCGCGACCCGGCCGGCCGCGGTGTCGAGGGCGCGGTAGTCGTAGCTGCGCACCCCGTCGCTGAGCGCGGTCCGGTCCGGGTGGTTCAGGGCGTTGCGGGTCAGCAGCTCGGGCAATGAGGCGGCGGATCGCATCGCGCGCGTCATGTTCGTAGACCTCCGGTCGTGGCCTGGGGTGCGATGTCACCGGCGATGAAGACGGTCAACTCCTCCTCGGTCGGCAGCCGTCCGCCCAGTTCCAGCGCGATCATGCGGTGCAGCCCGTCGAGGTGGAAGAGCCCCTCGTGGTCGGTGGGCAGTCCCGCGTAGTCCTCGTGGGGCAGCGCACGGGTGCTGAGATAGATCGAGCTGGGCCGCGCGTCGCGGAACCGGTCGAGCTTGGCCCGGCAGACCGGGTTCGCCTCGGACCACTCCGGCTCGCGCGACCGCAGCAGCCGTACGGCCCGGCCGACGGTCAGCCCGGAGCGCGGCACCAGCTCGCACCCCCCGCCCTCGCTGAGATGCCAGGGCAGCATGACGTCGCGCACCTCGGCTCCGGAGAGCCGGGCCCTGGACCAGCTGCCGAAGGTCTGGTCGGCCAGCTCCAGGGCGTTCACCGCGTCCTGGTTGGTGTTCGCCTCGTGTTCCCGCTCCACCGGGTGATCCCGGCGGAACTGGGCGCACACCTCGTCGAAGGTGACCGAACTGACGACATACATGCTGGACGCTTCCTCCTCATGCTGATGGGACGTACTCGGTGAAATGACGCTCCGAGAACAGCTCCGGCCAACGGCCGCCGTCGAGTTCGAGGTCCCGGGCCCGGGCGAGCATCTGCCGCCAGTAGGGCTTGACGGGCCGCCAGCGGGCGCCCGTCTGGCAGTAGGACGCGTCGACGAAGTAGCGGGGGCGGGCGGACTCGCTGGGGCTCGGGGCGGCCCTGCGCGCGTGCAGCAGCGCCGAGTTGATCAGCAGAGTGGTGCCGGGGGGCAGCTGGTCGATCACGATCTCGCCGGGCAGCTCGTCGGTGCCGAGGTGGGCGAGGGCCGACTTGTCGCGGGGTTCGAGATGGGAGCCGGGCAGCAGGGCGAGGCTGCCCACCGTGCCGTCGAGGCCGCCGAGGTAGTGCAGCGCGTGGACCATCAGCAGATCGGGGTCCGACGCGTCGTTCTGCTCGTGGTCGTGGTGCCACGGCTTGCCCGGCATCCCGGGGTTGTGCCGGTCGCTGTGCAGATGGTGGAAGACGAAGGGATCGTCCATCAGCTCGGAGAGCACCCGCATCAGCGGCTCATGGGTGAGCAGTTCGCCGTGGGCGGGCAGCTCCAGCTCCATGACGGGCGGCGGCGGGGCGCCGGGGGAGGGGTCGAGGCAGGCGGCTATCGAGCGGGAGCGCAGTCCTTCGTCCACCCAGTGGTCGACCTCGGGCTTGAGCCGGTCGCGCAGCGACTCGGGCAGTAAACCGGGCAGTACGAGGTAGCCCGATTTCGCGAACTGTTCCCGCTGAGCCGGGACGGTCCCGTTGCTGTCGAAGAACAGTGGCATGGGGGATCACACCCTTTCCGGTGATGATGATGCCGTGTACGCCGTGGTGGCGCGGTCTGTTCGGGGAGACCGCGTCCGGCGGGTCGTCTCGCTCCCCCGATCCGCGGTTCCATACGGGGGACATGCCGTAAATCTGATGATCAACTCCTGCCGGCGGTCGAGGAGGTCGGCTCGCTCAGCGGTGTGTACCGGGTGGCGAGCGCGATGAGGCACTGGATGACGGCGATCACCGCGAAGAGCGTCGTCGCTCCGAACTCGGTGAGCAGCCAGCTGCCGATCAGGGCGCTGAACGGGATGGCGGCGAAGGGGATGGCGCGCTGGAGCCCCACCACCCGGCCCAGGAAGGCCGGGTCGACCGCGCCCTGTCGATAGGTCCGCCACGGAACGATGAAGGCGGAGGTGGAGGCGCCGGCCAGGAACCAGCAGGCGATGAGCACGCCGACCTCGGTCGAGATCGCCGGCAGCAGCAGCGCCACGCCCATCACCGCCCGCGCCGTCCACATGATGCCGTTCGCGTCGACTCTGCGCATCAGGGCGGGCGCGGTCGCGGCGCCGAGGATCGCGCCCAGCCCCTGGGCCATGGTGACGACCGCGAGCGACACCGGTATCTCCCCGTCCGGGCCGGCCATGATGAAGATCAGGTTGGCGGCGGCGGCGGGGAAGGCGAAATTGCCCGCGGTCAGCAGGACGGTGGCCCACAGCATCCCGCGGTCGGACACGATCAGCCGCATCCCGGCGAGGGAGTCCGGCTTCATGGACCGGCACGCCTCGGCGAGCGAGGTGAGCAGCCGCCGTCCGGTCGGCACCACGGCGGTGGCGGCGATCAGGGCGGCGGAGACCGCGAACGAGATCCCGTTCGCGAAGCTGGCGGCGGTCGGCCCCAGCAGGGTGACCACCGCGACGCCCGCGACCGGGCCGAGGGTGCTGAGCGTGGCGTCCGCGCCCTGCACCCAGGCGTTCATGGCGGGCCGCCGCTCCTTGGCCACCCGCTCGGCGAGGAAGCCCTGGAAGGCGGGGAACGAGAACGGCCGTACGCAGCCCAGCAGAAAGGCGGCCGCCATGATCAGCACGACCGACGGCTCGAAGAGGCACATCACCCCGATCCCGGCGACGATCACCGCCGAGACCACATCGCAGAGGATCATCAGCTGCCGGCGGTCCGCCCGGTCGGCGACCACCCCGCTGAACATTCCGATCACCACGAACGGAATGAACTCGACCGCGTAGGTCAGCGCCGTGGAGATCGCCGATCCGGTCAGCTGGAGCACCAGGATCGGCAGGGCGAAGCGGAAGATCCAGTCGCCGCTGCTGGAAACGATGAACGCGGCCCGCAGTAACGATTCGTCTCGGTGCCGTACGTCCTGGCTCATGACGCATCGGCAGTGGTTTCGGGCAGCGGTCCGCGACCGCGACCGCCCGAGTTCGATTCCCTGTCATGTCGTGCGCAGCGCAAGCGTGCCCCCGCGTGATCACCTGAAGGATCTGGCCCGGTCGTCTCCGTCCCGCCCGTCCGGGCGCGGCGCGCCCGCAGGCGCGGTGGTGCGGTGGTGCGTCCGGCCGCCCCGGCCGGGCGGGGCTCAGGGCGCGCAGCCGGCCCGTGGTCGCCGGCCGCGCCCGGCACGCCGCCGGTCCGCCGGGGAGCGGGGGGCGGAGCTGGGCGGGGGGAGCGTTCCGGTGCCGCTCATCGATGGCCCTTCCGTGTCGTGTTCCGGTCCCGCCCGGGGCGTCACGGCCTCCCTCGGGCACGGCCCCTCGAAGGCGGGCCGCCGCTACAGCTTCTCCCGGGGAAAAGGCTCAGGGCATCGTGGAAAACCACGAGCCTGGCCCCTCCGCTTCATGAGCGGACTCTCATCAATCCGCCCATTTCGTGCATCGTTCGCGCCAACCGCGCGGCATTCTCCGCCTAACTGACCGCTGCCGGTGGCGGCGGACCCCGGATCGGCGCAGCATCGTCCGCTACCGGCCACCGGCCCCGTCACTCCCCCCACAGGAGCCCCTATGGACACCCTGCCCGGATCCGCCCCCCGACGGGTCGACGCCATCGTCGTCGGCGCCGGACTCGCCGGCCTCTACCAGCTCCACCGGCTGCGCGAACTGGGACTGAGCACCCGGGTCTTCGAGGCCGGCGACGACATCGGCGGGACCTGGCACTGGAACCGCTATCCCGGCGCCCGCTGCGACATCGAGAGCCTGTCGTACTCCTACTCCTTCTCCCCGGAGCTGGACCAGGAGTGGGTGTGGAGCGAGAAGTACGCGGGCCAGCCGGAGATCCTGCGCTACATCCACCATGTCGCCGACCGGTTCGGGCTGCGCGAGCACATCACCCTGCGCACCCGGGTCACCAGAGCGGTGTACGACGAGGGCGACCGGGTCTGGGAGATCTCCACGGACACCGGCGAGACGGTCACCGCCCCGTACGTGGTGATGGCCTCCGGCTGCAACTCCACCCCCAAGGACCCCGGCGTCCCCGGCGCCGACTCCTTCGCCGGACCGGCCTACCACACCGCCCGCTGGCCCCGGGAGGACGTCGACCTCACCGGACGGCGGGTCGCCGTGATCGGCACCGGCTCCTCCGGGGTGCAGCTCGTCCCGGTCCTCGCCGGGCGAGTCGCCGAGCTGACCGTCTTCCAGCGCACCCCGGCCTACGCGCTCCCCGCCCACAACCGCCCGCTGACCGAGGCCGAGATCGCCGAGCACAAGGCTGGCTACCCCGAGTTCCGCGCCGCGCAGCGCCGCTCCAAGGGCGGCAGCGTCGTCACGATGCCGACCCGCTCGGCGCTGGAGGCGACCGAGGAGGAGCGCACCGCCGCCTATGAGGCGGGCTGGCGGTCCGGGGTGCTCAGCGGTCTGCTGCGGTCCTTCACCGATCTCCTGGTGGACCGGGCCGCCAACGAGACCGCCGCCGACTTCGTCCGCGGCAAGATCGCCTCGATCGTCACGGACAGCAGCACCGCCGAGGCGCTCATGCCGCGCACCTTCCCCTTCGGCACCAAGCGGCCCTGCCTGGACACCGGCTACTACGCCGCCTACAACGACCCGCGGGTGACGCTGGTGGATCTGAACCGCACCCCGATCGAGGAGATCACCCCCAAGGGCGTGCGGACCGCCGACCAGGAGCGGGTCTTCGACGCGATCGTCTTCGCCACCGGCTTCGACGCCCTGACCGGGGCGCTGACCTCCGTGGAGATCGTCGGCAAGGGCGGGGCGACGCTCCGCGAGAAGTGGGCGGACGGCCCCCGGACCTATCTCGGGCTGGTCTCGGCGGGCTTCCCCAACCTCTTCACCGTGACCGGGCCGCTCAGCCCGTCCGTCCTCACCAACATGATGGTCTCCATCGAGCAGCATGTGGAGTGGATCACCGACTGCGTGGCCCATCTGCGCGCGGGCGGGTTCACGGAGATCGACGCCACCCCGGAGGCCGAGGAGGAGTGGGGCGCCCATGTCGCCGAGATGGCGGCCCAGACGCTCTACCCGGCCGCCGACTCCTGGTACCTGGGGGCCAACGTGCCGGGCAAGGCGCGCGTCTTCCTCGCCTACGTGGGCGGCGCCGACCGGTACCGCGAGAGGTGCGACGCCGTGGCCCGCGACGGCTACGAGGGCTTCGTCCTCTCCTGAGCGCCGCCCGTCACGCGCCGGCGCCGGGCGGCACGACCTCCGTGTCGTAGAAGCAGAAGTGGTCCCTGATCGCGGCCACCTCCGGCTTCGGGTCCGGATACGCCCAGACCAGATCGTCCGCGCCGGGCGCCGACCAGTAGGCCGCGTCGCCCTTGAAGGGACAGTGGGTACGGGTGTCGGAGCGGGTCAGCAGCTCGGTGCGGACGTCCTCGGCCGGCAGGTAGTACCGGACGGGACAGCCCGTCTCGCGCAGGACCAGCGGCCGGCGGCTCTCGGCGAGCAGCCGGCCGTCCCGTACGACGCGCACGTGCTCGCCGCCCCGCTCGACGGTGATGCGATGTCCTGGAGTCATGTCTTCCTCAGCGTGTGGGCGCGGTCGCTTGTTCCCGCGCCCGGGGGACGTAGTAGGGCCGATTGTGGGCCGCGACCGGCGCCGACTGATACGTCCACACGCCGGCGGCGGGCGCGTCGCCGACGAGGGCGGTCACCTCGGCCCCGACCGGCGAGGAGGGAGCGTGCACCCGCAGCCGCACCCGGCCGGCCGCGCCGTCCCCGGTCAGCGGGAGGTACTGGTACGGCTGGTAGACGTTGAGCGGGCCGGCCAGCGGCCTGCCCTCCGCGTCGACCCCGTACCCCGTGATGGGCGTGTTGTTGACCGAGATCCGGGGCAGACCGGTCAGATCGGCCGAGAAGGAGAGCAGCACCCGCTCCCCGCGCTCGATGCCGTCCCCGGCCGCCGACAGCACGGCCTCCTTGCAGACGATCTCCCAGACATCGCCCCCGGGGCCGTTGGGCGAGGGGAGCGTCACCTCGAACCAGGCCGGATACTTCGGCTCGCCGTAGAGCGCGGTGCCCGCCGCGATGGCGAGCGCGCTGTCGCACAGCACATGGAGCCGCGCGATCCCGAGCAGCTTGGTCTGGTCGTACCCCCGCGCGTACTCCTCGTACGACAGCCGGGCGAGCCGCCCCCCGCTCGCGGCGGGGCGGGCCACGACGCTGTACTCGATCTCCTGGATCACCGCCCCGCCGTTCGGATACTGGGCGAAGTACAGCTGGTGGTTGAGCGTCACACAGGCCCGGCCGCCGAAGTCGGCCGCGCGCAGATCGGGATGGCGCTCCGCGAGCAGCGCCCGCACCGGCGCGGGATCGACGAGGAAGTCGAGCCCGATGTTGTGCAGGGCCCCGTAGTGGAAGGGCAGCAGATACGGAGCGGCCACGGGCGGCAGGGTCGGCTCGTCGGTCACGGGAGGTCGGTCTCCTCGGAGATCGGGGACACCCGCGAGCGGCCGAGGGACGGCAGGGCGAGCGCCCGGTGCCGCTCGGTCAGCTCGCGGTGGATCCGCTCGGCGCTGCGCAGGGTGAGCGCGGCCATGGTCAGGGTCGGGTTGGAGGTGCCGAGGGAGGGCATGCTGCCGCAGCCCACCGCGTACAGATTCGGGTGGTCCCAGCAGCGCTGCCAGGAGTCGACCACGGAGTCGGCCGGACCGTCGCCCATGATGTGGGTGCCCGCGCCGTGGCCCGCGCCCCGGTAGACATAGCCCCGGCCGCCGTGGGCGAACCAGCCGGGCGCGGCCGGCCCCGGTTCGTACCGGGTGTGGTCCTCCGCCCCCAGCAGGGCGAAGATCTGGTCGGACACCGCCTTCGCCGCGACGATGCCCTCCTTCACATGACCGGACAGGTCATAGGTGATCAGCGGTCGCGGCAGCCCCAGCGGATCGGGGCGGCCGGGGGCGAGCGTCACCCGGTTGGCCGGGTCGGCGCTCTGCTCCATCTCGAACTGGAGGGCGAACTGCCGTCCGGCGCGGTCCCCGACGGCCCGGCGCAGCTCCCGGCCGAACAGCCCCCGGCGGAGCTGCTCGTGCACCTCGGCGTCGGGCGGGCCCACCGCCCAGGTCCAGCCCCAGTTGCCGATCTCGACGCGAAACGGCGCGCGGGCCGCCCGCGCCGGGCCGAAGCGGAAGCCCTCCAGCCCGGAGGTCGAGCCCGGTCCCCGGTACGGTCCGGTCGGCCGGGGCAGCAGTCCCCAGGTGAGCAGCACCGGATGGTCCATCAGATTCCGGCCCACCTGGTCGCTGGAGTTCGCCAGGCCGGAGGCGAGCAGCAGCCGCGCGTTCTCGATCGCGTGCGCCGCGAGCACCACCGTGTCCGCGGTCGCGGTGTGCCGGACGGCGGAGCCGGGCCGCGCCGGATCGCCGTACCGCAGATACTCCACCCCGGTGACCCGGCCCGAGGCGTCCGCCCGCACCCGCGCGGCCACCGCCCGGGTCAGCAGCGCGACGCTCGGGCCCCAGTGCCGCTGGGTGCGGGCCGGGGTGTACTTCGCCCCCGTCGGGCAGACCGGGATGCAGCTCGCGCTGCCCTGGCACGCCGGCCCGTGCTCCCGGGTGGCCTCGGTGTTACGCGCCTGGGGCGTGCCCACCACCCGCAGCTCCACCGGGTCGGGGCGGGCCGGGTCCAGGGCGTGCCGGCCGTCCAGCCGGCCCGCCAGCAGCCGGTCGAGATGGCTCGCGGGGACCGGCCGGTGCGGGAAGGCATAGCCCTCCGGCAGCGGCAGCCCCACCCGATCCCGCTGCTCCGCCGCGTCCCCGGCGACGCCGAGTTCGCGCTCGGCGGCCCGGTAGTGGGGCTCCAGCTCCTCGTAGCCGATGGGCCAGTCGCGGCCGTAGCCGAAGCGGGCGGTCCGGAAGTCCTCCGGGTGCATCCTCGGGGCGAGACCGGTCCAGGCCGTGCCCGTACCGCCGTTGACCCGCACATAGCCGCTCGCGTACGGCAGCGGGCCGTTCTGGAGGAGGTGGCCGTCCGCCCGGTAGCCGCCGCCCGGGAGGCCGCGCAGATCCAGCACCTCGGGGGAGGGGACCAGCGCGTTCGCGGCGATCGCCGCGCCGGGGACCTTCACGGCGGCCGCCCGGAACCGCTCCGCGTCCACGGCCGGCCCGCCGTCGGCGTCGCCCACGCCGGCCTCCAGCACCAGGACGCGCCAGCCGCGCTCGCCCAGCCGCCGGGCGATCAGCGAGCCCGCGACGCCCGCGCCGACCACGATCACATCGACGTGCTCCGGCCCGCTCAACGCCCCTCGCCCGCCGTCGGCCCGGCGGGCGGGCACGCCCAGGAGCCGGGGCCCGGCCGGGCCGTCCCCGGCGGCTGCCCGCCGAAGCTCCGCCACACCAGCCCCCGCGCGTAGGCCCGCGCCGCGACGGGCGGCGGCGGGCCGTCCGGCCCGGCCGGACCCGGCCACGCCCCCGCGTACCAGAGCAGGCAGATCGACCGCGCCAGCTCGCGCAGCCCCTCGTCCCGCCCGATCAGCTCGTACGGGTCGGCGGCCGAGGCGAGCAGCCCGGCGTACTGGGCCGGATCGGCCCGCCGCACCGTCTGCGCCCGGTGCTCCGCCGCCATCCCCGTCTCCGCCAGCTCGGCGGCGTCGAATCCCGTCAGCGCGGCGGAGAGCGCGAGGAACCGCGCCTCCTCCGCCGATCCGCCGGCCCGCTCCCCGACCGTCGACGCCATCGCCGCCGTCCCCCCTCGTCGCGCCGCCGTGCCGCCCGCCCCCGGGCCCGCGGTCTCCGCCGTGATCTCTACCTCGGCCGCCGCGAGTTCATGCCTCGGCGGATCGCCGAGTGTGAGCGCTCCCCGACCCACCGTGACCGCGATCCCGCTGCTCCCCGGCCGGGCCCCTCGCGCCCCGGCCCGAGGGGCCCGGAAGGCCCCTCAACTCCCCCCGTGCCAGGTGCGCGGGCCGTCGAAGACGTTCGCGCGCTCCGGGCGGCGCCAGGGGGCCGCCCGGCGGTGGGGCGGGGGAGGGGGACCGGCGATCGTGAGGCGGGCCATGAGGACCGCGGTGACCGCGGCCAGCTCCTCGGGGCTGGGACTGCCCCGGTCCACCCTCAGCACCGACGCGTCCGGCATGCCCGTTCCTCCTTCTGTCACCGCGGCTTCTCTCACGGGGGCTTCTGTCACTGCGGCGGATTCCCGTGCTTGCGGCGCGGCAGCCCCGCGTCCTTCGCGGCGAGCATGGAGAGCGCGCCGATCAGGGCGGCGCGGGTCTCCCGGGGATCGATGACATCGTCCACGAGCCCCCGCTCGGCCGCGTAGTACGGGTGCATCAGCTCCCGCCGGTACTCGTCGATCTTCTGGGCGCGCACCGCGTCGGGATCCCCGGACGCGGCGATCTCCCGCCGGAACACCACATTGGCCGCGCCCTCCGCCCCCATCACCGCGATCTCGTTGGTGGGCCAGGCGAAGGCGATGTCCGCGCCGATCGACCGCGAGTCCATCACGATGTACGCCCCGCCGTACGCCTTGCGCAGCACCACCGAGATCCTCGGCACGGTCGCGTTGCAGTACGCGTAGAGCAGCTTCGCCCCGCGCCGGATGACGCCCTCGTGCTCCTGCTCCACACCGGGCAGGAACCCGGGCACGTCGACCAGCGTCACCAGGGGGATGTTGAACGCGTCGCAGAACTGCACGAACCGCGCCCCCTTCTCGCTGGCCCTGATGTCGAGCACCCCGGCCATGGACGCGGGCTGATTGGCCACCAGCCCCACCACCTGCCCGCCCAGCCGGGCCAGCGCGCACACCAGATTGGGCGCCCAGGCCGCGTGCACCTCCATGTACTCGCCGTCGTCCGCGAGTTCCTCGATCACCGCGCGGATGTCGTACGAGCGGTTGCCGTCCGCCGGGACCAGATCGAGCAGCGCGTCGCCCGGCCGGTCCTCCGCGCGCGGGGCGGGCAGCGAGGGCGGCAGCTCACGGTTGTTCGACGGCAGCATCGACAGCAGATACCGCACCTCGGCGAGGCAGCTCTCCTCGTCGTCGTAGACGAAGTGCGCCACCCCGGACCGCTCCGCGTGCACATCCGCGCCGCCGAGGCCGTCCATGGTGACCTCCTCGCCGGTCACCGCCTGCACCACGTCCGGACCGGTGATGAACATCTGGGCGATGCCCCGCACCGCGAAGACGAAATCGGTGAGCGCCGGGGAGTACGCCGCGCCCCCGGCGCACGGGCCCAGCATCACGCTGATCTGCGGAATCACCCCGGACGCCCGGGTGTTGCGCCGGAAGATGCCGCCGTATCCGGCGAGCGCTGAGACGCCCTCCTGGATCCGCGCCCCGGCCCCGTCGTTCAGCGACACCAGCGGCGCGCCCGCCGCGATGGCCATGTCCATGATCTTGTGGATCTTCTCGGCGTGCGCCTCGCCCAGCGCCCCGCCGAAGACCCGGAAGTCATGGGCGTAGACGAAGACCGTACGGCCCTCCACCGTGCCCCAGCCCGTGACGACACCGTCCGAGTACGGCCGTCTGGCCTCCAGTCCGAAACCGCTCGCGCGATGTCTGCGCAGCGGCTCCACATCGGCGAAACTGCCCTTGTCCAGCAGCAGTTCGATCCGTTCGCGGGCGGTCAGCTTGCCCTTGGCGTGCTGCCGGCCGGTCGCCCCGGGATCCGGCCCCTCATGGGCCAGCTCCCTGATCCGGTGCAGCTCCTCCACCCGGGCCCGCACCCCTGGGGACGACGCGGGGGACGACGACGCAGTGGCCATGACGGACTCCCTCCCTTCCGTACGAACGGATCGGCTAGGCGTGGCACGCCGGCAGCCCCCCGTTGAACTCCACCATCTCGTTGAAGACGGCGACGACGTCCAGCGGACGGGCGAGCTGTCCGGGCTCCAGCTCCAGCCAGGCCCGGTGCAGATTGCCGACCAGCCGCTCCGGATCGAGCAGCCCCGCGAACGCGCCCGGATCACAGCTCCGGGCGGTCTCCATCGGCGTCAGCCCGCGCTCGGCGCCCTCCGCCGCGGTCCGCGCGAGCCAGCGCAGATACTCCTCGGTCGCGTCGAAGGCCTCGGGCCCGGCGAGCGGGCCGTGACCGCCGACCACGGTCCGCGCGCCGAGCCCGCGCAGCCGCTCCAGCGTGGCCAGGGAACCGGCGACCGTGCCCATCAGCACGAACGGGGTGCACCCCGGCATCACGATGTCGCCGGTGAACAGCACCCGCTCCTCCGGCAGCCAGACCACGGTGTCGCTGCGGGTGTGCGCGGGCCCGAAGTGCAGCAGCTCCACCCGGCGGCCCTCCACATGGAGGGTGAGGGAGCCCTCGTACGCGACGTCCGGCAGCACCACCTCGACATCGCCCCACTCCACGTCCGGCCAGAGCCGGGCCAGCCCCAGCCCCGCCTCCGCCATCTCCGCCCGGGCGCCCGCGTGGCTCACCACCGTGGCCGAGGGCCCGAACACCCCGTTCCCGAAGGTGTGGTCGCCGTGGAAGTGCGTGTTGACGACCGTCCGGCGCGGGCCCGCCGCCACCGAGTCGACGGCGTCCCTCAGCCGCAGCGCCCGGCGCTCGGTCGCCGCCGTGTCCACGACCACCGCGGAGTCCCCGGCGACGATCACCCCCGCGTTGTTGAGACACCATCCGCCGTCCGGCTGGAGATACGCGTGGACCCCGTCGGCCACCTCCACCAGCCGTGACCCCGACAGGTCCGCCGCCCGGCCGTCACTCATCGCGCACCGACGTGACCACCACGGCCGAGTTGAAGCCCCAGCGCCCGCGCGCCAGCACCAGGGCGGCGCGGGCGTCCGTCGGCCGGGGCGTCCCGCGCACCAGGTCGACGCCGTACTCCTCGGGGACGCCGCCCGGGTAGCCGACCGCCGGGACGACCCCGTCCCGCAGCGAGAAGAGCGCCGTCACCACGTCCAGCGGCCCGCCGCCCGCGTACAGCCGCCCGGTCATCGCCTTGGGGGCCGCGACCGGCACGCCCCGCGCGCCGAAGATCCCGCTGATCGCCTCGGCCTCGGCGGCGTCCAGCCGCGGGCTGCCCGCCGCGTCCGCGAACACGACCCCGATGTCCGAGGGCTCCAGCCCGGCGTCCTCGATCGCCAGCTCCGCCGCCCGCCGCAGCGCCGGGGGGCCGTCCGTGCCCGGCGGCGGGTCGAAGGTCGCCGCGTAGCCCGCGAGTTCGCCGTACGCCCGCCCCGCGCCCCGGCGCAGGAACGCCGTCTCGTCCTCCATCACCAGGAACGCGCCGCCCTCGCCCGGCACATAGCCGTCGGCCGCCGCCGCGAACGGCCGGTACGCCTCGGCCGGATCCGCGCTCGCGCTGATCAGACCGCTCGACAGATGCGAGGCCCAGCCCCAGGGATCGAGCGCCGAGTCGACGCCCCCGGTCACCACCACCGGGGTGCCGAGCCGGACCGTCCGGCGGGCGTGCCCCAGCGCGTCCAGTCCGCCGGCCTGCTCCGCGACGAGGGCCGCCCCCGGGCCGCGCAGCTTGTGCCGGATGGAGACCTGGCCGGTGTTGACCGCGTAGAACCAGGCGAACGACTCGTAGACGCTGACGAACTCGGGCCCCTTGGACCAGAGGTTCGCGAACTCCCGGTGGGTGAACTCGAAACCGCCCGAGGCGTTGGAGGTGATCACCCCCACGTCGTAGACGTCCAGCTCGGACGGCTCCACCCCGCCGTCGGAGAGCGCCCAGTCGGCGGCGACCAGCGCGAGCCGGGTGGAGACGTCGGTCTGCGGCAGCAGCCGGTTGGGAAGGTGCTCGGCGGGATCGAAGTCCAGGATCTGCCCGGCCAGCGCCGAACGGTACCCGGAGGCGTCGAACCGGGTGATCGGGGAGATCCCGCCGCGCCCTTCGAGGGTCGCGCTCCAGAACTCCTTGGCGCCGAGCCCGTTGGGCGACACCACTCCTGTGCCGGTGATCAGCACCCGCTCGCTCATGCCGTTGACTCCTCTGTGCGCCGCAGCACCATCGCGCTCTGGAACCCGCCGAACCCGCTGCCCACCGTGAGCACGTTCCGCAGATCCGCCTCGCGCGCAGTGAGCGGCACATAGTCGAGATCGCACTCCGGGTCCGGCTGGTGGAGATTGGCCGTGGGCGGTACGGCGCCGTGCTTCAGGGCCAGGATCGAGGCCGCGATCTCGATGGAGCCGATCGCGCCGAGGGAGTGCCCCACCATCGACTTGATGGAGCTGACCGGCACCTCGTAGGCGTGCGGGCCGAGGCTGCGCTTGAAGGCGGCCGTCTCGTGCCGGTCGTTCTGCTTGGTGCCCGAGCCGTGCGCGTTGACGTAGTCGATGTCCTGCGGCGCGAGCCGGGACTCGTCCAGGGCGGTGCGGATCGCCTCCGCCATCTCGGTGCCGTCGATCTTGAGCCCGGTCATGTGGTACGCGTTCAGCCGGGTCGCGTACCCCGCCACCTCGGCGTAGATCGGCGCTCCCCGGCGGCGCGCGCTCTCGTACTCCTCCAGGACGAACATCGCCGCGCCCTCCGCGAGCACGAATCCGTTGCGGGAGATGTCGAACGGGCGCGAGGCGTGCGCGGCGTCGTCGTTGAGCGAGGTGGTCGCCTTGATCGCGTCGAAGCAGGCGGCCACGATCGGGGTGACGGGGGTGTCGGTGGCCCCAGTCACCATGACGTCGACCGTGCCCTCCTGGATCAGCCGGCAGGCGTAGCCGACCGAGTCCAGCCCCGAGGTGCAGCCGTCCGACACCAGGGAGACCGGGCCGCCCGCGCCGACCGTCCACGCCACCTCGGCCGCCAGCACGCTGGGCACCATGTGGTCGAACATGTGCGGGCTGAGATAGGCCGGGTCGACCTCCCAGTCCCGCCCCCGGTCCGAGAGGACCAGATACTCCTGCTCCAGGGAGGTGGCCGCGGCCACCGCGCTGCCCAGACTCACCCCGACCCGCTCCGGGGCCAGCCCCGCGAAGTCCAGCCCGCTGTCGGCCACGGCCTCCCGGGCGCACACCACGGCGAACTGCGCCGCCCGGTCCATCCGGCGGATCTCCCGAGGCGACAGACCCTCCAGCACCGGATCGAAGTCGATCTCCCCGGCCACCCGGGAGCGGCAGCGGGAGGCGTCGAAGAAGGTGATGTTCCGGGTGGCGGTGCGGCCGGACACCAGCAGGTCCCAGAACTCCTTGGCGCCGGAGCCCCCCGGGGCCCGCACCCCGAGGCCGGTGATCACCACTCGGCGGTTCATCGCGGGCCCCCGGGCGTTCCCCGGTCCCGGCCGGCCCCGGCGGGGACCGTCGGCGGACGGTGGACGAGCAGCATCAGAATCGTTTCCTTCCTCATTCGCTTTCACGACACCTCCAGCGCGGCCGACTGCCGTACATGGGCGCTCGCGACCGCCGGGAACTGGAGGCCGCTGTGGCCCGACCCCGAGACGACGTCGCGCCAGAACCGCTGCATCTCGTCGGACTCCGACTGGCCCCGGCTGCCGGACGAGCGCATCAGCCGGTCCACCGCGCCCGCGAGCAGCTCGGCCGCCAGCGCGCAGTCCCGGCCGTTGCGGGCCGTCAGGACCGGATCGGCCCCGCCCGCGTCGAGCACCGAGGCCACCCGCTCCAGCAGCAGCCCCGCCGCGTCCGTCTCCCCCTCCGAGCGCGCCAGGACCAGCTCGTACGGGATCCTCTCCGGCGCGCCCGTGATGGCCGCGGCCGGTCCCGCCAGCCGCCGGGCGGTCAGCGCGGCCCAGTGGCGCAGCGCCCCCCGGGCCGCCCCGAGCAGCGGGGCGGTCAGGGTCAGCCCGTTGGCGGCCTTCATCGGCACGCGGTGGCAGGGGGCCTCGGCCCCCTCCGCCGGGCCGGCCAGCAGATCGGCCAGCGGCACCGAGCGGCTCTCGGGCACGATCACGTCGTCCAGGGTCAGCGTGTTGCTCCCGGTGGCCCGCATACCGGTGTTGAACCAGGTGTCCGCGATCCCGTAGTCGCCGCGGGGGACCGCGAAGAAGCGCGGCTCGCGCTTCTCGCCCGTCACCGCCAGCGCGCACACCAGCGCCCACTCGGAGTACGCGACCCCGCTGACGTACGGCCACTCGCCGCGCACCCGCCAGCCGCCGGGCACGCGCTCGGCCCGGCCGGAGGGGGCGAGCGCTCCCACCACGACCGTGTCGGGGCCCTCGTGCCACAGATCGTGCCGGCCCTCGGGCGGCAGATGGGCGGCGAGCCGGCCCACCCCCGCGGCCAGCGAGGCGAACCAGGCGGTCGAGGTACAGCTCTCGCCCAGCTCCGCGACCGCGTCGAGCAGCGGGCGGAAGCCGCCCGCCGCGCCGCCCCAGCGGGCGGGTACGAAGTGGCGGGCGAAGCCCGCCTCGATGACCAGGCCGACGACGTCCGGCGTCAGCTGCCGGGCGGTCTCGGCCTCGGCCGCCCGTTTGGCGGCCAGCACGGCGACGTCGCGCACGGCGTCGGCGGACAGCGTTGTCGGGCGGGTCTGTGGCATGGATGGCTCCCTGGGATCCTGGTGAGCGGGCGACGTGGCCGGCTGCCGCCGGCGCCGGTTCAGTAGTTGCCGAGACCGCCGCAGACGTTGAGCGCCTGCGCGGTGACCGCCGCCGCCCCGTCGCTGACGAGGTACTCGACCATCGCGGCGACCTCGCGCACCTCGACGTACCGCCGCATCGGCACCCGCGCGGTGACCCGCTCGAAGGCCTCCTCCTCGGTGGTGCCCCAGATGCCGGCGTAGTGGGCGCGGACCTTCTCGGCCATCGGGGTCTCGACGAAGCCCGGGCAGACCGCGTTGACGGTGATCCCGGTCGCGGCCAGCTCCAGACCCCACGCCTTGGTCAGACCGACGACGCCGTGCTTGGAGGCCGAGTACGGCGCGCCGTGCAGCACGCCCTGCTTGCCGCCGGTGGAGGCGATGTTGACGATCCGTCCGCGCTCCTTGCCCTGCATTCCGCCGGCTCCCAGGACCGCCTTGGTCATCCGGAAGACGCTGTTCAGATTGGTGTTGATGACATCCAGCCACAGCTCGTCGGCGACCTCGGCGGTGATGCCGCCGCCGCTCCGCCCGGCGTTGTTGACCAGGACGTCGATCGGGCCGTAGCGCTCCACGGCGGCGGCGACCAGGGCGTCGATCTGATCCGGGTCGGTGACGTCGCAGCTTCGGCCGTCGACGTCCAGACCCCGGTGCTGGAGCGCCTTGACGGTCTCGACCACCTGCTCGGAGGAGCGCGAGCAGATGTAGACGCGGTGGCCGGTCTCCGCGAGCCGGGTGGCGACCTCCAGTCCGATGCCGCTCGTCGCGCCGGTGACCACGGCCACGCGGCCGGTCGCCTCAGTCATGGGGGCCTCCAGGAGTGTGATCTCTGATCGGGCTCCTGTGAGCATCGCCGCCGGGCCTCGAACAGGGTTCGAGGCATTCTCGAAAGAGCGCCCGCGCGCGGGGCGGACGTCCTCGGCGGCCCGGGCCGCCTGGCCCGGACGGCCACCGAAACAAGGCAGCCGGATTCCGTTTGATTGTGGCTTGAATGCGCTTCGAGTCGAACCGGCCACTCTGTGGGCGAGACCAGCACCCGACCCTCAGGTCAAGAGGGCCTCGGGCGCCCCGCTCACCGGAGAGGAACAGACATGCGCAACGTGAAGAGCCGAAAGAGCGTCAAGAAGAGGGCGGCCATGAGCATGGCCGGCGCGCTGAGCCTGGCCGCCGCGACCCTGGCCGCCGCCCCCACCGCCGGCGCGTCCACCGCTGGCGGGGCCGCCGCCGCCAACACCACCACCTCCAGCGTCGGCTATGTGTGCCAGAGCCGCTACGACGGCGCCTGGTTTCCCATCGCCAACTACGCCCGCAGCTTCAGCACGACGGCGCCGACGTCGATCGCCCGGAACACCAACTACCAGATCACCTTCAACCCCGCGCCGCTCACCGCGGCCGGCCAGTACAACCAGCAGCTGAAGGACGTCGAGGTCGCCTACAAGGTCTCCTCGAACGCCCAGGTCCTCAGCTACAGCCTGACCGGCGGCAGCAACCTGGGCACCGCCGTGTTCTACGTGGACCGCAACGGCTCCGAGTTTGTGGTGAAGTCCATCGCCGGCGCCATCCAGGGCGGCGTCGAGTTCGACATACCCACCCTGGTGGTGACCCTGCGCTCGGCCAACCCGGGCAGCGTCACCGCCGGTCCCGCCGGCACCAGCTTCACCCACCGGTCCTTCGGCTGGAACCGGCAGCACCCGCTCAACGGCCAGTGGGACCCCTTCCAGTGCTACGCCGACCCGGCGAGCCCCGTCGTGTTCAGCACCACCTCCGTGAGCTGATCCGGAGCACACTCCGACCGGACGTACGAAGGACGGCCGCGGGGCCCCGCGGCCGTCCTTCGTCCTGTCGCCGTACGTCAGCCGGACGCGAGCGACTCCAGCGCCCTCGCCGTCTCCGCCGGGGCCGGGAGCGAGGCGATCTCCGCGGCGACGGCGCGGGCGCGCTCCCCGTACGCAGGATCGTGGAGCAGCTCCCCGCACGCCTTCAGGAGCGTGTCGTCCGCGACGTCCTCGGGGTAGAGCACCCGGGCCGCCCCGGACTCCGACATCCGGCCCATCGACTCCGCGAAGATGTCCCAGCGCGGCAGCAGCAGCTGCGGCGCGCCCGCGACCAGCGCGGTCAGCCCGGTGACCCCGCCGCCGTGGTGGATCACCAGATCGCAGGTGGGGGCCACCACGTCCAGCGGCATCCAGCCGACGCGCACCTCGCCGAAGCGCTCCCGGAGCCGGCCCGCGGCCTCCTCCGGGGCAGCGATCACGATCTCCGCGTCGAGCGTGGTGAGGTCCTCCACCAGCCGCAGCAGAAAGCCCTGATTGGCCTCGGTCTCCCGGCTCCCCGACGTCACACAGACCCGCGGCCGGTCCCCCCGGGCGAACATCCACGGCTCCAGCGGCCGCTGGGCGTTCCCCGGGACCCACCGCATCGCCAGCGCGGCGGGCGCGGCGGGCGGCCGCAGACTCGGCGGACAGACGTCGACCGCGAGAGCGGGCCCGGGGAGCGCGGGGAGCCCGAGCGCGTCCAGCTCGGGACGCAGCTCCTCGGCGGCGTACGCGTCGACGCCCGTGGTGTCGTACGGGTCCCAGCTCTGGCGGACGCAGGGCACCCCCAGCTCCGCCGCGAGCAGCCCGGCCGCGTACGACATGCTCCCGCCGACGACCAGGGAGGGCCGCCAGGCCGCCGCCGTCTCCCGCAGGCCGGGCAGACTCGCTGCGGCCAGCCGCCCGAACCAGCCGCCGTGGTGCAGCCGTTCGGGATCCGTGCCGCGGGGCATCCGCTCCACCGGCGCCCCGGCGCGGTCGGTGACGATCAGGCTCTGCCAGCTCCGGTCGGTGACCGCGACGGCCGGCAGGCCGATGCCGGTGACGGTCGGGGCCAGCTCCGAGGTCGTGGCCAGCAGCACGGAGTGGCCCGCCAGCCGCAGGGCGTTCGCCAGCGGCGCGAGGCCGAAGACGGTCGCCGGACTGGGCCCCGGGACGATCAGCACCCTCATGCCGGCTCCCCGGGGACCCGGGGCGCGCGGCCGGTGAGCAGCACGATCCGCCCGATCTGGGCCCGGTCCTCGATGATCTCGTGGGCCTTGGCGACCTCCTCCAGCGGCAGCGTCGCGTGCACGGTCTGCCGTACGGTGCCGTCCAGCAGCCACCGGGCCAGGTCGTCGTGGTCCGCGCGATAGCGCTCCGGGCGCGCGGACCGCCAGGCGGACAGTGCGAAGCCGGTCAGGAACCGCATCCCGATCAGCTCCATCGGGGAGATCCCGGGGATGTCCCGCCCGCCGCCCGCCGACCCGTAGAACACCAGCCGCCCGAAGGGCGCGAGCAGCCCCAGACCCTGCCGGAGCACCGAGCCGCCCACACTGTCGAGGATCACGTCGACGCCCCGGCCGCCGGTGGCCGCGCGCACCGCGTCCGGCCAGTCGGCACGGCTGTAGTCGACGACCGCGTCCGCGCCCAGGGAGGCGATGTACGCGCACTTCGCGGCCGAGCCCGCCGTGGCGATCACCTGGCCGGCGCCCGCGAGCCGGGCCAGCTGGACGGCGAGATGGCCGATGCCGCCGGAGCCCGCGTGGACGAGGACCGACTCGCCCTCCCGCAGCCCCGCCGTCCCCATCGTCCCCATGGCGATCGGGCCCGGCGCGGGCAGCGCGGTGGCCTGGGCCGCGTCCAGCGCCGCGGGCACCGGGAGCAGGGTCTCCGCGTCGACCGCCGCGTACTCGGCGTACGCGCCGTGCAGGGTGAACGCCCCGACCCGGTCGCCGATCCGGACCCCGCTCACCCCGGCGCCCAGGGCGGCCACCTCGCCGACGACGTCGCCGCCGAGGACGATGGGGAACGAGGGCCGCCACATCGGCGCGGGGAACTCGTTTCTGCGCATCTGCGTCTGGGCGAAGCCGACGCTCACCGCCTCCACGGCGATCAGCACCTGGCCCGGCCCCGGCTCCGGGACCGGCACCTCCTCGACCTTCAGCACCTCGGGACTTCCGTACTCATGAACTCGTACCGCACGCATGGGAATTCTCTCCGGTCGGCTCGGCGGGGACGGGCGGGGCGGCTTTCAGGCGCTCGGCTGATGGTCGTGCTCGACCCGGCGGGAGCGGGTGAGCAGCCGGCCCTCCCGTTCGATCAGCACATCGTGGACGACACAGCTCGGCGCGATCTCCGGGACCCGCTCGCCCGGCCGGGTCAGCAGCGCCAGCACGTAGTACGTCGCGAGGATCGTGCCGTCCGGACGCGTCCGCACATTCAGCATGTTGAACCAGTGCCGCCGCTGTACGGGCTCGTCGCCGAAACGCTCCCGATGGAATGCGGTCAGCTCCTTCGCTATTCCGGCCCGGGTCCGCGCCGGCTCCCGGCCGGGGGAGTGCCGGAACTCGCCGTCCTCGGTGAAGGTGGCGGCGTACCCCTCGAAATCACGGCCGTCCAGCGCCTGCATCTGTTCGGCGTGGAACTGCTGCACCCGTGCATACAGTTCCGCCTCGGTACGGGTGGAAGTCATGGGCTCTCCTCGGCTGTCGGGAAAAACGGTGCGTGAGCGAATCGCGGTGCGGGAACGGAACACGGTGCGTGAACGCGTTACGGTGCGGGGAGGAACGCGGGCCGGCCGGGCGCGCGCGCCCGGGCGCCGTGGGACGGCGGCTCAGGCCGCCCGCTCGGGACGCCGGCTCGGATTGAGCACGTCGTGGTGCAGCCGCTGGACGTCGGGCGAGGGATCGAGCCCCAGCTCGTCCGTGAGCAGCTGCCGCAGGCTCTGATACGCCTGGAGCGCCTCGGCCCGGCGGCCCGAGACGTTCAGCGACTCGATGAGCTGCGCGTGGAACCACTCGTTCAGCGGGTACTGCTGGATCAGCGAACGCAGTTCCGGAATGAGGTCGCGGTCCCGGCCCAGCCGCTTGGCGACCTCGATGTGCCGCTCCACGGCACGGATCCGCAGCTCCTCCAGATAGGTCGCGTAACCGCTGAGCACCCGGCCCGTGGAGATGTTCGCCAGCGCCGGGCCGTGCCACATCTCCAGGGCGTGGCGCAGCTTCTGCTCGGCGATCTCCAAGAACCCCTGGTCCGCCGCCCGCCGGCCCGTCTTCACCATGTTCTCGAACTCATGGGCGTCGAGCTGATGATCGGCGAGACGGATGAGATACCCCGGATTCCGGGTGACCACGACGGTCTCCTCCGGATCGGCGAGACCCTCGGTCACAAACATTCTCCGGGAGTGATAGATATACGTCTGAAGAGTCGTCAGCGCACTGCGCGGCGGATTGTCCGACCAGAGTTCCTCCATAAAGAGATCGACCGGCACTATCTCTTCCGGCCGGGTCAGCAGAAGCGCCAGCACCTGGCAGACCTTCGGAGTCGGCGGGATATGGGACCTGCCGTCCTCCGTGGTGATTTCAAAGGGACCCAGGGATCTGAATTTCACGTTGACTCCAGGCCGGATCGAGTGCTTCTTGAGCACAGATCGAGTGCGAATCGAGCGGCCCCGAGCAGAATTAATGCCCATCGGACCCAAATGAAGAGAACCAGGAAGGGGCCACCCGTACGATGAACGCAACTGGCCGGACCACCGTGGCCGTCGTCGGAGCCGGGACCATAGGCGTCGGCTGGATCACCCTGTTCCTCGCGCACGGTCTGACCGTGCGGGTCAACAGCCGCCGCCCCGACGCCGAGAGCCATGTCGCCGAAGGGCTGCGCACCTTCGCGCCCACCCTCCCCGGCGGCCCCCGGGACCCCCGGGAGCTGGCCCGGCGGCTGGAGTTCGAACCCGACGTCGCCCGCGCGGTCTCCGGCGTCGACGTGGTCCAGGAGAACGCCCCCGAGAACCTCCCGCTGAAGCAGGAGCTGTTCCGGATCATCGGCGAGGCGGCCCCGCCCACCGCGCTCCTGCTCTCCTCCACCTCCACCCTGCTCCCGGACCTGATGGGCGCCGAGATGAAGGACTCCTCCCGGCTGGTCGTGGGGCACCCCTTCAACTCGCCCCATCTGGTCCCGCTGGTGGAGCTCGTCGGCGGCGGGCAGACCACCCCCGAGACCCTGGAGGAGGCCGCCGACTTCTACCGCTCGATCGGCAAGACGCCGGTCGAACTCCGCCGGGCCGTCCCCCGGTTCGTCGCCAACCGCCTCCAGGCCGCGCTGCTCCAGGAGTCCATCCACCTCGTCCGCGAGGGCGTCGTGACCATGGAGGAGCTGGACACCGTCGTCACCCGGTCCATCGGGCTGCGCTGGGCGGCCGTCGGCCCCTTCGAGGCGTTCCACCTCGGCGGCGGCGAGGGCGGGCTGCGCGGCTGGCTCAGCCACCTCGGCCCCGGACTGGAGACCGCCTGGGCAGAGCTGGGCCGGCCGCGGATGACGGAGGAGACCGTCGAGGCGCTCGGCGCGGAGGCCGAGCGGCTCTTCGGCGACCGGACCTACCGCCGGCTCGCCCAGGACCGGGACCACAAGCAGCGCGCCGTGCTCGACGCGCTCGACGCCGTGCGGGCCGCCGACCCCGCCGGGTGAGCCCGGCCGGACCGGCCCGCCCGCCCCCGGACGGGCCGCCGGCGCCCGCGCCGCGCCCCGCGCCGCCGGCGCCCGATCCCCGTGTGACCCGTGTGACCTGTGTGACCCGAGGAAGGGGTACACCATGACCGTACCGGTTCGCAAAGCCAGGCCCCTGGACGGCGACGAGGCGTTCAAGGACGCGCTCGCCCTCCTCCCGGCGGCGCTCGCGATCGTCACCACACGGGACGAGAACGGCCGGCGGTGGGGGCTGACCGCCAGCTCGGTCGCCTCCGTCTCGCTGGACCCGCCGCTGGTGCTCGTCGGCATCTCCCACACCTCCAGTTGCTTCAAGGCCCTCTCCCGCGCGCCCGGGTTCGTCATCAATCTCCTCGGCGACCGCCACCGGGAGCTGGCCCGCCGGTTCGCCACGAGCGGCATCGACCGGTTCGCCGGACAGCCCTTCACCGACTGGCCCGGCACGGCCCTCCCGCATCTGGCGGACGCGCACGCCGCGTTCCGCTGCCGCACCGTCGACCGGGTCCGGGCGGGCGACCACGATCTGCTGATCGGACGGCTCACCGAACTCCGCGCCGACGGCGGCGAATCCCCGCTGCTCTGGTACCGGCGGGGATTCGCCGTCCCGGCGGAGTGAGCGGCCGCCGCGCCGGCGCCGACCGCGCCGGCGCGACGCCCCTCAGGCCGTCCGCGCACGGACGTCCTCCCAGAAACCGGCGACCGCCTCCGCCAGACTCCGGCGGGGCCGCCAGCCGAGCAGTTCCCGGGCCGGACGGGGGTCGACCCGGAGCCACTCGGCCTCCGGCGGCCGCCCGGGATCCGGCGGCGTCTCCACGATCCGCGCCGGCACCCCGCTCACCCCGATCAGCAGCTCGACCAGGGTCCGCACCGGCACCGCCTCGCCCCGGCCGATGTCCACCGCCGTGCCCGTCGCCCGCGACCGGGTCGCGGCCACGACCGCGTCGCACACATCGCGCACATCCACGTAGTCGCGGTGCGCGGTCAGCGGCGCGAGGGCGACCGTCACCGGCTCCCCGCCCGCCGCCCCCGCCAGCAGCTGCCGCGCGACGGCGCCGAGCAGACTCACCTCCGGCGCGCCCGCGCCCGCCACATTGGCGATCCGCAGCACCAGGGCGTCCACCGAACCGGTCCCGGCGGCGTCCAGCACCGCCCGCGAGGCGGCCAGCTTCGCCCTCCCGTACGCGGACGAGGGCCGCGGCCGCAGCCGGGGACCCGCCGTGTCGCCCGGGCGGATCGGCCCGTACTCCAGCACCGAGCCGAGATGGACCAGCCGGGGACGGCCGGAGAGCTTGCCCAGCGCCTCCAGCAGCCGCAGCGCCGGGACCGTGCAGATCCGGTCCATCTCCGCGTCGTTGCGGCTCCAGATGGAACCGGTGGCGTTGACCACCGCGTCCGGCCGCTCGTCCTCCAGCGTCTCGGCCAGCTCCCCGCCCGAGACCTCCGCCAGATCCATGCCGAGGAACCGGGCCGGGAAGGAGCCCCCGGGCGCCCGCCGCGCCACCGCCAGGACGTCCCAGCCCCGCGCGGCGAAGTCCGCGCAGAGCCCGCGCCCCACGAAACCGGTGCCGCCCAGCACCACGACCCGCCCGGGGCCCTCCGGCGGCCGTTCCCCCCTCACTTGCGCACCCCGACCAGGAGCCCCCGGTGGGACAGCGGGCTCGCCAGCCGCTCCACCGCGAACCCCGCCGAGGTGAAGGCGTCGTCGTACTGCTCACGGGTGAACAGCTGGCACCGGTGCTCCTCCGAGAAGTGACGCACCCCCGTCTCCTCGTGCGCGATCACGTAGTGCACGTTCATCAGCGACGCCGTCCCGTCGAGCGAGGCGTGCGACACCCGCGCGATCCGGGTGCCGTCCACGGTCACCACATCGGCCGCCACATGCCCCGGGGTGAAGGCCTCGGGCGTCCACCACGGCTCCACGACCAGCACCCCGCCCGGCGTCAGATGCTCCGCGAACCGCTCCAGCGTCGCGCTCAGCCCCTCCGGACCGTCCACATAGCCGATCGAGCCGAAGAGGCAGACCGCCGCGTCGAACCGCCGGCCCAGCCGGAAGGTGCGCATGTCGCCCTGGTGGAACGTCACCTCCGGCAGCCGGGAGCGCGCCAGCGCGAGCATCGGCTCGGACAGCTCCAGACCCGCGACATGCTGATACCGCTCGGCGAACCGGACCAGATGCGCACCCGTCCCGCAGGCCACGTCGAGCAGCGAGGAGGCCGCCGGCAGCCGGGCGGCGATCAGCCGCGCGACCTCGTCGGCCTCCGCCTCGAAGTCCTTGCCGCGGGCCCGGTGCAGAAGGTCGTACACCTCTGAGGAGTCATTCCCGTACATGGTCTTCCTTCACAGTGGATGACGCGAGGATGGGGGCGACGAGCGGTGGGATCCGGCGGCCGGGCCGCTAAAGGCCCTCCACCGCACCGGCGTTCACGCAGGCCAGCAGGGTGCGGGCCTGCACATTGACATAGCGGGCATGCCGGGCCAGCGAGCTGAGCTGCGCCGGGGTGAGCCACAGATGGCCCGGCGGCGGATCCGCGGGGACGTCCTCGCCGCAGTCCACGACCAGATAGCGGCTCTCCGCGTTGAGGAACCGGCCGCCCTCCTCGGAGTGGACCGCCGAATAGCGGATCCGGTCCGGGCCCGCGGCCAGCACCTGGTCCAGGAACGGCGGGCGCGCGTCCGCCGGGAGATGGGCGTAGTTCTCCGGCACGCACTGCACGGTCGGGGCCAGCTCCAGCACATCGAGCAGACCGCCCTCCACCCGCGCGTGCGCCAGCAGATGGGGAGTGCCGCCGATCCGCCGGGTGAGAAAGGCGGTGACGCCCAGCCCGCTCGGCTCCAGCAGCGGCTGCGTCCAGCCGGAGACCTCCCGATTGCCGGCCTCGACCTCGACGGCCACCACCCGGAAGAACCGCCCGTCCTCCCGCTCGATGCTGGACTCGCCCCGGCGCCAGCCCTCCACCTCGCCCAGCGGAACGCTCTCGATCCGCACCTCGTGCCGGGACCGCTGCGAGGTGATCCAGGAGAGCAGCCCGGAGTCCGAGTGCAGCGCCCGGCTCCGCTCCCCGCCCGGCGAGAACGCCGGCAGACACGCCAGAACGGTGCGCGCGTCCATGTTCACGACCGAGTCCAGCCGCAGCAGCTCACCGATCTGCCCGAGGGTCAGCCAGCGGAAGTCCTCGTGCGGCGGCACCTCGCCGACCGCCTCCACCAGCATGTTCCGATTGGCCTTGCGCAGAAACCAGGAGCCGTGCTCGGACTGGAGCACGTCGGTGAGCACCCGGCCCCGGCGCGGATCGGTGAAGAACTCCAGATACCGCACGTCCGCGCCCCGGTGCACCTTGGTGTAGTTGCTCCGGGTGGCCTGCACGGTCGGGGAGAGCTGGAGCAGATTCCGGTTCCCCGGCTCCATCTTGGCCTGCATCAGGAAGTGCAGTACGCCGTCGATCTCCCGGGTGAGGATGCCCAGGATCCCGACCTCGGGCTGATGGATGATCGGCTGCTGCCACTGGCGGAAGGGGCCTTCCCCCACCGTGGCCCGCAGCCCCTCGACCGTGAAGAAACGGCCGCTGTGATGGCCCAGATTCCCGCCGGGCTCCCGGAACGACCACCCCCGCAGATCCGCGAAGGGAATCCGCTCGACCCGGAACCGGTGCGCCCGGCGGCGCTCGGCCAGCCAGGCCGGGAAATTCCGGGTGACCAGCTCCGCGCCCGCGCCGGTCGTCGCGGCGGAACGGGCCAGACGCCCGGGCAGATCGGTGTCCTCGCGGGACCTCAGCGCGGCGGAGCGGGCGACCGTGGTCATGAGACCGCCCCCGGACCGCCGTCGCCGCGGTGCTTCACCGGCTTCCACCACTGGGGGTTGGCCCGGTACCACTCGACGGTCTCGGCGATCCCCCGCTCGAAGCCGATCGCGGGCACGAAGCCCAGCTCCTCGCGGATCTTGCCGCTGTCCAGCGAGTAGCGCAGATCGTGGCCCTTGCGGTCGGCGACCGGGCGGATCATCGAGGAGTCGGCGCCGCACAGCTCCAGCAGTCGCCGGGTGACGGTGAGATTGGACAGCTCCTCGCCGCCGCCCACGTTGTAGATCTCCCCGGGCCGGCCGCCTTCGAGCACCAGCTGGACGGCGCGGCAGTGGTCGTCGACATGCAGCCACTCGCGGATGTTGCGGCCGTCGCCGTAGAGCGGCAGCGGCGTCCCCTCCAGCAGATTGGTGATGAAGAGCGGGAAGAGCTTCTCCGGGTGCTGGTGCGGACCGTAGTTGTTCGAACAGCGGGTGATCGACACCGGGAGCCGGTGGGTGCGCCAGTAGGAGCGGGCCACCAGATCCGCGCCCGCCTTCGAGGCCGCGTAGGGGGAGTTGGGCAGCAGCGGCCACTCCTCCGTCCAGGAGCCCTGCTCGATGGAGCCGTACACCTCGTCGGTGGAGACATGGACCACCCGCTCCACGCCCGTCTCCACACAGGCGGCGAGCAGCGTCTCGGTGCCGCCCACATTGGTCCTGATGAAGACGGAGGCCGACTCCACCGAGCGGTCCACATGGGACTCCGCGGCGAAGTGGACCACCGCGTCGTGCCCCGGCAGCACCTCCAGCAGCAGCGGGAGGTCGCAGATGTCGCCCCGGACGAACTCCAGACGCGGATGGCGGTCGGGCAGATTGTCGCGGTTCCCCGCGTAGCTCAGACTGTCCACGACGGTCACCCGGGCGTCCTCGTACCCCGGGTAGCCGCCGTCCAGCAGCGTACGGACGTAGTGCGAGCCGATGAAACCGGCGCCGCCGGTGACGAGGAGCCTCACGCCGCCACCTCGATCCGGCTGTCGTCGCCCACCACCAGCCGGTGGTGGTCCTCGCCGCTCGCGCCCGCGCCGACGACGGCGTTGCGGCCGATGAGCGAGGAGCGCAGCGAGGGCACCGAGGTGATCGACGCGCCGTCCATCACGATGGAGTCGGCGAGCCGGGTGCGGCGCACCGTGCAGCCGCGGCCGACGGAGGTGCCCGGGCCGATCACGCTCTCCTCGATCACCGTGCCGGCGCCGACCACGGCCGGGCCCTCGATCCGGGAGCGGATCACACACGCCCCCTTCTCGATCACCACCGTGCCCGACACCTCGCTCGCCGCGTCGACCCGGCCCTCGATCAGGGGCCGCATCCCGGTCAGCAGCTGCCGATTGCACTCCAGCAGCTCCTCGGCGCGCCCGGTGTCGCGCCAGTAGCCCTCGTACTCGGTGGCCCGCACCCGCGCCCCGTCGGAGACCAGCCACTGGATCGCGGTGGTGATCTCCAGCTCGCCCCGGGCGCTGGGCTCGATGGCCGCCACGGCGCGGTGGATGGCGGCGGTGAAGAAGTAGACCCCGATGAGGGCCAGATCGCTCTTGGGGTGGAGGGGCTTCTCGACCAGCCGCTCGACCGAGCCGTCGCCCGCCAGCTCGGCGACGCCGAAGGCCCGGGGATCGAGCACCTTGTGCACCACGATCTGCGCGTCCGGGCGGTGCTCGGCGAACTCCTCGGCGACCCGGACGACGCCCTCGGGCAGGATGTTGTCCCCGAGATACATCACGAAGTCGTCCTCGCCCAGGAAGGGCTGGGCGATCCGCACGCAGTGCGCGAGCCCGAGCGGCTCCCGCTGGGGTATGTAGGTGATCCGCATCCCGAAGCGCGAGCCGTCGCCGATCGTCTCGGAGATCTCCGCGGCCCAGTCGCCGACGACGATGCCGACCTCCCGGACCGCCAGCTCCCGCAGGTTCTCCAGGACATGTTCCAGCACGGGTCTGTTGGCGACCGGGACGAGCTGTTTGGGCATCGAATGGCTGAACGGGCGCAGGCGCGTTCCCGCCCCGCCGGACAGAACCAGAGCCTTCATGACGGAGTCCTCTCTCGCTTCGGCGCCGGCCGACCGGCGACCGAAGGCCGAGTCCATGAGTCGGGTGCCGGACGTCAGAGCGTGGTGACGACGTCCCGCAGCGCGGAGATCACCTTGTCCTGGGTGTCCGCCGTCAGCGAGGGGTACATGGGCAGGGAGAAGATCTCCCGGGCCAGCTCCTCGGTCACGGGCAGCGAGCCCGTTCCGTACCCGAGGTGCTCGAAGCCGGTCATCGTGTGCACCGGCCAGGGATAGCTGATGTTCAGCGAGATCCCGTACGACTTGAGCCGCTCGATGATCGCCTCGCGCTGCGGATGGCGCACCACGTAGACGTAGTACACATGGTCGTTGCCCGCGTTCACGGACGGGAGCACGAGCCCGCCGGGCCCGGTCAGATCGGCCAGCGCCTCCTCGTACCGCCGGGCCACCGCGCGCCGCCGGTCGAGATAGCCGTCGAGCCGGCCGAGCTTGCGGCGCAGGATCTCGGCCTGCACCTCGTCGAGACGCGAGTTGTGGCCCGGGGTCTGGACCACGTAGTAGACCTTCTCCATCCCGTAGTAGCGCAGCCGGCGCAGCGCCGCGTCGACGTCCGGGTCGGAGGTGACGACCGCGCCGCCGTCCCCGTACGCGCCCAGCACCTTCGTGGGGTAGAAGGAGAAGGCGGCGGCGTCGCCCATGGCGCCCGCGATCTCGCCGTGGTGACGCGCGCCGTGGGACTGGGCGCAGTCCTCCAGGATCTTCAGCCCGTGCTCTTCGGCGATCCGCCGCAGCGGGGCCATGTCGACGCACTGGCCGTACAGATGGACCGGGAGCAGGGCCTTGGTACGGGGGGTGACGGCGGCGGCGACCTGGTCGGTGTCCATCAGATAGTCCGAGGCGCGGATGTCGACGAAGACCGGGGTCGCGCCCGCGCCGTGGATCGCCACGACGGTGGGGGCGGCGGTGTTCGACACGGTGATGACCTCGTCGCCGGGGCCCACCCCCAGCGCCTCCAGGCCGAGCTTGACGGCGTTGGTGCCGTTGTCGACGCCCACGCAGTGCGCCGCGCCGTGGTAGGCCGCGAACTCCTCCTCGAAGCCGCGCACGCTCGCCCCCAGGACCAGCTGGCCGGACCGGAAGACGGTGTCGACCGCGTCGAGCAGATCCTCGCGCTCCGCCTCGTACTCCGCGATGTAGTCCCAGACATAGGTGGTCATGGCTCTCCTTCTCGTGGATGACGGCGGATCACTGGGTGCGGGCGGCGGCGGCGCGCGCCTCGGCGTGCGCTCCGGCGTGGCTGAGCGTGGCCCGGCTGTTCGCGCCCAGCGCGTCGCGGAGGAAGCGGCGCGCCTCCGGGATTCCGGCGTCCGCGCCGAGGGCCCGGGCGATGTTCCCCGGGTCGATGACGGCGATGTGCCGCGAGGTCACGGCGGTGGTTCCGGAGCCGTCCTCCTCGAAGCGCCAGCGGCCGGTGTGCAGACTCATCAGCGGCGGCAGCGTGGTCTGCTTGTAGACGATGGTGTGGTGGGGGAAGCAGACCCGCACCGATTCCGTCGTGTGGGTCGATCCGTCGGGCGTACGGGTCTCCATGCCGAGGATCTGGAGCCCGGGGGAGTCCTCGGCGAGGGAGACCGAGGCGACGTGCGGCAGCCGGTCGGCCCAGTGCTGGGCCTCGGCGACGAAGGCGTAGGCGTCCTTCGCCGAGCCCCGGATCCGTACGGTGTCCTCGAAGTCCAGGAACAGGTCCGCGGCGGACGCGGTGAGTTCGGCGTGGTGCTTGAGGGCGGCCAGCTCGGATCCGCTGTTGGCGTCCACGGCCCGGTCGATCCACCGCAGCGTCTCGGGGTCGTCGCCCGCGGCGCGGTAGTCGTGCAGCAGCCGCACCCGGCAGCCGCCGTGCGCGGCGGGCTCCACGATCCAGGCCCCGCCCATGGCCGCGATCGGCGCGCTGGGGACCTCCTGGCGGAACTCGACGCGCAGCGCGTCGCGGTCGAGCGTGCGCCGGGACGTCCACTGCCGGGGCGTTCCGTTGACGGTGGCCCAGATCTGGATCCGCTCCTGCGACTCGCCCCGGGAGACATGGTCCACATGGACCGTCGGAGGGAAGACCGACGGCCAGTTCCGCACATCGGCGATCAGGTCGTAGACCCGCTCGGGCGGGGCGGCCACGGTGATCTCGTGTTCGACTTCTCGAAGGGCTTGCTCGGGCATGCTCAGCTCCTGCTGTCCGGGCGGTCGGGCGGTCGGGTGTCCGGGCGTTACGGGGCGGTGCGCGGCGGGCGGTACGGCGCGGCGGGCGGTACGGGCGGTGCGCACAGTGCAGGCGGTACGGGTGGTACGGGCGGTGCGAGGAGCGGGGCGTACGGGCGGTGCGCGGCGGGCGGGGCTCGTCTCAGCGGGGGCCGGGTCCGTTCGCGAACACCCGGCCCGTCCCCGGCGCGGCGGCGCCGGCCCGCCCGCGCACCGGGATCTCCCGGCGTTCGTCGCTCCTCACCTCGCCGGGCCGCGCGGCGCCGGCCCACAGGAACGACGGGGGCAGCGGCCGGGGGACCACCGGACCCGCCGGCGCGCCCCGGACCGCCACCGCCGCCGCGTGCGGGCGGTCCCCCACGGGGCCCATGTCGATCACCGTCCACCCCGGGGGGCGCTCGGCGGATCCGTCCTCCGTCCCGTCGCCGGTCCCCTCGCCGAGGTAGGCGCTCGCCGCGCCCCGGCACAGTCCGGCGCCGGTGCCCTTGAGATAGGCCTCCTTACGGGTCCACAGCCGGGCGAAGGCCGCCGTCCGGCCGGGCTCGGGCAGCCGCTCCAGCTCGGCGCGCTCCACGGGGTGAAGGGCGGTCAGACACGCCTCGACCGTCGCCGGGGACGGCCGGGCCTGGAGATCCGCGCCGACGGCGGACGCCGCGACCGCCACCAGGACCAGTCCGCCGCTGTGCGACAGGGAGAAGCGGATCCGGGGCGGGGTCTCCGCGAGTTCGGGGCGACCGTGCGGACCCCCGCAGACGGGACACGGCTCACGCGTGAAGCGGATCGCGTCCGGCGGGGCGCCCGTGTACCGGGCCAGAATCCGTCTGAGTCCTATATGGGCGGAGAGATAGAGCAGACGGCCGCGCGGATTCAGAAAACGGTCCGCTCTCGCCCGTTCCCGCTCGTCGAGTTCCGCCACGGCCAGGGGGCCATGACCGGCGGCGGGCTCCTGCCGGCGAATCAACCACACGTCCAGCCACGGGTCATTCACCGGGGACCGCGCCTCTCGACCATGGGGGGAATTCCTCGGCTCCGGGTCAGCGGGTCGGCGCGGAATGAAGTTCCGTATTCACGGCGTCGATCAGCGAACGCGGTGTCGCCGCCTCCGTGATGGTGTCGTCCGTGAGCGTGATGCCGTATTCGCGCTCGATGCGCCCGCCCGTCTCCATCATGGCCAGTGACTCGTAGCCCAGCGCCTCGAAGTCGGTGTCGAGGATATCGCCGTCGAGGTCGACGGTCTCATCGGCGCCGGCTCCCTCCCGGAGAATGCGCTTGAGATCGTCGACGGAGAATTTCTTGGAATCGTAGGACACGGGCGTCCCTTCCTCGATTGTGACCCGGCGGGGGTATTGGCGGATCCCTTGTTACAGCTTCTTTGTTGGGCCGGGTGCACGTCAACGCAGGGATTTCAACTTCTCTACAAGTTTATGTCAAGTGATCTTCAGGGATGTCAGAGCTTCTCAACCAGCGTGATGTGCGCGGAAAAACGGGCCGCGGTGCCCGAATCCGAGAACGCCCAAACGAGATCTGCGACACCGGGAACGCGGGCGGCGCGTGAGCGTCGGCCGGCGCGTGAATACGGGCCGGTACGAGTGCGTCGGTCCCCGCGCGAGAGAGCGGGCCGGTACGCGAGAGCGCCCGCCCGGAACCGGGAACGCCCGGCCGGCCCCGGGGCGTCGACCGGCGGCGCCGGAACGCCAGCCGGCCCCGGACCCGGCCGCGGTGACGCGGGGGCGGGCCCGGGGCCGGCAGGAACAGACGGTCCGGGAAGGGGCGGTGAGGCGCCGCGAGCCGGGGTGCGGTGCGATGCGGGCGGGCGGGCCGTCACGCCGGAGGGACGTACGTCCAGCGCTCGGAGAGGAGCCCGGGGTCGGGCGCGGTCCCGGGCAGCGCGTTCGGGTGCCCGGCGCGCAGCCCGTCGAGGGCGATGGCGATGGTGCGCGTCCGCGCGTCGCGGGCCGCCTCGATCAGATCGTCGCGGCCCTGGCGTCCCAGCTGCTCGACGAGGGAGGACTTGCCGAGCTGCTCGATCAGCAGCGAGATGTCCGTGGCGACGGCGTCCGCCCGGAGCGCTCCGGCGGCGTGCGCCCGCGCCACGAGCGCCCGCATCAGCTCCTCGGACCGGCTGAACTTGGCCTCCATCTCGTCCGTGACGGCGATCGTCCCGGCGAGCGGTCCGAGGGAGCCGCCGCTGAACTCGATGCAGACCGTCACGTAGTGGACGAGCCCGCCCCAGGCGTCGTCGTAGGTCAGCCCGTGCTCGGCCGCCTCGATCCACTGGTCCAGCGAGAGCGCGCACAGGTGCTGGAACAGCTCGTCCTTCGTGCGGTACCTGCGGTACAGGCTGGCGATCCCGACCCCGGCGTGGGCGGCGATCGCCGCCACGGAGGCATGGGCGCCGTCCAGCGCGAGGACCTGCTTGGCGGCGTCGAGCAGGGCGCGGTCATTGCGCTCGGCTTCGGCGTGTCGTGGGGCTCTGCGGACCATGCCCCTCACTCTAGCCGCTTGCGAAGCGAATCGCTCCGTTATAGATTTCTAAACGAAGCGAATCTATCCGTTTGGAGTGTTCATGCGCGCTGTGGTGATGCAAGAGTTCGGAGGACCCCAGGTGCTCCAGGCACGGCAGGTCGAGGACCCGGTCCCCGGGCCCGGTCAGGTGCTGGTCGCCGTGGAGTACGCGAGCGTCACGTTCGTCGAGACGCAGATGCGCTCCGGCCGGGGGCCGTTCGGCCGGCCGCCGCTGCCCCGCGTGCCGGGCAACGGAGTGGGCGGACGGGTCGTCCGCGTCGGACCGGGCGTGGACGCCGGGCTGATGGGCTCGGTCGTGGTGACCACCACCGGCGGCCAGGGCGGCTACGCGGAACTGGCCCTGGCCCAGGCCCTGGACGCGATCCGGGTCCCCGACGGCCTCGCGCTCCAGGACGCGGTCGCCCTGCTGGCGGACGGGCGCACCGCGCTCATGCTGCACCGGCAGGCGAAGCCGGGCCCCGGCGAGCAGGTGCTCGTGGAGGCGGCGGGCGGCGGCGTCGGCAGTCTGCTCACCCAGCTCGCGGCAGGCGCGGGCGCCCGGGTGATCGGCGCGGGCCGGGGCCTGGGCAAGGCCGAGCTGGTCACCTCGCTCGGCGCGGCCGGCTATGTCGACTACTCCCTCCCCGACTGGACGGACCAGGCCGACGAGGCGACCGGCCGTACCGGACTCGACCTCGTCTACGACGGAGTCGGCGGCCGGATCGGCACCGACGCGGTCCGGCTGCTGCGCGACGGCGGACGGGTCAGCATCTACGGCATGGCGAGCGGCGCGGACGCCGAGCTGGACGACGAGGAGCTGGCCGCCCGGTCGATCTCCGTCATCGGCCTCAGCGGCGCCCCGAGCCCCGACGAGGCCCGCGCGCTCATCACCGACGCGCTCACCCTCGCCGTCGAGGGGACGCTCCGGCCGGTCATCGGCCAGACCTTCCCGCTCGCCGAGGCCTCCGCCGCGCACGCCGCGATCGAGAACCGGACCACGACGGGGAAGACGCTCCTCGTGGCCGAAGCCTCCACCCGCTACTGAAGACGGGACCCGGCATGCCCCCCACACCCCCCGCCAGAGCAGGAGCGCGGGAGTGGATCGCCCTGGCGGTCCTCGGTCTCCCGGCCATTCTGGTCATGATGAACATGTCGGTGCTCTACTTGGCGCTGCCGAGTCTGAGCGCGGATCTGAGGCCCAGCAGCTCGCAGATGCTGTGGATCACCGACATCTACGGCTTCATGGTGGCCGGCTTCCTGATCACCGTGGGCACCCTCGGGGACCGTATCGGCCACCGGCGCATCCTGTTACTGGGGGCCACGGCGTTCGCCGCCGCCTCGGTGCTGGCCGCGTACTCGACCAGCACCGAGATGCTCATCACCGCCCGGGCCCTCCAGGGAGTCGCCGCCGCGACGCTGGCCCCGTCCTCGCTCTCCATCGTCCGCAATCTCTTCCACGACCCGCAGCAGCGCACGCTCGCCATCACCATCTGGATGCTGAGCTTCATGGGCGGCGGCGCGCTCGGTCCGCTCGTCGGCGGCGTGCTCCTCCAGTACTTCTGGTGGGGCTCGGTCTTCCTGGTCGCCGTTCCCACCATGGTGCTGCTGATCGCCACCGGCCCCTTCCTGATGCCGGAGTTCCGGCCCGAGAAGGCCGGCCGGCTGGACGCGGCCAGTGTGGCGATGTCGGTGATCACCCCGCTGGCCGTCGTGTACGGCATCAAGAACCTCGCCGCGCACGGGTTCGACCCCATCTCGCTCGTGGCCATCGCGCTGGGCGTCGCGACGGGGGTGACCTTCGTCCGGAGACAGCGCCGGCTGGCCGAACCCCTGCTGGACCTGGGGCTGTTCCGGATCCCGGCCTTCGCGGTCTCGGCCGGCGGGATGATCGTCGTCGGCATCATCCTCTTCGGCACCAGCCTTCTCACCACCCAGTACCTCCAGCTCGTCCTGGGGTTCTCCCCGCTGAAGGCCGGGCTCTGGCAGCTGCCCACGGCGGTGAGCGGCACCGTCGTCGCCCTGTGGGTCTCCGGTCTCACCGAGCGGTTCCGGCCCGCCGTCCTGATGAGCGCGGGAGCGGCCTTCGCCATCCTCGGGCCGCTGCTGCTCACCCAGGCGGACCGCAATCCGGTCGTCCTGGTCGGCGGATCGGTGCTGCTCTTCGCGGGCCTCACGCCGTTCATGTCGCTGGGCACCAGCCTGGTGGTGGGGGCGGCGCCGAAGGAGCGCGCCGGGGCCGCCTCGGCGATCTCCGAGACCGGCGCGGAGCTGGGCGGTGCGCTGGGCATCGCCCTGCTCGGCTCCATCGCCACCGCCGTCTACGGCAAGTACATGACCGACAACATGCCGGACGAGGTGCGCGACGCCGTCGCCGAGTCCGCCCGCGAGACCCTGCCCACCGCGCTCGACACGGCGGAGCGGCTCTCGGACTCCCTCGGCGCCCAGCTCACCGAAGTCGCCCGGGACGCGTTCACGCAGAGTCTCCACACCCACGCGATCATCGTCATACCGCTCCTGGTGGCCCTCGCCGTCCTGACGCTGCGTCGCTCGTCCCCGCCTCCGCAGCCCGTCGCCCCCGACAAGGACGCGGACCGCACCACCATCTCCGACTGAAGGAAAGCCCATGCGAGTTGAGGTCTTCTTCGACGTGCTCTGCCCCTGGAGCTACATCGGCAAGCGGCGGCTCGCCGCCGCCCTCGCCGACCGGGACGATCTGGAGATCGTCTGGCGCAGCTTCGAACTCGACCCGGACGGCAGCCCCGTGCCGGGCGACACCGCCGCCGATGTGATCATCCAGTACCGCGGCGACACCGGCGCCGCCCGGGTCGCCCAGATCCAGGAGCTGGGGCGGGCGGACGGGCTGGAGCTGAATCTCTACAAGGCCCGGCCGGTCAACTCCTTCGACTCCCACCGGCTGATGCAGCTGGCCGCGACCCGCGATCTGAGCGAACCGCTTCTGGAGCGGCTCCTGAAGGGGTACCACACCGAGGGGCTCAACATCGCCGACCATCAGGTGCTGGAGACCCTGGCCGTGGAGGCGGGTCTGGACGCGGCGGAGGTACGGGGCGTGCTCGGCGGCGACGCCTTCGCCGCCGAGGTCCGGTCCGACGAGCGCCGCGCCGTTCATCTCAATGTCCGGGGCGTCCCCACCATGGTGATCGGCGGAGGGCACCCCGTCTCGGCGGTGCAGACCCCGGCCGACCTGGTCCGCATCGTGGACCAGGCGTCCCGGGCGGCCGGCTGAGGGCCGGCGTCCGGCAGGGCGGCGCCGTCAGCGGGCCGCGGCGCCGCCCTGGAGGTGCCAGCGGAAGCCGATGCCCCGCACGGTGAGGATCGAGCTGCTGTCGCCCAGCTTCGCCCGCAGCGCGCTGACATGGGTGTCGATCGTGCGGCTCGCCTGGACGCCCAGCGCGTGCGACTCCGGATGGCCCCAGACCTCGGCCATGAGCCGCTGCCGTGAGACGACCACACCGGGACGGCTGGCGAGGTAGTGGAGGAGATCGAACTCCTTGCGCGTCACCTCCACCACCTTGTCGGCCACCTTGACCTCCCGGGAGGCGATGTCGATCCTGAGCGGGCCCCGGAACAGGGTCGGATCCGGGACCCCGCAGGGCCTGCGCATCCCGGCCCGTCTCATCACGGCCTCCATGCGGGCGATCAGCTCCCGGAAGGCGTAAGGCTTTCCCAGACAGTCGTCGGAGCCCGCCTGAAGTCCCAGAATGACGTCCACCTCACCGTATCTCTCGGTGAATGTGATGATCGGCGTATCGCTCAGTGAGCGCATCCGGCGGCACACTTCGAGACCGTCGATATCGGGCAGCCCCAGATCGAGCAGTACCAACTCGGCCCGGTCGTACTCGTCCAGGGCCTCCGCGCCGGATCTGACGGCGGTGGTCTCGTGTCCGTGGCGCCGAAGTCCGTCGACAAGCGGCATGGCCGCGTCTATGTCGTCTTCCACTACAAGGACATGCATCGAAGACCCCCAGATCGACCTCCGACCAATCGGCCGTTGGTGCAATTCGTTCCCCAACCGGCAGGCACTGTGCTCCTGATGCCGAGATCTTGGCCCGTACGCAAGGGAGCCTAGCAAAATAAGTGGCTATTCCATGAGCATATTTGAGACACCTTCAAGACCTGGTCAAAGGCATTGAATGGCGTTTGTTTAGTGGACTTCGCTGCGGGTAACCGCTGGGGCGTGACAGAATGAAATAGGCGTCACGTCCCCGACTTGACTTAGTCTGTTTCCGGGAATCGCGCATGATCAGAAATTGTGACTGAGGTAATTCCGCCGGGCCCGGCGGCCCGTCGCCCGGGTATGTGAGCGGTTCGCTCCGGTTTGTGGCCGTACGTCTTCCGGTTGACGCATCGTCAGTCACTCTGGATTGCTGCGCAATGCTTACTTGTCCGGATCTTTCCGGATCGAACGGGAGATGGCGGAACTCGCTCCATAAATCATGGTGTGCAATGTCTGCCACCCATCCGGCGTGGCCGATTCTCTATGGCGACCGCCCAAGCCGCCGAACGACCGCGACACACGCCCTCCGCACGCCCCGCTCCCGCGCGCCGATGACGCCCCGAGGCCCGGCCGGACCGCCCGGAGCCCCGCTCTCGCGGCCCCGACCCTCCCGCGCCCGGCCGCCCCCGCCCCGTACACCGGGCAGAGCCCCAGCTCAGCGGCCCCTTCACGGCCCCGGACGGTACGGCTGCGCACACGGGGGCCCGACGCGCCGCGAGCCCACGCCGACCGGCGGCGAATCGAAGCGCGGCCGGACCGGCCCCCGACAGAGGCCCGCCGTACGGGCCCCCGCGCCCGACACCGCCGTATCGCCCCGCCCTTCTCTCGGAGAAGGCCCGCGCGGCGCGGAGAGGAAGACCGCTCTCCGTCGCTCCCGGTAAGGGAACGATTACCATGGAGCGCGGAATTCGGAACGGCCCGCGAGAACCCCCGATGCGCCGGGCCGGAGTATTCGGGCGAGTTCTCCGGGAGGTTCTCGTATTTCACCCGGCGGCGCGTCAGCCGAACGGAGCCTTCGTACGCCAGCCGCCGTTGACGTACCAGTCGTCGGCCGCCAGCCCCCGGTACAGCGCGCTCTCCAGCGTGTTCGGATTCGCGTCGTCGGTCCACTCGGCGGCCCGCCGCGCCAGGAAGCGCGCGACATCCCTCACCGGGCGCGCCCGGAGCATATTGCCCGTCGCGGCGAGGTGCGTGCTGACCTGGAGGCGGTAGCGCTCGTTCAGGTTGTAGACCCGCAGATGCGTACGGAGCCGGGCGACGACCGTCGCGTCCCAGTCGGGATGGGCGCTGACGAAGAAGACCATCGACATCCGCTCATTGCCCCGGGGCCTCCTCACCCGCGACGACAGCCACGGATGGTGAGAGAAGTCGTCGAAGTACGGATGGAGCGTCTGATCGCCGGCGGCCGCGGGAGCCGCCTGGGACTTGCCGATGTTGCAGTCCCGGCAGGCCGGGACGAGATTCACCGGCACCACGCCCAGCAGCGGATACTTCCCCTTGGGCAGATGGTGGTCCAGCGTCTCCACCCGGCCCTGCCCGCAGAGCGGACATCGGTCCTCCGCACCCCTCTTGATGGCGTCGTAGACCGGCCGCCCCGGAGCGTTCTCCCTGGCCATACGGGCGGTGTACACCTTGGCCAGCGCCTTGCGGTCCAGATAGCCGCCCGGCCGGCCCGCCAGCGCGGACAGCCCGTGCAGCGCCTGCTTCTCCGCCGCCTCCCGGTACTCGTCCCCCGCCTCGGCGACGGCGTCCTCGAACTTCTCCAGCCGCGCCCTGAGCAGCGGACGGGCGGTGCTGACACAGATCCGGTACGTGGCACGCGCATCGAAGTCGGGCGGATCCAGACGCCGCACGGGGATCAGCCCTCCGTCTCGTCGGCCGGATCGTCGCGCACGCCGAGCAGCGCGCTCAGCGCCAGCTGCGCCTCGCTCCCCAGCCGGCCGCCGTAGTGGTCGACGACGGAGTCGTAGGAGTGGTCCTCCGCCACCAGCCGCCGCAGATCGCGCAGGAACCCGGCCTCGGCGACCTCCAGACCGAACACCTCGTGGGTGAGCAGACCGACGTTCTCGCCGTAGGTCTCCACCCGGGGCCGGCCGCCGCCCAGCTGGTCCCCGTACCGCCAGAGCTTCCACACACAGTGCGCCGGGATCTCCTGGAGCACCACCGGCGAGTGCGTGGCGACCACCGCGAGGCCGTTGCGGTCGGCCAGCAGATCGGAGAGCGCCCGCATGAACGCCGCCAGCAGCGGAGGATGCAGATGGGTCTCCGGCTCGTCGATGATCACCAGCGTGCGTTCGCCGACATGCTCGATCAGCCGGGTCATGGTGAGCAGCACGATCCGATGACCGGCGCTGAGCCCCCGGAACAGGGCCCGGGCCTTCTTCTCCCGGGAGCGCAGGCTGACGGTGTTCTCGAAGTTCTCCAGCCACCCCTCCTCCAGCAGCCCGCCGCCCGGATGGTCCAGCGTCCGCAGCGCCGCGATCCACCGGGGCGCGCGCTCACGCGTCAGACACGCCCGCAGAGCCCGGCCGAAGTCGCCGCGCAGCCCGTACGGAGTCTTGAACTTCGGCGAGCGCGCCCCCTGGACCCGCAGACCCACATAGGAGGCGAGGAACATCTCGTCGCCCTCGACCACGGGGAAGTCGTCGAAGGCGCTGAAGGACACGGTCACGAGATTGGTGAAGGAGCGCCCCTCCCGCCCGTACTCGATCACTCGCCCCAGCAGCTCCGGCATCGGCTCCACAGCGGCGACGGCCCGGGCCAGATGCGACAGCACATAGGACTTCCCGACCCCGTTACGGCCGGTCAGCGCGTGCACATTGGTGCCGGGGCGCGAGCCCGGCTCGACCCTGAACCGCAGCCGCAAGGGCTCGACCCCGGGCGGCGCCGGCGGCTCGTAGGCGATGTCGAAGGAGATCCTCCGGTCGCCGCCGCGCGCGATGCGCCGCAGCTGGCCCCGTACGGCGGAGAGCTGGACGAAGCGCAGCAGCGAGGTGCGGGCGACGTCGTGGCCCAGCGCCAGGCGGCAGCTGTCCTCGTCGAAGGCGATGTCCCGCAGCGCCCGCAGCACGTCCTGCCGGACATGGCCGGGGAGCCGCCGCAGCCGCGCGTAGTAGTGGTCGTCCTGACCCAGCGAGAAGAACGACCGGTCCAGCTCGGCGAAGCGCGCCGGCAGCGGGGTGGCGCTCTCCCCGCCACGGCTCATCGAGGTGTGCCCGATCTTCACCGTGCCGATGTCCACGGGGCCCTCGGGCGTCCGCAGCCGCAGGGTGAACGCCGTCCGGTATCCGTCGTCGTCCCAGTCGTCGCGCACCAGGATCGCGTCGGCGTGCTCCCAGAGGCCGAACTCCCCGCCCCGGAGCCGGCCCTGATCGATGACCGCGAACCGCACAGTCCCGTCCTCCCGCCTCGCCCGTGCCCCGTGACCCGCCCGTACCGGTCGGAAAGCCGACGGCGCGGCGTCCCGCACACCGTGCGGGACGCCGCGCCGTGCCGACCGGGTCAGGCGGGAACGATGTTCTCCGCCTGCGGGCCCTTCTGGCCCTGCGTGACGTCGAAGGAGACCTTCTGGCCCTCCGTCAGCTCACGGTAGCCCTGGGTGGCGATGTTGCTGTAGTGGGCGAAGACGTCGGGACCGCCGCCGTCCTGCTGGATGAAGCCGAAACCCTTTTCCGCGTTGAACCACTTCACGGTGCCAGTTGCCATGTGCTGTCTCCTGCTCGGTGCGCCGGGCACACCCCGGGGGGAGTGCGCGCCGCGCGAAGTCGTCGGCCGCATGTCCTGCCGTCAGGCCGGTGTCCACGAGGCGCCCATTCAGTGCCGCACAAGCCCGTCCGGGGACAGTTCTGAGCTGCGCACCTAACGGAAGGTACGGGGCCAGCCACCTACCGCGATACATGGAATCCGGCCACCCGCGAGGGGGCCTGGCCGAAAATAGGCCATCGAACCCCGCCGTACCGCCCCGGCGCACCGGCCGCAGCCCGGCGCCCCGACCTCGCATCGTCACCCAACCTCCGCGTGATGGCCATGGCATGCCCCCCGAATGACTTCATATGATCGGTCCGGTACGGCCGTGAGGACGGCCCATCCGGGTGCGGCGGAACGCGACGCCCGGGACCGCCCGCAGGACGGGCGGCGAAGAAGACGACCACGGGGACAGAGCGCATGGTGTGGAGCGAAGGCGTCGGGCCCGGCCCGGCCGGGGAGCAGTCGACGCGGCTGAACGGACTGCCGCCGGAGCCGGGAGGCCCGGGCGGACCCGGCGGATTCGGCCCGGGCCAGGGCGACCTTGCGTCGACCCCGGCCGCCAAGCGGTCCGCCGCCTCCACCATCGAGTCGGAGCTGGAACCCCGCACCAAGAAGGCCGGCGACCGGCCCGACGAGGCCAACGGCAAGGTCATCAGCGGCCTCAGCGGCTGGGCCACCGCCGCGGGGATGAAGACGGTTCAGGAGACCTGGGACGGGCAGGTCAAGACGCTGCTGGGGCGGCTCGCCGGGGAGAAGGGGGCGCTGCGCGCGACCGCGGGCACCCTCCAGGGCACCGACGTCGAGCGCAAGACCCGCATCGGCGCCGTCCAGTCGAACCTCGACAAGTACTGAACCGCCGCGCCCCCGGACCGTCGTCGGCCGTTCCGGGCGCCCGAACGCTCCCAGGGGGAACACCATGCTGACCTATCACGACGTCATGACGGCCGATTTCGGCGGCCTCACCGCCGCCGCGGACAAATGGCAGGAGGCGGCGGAAGAGTTCGGCAAGGTGGAGAAGCGCTACCGGGACAGCGTCGAGAAGATCACCATGGACCGCGCCTGGCTGGGCGACAGCGCCAACGCGGCCCGCGCCAACTTCGCCGCCACCCGCTACGAGTACGAGGCGGCCCAGACCCAGGCCAAGGCCACGGCGACCCTGCTGCGCAACGCCCACAGCGAGCTGACCGAGCTGAAGAAGCAGCTGGAGTCCAGCCGGGCCGAGGCCGTCAAGGCCGGGATGAAGGTCTCCGAACAGGGCAACGTCACCTACGACTACGACCGGCTCAGCGCCCAGGAGCGCGGGACCGCGATGAACCACCCCGGCCACGCCCAGGAGATCCAGACCGCCGTCCAGAGCTGGCAGGACCACCTCAAGGACCGGGTCAAATTCGTCGACGACGCCGACAAGGACCTCAAGAAGGACCTGGAGGCGGTGGTCAAGGACGCCGGCGGCAACAAGAAGGACGCCACGGCGGGCGGCTTCAACGGCGACGCGGGGAAGGTGGCCGCGGCCGACGACCAGGCGAAGAAGGTCCGGACTGAACTCGCCTCGGTCATGGAGATGAAGGGCGACGAGACTCTCGACGACTACCTGAAGCGGCTTCAGCGCGAGGGGATCACCCGGCTCACCGGCAGTGAGCAGGTGGGCAAGGCCATCACGGCCTACCTGGCGGGTACGGCCAAGGTGGGCATGGTCCTCAAGGCGCTCTCCACCGTCGTGATGTGGTCCGGCAAGCTCGGCAAGTACGCCTTCCGGCCGAACCCGATGAACGCGCCGGGCACCATGACCGGGAAGTTCGTCAAGACCCGGCTGGCGGCGGCGCAGCCGGGAAGCCTGCTGAGCAAGGTCCCGCCGAACGCGGCACGGTTCATGTACGGCTCCGACTTTGCGGCCGAGTTCGGTGCTCACATGCGGCAGGGCAACTACTTCATCCCTCCGTCACACCAGGCGAATCTGGCTACGGTCGCCAAGAACGGCGGTTTGGGGCAGGCGGCCAAGGCGGCCGGCTGGGTACGCGGCGCGGGCGTCGTCGGCGGTGCCGCGGCCACGATCTACGGCGTGGCGAATTTGACCACGTACAACACCGACATGATCAAGGCCAACCCTTCCAAGTTCGCCACCGATGTCACCAGTACGGCGTTCAACGCGTCTCTGACGGCGTTGGCGGTGGCACCGAACCCGGTCACCGCCGGCCTTGCCGTCGGCACGGGCATCGCCTACCTCGGTGCCACGGGCTGGGAGAACCGCAAGGAGATCATGGATGCAGCCGGCGCCGCGGCGGACTGGACCGGGAAGACCGCTGACAAGATTGGGGACGGCGTTTCCAAGGGGCTCGACAAGGTCGGCGACGGTATCGCGAGCGGAGCGAAGAAGATCTTCAACAACCCCTTCGACTGATCAGTCCCGCCCCGCCGCCGATGCCGCGTCCGAGCAAGGAGTAAAGATGCAGACCGCCACCACACCCTTCCGGTTGACCTCCTTCCGGGACAAGCACCCCTCGTACACGGACGGCTACGAGGGCTGGCGTGGGACGTCCCCGGAGCTGGGGGAGATCTCGGTGACCTATCCCTTCAGGCCCGGCGAGGAGCGGATGTACTCGCTGGTCGAGGGCGAGGGGATTCCGACGGTCCGCTACGACACCAAGGGTCTCCATGTGTCGGCCGGTCTGGGGATGCCGACGCTGAACCGGGGGACTCTTCGGGTGGGTGACGAGGAGGTCGCCATGAGCCGTAACCGGCTCGGGGTGACCGAGCAGAGTCGTGCGCTGCATCTCACCCGTGGAGAGGACGAGTACCGGCTGTGGGCGATCACCGGGCTGCACTACGCCCTGGCCCGGCAGCCGGCCGGGGGGAGGCCCGGGGTGACCGTCCGGGTCGAGCATTCGGGCAAGTTCGGCATCCGGGCCATGCGCGACGGCCGGCTGCACCTCGCCTTCGCCATTGAGGGGGTCGCCGAGCCCGCCGACATCGCCCTGGCGGCCATGTTCTCCGGGGTCGACCGTTCCAACCTCACCCCAGGGGGTTCCGTGCGGGCGATGTTCGCCCGGGGCCGCGACCAAGTACTGGAGATCGGCACCGGGCTCTGACCGGCCGCCGCACCACCCACACCCGCCCCACACCGAAACGAGCGAACCCCATGCCCTCCTTCGACCTCTCCCGGTACCGCTTCCGCCTCGGCGACGACGACCTGGCCGTCCTCGCGCTGCTGGCGACGGGGGAGCCGGTGCCCGATCAGCTGACGGGGGCGCTTCCGGCGCTGCGGGAGGCCGGGCTGATCTGGCCGGACGGGAGGCTGGCCGAGGCGCTGCTGCCGTTGATGAACGCGCTGCTCAGCCCGTCGGCCATCGTGGGCGTGGAGACGAACGGCCGCCAGGGCGAGCTGGCGCACGGAGTGCTGATCGGCGCGGACGACGTCTTCTCGCACGAGTCCTGGCCGGGCGCGACCGAGTCGGAGTACGTCCGGGTCGACCGCAATATGGTGGTCTGGGAACTCGCCCGGATGGTGAATCTCCAGCACCCCGAGGCCCCGCTCACCGGGCTCGCCACGGTCGACGCCACCCTGGGCGCGCTGGACGCGGCGCTGGCCGCGATGGGGTACGCGGCCACGCCCGCCGACGAGCCCGTCGCCGTCCGCGCGGCGCTGGCGAACACGGGCGGGGTGCGGGAGCCGGAGCTGTCCCGTCTCGCCGAGCTGATCGTCCAGCTGCGGTGCAGCTGGCGCATGACGGCCGCCTGGCCCGGTCACGACGGCGAGCAGCCGGGCGTCACCGCCCGGGGCTTCGCCGTCTGGGACTGCGGCCCCCTCGGCTACTGGCGCCGCGACCTCCCGGCGGAGCCGGTGATGGAGGACGCCACCGGTCCCACCACCCCGCTGCGGCTCACCCGGGTCCTCCCCAAGGAGATCTGGCAGATGGTCGAGGACTTCCTTCCCGCCGGCGCCGGGACCGCCGGATCCCGGGCCGTCTGACCGACCGCCCCGGTCGCCCGGGAGGGCCGAGGCCCCCGCCGCGTCCGAGCGCCGAGACATCCGGCACACCGCGTGTGTCGCCGCCGCCCCCGTCCCATAATCTGCTGCGTGCGGGCGGCGGAGGCCGTCCGCGTCCACGGCGAGGAGGCGACGGTGTTCGGAAGGGGTACGTGGTGGCTGCTCGCGGGCGCCGTGGTCGTGGCCTGCGTGGTGCTCATCGGCCCCAACGCGCCGAGCGATCCCCAGTTCGTCAGGTCGTCGCCGGTCGAGGCCGGCCGGGACGCCGTGCCGAACCGGGTCATGACCTGGAACATCTGCAACCCGTGCAAGGAGAGCGACGTCGACCAGGCGGCGGAGATCGCCTCGTACGCGCCCCAGGTCATCGGATTGCAGGAGGCGTGCGTACGTGACGTCGAGCGGATCCGGGACCGGCTGCGGAGCCGTCACAAGCTGGTCTACCACGTCGAGTACGGGATGGTCCTCCGGAGCCGGAGCCGCTGCGGGGGAACGCCGTGGAGCCCCGGGGCCTTCGGGCAGGCGGTCCTCTCGGCCGCGCCGATGACCGACCGCGTGCGCGTCGAGTACCCCGACGGGGGATCCGAGGACCGCGGGTACATGGCGGTCACCACCGAGGTGGGCGGCCAGTCCGTCCGGGTCTTCAACACCCACCTCGCCCACCGTCGCCAGGAGGCGGTCCGGGCCGCCCAGGTCGGCGTGCTCGCCAAGGAGGTCGCCCGGCACGACCGCGCGGTCGTGCTCGGCGACTTCAACGCCGTGCCGTACGCCCCCGAACTCAACAGGATCTGGGCGCTGGCCAAGGACACCGACCACCGGTGCCGTTCCTCGTCCGCAGGCGACGCCTGCGAGACGACCACCGACTGGCACAGCAAGTTCGACTACATCTTCCTGCGCGGCATCGACCGGCTCGAACACGGCGTGCGCCCCAGCGCGTACTCGGACCACCATCTGGTCCACGCCGACCTCGACCTGACCTGACCCGGACCGCCCCCGACCACCCGCCGGGACCGGGACCCGACCCGGCCCCGGACCCCGGCGGTCGTCACGGAGGGCGGCCGAGAAGGCCCGTACACCCTGCTCAGCCGCCGGACGGCCCCGCCGGCACGCCAGCTCCCCGGTCCAGGGAACGGGCCCGGAGGGAGAAGCCCTCCGAGGCGGCCTCCGCCGGGCTCACCCTGACCCCGGCGGCGAACAGCCGTCGCGCGGCCAGATGGTCACCGGGCCGGTTGACGGACTCGACCGCCCGCAGCGCCGCCCCGCCGAAGAGCAGGACGGAGAACGCGCCGGGGCCGTCGCCGAGCACCACCTCGGTGTCATGCCCTCCGGCGGCCCCCGCGATCTGCAGCGTCGTCGAGAACTGACGGCTCCAGAACCAGGGCGGCTCGTCGTAGGCGCGCGGCGCTCCGGTCAGCCGTTCGGCGACCAGCCGGGCGTGCCCGACGGCGTTCTGCACCGATTCGAGCCGCAGCCGCCGCCCGGAGCGAGCCCGCGGGAAGGCGGCGCAGTCGCCGACGGCCGAGATGTGCGGATCGCCGGTCAGTAGCCGGGCGTCCACGAGCACGCCGTCGCCCACCGGGAGTCCGGCCCCGGCGGCCAGCTCCGTGCGCGGCACGACGCCGACGGCGATCAGCACCAGATCGGCCGGCAGCCGGCCGCCGTCGGTCAGCTCCACCGACCGCACCGCCCCGCGACGGTCGCCGTGCAGGGCCGCGACGCCCCGGCCGAGCAGCAGCCGGACGCCCTCGCCCCGATGCAGCCGCGAGAGGTGTTCGGCGGTCCGGGCCGACACGGACCGGGCCAGCGGGCGGTCGAGCGTCTCGACCACCGTCACCTCGCAGCCGGCCTTCCGGGCCGCGGCCGCGCATTCGAGCCCGAGGAATCCGGCGCCCACCACCACCGCGCGCCGGCCCGGCCCGAGCGACGCCCGCAGCGCGGCGGCGTCCCGCGCGGTGCGCAGTGTGAGCACCCCGCGCAGCCCGGCTCCCGGCGCCCCGAGCCGACGCGGCCGGGCCCCGGTGGCGAGGACGAGATGTCCGTACGCGTACCCGGATCCGTCGTCGAGACGGACCGTGCGGGCGACCGGGTCGATGCCCGTCACCGTGCCGGTGACCAGGTCGATCGAGTGACGCGGATAGTACGTCAGCGGCCGCAGCCACAGCTGTGACTCGTCCGCGTCGCCCGTGAGGAACGCCTTGGACAGCGGGGGGCGCTCGTACGGGAGGGCGTCCTCGGCGCCGATGAGCGTGATACGTCCCCGGTAGCCGCGCTCGCGCAGGGACGCCGCCGTCTGGAACCCGCCCTGGCCGGCCCCCACGACGACGACGGACTCGGGCCGTGTGCGGTCCGCCGTCATCAGTACTGCCGATCGGGGAGGCCGACCGTCAGGCCGTCGAGGGCCTCCGTGACGGGAAGCCGGCACCCCAGCCTGCTGTTGGAGCGGCGTTCGGCGGCGGTGAAGTCGAGCATGTGCTCCTCGTCCGGCCCCACCGGCTCCAGCCGGCCGAGGTAGGACTCCTCCACATAGACGTGGCAGGTGGCGCACTGCGCGTTGCCGCCGCACTGGGCGACGATGCCGTCGATGTCGTTGAAGACGGCGCCGCGCATGACGCTCGTACCGAGGGGGACCTCGACCGAGCGCGCGGTCCCGTCGACGGCCGCGTAGGTGATTCTGGGCATGGCGGAACTCCTCGATGGCGTCCGGCCGCGCGCGAGGGCGCGCTGTGACGCGGACGCCGGTCACAGGGGATGCGGAAGGTGCGGAAGGCGCCGCCGGCGGCTGGTGAGGGACGCGACACCCCTGCCAACTCGCGTATGGCGTCCGGCCGGTGGGACACACGACGTCCCCGGCCGGGAATACGGCGGCGCGTCGGACCGTACCAAAGGTCCGCCGGGCGCGCCAGAGCGGAGCGCGCGATCCGGACGCCCGGTCGGGGCCGGGCGTCCGGAGTCCGGGCGTTCGGAGTCCGGGCGTCAGGAGGCCGGGTCGGGGGCGCGCTCGCGGCGCGGCGCGGTCAGACGGTGGGTCATGAAGGGCCGGCTGGTGGCGAACTCCCTGAAGCCGTGGGCCGCTTCGGACAGATAGGTGTCGCGGTTCCACACCAGCGTGAGCACCCGGTGGCAGTCGGGCACGTCCAGATGCACCCAGGCGACCGGGACATGCGCATCCGTGCCCACCCGGCGGGAGATCGCCGGGATGAGACCGATGCCGAGGCCCGCGCTGATCATGTCCTGGCTGGCCCCCGGTTCGTCGCCCTCGCAGGACACCAGCGGGGCGAGCCCCTCGGACGCGAACAGCCGGTCGAGGAGGGCGCGCTGCCAGTGACCGGCGCGGGTGGTGACGAACGGCTCGTCGGCGATCTCGGGGATCGTCACGCTCTCCCGGCCGTCGAGCCAGTGCCCGCGCGGCACCGCGAGCAGCACCTCCTCGCGGGTCAGCTCGATCGCGTCGAGGTTCGGGCCGGTCAGCGGTTGTGAGGCGACGCAGAAGTCGACCTCCCGGGAACGCAGTTGGCGTTCCATCTCGGCCGCCGTCGACTGGAAGAGCCGTACCTCGGCGCGAGGGTGGGCGGCCCGGAAGCTGCCGAGCAGATGGGTGATCGTCAACAGCGTCTCGGACGCGACGCTGACCCGGCCGAGCCCGGTGTCACGGGCGTCGCGCAGGGCCCTGCGGCCGTCCTCCAGCTCGCTCAGCGCGCGTTCGGCGTGGCGCAGGAAGATCGCGCCGTACTGGTTCAGCCGGATACGGCGGCCGCGCCGGTCGAAGAGCGGGCAGCCGAGTTCGGCCTCCAGACGGGCGATGACCCGGCTCAGCGAGGGCTGGGCGACGCGCAGTTCCTCGGCGGCGCGGCTCATGTGCTCGTAACGGGCGACGGTCCGGAAGTAGCGCAACTGGAGCAGATCCACGGTCCACCTTCACTCATGCCTTCAGCGTCATCATCACATGGCGAAATCGGTCTTGGAACTGCATAAGCGATTGTCCCTACGGTCGTCACCGGGGTCACCGCACAGGTGACGGGCGGCGACGCCCGGCGTCTGCACACGCGATGCGGTGGCCCCGTACCGAACCGGCACGGACATCGACACCGAACCCAACCCCCGCGCACGAACCCGCCGTCCGCCGCACCTTCAGGAAGGCCGCACCATGAGCGCTGCGGATCTGGCCCGACTCCAGTTCGCGGCCACGACCGGCATCCACTGGCTGTTCGTGATCCTCACCATGGGGCTCGTCCCCATCGTGGCGTTCCTGCACACCAGGGCCGCGTACACCCGCGATCCCGCCCGAAGAGCCGTCCGGGAGCGCATGACCCGCTTCTGGGGCCAGCTCTACGTCATCAACTACGCCGTCGGCATCGTCACCGGCCTCGTCATGGAGTTCCAGTTCGGGCTCAGCTGGAGCGGCCTCAGCAAATTCGCGGGCAATGTCTTCGGCGCGCCCCTGGCCCTCGAAACCCTCATCGCCTTCTTCGCCGAGTCCACCTTCCTCGGCATGTGGATCTTCGGCTGGGGCCGGCTGAGCCGGGGCGCGCACATCGCGCTGATCTGGCTGGTCGCCCTGACCGCGTACGCGTCGGCGTACTGGATCATGATCGCCAACGGCTTTATGCAGCACCCCGTCGGCTATGAGATCCGGGACGGCGTCGCCCATCTCACCGACTTCGGGGCGCTGCTCGCCAACCCCAACGCGCTGCTGGCCCTCCTCCACATCACGCTCGCCGCGCTGACGGTGGGCGGTGTGCTCGTCGCCGGGATCAGCGCCTATCACTTCGCCCGGGGCTCCGAGGACGCCGACCAGTTCCGGGGCTCCCTGCGGCTCGGCGTCGTGGTGGGCGCGGTCGCCTCGTTCTTCGTCGTCATCGCGGGCGATCTGCAACTGCCGCTGCTGCGGCGGACCCAGCCCATGAAGACGGCGGCCCTGGAGGGCGGCGACGTCGAGCGGGTGGAGGCGCGGCTCGTCCAGGAGCACGGGCCCGGCGACTATGTGTTCGCGCACGACTGGCTGCGGCTCTCGATGGACGTCATGACGATCATCGGCAACACCGTCTCCACCGTCACCCTGATCGCCGTCTTCCTGCTGCGGAAGGACTGGCTGGTGCGCCGGCGGCCGGTCGCCCTGCTGATGACCGCGATGATCCCCTTCCCCTTCATCGCCTCGGCGGCCGGCTGGGTGGTCCGCGAGATGGGCCGCCAGCCCTGGATCGTCTACGGCGAGCTGACCGTCGAGGACGCGCTCTCGCCCGTCGGCAGAACCTCGCTGGCGGTCTCCTGCGCCGTGTTCGTCGCGATCTTCCTCGCGCTGGCGGTGACGAACTGGACCCTGATCGCCCGGTTCGCCCGGCGGGGGCCGTCCGCCACACAGCTGGGGTCGACGGAGCCGCTCGCCGATGAGGCGGACGGCGAGTCGGCTGAGGGCTCGGGCGGTGGTCCGGGGGGTGGTCCGGGCGATCCGGGGGGTGGTCCGGGCGGCGGGAGGCGGGTCGTCGTCCCGGTGCTCTGAACCGGCTGAGCGTGCGTGCCTGCTGTGGCCTGCTCTGGCCTGCGTGGTCTCCATAGCCTCCGTGGTCTCCGTGGTCTCCGTGGTCTCCGTGGTCTGTGGGGTCTGTGGGGCCTTTGGGTCCACCGGGGCTGCTGGGTCATTCCGTTGGCTGCCCGCGCCCCGACTCCGCCCGACCCGACCGGCAGGTCCCCCTGAGCGTCCGCCCCGGACGCCCCACCACGATGGAGAGTTGAACGAGACATGAGCCTGGAGATCTTCTGGCTGGCCGTCCTCGGTCTGCTGCTCGCCGGGTACTTCGTGCTCGGCGGCTACGACCTGGGCGTACAGATGCTGCACCCCGTCCTCGGCGGCCGAAAGAGAGCCGAGGCCGGGTCCGAGGCCGGAGCCGGGGTCGGACCCGGCTCCGGGGCGGGGTCCGGGGAGCCCGGCCGGAACGCCGCCCTGGACGCCATCGCGCCCTTCTTCCTCGGCAACGAGGTCTGGCTGGTCGCCTTCACCGGAGTGCTGTTCGGAGCCTTCCCCTACCTGGAGGGCTCCCTCCTGTCCGGGCTGTATCCGCTCTTCGTGGCCATCCTCGTCGGCCTGGTCCTCGGCAGCGCGGCGGTCCAGCTGCGCGGCCGCGCCCACACCGCCCGCGCCCGCCGGCGCTGGGACGCCCTGATCGTCCTCGGCGGCGCGCTGCCCGCCCTGTGCTGGGGGCTCGTCCTCGGGCTGCTGCTCCACGGCGTCCCTCGGAGGCCCGACGGCGTCTTCCGCGTCGGGGCCGGCGATCTGCTCACACCGTTCGTCCTGGCCTGCGGCGCGACCACCGCACTGCTCTTCGCCGCGCACGGGGCGGCCTTCGTCGCGCTGCGCTCCGCCCCCGGCGCCGCCGCCCGCGCCCGGCGAGCCGGTACGGCCCTGCTGCGCGCGGTCGCGGCCACGGGCTCCCTCGCCCTGCTGCTGACGCTCTTCGGCGCCGGAGCCTCGATGACCAACCCCCTGACCTCGGCGATCCTCGCCGCCCTGCTCGCGGCTGCGCTCGCCGGGGCCCGGAGCCTCCTCGGCCGGGGGCACCACGCCCGCGCGTTCGCGGCCACCTGCTGTGCGACCGCGCTGCCCGTCCTCCTGGTGGGCGCCGGGCACTACCCGTACGTCCTGATCACCTCGGCCGGAGCTGGAATGACGATCCATCAGGCCGCCGCCGACGAGGTCACGCTGAAGATCCTGGCCGCGTTCGGGGTCGTGGTGATCCCGGTGATCCTCGCGTACCAGATCTGGAGCTGGTGGACCTTCCGAGGGCGCACGGGCCGCCGCCACCCCGGCTACTTCTGAGCCGGCGAAGCCACGAGAGGCCCGGAATGAAACCGGTCGAACGCCGTCTGATCCGCGAACTGCCCCTGCTGCGAAGGCATATGACGTACTCCGCCACGCTGGCGTTGCTGGGCGCGGTGCTCGTCGTGATCCAGGCCGGCCTGCTGGCGACGGTCCTCGCGGACGGCTTCGCGGGGCGTACGTTCCCGATCGCGCCCCTGGTCGCGCTCGGGGCCGTCATGGCCCTGCGCGCGCTGCTCACCTGGGCGCGGGGCGCGCTCGCCCAGCGCGCCGCAGCCGACGCCAAGCGCGCGCTGCGCGACCGGCTCACCGGCCGGCTGCGGCACGCCGACCCGCTGCGCCTCGCGGGCGGCCGCCACGGCGAGACGGCCACGCTGCTCACCCGGGGTCTCGACGCACTGGACCCGTATGTCGTCGGCCATCTGCCCGCGAAGGCCGCCGCCGCGACGGCGCCCCTCACGGTCGTCGTCTGGCTGTGGTGGACCGACTGGACCTCCGCGCTGATCGTCGTCGTCACCCTCCCGCTGATCCCGGTCTTCGGCGCGCTGGTGGGCATGCACACGGCCCGGCGCACCGCCCGCCAATGGCGGTCGCTGGCGCGGCTGGGCGGCCACTTCCTGGACGTGGTCGCCGGGCTGCCGACGCTGCGCGCGTTCGGCCGCGAGCGGCACCAGACCCGCGTGGTGCGCGAGATGGCCGAGGCCCATCGCCGGGCCACCGTGCGGACGCTGCGGGTGGCGTTCCTCTCCTCTCTCGTCCTGGAGACGGTCGCCACCTTCTCCGTCGCGCTGGTGGCCGTCCCCATGGGGCTGCGGCTGCTCGGCGGCGGGACGGATCTGCGGACGGCCCTGATCGTGCTGTTCCTGGCCCCCGAGGCGTATCTGCCGCTGCGGGCGCTGGGCGCGGCCTTCCACGACAGCGCCGAGGGCATCACGGTGGCCGAACGGGTCTTCGCGATCCTGGACCGCCCGGACGGACCGGCACCCGCCGAGCGCGGCGACCGCATCGCGCGCCTGAGCACCGACCGTCCCGAGCGCCCCGAGCGCCTGGGAGACGCGGACCGCCCTGTCCGTCCCGGCCGGGCCGGTGACGCCGACCGCCCCGACCCCGCCACGGACGCCGACGGCCCGGCGAGCGCCGACCGCCCCGGCCGAGCGGTCGGCCCCGACCGCCCCGGTCACCGCGCCCCCGCCGCCGACGCGCCCCCGCCCGCCGACCGCCCCACCGCCCGCACCCCCGCATCCACCTCCACCTCCGTACCCACCTCCACCTCCGTACGCGCCCCCGTGCCCGACGCCCGTACCGCCCATCTGCGGCTGCACGCCGTCACGGTCCGGTATCCGGGCCGGGCGGTGCCCGCGCTCCGCGACGTCTCGCTCTCCGTCCGCCCCGGCGAACACCTCGCCCTGGTCGGCCCGAGCGGCGCGGGCAAATCCACCCTGCTGGCGCTGCTTCTCGGCCTGGTGGCGCCCACGTCGGGCCGCGTCCGGGCCGGCGGGTGCGACCTCGGGGGCGTCGACGCCGAGGCCTGGCGCGCCCAGGTCGCGTGGGTGCCCCAGCGCCCGCACCTGTTCGCCGCGTCCGTCGCGGACAACATCCGCCTCGGCCGCCCCGGCGCGAGCGAGGCCGAGGTGCGCCGGGCGGCCCGCGCCGCCTTCGCCGACGACTTCGTCCGGGCGCTGCCCCGGGCGTACGACACCCCGCTCGGCGAGCACGGCGCGGGGCTCTCCGCCGGCCAGCGCCAGCGGATCGCGCTGGCCCGCGCGTTCCTCCTGGACGCGCCCGTGCTGCTGCTCGACGAACCGACCGCCCACCTCGACCCCGAGAGCGAGGCCGCCGTCACCCGCGCCACCGTCCGTCTCATGCGCGGCCGCACCTCGGTCGTGGTCGCCCACCGCACCGGACTGCTGCCGTACGCCGACCGGATCGTCACGGTACGAGCGGGCCGCCTCGCCCTCCTCGAACCGGCGTCCGGCCAGGGGCGGACGGCCTCATGAGCGCCCCCGGCCCCCGCCCCACCCTCCGGCTGCTGCGCCGGCTCCTTCCGTACTGGCGGCGGCTCCTGCCCGCCGCGCTCGCCTCGGCGGGGAGCGAACTGGCCGCCGCCGCGCTGATGACGACCGCCGCCTGGCTGATCGCCCGCGCCGCCGAACAGCCCCCGCTCGCCTCGGTGAGCCTCGCGATCGTCGCCGTACGCGCCCTCGCCCTCGGGCGCGGAGTCCTGCGCTACACCGACCGGCTGCTCGGCCACGACAGCGCGCTGCGGGCCGTCGCGGGCTTCCGCGGCCAGGTGTACGAGGCGCTGGTGCCGCTCGCCCCGGCGGGCGTCCCGGCCTTTCGCGGCGGCGATCTGCTGACCCGTCTCGTCGACGACGTCGACGCCGCCCAGGACCTGCTGCTACGGGTGCTGATCCCGGCGACGGCCGCCTGCGCGGTCTCCGCCGCCGCCGTGGGCACGGCCACCGCGCTGCTGCCGCAGGCGGGTCTGCTGCTCGGGCCGCTCCTCGCCGTGGCGGGACTCCTCGTACCCGCGCTGGTGCTCGCGCTCTCCCGCCGTACGGCCCGCGCGGGACGGACGGCGCGCGCCGAACTCGCCGCGCTCGCGCTGGACATGACCGAGGGGGCGGCGGACCTCGCCGCGTACGGAGCCCGGGGCCGCGTCGAGGAGCGGGCCCGCCGCGCCTCCGCCCGGATCGCCGCGCTGGAGCGCCGGGCGGCCCTGACCGCCTCGCTCGCCTCCGCGGCGGTGCTGCTGCTCCAGTGCGCCGCGACCGTCGGCGTCACCTGGCTCGCGCTGCGCTCGCACGCCGCCGGCGCGCTCCCCGCCGTACACCTCACCGTGCTCGCGATCCTGGCGCTGGTCTCGTTCGAGGCCCTCGCGCCGCTGCCCGCGGCCGCCCGCCGCCTCGCCGAGGTGCGCGCCTCCGCCCGGCGGCTCGCCGACCTCCTCGACACACCGCGCCCGGTCGCCGAACCGGCGGCCCCGGCCCCGCTCCGCACCGACGGGCCGCTCGGCGTGGAGATCACCGGCCTGCGGGTCCGCCATCGTCCCGACGGCCCCGCGGCACTCGACGGGGTGACGCTGCGGCTGCCGCCCGGCGGGCGCGTCGCCCTCCTCGGAGCGAGCGGCTCCGGGAAGTCGACCCTGATCGCGGCGCTCATGCGATTCGTGCCGTACGAGGCCGGAAGCATCCGCGTCGGCGGACGCGAGCTGCGCGACTGCGCGGGCGCCGACGTCCGCCGGGCCATCACCGGGATGACCGAGGACGCCCATGTCTTCCACGCCACGATCCGCGCCAACCTGCTGCTGGCCCGGCCCGACGCCACGGACGCCGAGCTGCGGGCCGCGGCCGGCCGGGCCCGGCTCCTGGAGTGGATCGAGTCGCTGCCCCACCGCTGGGACACCCTTCTCGGCGACGGCGGCTCCGCGATCTCGGGCGGTCAGCGGCAACGGCTCCTCCTGGCCCGCGCGCTGCTCGCCGACCCGCCGGTCCTCGTCCTGGACGAACCGACCGAGGGCCTCGATCCGGACACCGCGGCGGCCGTCCTCGCCGACGTCCTGGACGCCACCCGCGGGCGCACCACGCTCCTGATCACCCATGAGCGGGCGGGCCTCGCCGCCGCCGACCGGATCGTGACGCTGGACGGCGGCCGGATCCGCCCCTTCACCGGGTGACCCCGCCAGGAGGGCCGCCGGGCGGGGTCACTCGGGGCGCAGAAGCCCGCGCTCGTACGCCTTGGCCAGCCGGCGCGGGACCAGATAGGAGGACCCGTCCACGGTGACGGGGACGAGCTGGGGCGCGGTCGCCTTCCACCGCGCGCGGCGGTGGCGGGTGTTGCTGCGGGACATCTTCCGTTTGGGGACGGCCATGGGGGCTCCTGGGGTGGTGGGTGTGACAGTGGACTATAGGCGAACATGAAAACCATTGCCAACTGGGTCGGCAGGGCCGCCCCCGGGGTCGGCGGGACCGCCCTCCGCCGCCCGCCCGGTGGAAGAATCGGACCCGTGAACACGAACACCCCGCCCCGCGTGCTGTGCGCCCCGGACAAGTTCCGTGACGCCCTCACGGCGCGCCGGGCGGCCGAGGCCATGGCCGCCGGAGCCGGGCAGGCGGGCTGGGACGCCCTCGTACACCCCCTCGCCGACGGCGGCGAAGGCTCCCTGGACGCGGTCGTCGCCGACGGCCGAGGCACCGTGGAACCGGTGGACGCGATCGATCCGCTGGGCCGCCCGCTGCGTACCCGGATCGGCCGGCTGCCCGACCGGACCGCGCTCGTCGAGGCCGCCGACGTCATCGGCCTGGCCGCGCTCCCCGAGCCCGACCGCGACCCGCTGCGTGCCTCCAGCGCGGGACTCGCCGCGCCCGTCCTGGCCGCCGTCGCCGGAGGCGCCCGCCGGATCGTGGTCTTCCTCGGCGGCACCGCCACGGTGGACGCGGGCGCCGGACTGCTCACCGGGCTCGGCGCGGAACTCCTCGACGGGGCCGGGAACCCGCTCGCGGGCGGCGGCGCGGACCTCCCGCGCGTCGTCCGGGCCGACCTCGAACCCGCCCGCCGGGCGCTGCGAGGCGTCGAACTGGTCGTCGCGGCCGACGTCCGCAGCCCGCTGTACGGGCCCGACGGGGCCGCGTTCCTCTACGGCCCCCAGAAGGGGGCCGACGCGGCGGCGGCGGCCCGGCTGGACGAGGGGCTGCGCCGTTTCGCACCGTTCCTCGGCGACGCGGCGCAGGTCCGGGGCGCGGGCGCGGCGGGCGGTCTCGGGGCCGCGCTCTCCGCGCTCGGGACCCGGGCGCCGGTCTCCGGGGCGGAGCTGATCCTCGAACTGACCGGCTTCGCCGCCCGGCTGGCCGACGCCGATCTCTGTCTCTCCGGGGAAGGGCGCATCGACCGGAGCACGGCGGAGGGCAAGACGCCCCACGCGGTGCTGACCGCCGCCCGGCGGGCCGGCGTCCCGTGCGCCCTGCTCGGCGGCACGGTCACCGCCGAGGCCGGTGAGCTGTACGCGCACCACGCCGCGGCCGTCGTCGCGGTGGGCCGCCGCCCGCGCCCGCTGCGGGAGGCGCTGGCCGCAACCGCCGACGACCTCGCGGCGGCGACGCGTGCGCTGTGCGGGCTCGCGGGGGCGTTCCGCCGAGGCTGAGCACCGGGCCGGGGCGGTGGCCGGTACGGCGGCCGGGCGCGGGCACGACCCGCCCGGCGAAGCCCGTCGGCGCGTACCCGTACCCGTACCAGGTACCCGGTACGCGGTTCAGCCGGTCTCGGAGGGCGCGCGGGCGAACCGCCGTGAGCTGGGCGTCAGGGCGGCGGCGGCCGGGGCGAGGAAGCAGGCGAGCGCGCAGGTCGCGAGGACGGCGGTGACGCCGAAAGCGTCCATGGCCGGGGCGATGAGCGCGAGCCCGAGGGGCGCGAGGCCGTACGACAGGAGGAAGTCGAGCGAGGAGACCCGGGCCAGCCGGTCCGGCGCGACCTCGCGCTGGGTCGCCGTGAACCAGGGCACGTTGAACAGCTCGATCCCGACGCCCGCCACCACATACGCGGCGATCACCACGGCGGGATGCACGGGCAGCATGAGGCTGAGCGGGGCGAAGCCGTACGCGGCGAGCCCGGCGAGCGCGACCCACCCCTGCGCCCGGGGCCGCCACCCGGCGATCACGAGCGCGCCTCCGAGCGCGCCCAGCGTGTACGCGGTCACCGCCGCGGCCAGCACCCATTCCGTACCGTAGCGATCCCGGCTGATCAGGGGCAGGGCGACGCTGGTCGCGGAGTATCCGAGGGCGACGACCGTGGTGAGCGCGGCGAGTCCGGCGACGAACCAGGGGTGGCGGCGGGCCTCCGCTATCCCCTCCATGAACTCGCGCCGGAACGAGGCCCGTTGTCCGCTCGCGGACGCCGCGCCCGCCGCCCGTTCCGACTTCCCGGGCACGAACGCGGCGACCGCCCAGAGCAGACCGATGCCCCACAGCAGCGTCCGGACGTCGGTGAAGGCGGCGAGCAGCGCGGTCAGCGCGGGCCCGGCCAGCGTCGTGACCCGTACCGCCAGGGTCATGGCGGCGTTGGCCCGCTGTCTGTTCTCCGGCGCGACCACATCGGCGGTGAGCGCCTGGAAGGCGGGCCGGCAGGCGCCCTGGCCGGCCCCCGCGAGCACCGCGCCGACGGTCATCAGGGTGAGCGAGCGGCCGAGGCCGGCGGCCAGCAGCGGGGAGGCGGCCGCCGCGATCAGGGCGGACAGCAGGACCACGGTCCTGCGGGAATGGCGGTCGGCGAGCACCCCGCCGACCGCCACCGCCGCCAGGAAGCCCACCGTCCGCCCGGCGAGGACCAGGCCGAGACCGCTCGCCGAGAGGTCCTGGTGCAGCACGGCGAGGCCCAGGACGAAGGGCAGCGACCAGGTGGCCAGTCCGGAGGCCGTCGTACCGGCCCACAGACGCAGAAAGGCCGTGTCGCGCAGCACGGAACGGCCGGGCGGGGAAGAGTCGGCGGAGGCGGTGGGGGCGGGTGAAGTCGCCACGGTGCGTTGCTCCTTGCGGGTCGGGTCGGGTCGGGTCGGATCGGATCGAGGCAGGTCGGGTCGGGTCGATGGATCGGAGGGCGGCGGTGGGCCGACCCCGACGATGGAAACAGCCACGAGCCGTCTCGGACACCTCGCCCTCGTCACACCGGGGCCGGGACGCCGCCGAGTCGCCGCGTCACGCGGGCCGCCGGGTCCGGGGACGCCGATCGGGCCCGGCCGCCCGGAGGGCTTCCCGGATCGCGCCGGGCGCGCGGCGGCGCCGGGAGGCGGTGCCGCGCGGCGGGCCTCCCGCGCACCGAGCCGCGCGAGCGCCGATCGCCGGCGCCGGGGGAGTCGGGACCGTCAGCCGACGGTCGGCGCTCGACGGTCGCCGCTCGGCCGCGCATATGCCCGGAGCCGCGGCCGCGGGCGTAACCCCTTCTCCACAAGGCTGGTTGAGCCGGTATGTCTGCACACAGCGCCGCGTCACCCGGGCCCGGCGGAAGCGGCGGTCCGTCGATGCTGCGGATCGCGTCGGCCTCGCTCGCCGGGACCGCCATCGAGTTCTACGACTTCTTCGTCTACGGCACCGCCGCCGCGCTCGTCCTGGGGCCGCTGTTCTTCCCCACCCTCTCCCCGCTCACCGGAACGCTGGCCGCCTTCGGCACCTTCGCGATCGGATTCATCGCCCGCCCGCTCGGATCCGTGCTCTTCGGCCATATCGGCGACCGCCACGGACGGCGTCCGGTGCTGGTCGCCTCCCTGCTGACGACCGGACTCGCCACCGCCGCCGTGGGCTGTCTGCCGGTGTACTCCTCCATCGGCACGGCCGCGCCTGTACTGCTCCTGCTGCTCAGGTTCCTCCAGGGCCTCGGACTCGGCGGCGAGTGGGGCGGAGCCGTGCTCCTCACCGCAGAGCACGCCCCGGCCGGGCGGCGCGCCCTGTGGGGCAGCTTTCCCCAGATGGGGCCGCCGCTCGGCTTTCTGATGGCCAACGGCACGATGCTGACGCTGACCGCCGTGCTCAGCGACGCCCAGTTCCTCAGCTGGGGCTGGCGGGTGCCCTTCTGGGCCGCGGGCGTCCTCACCGTGGGCGGCCTGCTGCTGCGCGCCTCGCTGGCCGAGACCCCGCAGTTCCGCGAACTGGCCGAGACCGGCGGCCGCGCGAGCGCCCCCGTCACCGAGGTGCTCCGCGACCACTGGCGTCTGCTGCTGCTGACCGCGGGCGCCCTCTCGGTCAGCTACGCCGTCTTCTACGCGGTGACCACCTGGTCGCTGGTGTACGGGACGGAGCGGCTGGGCGTCGGCCCGACCACCATGCTGGTGCTGGTGATCGCGGCGGTGGCGGTCATGGGCGTACTGACCCCGCCCGCCGCGCTCCTCGGCGACCGCTTCGGCCGCCGACCGATGTGTCTGGCGGGCAGCGCCCTCGCGGGCCTGTGGATGTTCCCCTTCGTCGCGCTGCTGGACACCGGGGAGCCGCTGCTGATGTTCCTGGGCGCGATCGTGGCGCTGATCGCGCTCGTCGCCATGTTCGCGGTGCTCGCCGCCTATCTGCCCGAGCTGTACGAGCCCAGGGTGCGCTGCACGGGAGCCGCGGTCGGCTACAACCTGGCCGGTGTGGTCGGCGGGGCGCTCACCCCCATCGTGGCGACCGCCCTCTCCGACAGCACCGGACCGCCGTGGGGCGTGGCCGCCTGGCTCAGCGGCGTCGCCCTCCTCAGCACCGCCTGCTTCGCCGCCCTCCCCGAAACCCGCCCCGAACCCGCCGACGCCCCCGCCCCCGGCCGCCCCGACGAGGAGCCGGCGCCCGCCTGACCCCCGCGCCGCCGAACGACCACCCGGTGCCGCCCGGGCCGCTCCCCACCGGCCCGTACGCCGTCCTCCCGCTCACCCCGACGCGTACCGGGCCCGGGCCAGTGAACGCACGGACGGGAAGCGGTTCTCCGGCACGGCCTCCGTCGCCGCCGCGACCACCTCCGACTGCCCGGCCGCCCCCGCCACGCCTTCTCCCCGTCCCCCGCGAACCGGGCGGGGAGACGCGGCTGGAGCCCCGGGGCCGCCTGGTGCCACAATCGGATCATGAGGCAATCAGCTGAAGCGGTGACCGGATGCCTGGTCGCCTTGGCGGGCGGATTCGCCGGCCTCTTCGCCTGGGCGGCGGGCGCGGAGACGCGGGCGCGGGCCGGGTTCGAGAGCGGGCCGGAATGGAGTGTGCTCCACACGGAGCTGCCGCTGACGGTCCTGGCCGGGGCCGTCAGCGCGCTCGTCGTCTGGCTGGCGCCGCGGCTGGGCGGTCTGCGGCTCTCCCCGGCGGGCGCCGCGGTGCGGGGGACGCTGCTCGTGGCCGCGCTGGTCGGGTTCTGGCTGATCGCCGAGGGGTGGTACGACGGGCTGCCCGCGCCGGCGTCGGAGCGAAAGCCCTGACGGAGCGAAAGCCCCAACGGAGGGCAAGCCCTGACGGCGCGCAAGCCCTGACCGGGGCGATCCCGAAGGGGCGGCGGTGCGGCGCGTCGAGGTCGTGAACGGCGCGGTGGGCGGGGCGAGTCGGCCGGTTTCCGGTGGGCGGGAGCGCGATGGAGTGAGCCTCGCGTCATATATGGAGATTTCGTGAACGACCCAACCGTGCATGTGGTCTGAACATCATCCCGGCCGGAGCCCTTCACCGCGTCGAAGTGACGGCTCGTGATCGAGGAGGTCCGTATACCGCATGAGGCTGCCCCGCCATCGCCGCGCGAACCGCACTGGAAGCCCGAAGCCGACGGAGGGCTCGAAGCACGCGCGCCGTCCCCCGGGCAGAGCGAGGAAGAGCCGCAGGAGGGCCGCCCGGAAGATCCGCCGGCTCCGTATCGACTACCCCAGAAGGGGCCTGCGGGGCTGGCGGCGCTGGACGCCCTCCTGGAAGCTCGTCTCCGGTGCGTTCCTGCTCTTCGTCGCCACCGTCGTCGGCCTCTTCACGGCCGTCTACATCCACGTGGACATCCCGAACGCCCATGACTCCGCACGCCGCCAGGCCACCGTCTACTACTGGGCGGACGGAAGCCGGATGGTGAGCGTGGGCGATGTGAACCGCCAGGACGTCAAACTCGCCCAGGTGCCCGAATCCGTCCAGCGCGCCGTGATCGCGGCGGAGAACGCGGACTTCTACGACGACTCGGGCGTCTCGTTGACCGGCATCGGCCGCGCGGCCATGAACATCGTCAAGGGCAAGGAGACCCAGGGCGGTTCCACGATCACCCAGCAGTATGTGAAGAACACCTATCTGAGCCAGGACCAGACCATCCACCGCAAGGTCAAGGAGCTGTTCCTCGCGCTCAAGGTCAGCAATCAGCAGTCCAAGACGGAGATCCTCGAGGGATATCTCAACACCTCGTGGTTCGGCCGGGACGCGTACGGCGTCCAGGCCGCCTCGTACGCGTACTTCGGCATCCCCGCCCAGGAACTGGACCCCAGCCAGGGCGCGCTGCTGGCCGCCACGCTCAAGGGCGCGGAGAGCTACGACCCGTCCCTCAGCGCCGCCAATCACCGGCGGGCCGAGGAGCGCTGGAGCTGGATCCTGGACCGGCAGGTCCAGGTGGGGCTGATGAGCACCGGGGAGCGCGCGAAGTACACGAAGTTCCCCGAGCCCAAGCCCCCCGTCAAGCCGACCAGCCAGGCCGGGCAGATCGGCTATCTCGTCGACATCGCCAACAAGTACCTCAAGAGCCGCAGCGGGCTGACCGACATGGATCTCGCCGGCGGCGGCTACCGGGTCCACACCACCTTCGAGAAGGGCAAGGTCCTCGCCCTGACCAAGGCCGTCGAGAAGGTGCGCTCGGACCGACTGGACCCGAAGAAGCGGCCGGGCGACCGCCATGTGCAGGTCGGCGCCGCCTCGGTGCGCCCCGGGGACGGGGCGATCGTCGCGGTCTACGGAGGCTCCGACGCGATCGAGCACTTCAGCAACAACGCGGACACCTCGGGCGTGCCCGCGGCCTCGGCGTTCAAGCCCTTCGTGTTCGCCGCCGCCCTGGAGGAGGGGCTCCAGGACCGGGAACGCTCCGTCGAGGAGGCCGGATCGGACCCGCTGCGGCCCAGTCCGACGGCCGAGACGCCCCCGATCCCGTCCCTGAACCTCTACTCGTCCCTCGTCGACTCCGACCACACCCCGTTCGTGGAGACCGGCAAGAAGCTCGGGCTGAGGAAGGTCAAGGATCTGGCCGTCGCGTCGGGACTGCGCGAGGAGAGCATGGCCAAGCTGGAGCCGACCTTCTCGATCGGCACCTCCACCCCCAGCGCCGTCCGGCTGGCCAGCGCCTACACGACCTTCGTCAACGACGGCCGGGCCACCGAGCCCTATTCGGTGACCAAGGTCGAGCGGGACGGCGTCGCGGTGGAGGGCTTCGACCTGCCCGAGAAGCGGCGGGCGATGAGCTCCGAGACCGCCTCGATCGTCGGCGCGGCCCTCCGGCAGGTGAGCTGGAGCACCGTCGGACCGCAGAAGGGCCAGAGCGGCCGTCTCCCGGCCTGGGCGGGCACGACGGGCCCGAACGACCGGATGAAATCGGCCTGGTTCATCGGCGCGACCGAGGAACTGAGCACCTCGGTCACGATGTTCCGCACCAAGCCCGATGTGCCGCATCTGCTGCCCATGCAGGGCGTCGGCGGCCCCGACTCCGAGCGCGGCAGCGCCTTCCCGCCCCTGATCTGGGAGGCGTACCACCAGGTGGCAGTGCCTTCGCCGGCCTCGGCGGACGACTCCCGCAGGACCCTCACGGTCTCCTAGCGGCCGTTGCGCGGCGGGGCGGTGTCGCGCGCGGAACGGCCGCGAGCCCGCCTCCGCCCGGGCGGAGGCGGGCGGCGACGGGCGGTCTCGGCGGCGCCGGGCACGGCCCGAACCGGTGCTCGTACGGTCAGACCCTGGTCGAGTCCTTCGCGTACGGCGCCCCGGTGACGGCCTCCGGCGCGGTCGCGGGGCGGGGCGCGGGGCCGGACTCGCTGAGCCCGTACCGCTCATGGAGCCCGCGCAGGAACCGGGGCGCGTACCAGGCCGAGCGGCCGAGCAGACGCATCGCGGCGGGGACCAGGACGCCGCGTACGGCGACGGCGTCGATGAGGACGGCCAGCCCGCTGCCCAGCCCGAACATCTGCAGGAAGCTGAGTTCGGCCGTGCCGAAGGCGAAGAAGGAGACGGCGAGCAGCAGAGCCGCCGCGCTGACGATGCGTCCCGTGTGCCCGAGGCCGTCGGCCACGGCGGACTCGTCGTCCGCGCCCAGATCGTGGAGTTCCTTGATCCGGCTGGTGACGAACACCTCGTAGTCCATCGAGAGGCCGAAGCCGACGCAGAACAACAGCACGGTCATGGACACATTCATCGGCTGCGCGGTGAATCCGAGCAGGGAGGACAGGTTCCCGTCCTGGAAGATCCAGGTCATGACGCCGAGGGCGGCCCCCAGGCTGATCAGGTTGAGCAGCAGCGCGCGCAGCGGCTGGACGACGCTTCCGGTGAAGAGGAAGAGCAGTACGAAGGTGGTCAGGGCGACCAGGCCGGCCGCGAGGGGGAGCCGGTCGCCGATGGAGTCCTTGGAGTCGACCAGTACGGCGTCGACTCCGCCCACCAGGGCGCGCGCCCCGTCGGGCGGAGTGACCGCCCGCACCCTCTCGACCAGGCGCTGGGCGTCGTCCGACTTCGGCGGCAGGGCGCTCACCACATTGATCCGCTGGGCGTCGGGGCGGCCCAGGGCGGCGTTGACGGGCCCGGTCGCGGCGGACCGTCCGCCGGTGTGGGTTCCGGCGCTGGTCTCGACGCGGGCGACGCCGGGGAGCCCGGACAGCGCGGCCGCGTAGGACCGCAGAGGGGCCGGGCCCACGGGCGTGTCGACGACGATGTGGAGGGCCGCGTCGTCGCTGCCGTCGAAGTTCTTCTCCAGCGCCGTCGCGACCTGGCGGCTCTGGGCGTTCTCGGGCAGCACGCGTTCGTCCGGTGTGCCGAAGGAGACGCCCAGCAGCGGGCTCGCCGCGAGGAGCAGCACCGCGAGCACGGGCAGCGCGGTGAGGGCCGGCCGCCGCATGACGGTGCGGGCCAGCCGCCCCCACCCGCGCCCCCGGGTCTCGGAGCGCCCCCGGTTCGCCCACGGCAGCCGGCCGCTGTTGACCCGGTGCCCCAGGACGAGGAACAGGGCCGGCATGACGAACAGGGTGCTGACGGCGGCGATGGCGACGACGCCGATCCCGGCGTATCCGAAGGAGCGCAGGAAGTACTGCGGGAACACCAGGAGCGCCGCGAGCGCGGCGGCCACGGTCGCGGCGGAGAAGGCGACCGTACGGCCCGCGGTGTGCACCGTCCGCCGGACGGCGTCCTCCACGGTCTCCCCGGCCGCGAGCTGCTCGCGGAACCGGCTGACCATCAGCAGGGCGTAGTCGATGCCCAGGCCGAGGCCCAGCGCGGTGGTCAGATTGATCGCGAAGACGGAGACGTCGGTGACGCTGCCGAGCACGAACAGTTCGGCGAATGTGCCCATGACGGCGATCAGCCCGATCACCAGCGGCAGCAGGGCCGCGACCACGCTGCCGAAGACCAGCAGGAGGAGTACGAGGGTCAGGGGCACCGCGATGGCCTCGGCCAGGATGAGATCGTCGCCCACCTGCGTGCCCATCTCGTCGCCCACCGCCGCGCCGCCGCCCGCCAGGACCGTCAGGCCGTCCTCGTACGCTCCGGTGTAGGTCTCGATGACGGCCTTGGCGTTCTCGCCCTGCTCCGTCTCGTCGCCCGTCACATGGGCGAGGACGAGGGCTTCGCGGCCGTCCTCGGAGCGGAGGCCGGGGTTGTCCGCGTCCCAGTACGAGACCACGTTCTCCAGCCGCCGCTCCTTTCTCAGCTCGGCCACCAGGGCCCGGCCGTCCCGCTCGGCGGCGGGGGCGTCGATCCGGCCGCCGGCGGCGCGCACCAGCAGGACGAGGTCGGTCTCCCCGCCGAACTTCTCGCCGATGACCTCGCCCGTCCGGGTGGACTCCGAGGCCGGGTCCTCGTAGCCGCCGTCCAGCAGCTTGCCGAACGCGCCGGCGCCCGCGACGCCCATGAGGGCCACGGCCACGACGGCGATGACGAGTATCGACCGGGCCCGGTGAATCACCAGTTCGGCTATGCGTTCAAACACGCGTGATCTCCCTTGTGCGCACTGGTCGTGAGAGCCCGGCGAGCGGCATCGGGCGGAGGTGGGGACGGGTGGTACGGGGGTACGGGGGCATCGGCCGGAGCAGGGCGGGACGGTGGTCGGGGGCAACGGCCGGGGCGGCGGCGGGCGCGGGGACTGCTCCGGCGGCGGCTCCGGGGGAGCCCCGCACCGCGCCGGAGGCGGACCGCTGTCGCCGTCCTCGCCGCCGGATCCGAAGCTAGCGGGCTGATGAAGAATTTGGCAGTGTTAGATTTTCCTGACATGCCCATAACTTCCGCCCGATGCGGCGGAGGTCGCCGTCGTGAGGTCGTCGTATGCCTGCGGAAGAACATGTGAAGACCCGGCCCACCCTGCGCGAGCGACGCCGGGCGGCCGCGACCCAGGAGATCCTGGACGCCGCCGAGCGCCACATCGTCGAGAACGGCCCGGCGGCCCTGTCCATGCGCGCGGTCGCCCGGGACCTGGGGATGACCGTCCAGGGGCTCTACCACTACTTTCCGAGCTGGTCCGATCTCGTCACCGCGCTCATCGCCAAGGCGTACGACGACACGGCCGACGCCATGGAGGCCGCCGTCGACGCGGCGGCGCGGGCGGACCTGACGCGGGCAGACCCGGCGGTGCGGGCTGACCCGGCGGCGCGGACGGAACCGGCCCCGCCGAGGGTCCTGGTCGCGGCCGAGGAGTACCGCCGATGGGCCGTCACCCACCCCGAGCGGTTCCAACTCCTCTACGGCACACCGCTGCGGCAGTACGCGGCGCCCGCCGGCGGGCCGACCACCCAGGCGATGATCCGGATCAGCGCCGTCTTCCAGCGCGAGATGTTCGGCGGGTTCACCCGCGCCCAGCTGGAGGCGGCCGACGCACCGGAGCTGTCACCCGCGCTGCGGGCGCATCTGGAACAACTGCCGGCCCACGGCCTGGGAGCGCTGCCGCCCCCGGCGACCACGCTTCTGCTGAGCGCCTGGGGGCATCTGCACGGCCTCGTCGTCCTGGAGGTGTTCGGACACACCGCCTTTCTCGGTGAGCACCAGGCCGAGATCTTCCGCAGGGGCGTGCGCAATCTGGTGGACGACGTCCACCGCCGGATCCCCGGCGCGGGACCGGGCGCGACGGGGCCCTCCGGCCCGTGAGGCGGTGAGGCGGTGAGGCGGTGACGGTCGCGGTCCGGTTGACCGTACGGCGGCCGCGGCTACGGCGGCGATACACAACGGATGGGCGTACGCCGCCGTATCCGCGCGCGGCGGATGCGCGCCCCGGCCATGGTGGGGAAGTCCGCGGACGCCGTGGACCGTCCCGCCGTCCCCCTTCGCACGGAGGCTTCTTCTCGTGTCACCGATGACCGATCACCGCACTGGGCAGTCCGCCCCGGCCAAGCTCGCGCGCCGGCGCGCCCTGACCGTATCCGCGATGCTGCTGGCCGGGCTGCAGGCGAGCACCGGCCTCGCCGCCGCGCGGGACGGCGGGCCTTCCACGGCGCGGGACGGCGGGTCTTCCGCCGCGCCGGCGCTCGACTGGCGGCTCTGCTCGACCGCGGCGGCGGACTGGCCGATCAAGAACGACACCCGCAGCGAGTGCGCCGAGCTGACCGTGCCGATGGACTACGCGAAGCCCCGGGGCCGGACGATCACGATCGCGGTGAGCCGCGTCAGGGCCGCACAGGGGACGACCCGCGCGTCGCCCGTCGTGTCCGTGCTGGGCGGGCCGGGGTTCTCCAACATCAGCGACGCGATGTCGATGACGCGGCGCGGACTCGCGGCCCTCAACGCCGAACACGACTTCATCGGGCTGGACCTGCGGGGATCCGGCTACAGCGACCACCTCGTCTGCGACGACAGGCCGGGCGTCGAACCGCTGCCGACGGCGCCGGAGAAGCACTTCAAGAAGGCCGATTTCGACACGCAGGCCGAGTTCAACAACCGCTGCGCGGCCATCGATCCGGCATTCGTACGGCAGATCACCCCGGAGAACGCGGCCCGCGACATCGACCGGCTCCGGGTCGCGCTCGGGGCGGAGAAGATCAACTTCTACGGCGCCTCCTTCGGCACCGCCATCGGCATGGCCTACCGCGCCCTGTTCGACCGCCGCACGGAACGCATGTGGCTGGACTCGGTGATGCCTCCCACGCGCCACTGGCCCACGATGGACCGCGAGACGGAGGCGGTCGGCGGGGAGAGCACCCCGCCGTTCGTCGCCTGGCTGGCCGGGCGCGACGCCGAACACGGCTTGGGGGGCGACGAGTCCACGGTCCGCGGGCGGCTGGGCGAGCTGCGCGGTGATCTGGAGAGGAAGCCGCGCACCGGCGGCGGGGTGCGCCTGGACGGGGACTGGGTGGTCGAGCAGATCAACCGCCCCCAGGAGGAGTGGGACCACGCGGCGAAGGCCCTGGCCGCGGTGCGCGGCGGCGGTACGCCCCCGGCGGCTCCGACGCCCTCGAAGTCCCCGGAGCCGTCGAAGTCCGCGAAGCCGTCGAAGTCCGCGACGCCGCCCCGGGCGGGCGGGGCCGCGTCCGAACCGGCGGCGCCGATACGTTCCGCCGGGCTGGGCGGCCCGCGCAGCGGCTTCAACACACCCCAGTACCACGCGATGTTCTGCAACACCGCCCCCGCCGGCCGCGGTTTCGGGGAGCTGTGGGCGGCCCGCGAGGCCCGCCGCAAGGCCGATCCCCTGTCGGGAGGCACGGAGTTCAGCGCCTGGTGCGCGAAGTGGCCGCTGAACGCCCCGGCCGCCAGGCCCGCGCACGGCGGCAGCGCGCTCCAGCTGTCCGGCCACCTCTACGAGTACGTCACGCCGTACGTCTGGGCCGAACAGGCCAGGGACGCCACCGGAGGCGCCCTGCTCACCATTGTGGACGACGGCCACGCCTCCCTGCCCTCATCGCCCTGCGCCGAGAAGGCGATCTCCTTCTTCCGCACCGGACAGAAGGCCGAGGGCAGCTGCGGCGGGCAGTCCTGAGCGGTGAGAACACGGTCCGCGTCCCCGGCGGCCCATTCCTGATGGGCGGCCGGGAGATCCGCGCCCTGCGCGCGGACGGCGAGGACGGCGGACATGTCACGGACGCCGGGCGGGCTGCCGGGGTGATCCACCGGGGCCTGTTCCGCCCGGCTGACGGGCCACCGGACCGAGGTCCAGCGCTCGGCGCGCGGCCGCGTCGGCGCCGGGGCCGCCGGGAGGATCCCGCCGGACTGCCCGCCGTGCACCCAGCGCGGCCCGATGGCACTGTGCTCGCGGTCTGTCCGAAGGCGAGCCGATCCGGGCACTGGATCCGGCGTGGGAGGCCGGGCTTGCCGGTTCGACTTCCCCCAGGTCAGCCGCGTGGGGGCGGGTCGGACCGCGCGGCATCGGGCGCACCGCGAGACGCCGCCTCCGGCCCGTGCCGGCGGGCGTCTTCCTCGTCGGGCTGCTGGCGCTGTGCGCCACCCTCATGTCGTACTCCGACATCTTCCTCGTCTTCACCGTCGCGGGCTTCTTTCACGCGTACTCGCTCAGGCCGTGGCCGGTGGGGGTTGCTCGGAGTCCTGGCCACCTCCGTGGCCTCAACGGCTCGGCGACGCGGGTGTGGGCGAACCCGGCCCCGGACGTGCTCGCGGAGTTCATCCTGATCGTCGCCGTGCAGAGCGCGGCGATCGGCGTGGGAATCCCGCTGACGGCGCGCGGCGAACCGGAGGAGCGCAAGCGGCAGGAACCCGTCGAGCGACTGGGGGCCGCACCGCACGAGAACGCCGGGCTCCACGCGCGACTGGTCGCCCAGGCCCGTGAATCCGGGGCGCAGGACGAGCGGCAGCGATTGGCCGGCGAGATCCACGACACTCCGGCCCAGGGTCCCGCCGGCGTCATCACACGGCTGCCGAGGGCTACCGCCGCCGTCTGCGCACGTGACGTCTGCCGCAGCCGGCCGCCGATGAGGACCCATGGGGTGTCCACCGGGTGTCCGCGAGGGCAGCGGCTGGGTTCACCCGCCCGGCGCCGTGTTCGGTCTTGCCAGCAGCTGGTCCAGGACGCCGGTGAGGAACCGCGCCGGGTCCGGGACCGGTGCCGTGGCCCGCATCGCGACGATCGCGTCCGGTCGCACGAGCAGGGTGCCGTCGTCGGGCAGCCATGGTGCGGAGACCCGGTGCGCGCTGAGGCCGGCGCCCGTCGCGGCGGCGAGCCACCGGTCGCCCGCGGCACCCGCCAGCAGGGTCCACCGGGACGCGACCAGGTCGAGCGTGGAGACTCCGGCGACCCACGCGTGGGGCACCCGCGAACCCGGCGACCCGTCCAGTGCCGCCGCCAGGTCCACCCTGGACGGGGGTTCCGGCCGCGGGTCGACGACGGCGGCCGAGTCGTACCGCTGGCCGGCGTGCACGACCGGCGCGGCCCACACCCCCGCCACCGCCCTGGCGGCGTCGGCCTCGGGGCCGCGCCCCCAGTGCAGCTCCGGGTCGGCGAACCTGAGCATCGCCTGGTCCAGCGTCGCGGCGGCCACCGGCTCGCGCTCCTGCGCGTAGGTGTCGAGCAGGGCCGCGCCCGCCTCGCCGTGGTGGACGGCGGCCAGTTTCCACGCCAGGTTGTGGGCGTCGGCGACGCCGGTGTTGAGGCCGAACGCGCCCAGGGGGGACACGGTGTGCGCGGCGTCGCCGACGAGGAACACGCGGCCGACGGCGAAGCGGTCGGCCAGGCGGCTCCGGGGCCGCCACGGGAGCACGCCGCGCACTTCGACGTCGAGGCCGGGATCGCCGACCGCCGCGCGGACGACCGCGACGCATCGCTCGTGCGTGAAGTCCTCCGGGCGCTCGCCCCCCGTCGACGTCGCAGGCGGTGTGGAAGACCCAGTCCGTCTCGCCGTCCACGGTCGCCAGCAGACCGGGCGCGTCCGGCGTGGTGATCGTGCAGGTGGCGAAGGTCATCCCCCGCAGATGGGGTCGGAGGTCCGCGCGGAACAGAATGTTGATCATCGGCTCGCCCAGGTCGCCCGCCCCGGAGGTGGTCACGCCCAGCGCGGTCCGCACGGTGCTGTGCGTGCCGTCCGCGGCCACCACGCGCGCGCAGCGCAGCGACTGGCGGCCGTCGGGCCCCGCCAGTTCGGCGTCGACCCCGTCGGCGTCCTGCGCGATGCCGACCAGGCGGGTCGACCAGCGCACATCCGCTCCCCGGCGCGCCAGGTCCGCCGCCACCACGGCGTCGAGGCGGTCCTGCGCGCAGACGCCGCGCAGCCTGAACGGCGTCGCGTCGGGCCCGGCGGGGGACGGGACCGGCATGGGCGCGGTCACCACGTCGCCCGCGCCCATCTCCACGACGGTCCGCGCCACCGCCTTGCCCGCGCCGTCCCGGAGGTCGACCGCGACGGCGTCGACGGCGGTGTCGAGCCCGAGTTCGCGGAGGATCTCGACGGTGCGCGGCCCGATGCCCGTGGCGCGCGGGTGGACCGACGGCCCGGGCCGGCGTTCGACCAGCACCGCGGGGACGTTGTGGTGCGCGAGCAGCGCCGCGGTGAGCAGCCCGACGCTGCCGCCTCCGACCACGAGCACCGGAACTTCTGGATACGCCGTCTCTGTCATGGATACACCGTAGCCAGAAGCTAGAATGCCGGTCAACGAGGAAAGGAATCGCCCGATGACCGACCCCGCTCCCTCGTCGGTGTGGACCAGACCGCGCCCCGAACCGCGCCGACGCGCGCCGGGGGTGGACCAGTACGTGGCCGCCGCGCTGGCCGTCGCCGACGCGGAAGGCCTGGCAGCGGTGTCGATGCGCCGCGTCGCGGGCGACCTCGGCTCCGGGACGGCCACCCTCTACCGCTACATCACCAACCGCGACGAGCTCGTGGACCTCATGGTCGACGCGGCACAGGGCGAGGATCCCCTCCCCGAGCCCGCGCGGGACTGGCGCTCCGGCCTGACCTCGGTCGCGCACACCCTGCGCGCGACCCTGCTGCGGCACCCCTGGCTCGCGGGCGAACTCGCGGGCAGGCCCTCACTCGGCCCCAACTCGCTGCGGCGGTCCGAAGCCGCCCTGCGCGCCGCCGTCGCGCTCACCCCCGACATCACCCTGGCCTCGCACGCGCTCAGCGCCGTGCACGCGTACGTGCTGGGCTCAGTCGCCGCCCAGCAGGCCGTCCGCCACGCCGAACAGCGCACCGGCCTCACCGAGGAACAGTGGCAGCGCAGCGTCGGCCCCTACATCACCGAGATCCTCGCGGCGGGCGACCACCCGACGCTCGCCCGCCGCGTCCTCGAAGCGGAGGAACCCGACCCCGACGCCGAGTTCGCCTTCGGCCTGGAGTGCGTACTCGACGGACTCGCGGCCCGCCTGGGTCGCTGACCGGCCAGTTCGCCGCGTACCGCTTCGGCTTCGTCGTTCGATCGCCGACCCGCGGGGCCGTGAGGACGCTGCCGCAGACCTCCGGCGGACCGCGTCTCGGTCGCCCGGACGGATTCGACAGCCGATGTCCCGGGCGGCCGGGGCCTGTGGACGACGCGTGCCGCTCAGGCGGTTTCCCGGTGGCCGAGGGGCTGGGCCGGTTCGCTGACCGCGTCGCACAGTGCGCTGAGTCCGGTGGCGAGAGCGTGCTGCGCGCCGGGGGTCATACGGCTCATGGCCTGGTGGAGGGCCTGTTCCCGGCGGTGTCTGATGCCGTGCAGATGGGCGGCGCCGGTGTCCGTGAGTTCCAGCCGCATTTCGCGGCGGTCCTCGGGGCGCGGGGTCCGGCGCAGGAAACCGGCGGCCTGGAGGCGGTCGCAGAGGCGGGTGACGGAGGGCGCGGCCGCGGAGAGACGGCGGCCCAGGGTGCTCGCGTTGATGCCGGGTTCGCGTTCGATGATGTACATCACACGGGTCTGGGCGGCGGAGAGCGGCGCGGTGCTGAGGGTGCCGCGGCCGCGCTCCCAGGCGATTTCGAGCAGCTCCAGGACCTGGCCGATGTCGGGCGCGGCCGAGGGGCCGTGCTGGTGCGGGGGGGCGGGGGTCTCGCGCATGTGACACTCCCGAGTGGGCCTGGCGCCCGTTCCGGCTGGTCGATGTGGACAGTCGCACAGATGAAGATATGTGAAGGAAAGAGAGACCGGTACCGGTGGACAGACCCAGCGCGGTCGAGCGCTCTCTGCGCGAGGCCGCGCCCCATGAGATCTTCGACGTGCTCCGCTCCCTGATCGAGCGCCGTCACCGTGCCCGTGCGGTGGAACTGCTGATGGCCGACTATGCCATGACCAGGCTGCAGCCGGTCGGGGTCCTCCCGCACACCCGGCCCCCGCTGTCGGTGCACGACAGCGCCCCGGGCCGCGCGTTCGGCGCCCAGGAGGCGCACTGCGTGTCCGACGGTTCGGGGTCCACGGTGACGGCGCACCTGCCGGTCAGCGTCCGGGGGGACCGGCTGGGGGTCCTGAGCGTCACTCTGGAGGCCGGGGAGGGGGATTGCGGGCCGGCGGCGGAAGTGCTGGAGGATCTGCAGGAGTGCGCGAACGCGCTGGCGCACGAGGTGGTGGTCGCGGAGCGGGACACCGATCTCTTCCTGCAGGCGCGCCGCGCGGAACGGCTGACGCTGGCCGCCGAGATGCAGTGGCAGTTGCTGCCCGGACGTTCCTGCGCCCGCCCGGAGTACAGCCTCGGCGCCCAGCTGGAGCCCGCGTACGCCATTTTCGGCGACAGCTTCGACTGGTCGGCGTCGGCCGACGACCTGTACGTGACCGTCAGCAACGGTATGGGCGAAGGCATCGACGCCGCGCTGCTGACCAATCTCGCGATCAATGCCCTGCGCAACGCCCGCCGGGCCGGTCTGGGCCTGGTCGATCAGGCGTATCTGGCCGATCAGGCCGTTCACGGGCAGCACCAGGGCAGGCTGTATCTGTCGACGCTGCTGCTCCGGTTCCACCTCCCGACCGGGGAGGTGGAGATCATCGACGCCGGTTCGCCGCGGATCTGGCGGCTGCGCAGGGGGGTGGTCGAGGCGATCGAACTGGAGGCGCAGATGCCCCTGGGCATGTTCGAGGACACCGCCTACGTTCCCCAGCGTTTCCGGGTCGAGCCGGGGGACCGCCTGCTCTTCGTCAGCGACGGGGTCTATGACGCGCTGTCGCCCGGCGGCGAGCGGTACAGCCTCCGCGCGCTGGCCGCCTCGATCAGCGCCACCCGTCTGCTGCCCGCCTCGCAGGTGCCCCGAGCGGTGCTGCGGGAGCTGCTCGGACACCGCGGCTCCGGCCCGGCGGTGGACGACTCCCTGGTGATGTGCCTGGACTGGCACGGACGTCCGGGCCCGGACCGGGACGCCGGCCCTCCGACACCGGCCACATGACCTTTCTGTGAAGGTTGTGGACCTTCGCCGTGCGGGGTGTACGAGGCGCGCCTCCCCGAAAGGCGGCGCGCGGGAGGTGGGTTGCCATCGGGGACGCGCCTGAGTGATGCTTGCCGCCGGTTAAGTATTTTCCTCCAGTGGGAAGGGTGGTGTGGTTCGCCTCGGGCGGGCCCTCTCTATGGCCTCTACCGAGGTGGTCTCCGTCACCGGATCCGGGCAACGCTCGAGCGACCTGTGGGCTCTGGCCCCCTGTCCCGCGATCATGGCCGACGAGACCGGCGCCGTCCTGGAGGCGAACCCCGCGGCCGCCCTTCTCCTGAAGGGCGCGGCGCCCGGGGCGAGCCTGCGGGACGCGGTCCCGGACTGGCTGGCCCGCGCCCACCGGGAAGCGGTCGCGCACGGACGAACCCTCGCGCGGAACCCCTCGTACGACGAGGCTCTCCCCCCGGTCTCCGGCCGGATCGGGGCGCACAGCTTCGAGGCGCACCCCACTCCGCGGCGGGACGGGAGCGTGGTGTGGTGGCTGGTCGACGACACCGGCCGGCGGAGCGCCGAAGAGGCGCTCGCCACCGAGCGCGAACGCACCAGATTCCTCGCGGAGGCCTCCAACGTCCTGCTGGCCTCGCTGAACACTGACAGGTGCATGGCGGCCACCGCGCAGCTGGCCGCCGAGTACCTCGCGGATGTGGCGGTCGTCGTCGCCCCGCCGTCCGGCGGGAAGCTGCCCGTCGCCCTCGGCATCACGGGCCAGGACGTCGTCCGCACCAGAGTCGCCGCCGATCCGTCCCAGCTCCCGGGCCTCAGCGAGGCGCTGCAGGGGTTCCCGCCCGTGCCCTCGCGCTGGATCGACCCCGCGACCCTGCCCGACTGGACCGTCCCGCAGGACTTCGCCGAAACGATCCGGTCGGTCGTCGTGACCCCACTGCCCGGCCACGGCGTGCCCGCCGGAGCCCTCATCCTGCTGCGCACCACCGACCACGCGCGGTTCAGCGAGAACGAGGAGATCTTCGCCCGGCTGTTCGCCGCCCGGGCCGGCGCCGCCCTGTCCGCGTCCCGCCTCTACAGCGAACAGAGCGCCATCACCCAGACCCTCATGCGCGACCTGCTCCCGCCCCGGCTCCAGCGGCTCAACGGCGTGGAGATCGCCGGCGGCTACCGAGCCGCCGGGGCCGGCGAACGGGTGGGCGGCGACTTCTACGACGCCCACCCCGGCAACACCCCGGACGACGCGTCACTGGTGGTCCTGGGCGACGTGTGCGGCAAGGGCCTGGACGCTGCCGTCCTCACCGGCAAGATCCGCAACACCCTCCAGGCGCTGATGCCGATGGCGGACGACCACGAGCGCATGCTGCAACTCCTCAACGGAGCCCTCCTGACCTCACACCACACCCGCTTCGCGACCCTGGTCATGGCGTCGGCGCGGCGCACGGAGAACCAGGTACGGCTGCGCCTCACCTCGGCCGGCCACCCCGCCCCCCTGGTGATCCGCATGGACGGCAGCGTCGAGGAGGTCCCCACCCGCGGCACCCTGATCGGAGCCCTCCCGTCCATCGAGGTCCGCTCGGTCGAGACCGTTCTGCAGCCGGGCGAGATCTGCCTGCTCTACACCGACGGATTCACCGAGGCCCGCGGCGGCCCGCTCGGCGACGAGCTGTTCGGCGACGACCGCCTGAAACAAGCGCTGTCGGAGTGCGCCGGCATGCCCGGGGAAGCCGTCGTCGAGCGAATCCAGATGCTCGCCTCGCAGTGGCTGCGCGACGGCCGCCGCGACGACATGGCCGTCATCGCGATCAGCGCCCCCCTCACGACCCACCTGAGCGCGGTGAACGGCCACACTCGGGGCAGGTACACCGCATGAACCCGCTCGACAGCATCCGCGCCGACGACGTCCAGACCCTCCGGGACCGGCTGTGGAAGGCGGTGACCGGCCGCGACGAACACCGGGCCGCCGACATCGTCCTCACCGCCCTCACCGACGGCGTGGACGCGGAGACGATCCTGCTGGACCTCATCGCCCCGGTGCAGGCGAAGATCGGCGCGCAGTGGGCGGCCAACCGCCTGAGCGTCGCGCAGGAACACGCCGCCAGCGCGATCACCGAGCGCGTCATCGCCGCCCTCGCCCACCACCCCGCCCTCCGCACCCCGCCCGCCCTGGGCCGTGTCACCGTGGCGTGCGTGGACCAGGAATGGCACGTCCTGCCGGCCCGCCTCCTCGCCGAAGTCCTCACCCTGCGCGGCTGGCGGGTCGACTTCCTGGGCGCCCAAGTACCCACGCCCCACCTCATCTCCCACCTCCACCACCACGGCGCGGACGCCGTCGCGCTCTCCTCCTCCATCCCCACCCGGCTGCCCACCGCCCACGCCGCGATCACCGCCTGCCAGGCCATCGGAATCCCCGTCCTCGCCGGCGGAGCGGCCTTCGGACCCGACGGCCGCTACGCCCGGCAGCTCGGAGCCAACGCCTGGGCCCCCGACGCGCGCGCCGCCGCCCGGCAGCTCGCCGACGGCATCCCCCTGCCCAGCCTCGCCGCCGGGCGGCAGCAGATCGACGACCTGCCCCACCTCGCCGACCAGGAGTACACGCTCGTCGCCCGCTCCCAGGGACAGCTCGTCAAAAGCGTCCTCAACCAGCTCGAAGAGCGGTTCCCCGCGACGGCCGCCTACACCACCGCCCAGCGCGAGCGCACCGCCGAAGACATCGGACACATCGTCGACTTCCTCGCCGCGGCCCTCTACACCGATGACGACGACCTGTTCACCACGTTCATCACCTGGACCGCCGGCATCCTCACCGCACGCCACGTCCCCGCCGCGCGGTCCCTGCACCCCGCCCTGAACATTTTGGCCGACGAACTCAAGGACTTCCCCCGGTCCACCCGGCTGCTCGCCCGGGCGCGCCGCGCCCTGGACGGCGCGCCCCTGCCGGCCGGAACACACCCCGGAGCCACCGTATGACCGCCCTGCCCTCTTCCCCCTTCACCCTCACCGTTGAAGCCGGCCCGGGCACCGCATCCCTCCATCTCGCCGGCGACCTCGACTACGCCGCCAGCGACGAACTGGTCCAGCTCGCCGACCAGTGCCTCACCACGCACCCCGACCTGCGCGACCTGCGTCTCGACTGCACCGCACTCCGGTTCTGCGACACCATGGGCATCTCCGCCCTCCTGATGATCCACCGCAAGACCACCGCCCGGAACATACGACTCCACCTGGACGGCCCGCCCCCGTTCCTGGAACGCATCCTGAACACCACCGGAGTCCGGCACCTCTTCTCCCCGGCACACCCATCCCAACAGACCGACCAAGCGCCGCCCGGGAACCGCACCTCCCCCGAGCCCCCGTCCGCCCAGGAGACGAAGCCGGAGACAGCGGGCCTCTGATTCTCTGAGCGCCGGTCATTCTCGAACGATGGGTCCCGTTTTCGTGGTCGCGTCGGCGCGTGATCAGGTCCTGGCGGGGGAGGTCCGTCTGAGCTGCCTTTGGCGTGCTGGTGGGCGGTTCGACGGACGGGCGACCCGGCAGGGTCGAGCGCCAGTGCGCGGAGTCGCTGTCGGGGACCCAGCGGATACCGCAGGCCGTCATCCCCTTCCCGCCGCCATGCCCGCGCGGCCGCGCAACCTCTCGGACAGCGCGACCCGCACGTCCCCGACAGAGCGACGCACGGCAAACCGCTGACCGTGCACCACCACACGATCACAGGCCCCAGCACATCGAGCCGGTGCTCGCGATCCAGCTCCGCGAACGAGGCCCACCGCGCCTTGACCTGTTGAGATTCCGCGGGATGCGGTGGCGGCTGAGGCAGGCGGTCGCACATCGCTCTGGGCCGACCGGCTCTGAACCGATAGCGTGAAACCTCAACTCACCACCTCGCGCGACTGAAAAGACGGGAATGTCGGAATCTGCGGAAGTAAGTAAAAACACCGCCCTGCGGCGATGACACCGCAGGTCACGGCCTGTGGTCCCCGCGCCTGCGGGGTTGGTCCCGCCGTCGCCGCGCTGCTCATGCTCCACCACCTGTGGTCCCCGCGCCTGCGGGGTTGGTCCCTACGCCCTCGTCCCGCCCCAGACCTCGGAGACGTGGTCCCCGCGCCTGCGGGGTTGGTCCCTCCGCGAGGGCCTGCCGGTAGGACAGGGGCGGGTGGTCCCCGCGCCTGCGGGGTTGGTCCCAGGTGCTACGCCTGCGAGTAGGCCATCAGCGGGTGGTCCCCGCGCCTGCGGGGTTGATCCCGACCTCAGGACCCTGCTCCCCGAGATGGGCCAGTGGTCCCCGCGCCTGCGGGGTTGATCCCCACGAGCCCGTGGCCGCCGGCCTGCAGACGGCGTGGTCCCCGCGCCTGCGGGGTTGGTCCCTTCGAGTAGGGCGTCTCGGCGGTGAACTCGCTGTGGTCCCCGCGCCTGCGGGGTTGGTCCCCGCTCCTGACGGTTGTTGCTGCCAGGGTGCCAGTGGTCCCCGCGCCTGCGGGGTTGGTCCCCGGCGGGCAGATAGCGCACCAGCGGCAGCGTCGTGGTCCCCGCGCCTGCGGGGTTGGTCCCGCCGGTCCCGGTCGCGCGCCGAGCGGGGCATAGTGGTCCCCGCGCCTGCGGGGTTGGTCCCCGGCAGTTCTCCGAGGTCGTGCAGATCGACATGTGGTCCCCGCGCCTGTGGGATACCTCAATGCCGAGTTCCGTGGCCCCAGCCTGCCCGCCTCAGCCTCATGCCACGGAGTAGCAGAGACCAGCCTTCCAGCCGCAGGCGGGCTCCGAGGTGGCCTAAGCGATCAGGATCTCGTTTGCGGGCGAGGAGCCGTGGGTGGTCACCCGCCTCCGACGGCATGCCGTTGCGCACCGGGCGGCTGCCCGGCGTGGTGGGGAGCCTGGTCGTGGGGCCCGGCGGGCCCGGGTGGCCGTCTCCTTCGTGGGTGCGATGGGCCGTGACGACGACCACTGGCGCGTACCGGCGTGACAGGTCCACCAGCGCGGATCCCGCCGAGTGCTCGCCGCCCACACCGGCGGGATCGCGAGCGTCCTGCTGCCCGACCGGCGGGCCGTGCTGACCGCCGGCGGTCGGCTTCATCCGCAGCAGTGGGGGCTCAGCTGTCGCCGGGCGCGTCGATGAAGGCGGCGCCGGCCTCTCGCATCCGCTTGACCGCGTAGGCCGGGTCGAGCAGTGACTCGGGGGTGTGGATGCCCGGGGTGACGGCGTCGCCGCGCAGCCCGAGCAGTCGCTCGACGCCGAGGGCGATGCCGGTCGCGGTCAAGGGGCGCTGCCCCGCCGGGTGGACCAGGTGGCGGGTCGTGCTGGTCGGTGCGCCCCCTCGGTCTGTTCCTTCGAGGTCGATCCGGACCTCGAAGGAAGCGGGTTCGCCGCGGCGGCGGCCCGCGGATTCGCCGACGGCGAAGTCGAAGCGGACGTTGGGCGCGTCCGTCGCGAGGGCGAGGCTTGGCACGTCGAGGATGGCGATGCTCTGGCCGGGCAGATCGACGCCGTCGATACTGCGTACATCCACCTGTGCGTCAGGGCCGTTGACCCAGGTGAGGACGCCGTCCCGGCGTAGGAGCCCCGCCGTGGTGGCGGTGGACCACCGCTGGAGATCCGCTGCTCCGGCGGGCCCGCCGGTGTCCAGTTCGTCCAGTATGGCGCTGATCCGGATGGTGTCGATCCGGTCGAAGTGCCGGGCCGAGTGCAGTGCCGCGAGGACGACGGTGCCGGCGCAGTAGTGGCTGGCCACCAGGATCGGCGCGGTGTTCTCCCGCCGGGCGCCCGCGACGACCTCCGGCGCGATGTCCACCAGGCCGCTGGAGATGCTGAGGTACGGCAGCCCGTGATGCTGTGCGTAGCGCAGCCCGTGCAGGCGGTCGTCCCAGAGCGCGGCGACCACCGCCGAGTGGCGGCGGCCGGGCGGGAGGCCGAGATCGCCGCGCCGCAGATCGATGGTCGCGGCCGTCGCGGCGCCGAGTTCGTCGGCCACGCGCTGTGCGCGGTCGATGTCACGCCCCGCGATGGTCAGCGGCAGTTTCGGGTGCCATTGGCGCAGGAGGGCGGCGGCGGCCGTGCCCGCCTGGCCCGTACCGCCCAAGATGAGTACCGATTCCAGGTGTTCCGCCACGGTTTCCCCTCACATCCATGAAGCTACATTTTGTAGCCTACGTTTTGTAGCTTAAATTGGAGGAGGAACGCAAGGGAGGGCCATGGCCACCACACCGACCCGCCTGTCCAGGCAGGCCAGGCGGGAGCAGCTGCTCGACACCGCCGGGACGATCGTGCGCACTCGGGGCGCCGACGGCCTGACACTGGTCACCCTCGCGGAGGAGGCGGGGGTGAGCAGGCCGATCGCGTACGACCACTTCGCCACTCGCCCCGGCCTGCTGCTCGCGCTCCACCGGCGGCTCGACGAACGCCACCGGGCGGGGATCACGCGGGCGTTGCGGGACGCCGCGCCCAGTGCCGGCGCGGTCGCCCGGGTCATCAGCGCCGCCTACTTCGCCTGCGCCGCCGACATGCCGGAGCTGAGCGCCGTTTCCGCCGCGCTGAAGGGGAGCCCGGAAATGGAGGCGGTCCAGCACGAGTTGACCGAGGGGTACGCGGAGCTGATGGCCACCGCGCTGCTGCCGTACTCCAGCCTCGCGCCCCAGGCCCTTCGGCTGCGGTGCGTCGGCTTGCTGGGCGCGGCCGAGGCGATCGCCGCCGAGCTGAACCGGGAGCGGGCGACCGACGGTGAAGCGGTCACCGCGTTGACCGACCTGATCCTGGGCGGTCTCGACGCCAGGGCCGACCGTTAGAGGGTCGTTCTCTCCTGCTGTTTCGTGCCGTCATGCGGAGGTGATCCCGTGATGGCGGGTCGCGCCAGGGGACGGCGGCTTCGGCGGCGAGCCGAGAGACCGTCAGGTCGGTCATGGCTTCGGAGCGGGCCGGAACGGCGGTTCGTGGTCGCGGGCGGCAGTTCGGCGTCGGCCGCAGGTCCGTTCCACCCTCCGGAACCACCCGGCCCCGGGGGAGCGAGTGGTGCTTCTCCTCAGCCTTCTCGCCCAGGCCGGCACCGGCGCCAATGTGTACGTCGCCCACATCGCCGCCGAGCTACGAGACAGGCTTGCCCGCCGCATGACAGCGGCGCCCTGCCCCGGCCAGGAACCCCGCGCCGGGTCAGGCGTACACCCGCACAGACCTGTTCCAGGACGTCCTTCCTGGAAGTGCTCCACGAACTGGACGGAGCAGCGCACCTTCCGGTCCGGGCAGTGGCCCCGCTCCCGTTCCGGGGCGCTGATCGGATTGCCGGCCGACTGGCCTGCTCCGGCGACCCGGCGACCGTTCCAGGGCCGAGTCCCGGCGGCTGGAAGGATGGGCGGATGGATGCTCCCACCCCGATCGACCTGGACACATGGCCGCGCCGACAGCACTTCGAGCACTACCGCCGACGGGTCCCGTGCACCTACTCGATGACGGTGGAACTCGACGTCACCGCGTTCACCGCAGCGCTGCGCCAGTCGCGGCGCAAGACCTACATCGCGCAGATCTGGGCACTCGCGACGGTCGTCAACCGGCATGACGAGTTCATGATGTGTCTCACCGCGTCGGGTGAGCCGGCCGTCTGGCCCGTCGTGCACCCGGCCTTCACGGTCTTCAACCCGGAACGCGAGACGTTCGCGTGCGTGTGGGCGCCCTACGATCCCGATTTCGGCGCGTTCCACGACGTCGCGGCCCCCCTGCTCGCGGAGCACGGTCGAGCCACGGAGTTCTTCCCGCAGGGCGAACCGCCGGCCAACACGTTCGACGTGTCGAGCCTGCCGTGGGGATCGTTCACCGGGTTCAACCTCAACATCCGTGACGACTGGGACCACCTCGCGCCCATCTTCACCCTCGGCCGGTACACCGAGCGGGACAGCCGAGTACTGCTCCCACTGGCGGTTCAGGCGCACCACGCCACCGCCGACGGGTTCCACTCGATGCGCCTGGTCAACGAGGTGCAGGCCCTCCTGGCCGACACGACCTGGCTGGAGCCGAGCCCGCAACCCTGAACACGCCGGCCACCGCACGGCGGTGCGCGAGGCGCCGGCCTCGGCCGCCGACCGCCGGCCTGGGAAACGTCCCCATCCGCGCTGTGTCCAAGGAGCGTCGGCCGGCGCTCGCGGTCCGGGCCGCAGGGCCCGGGGTACGCCGGGGCCATGGCGGGTCCCGGAACCTGCGGTTCGCGACGGTTGCCCGCGGGATTGCCGCTCTTGGCGGCACCGCGAACGGGCTGCGAACCGGACGGCTCCGCCCGTGAAGTGACGGGTGGTGCGGCGGTGACGGAGCGGACGTTCGACCCGGGACGGATGCGGCGGGTCCATCGCACCGTGATTCCGGCTGTGCTCGGGCTTTCCGGGAGTGCCCGCTCTCCTACGGGTTCGCACGTTCCGCCCCGCACGCCACGGCGAGACCTCGACTCATCCGCTTTCGAGCAGGAGGTTCAGGTCAGCGCTGGACGGTGGAGTTCAACGACATCGGCGGCGGACTGATCAAGAACGTGGCCACGGGCGAGTGTCTCGACAGCAACGGCGCCGGGCGCGCCTACACGCTGGGCTGCAACGGCGGCGACTACCAGCGCCGGCAGTCGTGATGCCCGTCCCCGGATGAACGGCTGAGGCACAGGTCTCCAGCCCGGAGTCATGGGCCTCGTGACGGACCGCCCGGAGACCGGTCACCCGAGGAGCCGGCTTTCCCGGGCCGGAGCGCCACGCCCGCCTGCAGGGCGAGCCGGGCCCGGTGGGTGTGCGCCATGCGTCCTTCGAGTGCGACCGAGAGCACCGAGGCCCGGCTGCGAGCACTCGGGACGTACGCCTACTCGTGGATCGACTCGGGGCACGGCCGTTCCCGCCCCTGCCCGCGCCGTGACCGCGGTCCCGGGGGCGCGGTCAGGAAGACCCGGGGCTTGTTCCCCCGGTCCCACGGCCGTGCCCGGAGGGCGGGGGCGGAGCGGTCAGATCGTGAAAGTGATGTTGATGGCGGCGATCTCGGCGTCGTTCTGGTCGATGAACCACACGGTCGCCACGTAGCTTCCGGTGGGACCGTCGGCGGGGAGGTCGAAGGCGACGGTCGCCGAGTAGGGGCCGGCCTCGGCGGCCGGCAGCGCGGCGGTGCGGTCGGCCATGGCGATGATTCCGTAACTGACCGCCGTGCGGGTCCGGCCTCCGGAGACGCCCTCGGTCAGGGTTCCGCTCACGGTCACGGTGACGGATCCCCCGCGGACCGGGGGCTCAGGGGCCGTCGAGACACTGCTGACCGTGAAGCCGGCGCCGGGGCCACTGGCGTCGGCCCACTGCGTACCGCCGGTCGTGATGGTCGTCATGACGTCCTCCCTTTCAGGGAGTCGAAGGATTCACCTGCCCCGGCCCCCGGCCCTGCGGCCGGAGTGGGAGTCGAGGAAGTCTCGCCGGGACAACGAGCCGTCCTGACCGACGTCACGGACCCGCAGCGCCGCGCCGCCCGAGCGGGGAGGCGGCTCCAGGCCCTGCCCGCTGGCCCTGGCCCTGGCGAGCACGTGAACCTGCCCCTTCCCGTCCGGGGACGGGAAGAAGGGGCCGGTCCGCAGTCCGCGGCGAAACCCCGGATCAGTCGTCCTTCTTCACCGGCTCCAGAATCGCCACGCACTCCACATGGTGCGTCATCGGGAAGGTGCCGACCTGGGCGTGGCCGAAGAAAGGTGCAGGTCAGAAGCTATTTGATGGGCGCGATTGTGGCGAATTCGGGGTCCCGAGCGTCATATGAGCGTCAAGCCCAAGATGACCCGACCACTCGCCCTTGCCGTCGCCCGGCCAGCGCAAGCCGGGAACACCCCCGCCTGCGCGGGGACCACGGGCACGTCAGCGAGGCTGAGGCGGGCGAGATGGGAACACCCCCGCCTGCGCGGGGACCACGACACCTGCAACGTCGGCAGCGGCCTGAGCGAGGGAACACCCCCGCCTGCGCGGGGACCACAACAGGTCAGACGGTGAGCGGCTGGGGTTTCACGGAACACCCCCGCCTGCGCGGGGACCACCCTTACCCACCTGCGGCTTTATGGCGCGCAGGGGCTGCTTTTACTTACTTCTACAGATCTCGACATAACAACTATTTCGCCTCTTTCTGTGTGGATTGCCGCAGGCTCATCTCTACCGTCCACCGAATCTCCGTCGTTTGGCGGCGTTACTCCACCCCGGACGCGGGTTCTGAGGCGTTCGGGTTTCTTCTTGTGAGGTTGCGGGATTTGGGCGTCGGAGCAAGGTGAGGCCTTCGTGGTCAATGGGACGCCAGGCATGGTCGTGTGTGTAAAAGGTGAAGCCTTGCTCGTTGTTGGTCTGGTGGACCAGAAGGGCACGGCCTTGGTCCGCGTATTGGCGAACTTCTGCCCAGAGAGCGTCGCGTACGCGAGCCGATGGGGCGCCCACGAAAACGCCGGCGGAGATCTCCAGGAGCCAGCGGGTGAGAAAGCCACGCAGTCCGGAGGGGCAGTTGGCGAGGATGATGACGGTCACCAGAGCGACTCGTCCCCGTAGTTGCGGCCGCTTGGGACGTGCGTGTCGCTGTCCGACTGCAAGGTCATCCGGTCCTGTCCGTCTGCCGTTTCGCGAGTACCGTCTTAAGAAAGAAGGTGCTTGATGTCACGCACGCACCGGTCGAGCAGTCCCGTCTCGTTGATGCGGTCTCGCAGAGCCCGGCGGGTGCGGGATGCGATGTCTTCCTCGCCCTCGGCTGCGGCGTCGAACGCCGCCGGAATCGCGACGTCTGTCTTGTACAGGTCGGCCACGTCCATGACGAAGGAGCGCTCGTTCCCGGAGTGGACAAAACCCAGAGCGGGTGAGCAGCCCAGTGCGGAGATGTGGGCGATTCCGTACATGCACTGCCCGGCAGCTGTGATGCCCTGGTTGGGGGCGTCGCCGACGTAGAAGCGTACTCCGTGCTCGCCCACCCATACCACTGCGGCACCGCACTCTCCGAGGACGAGCATCGCCTGATGGGTGACGCGTGTGCCAGGGCCAAGGAGAAGGGTTCCGATGGTCGCGGACGGGATGTGCCTCACTCCGTCCGCGTCCGTCGCGGTGATGGCGTTGTCCTCACGGTGCACGGTGCACCGTTCCAGGTAGACGAATGACACGCGGTCACCGACCCGTGTGAGTTCACGTGGAGACAGGGCGCCCCGGCGGCTGACGGTGCTCACTTTCCCCCCACGGGGGCCAGGGTCATCAGGCCGCAGCCGTAGGCCTTTGCCTTGCCCAGACCCTGGGCGAGGGTACGACGGAGCAGAGCGGGATCGGTGATCCTCAGCCGGCCGTCGAAGGTGACCCGGGTGAAGCGAACATCCTGCATGGGCTGATTCGCGGGACTACGACGAAACTGGAGTGGGTGATGGTCCCGAACGATCAACTCGTGCTCGTCGCCGTACTCGGTCAGCTGACGGTCAGCCGGCTTCCGGACGACTTCGAAGCCCGCTTGCTCCTGCCGCTTGAGCAGCCACCCCAACTGGTGGCGTGGTCCGACGTGCGCGGCCCGCTTGGTGGGAGCGCCTGCCTTGTCTCCTGGTCTGCGGATGTTGTGGACCGGGTTTGCCGTGAGCCTGAAATTCCAGGTATCTCCCTCGCGGAGGGCATCGAGGAACTCGCCGTAACGGAAGGTGCTCCAGCCCGGTGTCTCCAGCGCGGGCCAGCCGGCCTGCTCGACCAGATGGGTCAGATCGGGGAGGCCCGGACTGACGATGAAGAGCTTCGGCCTGTCCTGGGGATCGTGATCGACACGCCACAGGACGCGTGGTCCCTGGCCCTCTCGGGACGGTAGCTCAGGGAATGCCATGTTCACGGCTCCGTGCATGAGGTGCGGTGAGCCAAGCAGCCGACGGGCCTCAAACCGACCAGTGTTGACGCGGAATTGTGTCAGGTACATCAGCTGGTCCTCGGGGGAGCGGTCCTCACGGGCTTGAGACCGGTCGTCGGTTCGTGGGGTGGTGCCGCGGGTGTGGGGGAGGCCGGGAGGGGTGGGGTGGTGACGTGGCCGGTACGGACGCCGCGCAGCCCATACAAACGATGCCTCGGATTGAAACTCAACGGGATGTCCCGAATGGAGATGTGCGGATCCTCGCCGACTGCGCTGTCGATCAATATGTCCAGGTCCTTCACCGCGTTCACCCGGCTCCGACGGCGGCGTACGTACCAGTCCGACATCACGCCGGCGGCTCACACCTGCTCTACCGGGGCTGGGCGGAGCACTTCCCCCAGGACTGGGAGCTCTGTCTCCTGGAGGCCCCCGGCCGAGGGCAGCTGCAGGCAGTGCCGCTGATCGACGACTGCGACCGGCTGGTCGACTACTTCCACACCGCGATCGAGCCGCTGTTCGGCCGGCCCTTCGGGTTCTTCGGCCACGGCATGGGCACCGCCATCGCCTACCAGCTCACCCGCCGACTGCACCATGATGGGGACCCGCTCCCGGCCTGGCTGGGTGTCCGCCTACGGCACCGCACAAGGCGAGGCCCACCGACGGACGCCCTCACCTGATGTCCGACGACGAGCTGCGCGGCCGGCTGCGGAACGTCGGCGGCAGCACGCCGCAGCTCCTCGATAATGAGGCTGTCTGGCACCAGTTCGCCCCGGGTGTTCCGCAAGGACTTCACGCTCTTGGACGCCTGGGCTCCTGCCCACGACCCCGAACCGCTGCCCGTTCCGCTCTCAGCATTCGGGGGCCGCCACGACAAACTGAATGCACATCGACGAAACCGCAGGTCAGTCGTCCTTCTTCACCGGCTCCAGAATCGCCACGCACTCCACGTGGTGCGTCATCGGAAAGAGGTCGAACGCCCGCAGCGTCCGCGAGCGGTAACCCGCCTCGCGGAAGTACGCCAGGTCGCGCGCGAGGGCCGCCGGGTCGCAGGCGACGTAGGCGATGCGGCGGGCGCCGAGGGAGGCGAGGTGGCGGACGGTCTGCTTGCCGGCGCCGGCGCGGGGCGGGTCGAGGACGATGAGGTCGGTCTCGGTGATCTTGGTACGGGGGAGGACCTGGTCGACCTTGCCCTGTTCGACGCGGACGCGCTCCAGGTCGCGCAGGTTGTGGCGGGCATCCTCCACCGCGCGCTTGGAGGACTCGATGCCGAGGACGGCGCCCTCGTCGCCGACCCGCTCGGCGATCGCGCCCGCGAACAGGCCGACGCCGCAGTAGAGATCGAGCGCGGTCTCGCCCTTGCGCGGCATCAGACCCTGCATCACGGCCTTCACCAGCACATCCGCCGCCTGCGGATGCACCTGCCAGAAGCCGCCCGCGCCGACGCGGTAGGTCCGGCCGTCGGCGCGCTCGCGGACGAAGGCGCGGCCGTGCACCCGGTGCACGCCGCCGTCGCGCTCGTCGACCCGCATCACCGAGACCGGCTTGTCCAGCTCCACCAGGGGCAGCCGACCGCCGGGGGCCGGGGTGAGGATGACCTGCCGGTCGCTGGACCCGGTCGCCGCGATCGCCTCCACCGACGCCATCTGCGGCCACTCCCGCTTCTCGACGCCCAGCTCGCTGACGCCCGGCGCCGCGATCAGACAGTGGTCGACCGGCTCGACATCGTGGGAGCGGTGCTTGCGCAGCCCCGCGTTGCCGTCCGCGTCGATCGCGTACTGCACCCGAGTCCGCCAGGCAGGCACCTCGCCCGCGGGCGCCTTGTCGCCGGGGGCCGGCATGACCGTGCCGTCCCAGCCGGCCTCCTCGGGGGTGAGACCGGCGAGCCGCTGGAGCTGCTCGATGATCACCTCGCCCTTGAAGCGGCGCTGCGCGCCGGGCTTCACATGCTGCCAGTCGCAGCCGCCGCAGCGGCCCGGGCCGGAGAACGGGCAGGGGGCCTCGATCCGGTCCTTGGCCGGCTCGATGATCCGTACCGCGTCCGCGCGCAGAAAGCGGGAGTCGGTGTCGCCCTCGGTGACCCGGGCGACGATCTTCTCGCCGGGCAGTGTGTGCCGGACGAAGAGCACCCGGCCGCCCTCGGTGCGGGCGATGCAGTGCCCGCCGTGCGCGACGGGGCCCACCTCGACCTCGTACTCCTCCCCGACCAGGGAGGCAAGCGAAGAATCGGAGGCGTTCTGCATGGCGGGGTGACTCCAGAGTTTCGGTGTACGGGGCGGTCGCCGTGGGTGACCGCGCGGGCCCGGGGCCCGGAAGGAGGGGCAGCCCACCAGTCTACGTCGGCCGGAGGCGGCCGGCCGACGTCACTCCCGATGGACGGAGTCCGGGGCGCGGTCGACCGGACCCCGGCGCACCGCCCCGGGCGCGCTCCAGTTCTGGCGGCGGCGCGCCCGTTTCCGGGCCGCCTCCGAGGAGACCAGCTGATACGGCACCGAGGTCACCATCACCCCCGGGGTGAAGAGCAGCCGGCCCTTGAGCCGCAGCGCGCTCTGGTTGTGGAGCAGATGCTCGTACCAGTGCCCCACCACGTACTCGGGGATCACCACGCTGACCACGTCGCGCGGGCTCTCCCGGCGCAGCCCCCGGACGTATTCGATCACCGGCCGGGTGATCTCCCGGTACGGCGAGTCCAGGATCTTCAGCGGTACGTTGATGCGCCGCCGCTCCCACTCGGCCCGCAGCGCCCTGGTCTCCTCCGGGTCCACGTTGATGCTGAGCGCCTCCAGCTTGTCGACGCGCATCAGCCGGGCGTACGCGAGGGCCCGCAGGGTCGGCCGGTGGATCCGGGAGACCAGCACGATGGCGTGCACCCGGGACGGCCGTACGCTGTCGTCGCTCGGCTCGTCGGTCGCCGCGATCTCGTCGGCGACCCGGTCGTAGTGCCGGCGGATCGCGCTCATCGTCCCGTAGAAGATCACCATGCCCAGCAGAGCCACCCAGGCCCCATGGGTGAATTTGGTGGCCAGCACGATCACCAGCACCAGGCCGGTGAAGAGGGCCCCGAAGGCGTTGATGGCCCGTGAACGGATCATGTGCCGGCGCTTGGCCGGATTCTTCTCCGTGCGCAGATGACGGTTCCAGTGCCGCACCATGCCGGTCTGGCTGAGAGTGAACGATACGAACACGCCGACGATGTAGAGCTGGATCAGCTTGGTCGAATCCGCGCCGTACACCCACACCAGCAGCGCGGCCGCCCCGGCGAGCAGCACGATCCCATTGGAGAAGGCGAGCCGGTCGCCGCGGGTGTGCAGCTGACGCGGCAGATAGCGGTCCTGAGCCAGTATCGAGCCGAGCAGTGGGAATCCGTTGTACGCGGTGTTGGCGGCCAGGAAGAGGACCAGTGCGGTGGCCGCGGCGAGGAGTACGAAGAAGAAGGTGCCGTCGCCGAAAACGGCCGCCGCCACCTGCGAGATCACCGGATCCTGGATATAGCCGTCGCCGACCGGGACCCCGTCGCTGAGCAGATCCTTGGCGGGCTGTTCGGCCATCTTCACATCGGTGGCCATCGCCAGCCCGATGATTCCGCAGAACATGACGACCGCCAGCAGCCCCATCAGCGCCAGGGTGCTCGCCGCGTTCTTCGATTTCGGCTTGCGGAAGGCCGGCACGCCATTGCTGATCGCCTCCACGCCGGTGAGCGCGGCACAGCCCGAGGAGAAGGCCCGCAGCAGCAGAAAGACCAGTGCGAATCCCGCGAGACCCTGATGCTCCGCCTTGATTTCGAAATCCGCGGTGGGCGCCTTCATCGTTTCGCCGAGAACAAGACCCTGGTAAGCACCCCAGCAGATCATGAGGACGACACCGGTGACGAACACATAAGTGGGAATCGCGAAGAGCTTGCCCGACTCCCTGACACCGCGCAGATTCATCACCGTCAGCAGCGCGATGATCGCCACCGCGCACAGCACCTTGTTCTCCACCACGAACGGAATCGCCGAACCGAGATTCTCCACCCCGGAGGAGATGGAGACGGCCACGGTCAGTACATAGTCCACCAGCAGAGCGCTCGCGACCGTCAGCCCCGCCTTCGGCCCGAGATTGGTGTTGGCGACCTCGTAGTCCCCGCCGCCGCTCGGATAGGCGTGCACGTTCTGCCGGTAGGAGGCGACCACCGTGAACATCAGGACGACGACGGCGAGCGCGATCCAGGGGCTGTACTGGTACGCCGACACTCCGGCGACCGAGAGCACCAGGAGGACCTCGCCCGGCGCGTACGCCACGGAGGACAGCGGGTCGGAGGCGAAGACCGGCAGCGCGATGCGCTTCGGGAGGAGTGTCTCCCCCAGCCGGTCACTGCGCAGAGCCCTGCCGATGAGAATCCGTTTGGGCAGGTCGGTCAGTTTGGACACGGTGAGGATCGTAAGGGTTCGATATGGGTCGGAGCACACCCACCACCCCCGCGCCCGGGCGGAATCTCCCGCTCCTCTCACTGCCCGGTGTCCGGCCCGTACCGCGTATGTGTAGCTTGGGCCAAGGTCTGAGACCCTTTAAGCCAGAGCACCGTTAAATACTGAGCAAAGAAATGCCGCATGCCGAGGGCAGTGGCAGCCGGAAGGACGGTCGTGCACATCGTCATCATGGGATGCGGGCGAGTGGGAGCCGCTCTCGCGCAGACCCTGGAGCAGCAGGGGCACACGGTCGCGGTGGTCGACCAGGACCCCACGGCCTTCCGCCGGCTGGGCTCCTCCTTCGGGGGCCGCCGGGTCACCGGGGTGGGATTCGACCAGGACACCCTGCGCGAGGCCGGCATCGAGGACGCCGGCGCCTTCGCCGCCGTCAGCAGCGGCGACAACTCCAACATCATCGCCGCGCGGGTCGCCCGCGAGATGTTCAACATCGAGAACGTCGCGGCCCGGATCTACGACCCGCGCCGCGCCGAGGTCTATCAGCGCCTCGGCATCCCGACCGTCGCCACGGTCCGCTGGACGGCGGACCAGATGCTGCGCCGGCTGCTGCCCTCCGGCGCCGAGCCGCTGTGGCGCGACCCGAGCGGCGCGGTCCAGCTCGCCGAGGTGTACACCTCCCCGAGCTGGGTCGGGCACAAGGTCAGCGACCTCCAGGACGAGACGGGCGTACGGGTCGCGTTCCTGACCCGGCTGGGCGAGGCGGTGCTGCCGACCTCGCAGACCGTCTTCCAGGAGGGCGACCTGGTGCATGTGATGATGCGGACGGACGACATCGAGAAGGTCGAGGCGGCCTTCGCCGAAGGCCCCGAGGAGGACGGGAACTGATGCGGGTCGCTATCGCGGGCGCCGGCGCGGTGGGCCGTTCCATCGCCGGGGAACTGCTGGAGAACGGGCACGAGGTTCTGCTCGTCGACAAGGCGCCCACCGCCATCTCGGTGGAGCGGGTGCCGAGGGCCGAATGGCTGCTCGCCGACGCGTGCGAGATCACCTCGCTCGACGAGGCGGCGCTCCAGCGCTGCCATGTGGTGATCGCCGCGACCGGTGACGACAAGGTCAATCTGGTCGTGTCGCTGCTGGCGAAGACGGAGTACGGGGTGCCCCGGGTGGTGGCCCGGGTCAACAACCCCAAGAACGAGTGGCTCTTCAACGAGTCCTGGGGCGTCGACGTCGCGGTCTCCACCCCGCGTCTGATGTCGGCGCTGGTCGAGGAGGCGGTGAGCGTCGGCGATCTCGTACGGCTGTTCCGTTTCAGCCATGGCGACGCCAATCTCGTCGAGCTGACGCTGCCCCCGGAGTCGGCGCTCGCCGGTACGCCGGTGGGGGCGGTGGACTGGCCGGAGGACACCTCGCTGGTGACGATCATCCGCGGTTCGCGGGTGCTGGCGCCCAGCACCGAGGAGACGCTGGAGGCGGGCGACGAACTCCTCTTCGTCGCGGCGCAGGCCCGCGAGGAGCAGCTGGAGGAACTGCTCTCGGTGCGCCGGGAGCTGTAGCCGGGCGGGGCGTGGCGGGAGCCGGGAGCCGGGGGCACGGGGGCCGGGGGAGTTCGGCGAGGGCGCGCGCCCCCGTGCCCCACGCCCCCGGGCCTCGGAAGCAGGCGTTCCGGCCCGCGCGCCCGTCCGCCGGAGCCCGGAGCCTGACCCCGCGCCCCCGTGCCCCGCGCCCCCCGGCGCGCACCCGGGCGCCCCCTACCCCTCCTCCGGAGTGTCCGGCCGGATCTCGATATGGTCCGGCTCCAGCTCCAGCAGCACCCGGTCCCGCATCCCCAGCGCCTCGGTGTACTCCGCCGGGAGCTGGAGCCGTCCCGCGCGGTCGAGCATCGCGTACTCCCGCGCCACCAGCGACTCCTGACCCGTCGCCATGTCGACCTCCGTACGCCGCAGGATCTCCGTCGAGGTGCGGCCGTCCCGGATCGCGACCGTACGGCGGACCTCGGCGGCCACCGCCTGGTCATGGGTGACGATCACGATCGTGGTGCCCAGCTCCTCGTTGGCCGTGCGGAAGGCCGCGAAGATCTGCTCCGCCGTGTGCGAGTCCAGCTCGCCCGTCGGCTCGTCCGCCAGCAGCACCGACGGCTCGTTCGCCAGCGCCACCGCGATCGCCACCCGCTGCTGCTGCCCGCCGGACATCTGCTCCGGTCTGCGGTCCCGGCAGTCGGCGACGTCCAGCAGCGAGAGCAGCGACTCGGCCCGCTCGGCGCGCGCCCGGCCCCGGCCGGCCGCCCGGCCCCGCAACTGCATCGGCAGCGCCACATTCTGCGCCGCCGTCAGAAACGGCAGCAGATTGCGGGCCGTCTGCTGCCAGACGAACCCGACCACCTCGCGCCGATAGCGCAGCCGCTCCTTCGCGCCCATCGCCAGCAGATCGCACCCCGCGACCGACGCCGCCCCCGCCGTCGGCTCGTCGAGCCCGGCGAGAATGTTCATCAGCGTCGACTTGCCGCTCCCCGAGGCCCCCACCAGCGCCATCAGCTCGCCCTGACGGACCAGCAGATCGAGCCCCTGGAGCGCCTGCACCTCCACACCGTCCGCCGAGAAGACGCGTACCAGCCGGTCGCAGCTGATCAGCGCGTCGTGGCCGTACTCGGGAGCGGCCCGTCCGGCCGCCGCCCGCCGCTCCAGCTCCCGAAGATCCGGGGAATCGGTCATCGTGGGTCTCCCACCCTCAGCTCGGTCGTCGTCCTGCGCCGGGTGGTCAGATACGCCTGCGCCGCGGCCACCCCCGCCGCGATCGTCACCACGGCCAGCGCGGGCAGCAGCAGACTCCACGGGTCGGCCCGCAGCCGCACCGGCCCCAGCGCGTCGAACCGCCCCTGACCGGCCAGCGCCAGCCGGGCCAGATCGATGCCGGGGGAGAGCAGCTCGATCGCCGCCCATCCCACCAGCGCCCCGCCCGCCCCGGCGAGCAGCGTCTGCGGCAGATTCTCCAGAATCAGCAGCCGTCTGCCCTGACGGCGGGTCAGCCCCATCGTCCGCAGCCGGGCCAGCAGCGCGGCCCGCTCCGGCGCGGCCCGCGTCAGCGACAGCAGCAGCGCGAGCACCGCGTATCCCGCGCCCGCCGCCGCGGCCACCGCGTAGAGCCGGCCCGCGCCGCGCTGCACCGGCTCGTCGGCGAGGCCCGCCCGCTCGTCGGCGCGCAGCAGCACGGCGGCGGAGCGCGGAGCCGCCGCGGTGAGATCCGGCCCGGACACGGACGGACCCGAGACCAGCAGCGTGGTGGGCTCCCGGTCGACCGGCAGCCCCGCCGCGTCGACGATCAGGAAGTCCCCGTCGGCCATGGCGGGCGTGGTCGGCCGCACCCCCGTCACCCGGACCGAGAACGACCCGTCCGGCACGGCGACGGTGGCCGTCCCCTCCCCGAGCCGCGCGGCGACCGAGGGCGACGCGATCGCGGGCAGCGGGCCGGAGGACTTCCGCAGCTCGCCCGCGCCGAACGAATCGTGCCCGGTGGCGGCGGACAGCCGCGCGTAGGAGCCGGGGTCGACCGCGAGCAGGGTGACGATGTCATGCTCGGAGTCCAGCATGTCGAGGTCGAACTCCCGGCGTACGGCGGTCACCTCCCGCACCCCGGACACCTCGCCGACCCTGGCGGCGAGCCCCTCGGGCAGCTCGTCGCCGGCCGCCTCGATCCGGGCGTCCGCGCCCACCGCGAACAGCGCGGCCCGGTCCCGGGCGTCGGCCACCCCGGCGAGCACCGAACCGCCGAACGCGGCCGTCGTCAGCGCCACCAGCAGCGCCAGCAGCGGCAGCGCCGTGGTGGCGGGGGCCCGGCCCGCGCGGGCCAGCGACAGAAAGCCGATCGCGCCGCGCCGCCGCGCCATGGGCAGCGCCAGCAGCCGCAGCGGCAGCGGATACAGCCGTACGAGCACCAGCGCGGCCACCACGCCCACCAGCACCGGCGCGGCGCTGACCAGCCAGTCCACCTCGCCCTCCGCCGTACCGCGCCGCCGCAGGGCGACGGCCGCCGCCACCGCCAGCGCCGCCAGGGTCAGTTCGGCGACCGCGCGGCGGCGCGAGGTCCTGGGGCGTACGGCGTCCTCCCGCTCGCCGTGCGGCCGGTGTCCGCGGTGAAGCAGGACGGCCCGCAGCGGCAGGGTCGCCGAGGCCACGACCGCCACCGCGGCCGAGGCGAGCAGGGTGGGCGCCAGCCGGCCGCCGGGCAGCAGGACGACGGCGAGGGCGCAGCCGGCCGCAGCGGCGGGGAGCACCGGGACGGCGACCTCCGCCAGCAGCCGCCCGGCCAGGCCGCCCAGCGAGGCGCCGCGCGACCGCAGCAGGGTCAGCTCGCTCCGGCGGCGCGCCGCCGCCAGCCCGCCGGCCATCACCAGCACGACCGCCGCGACGGATCCGACGCCGAACGCGCCCACCGCCACCACCGGTCCGATCACGGACAGCGTGTCCTCGTGGCGGCGGAGCAGATCGTCCAGGCCGGACTCCACCTCCAGCTCCGGCGAGACGGCCCGGCGCAGCGCGCTCTGCGCGGGCCCCCGCTCCACCGAGGCGACCGCCTGCCGCAGCCGGGCCGGATCGGCGCCGCCCAGCGCCTTCGGGTCGACGGCGAGCCGCCAGTACGCCTCGGCGGCCTCGGGCAGTGAGAGCAGGGCGGGGGCGGCCTCGGGCGGCAGCAGCAGCGCGCCGTGCCAGTAGGGCGCGGGCGACGGTCCCGACGTCCACCGCTTCGCGGGAACGGCCAGCACCGGCTCGACGCTCCAGTAGCTCAGCCCGGGGCGCAGCGGTTCGACGATGCCGGTGACGGTGACCGCGAGCGGGCCCTCGTTCCCGTCCCGGGGCAGATGGACGGTCGAGCCGACCTCGATCCGCAGCGCGGCGGCCGTCCGCACGGTGACCGCGCCCTCCACCCGGGCGGTCGTCGGCCCGGTGCTTCCGGCCTTCGGCAGCCTGCCCGAGCGGAGCGCGGAGTGCCGTTCGAGCCCGGACTGCGAGCTGACGGTGAACACCGGAGCGCCGCCCTCCAGCTCGGGCAGCCAGGGATCGTCCGCCGAGACCGGCGCGACGGTGCGCGCCCCGTACGCGGACTGCGCGCCGTCGGCCCGCAGCGGCTCCGGCAGCCGGTCCAGGATCTTCCGGTACCGCTCGGTCAGCCGCTCCCCGCGCAGCGCGGCGGCCTTCCGCCCCGGCGGGTCGTCGGACGCCGGGGCGGCCGACAGCCCGATCACGCTCTGCTGGGGGGCGGCGGTGCTCATCGCACGGCTCAGCCCCTCGCCCTCGTACGCCTCCACCGCGCGCGGGAACGCCCCGGCGAGGAAGGAGGTGACGAGGACGAGCAGGGCCAGCGAGAGGGCGGCCCCGGGCGCGGTGCGCAGCCGGGTGCGCACCCATGGCGCGACGGCCCCGCGTGCGGGCGGCGCCCCCCGGTCGGCTGGGTCGGTCACGTCATTCCCCTCCCTGGACGCGCAGCGCCGACGCGGGGTCGCCGCGTCGCAGCGCCAGCGCCGTCACCATCAGCACGGGCGCGGCGGCGATCACGGCCAGCAGCAGCGCGACCCGGCCCGCGGGCAGTTCCACCAGCACCGCGGGGACCGGCTGGGCGGCCCGCCCGGTCAGCACGATCAGCGGGACCACGGCCCGGGTCAGCACCGCGCCGATGGCGACGCCGATGCCCAGGGCCAGCGCGATCAGCGGGAACCCCTCGGCGGCCAGCAGCGACGCCAGCTGCCGCCGGGGCGCGCCGAGCGCCCGCAGCACCGCGAACTCGGCCGAACGCTCCCGCAGCGCGCCCACCGTGGAGACCGCGAACCCGACCGCGGCCAGCGCGGCGGCGGCCAGCGTCACCGCGAGGAGCGCGGACTGCGGGCCCGCGCCCAGCGGATCGTCGTGCAGCTCGTCGGCGATCTCGTCCCGCACCAGGACCTGGCCCGGATCCAGCTCGGGCCGCTCGCGCAGCTCGGCGGCGACCCCGGCGGCCGCGCCGGGCGCGGTGAAGAGCCACCACTCGGTCGCCGGGAGCGCGGCGTCGGGGCGCTGGGCGAGGACGCTGTTGACGGCCCGCAGATCGAGCAGGATCGCGCCGCCGTCGGTGGCGGCGGGTCCGGCGCCGGAGCCGCCGACCGCGCCGTCCATGGTGCCGCCGTGCGCCCTGCTCACCCCGGGGCCCGTCGTCGGCAGGTGCGCCAGCTCGCCCGCGATCCGCACCTCGACATCGCCGCCGGGCATCGGCACGTTCACCACCGAACCGACCTTCGCGGCGGCCGATTCGAGGAACCGCCGGTCCGCCAGCGCGGCCGGCACGGCGGGCGCGGGCCGCTTCACCGAGGCCCGTACGGTCACCACGCGGCCGCCGGGCCACTCGGGGACGGCCTTGCCCGTGTGGTACGAGATGTCCATCAGGTCGCCGGCGGGGGAGCGCACCCCCGTCACGGCCGGGCGGGCCTCCGTCCCGTCGGTGAGACCGGGCTCCACATTGGCGCTCGCCCGCGCCTTCCAGACCGTGCCCTCCGGAGCCGCGACCGGCCGCAAGGCGCCGTCGCCGCCCGCCGCCCGCAGACCGTGGAGCGTGAACCGCTTGGGCACGATCCGGTCCAGGTAGTCGCCCTCCTCGAACTCCACCGCCGTCAGCGCGAGCGGACCGGCCGGCCTGCCGGCCGGGGCCCCCGCCGCACGGGCGAGGTCGAGCGTCAGCGAACGCCGCTCGCCGTCCGGGCGGACCGTGCCGAGCGGCATCCGGTACGGCACCCCGAAACGGTCCTCGACGGTCACCGTGAGCGCGGCCTCGGCCGTCTCCGGGACCCCGTCCACGTCCGGCGGCCCCGGAGTGCCCGGCGGCGCGCGGAGGGTGAGGTCGAGCGTCAGCCGCTCGCTCCCGGCGGGCAGCACGATCCCGGCGCGCCGCTCGGTCCCGGGGGTGCTCCGGGAGCCCTCGCCGGTGTGCCCCGCCTCGCTCCGCGACGCCTCCCCGGCGGCGCCCCCGGGCCGCAGCGGAGCCAGGAACCGGTCCGGACCGCCGTCGCCCGCGAGATCGCCCCGGAGCCGCAGCCGCCCGTCGGCCGCCGAGGCGTCCAGCGCCAGTACGGTCGCCTCCTTGCCGCCCGACAGCGACATCGAGCCCCGGGCGGCGGGCGCGGCGCGCACGCCCTTCATCCCGTCGTACGCCCCGCTCTGCCCGAACGGCGGCACCGCGCCGCCGTCCAGCACCCGCACCGGGGACCCGGCCGCGAAGTCCGCCTGATCGTCCTGGGAGCGGTCCCACGAAGCGCCCTGGCCGATCGCCAGCATGCCCATCGCCACCGCCAGCACCAGCAGCAGCACCGGACCCGCGCCGCGCATCGGCCGGCGGCTGAACTGCCAGCCCGCGAGCGGCGCGGTCAGCCCCCGGCCCCGGGCGGCGCGGCGCTCAGCGAAACGGGCCGCGGGGGGCAGCAGCCGCAGGGTCAGCACGGTCCCGGCGAGCAGCGCGAGCGCGGGCGCGACCACCAGCAGCGGATCGATGCCCAGCTCCCCGGCCCGGTCGCCGCTCAGCGCGCCGCTGCCGGACGTACGCCGCTCCAGCTGCCAGAACGCCACCCCGGCCACCGCGAGCAGCGCCACATCCGCCCCGGCCCGCAGCGGACCGGGCAGCGAACCGGCCCGGCCGCGCGGGGCCCGGGCCGCGGCCAGCGCCGGGGCGACCACCGCCGCCGCGCACGCCAGCGCCACCGCCGCGCCCGTCAGCCACGCCGAGACGGTCGCCCCGGTCTCGATCCGCAGCCCGATCCTGGCCAGCAGCCCCCGGCCGGCGAGCAGCCGGGTCAGCGGACCGGCCAGCAGCGGGGCGAGGGCGGCGGCGGGCAGCGCCAGCAGCAGCGCCTCCAGGGCGGAGAGCCCGGCGATCCGGCCCCGGGACGCGCCCCTGGCCAGCAGGAACCGGGTCTCGCCCGCGCGCTCGCTGCTCAGCAGCCGGGCCACCAGCAGCAGCGCGTACCCGGCGAGCAGGACCAGCTGCAGCGAGACGATCAGCAGGGTCGCCCGGGACACCAGCAGCGCCCGCTCCAGCCGGTCGAGCGCGTCCGGCAGCGCGGTGCGGACGGTGACGCCGCTCTTCAGCGAGGGCTGGGTGGCGACCAGCCGCTGGCTCTCCTTCGCGGAGTCCCGCAGCGGTCCGATCCGGTCGGCGGTCAGGGCGGTGAAGTCGGCGGCGGCGAGCCAGGCCAGCTCGCCCCGGCTGATCCGCCCGGAGCCGAAGACGGCGGGATCGGTCAGCAGCGGCCCGTAGGAGCTGAAGTCGCTCTCCTTGCGCACCCCGCGCCCGGCCAGATCGTCCAGCTGCCAGTACGGGTCGGCCCGGTCGGCGGGGCGGTAGACGCCGGTCACCCGGATCCGGACCGGCTCACCGCCGAGCCGGTCCTTCAGGGTGAGCACCCGGGGCCCGGGTGAGAGCTTCAGCTCCCGGGCCGCGGCCTCGGGCAGGGCCACCTCCGCGACCCCGCCCGCCCCGCCGGGAGCGGAAGCGGGCCAGTCGCCCGAGAGCATCCGCACCCGGGAGCGGTCCACGACGGCGAAGGTGGCGAGATCGGGGTCGCCCGCGCGCCGGTCCTTCGGCCGCAGCGACGAGGGCAGCGCGTAGGGCCCGGAGAGATCGAACTGCCGCAGGGTCACCGGCAGCCCGTCGAAGGCGCGCTGCGCGCCGCGCCGGGCGTCCCGCGCGGCGGCGGCCCGGTCCTCGCCGGGGCTCTCCGAGGTGATGATCAGCGCGGCGGCCGCGGCGTCCCGGGTCCGCAGCGCGTGCCGCAGCCCGGCGTCGCCGACGGAGCCGGCGAAGGAGGTGAGGGTGGTCAGTACGGCGGTGGTGAGCAGGATCGCGAGCAGGGCCGCGGCCAGCAGCAGCCGATGTCCGCGCGCGCGGAGGAACAGAAACCCCGTCACTACTGCCCCCCGTTGCCCTGTGTCCCCCGAAATCCCATGGGTAACAGGATGATTTCAGAGGAGAAGGAGCCAGGAGAACGCTCTCAGGGAGGACTTGATGAGATCGTGACCGCCGCCGGGGCCTTCTGGCAGCAGGTCGCCGCGGGCCGCGCCCCGCGCCGTACCCCGCGGGCCGCGCCCCGTACCCCGCGCCCCGCCGTCCCCCGCCGTCCCCGGGACAGCCGGCCCGCTCCGCCCGTCGGCCCCCGGGGACTCGCCCGCCGGTCGGCCGTCCCGCCTCGCTCATGAGTCCGCCCGCCGGCCCGCCCGTACGGGCGGATCAGGCGGGCGGACCGACGAGCGGAGGAGGCGGGAGCCTCAGACCTCGGGGCGGTCGGCGGCGGACGCGCGCTCGCGCTTGGCGCGGTCCTGCTCCTCCAGCTCCGCGAACACATCGATCGGCGGCGGGGCCTTGGCCAGGAACACCCAGGTGAGATAGACCGCGAGCAGGAACGGCGGGATCTTCAGCGCCACCAGCACCCAGCCGAGCTGAGTGGTGTCGGCCCACCAGTAGAGCGGGAAGAGAATCGCGCACTTGGTCAGCAGGATCAGGCCCCAGGCCCAGCTCGCCTTGGTGTACGCGGCCTTGCGGCCCGGGTTCCTCGTCCGCCAGGAGAGGTTCTCCTTGAAGACCGGGCCGAGGATCAGCCCGATCAGCGGCACGCCCGCGATCGCGGTGCCGATGTAGGCCAGCGCCAGACCGAGGGTGTAGAGCATCCCCGGGAGATAGAAGTCCTTGGCATTGCCGGTCATCATCGCGAAGACGACGCCGAAGGCCACCCCGAAGACGCCGCTGAAGGCGTGCTTCACGGTGTCCTTGCGGACCAGCCGGACCGCGACCAGCACCAGCGAGACCGCCAGCGCGGCGATCGCCGAGATGTGCAGATCCTTGTTGATCGTGTAGATCGTGACGAAGAGCAGCCCGGGGACGACCGTCTCCACCATGCCGCGCACGCCGCCGAAGGCCTCGAAGAGCGCGGCCTCCGTGACGGCCCTGGAGTCGCCCGCCCCCTCGGATCCCTCCGGGGACCCGTGCTGATCGGTGTTGGTCGTGGTGGTCGGCTTGTCGACAGACGTCACCGGCTACTCCTGTCCGAGCGGTCGGAGTTCGTATTTGGGATTGAACAGCACACGGCGGCCCTGGCTCATGGAGATCCTGCCGGAGGCTATGAGCCTGCGGCCCGGTTCTATGCCCACGATGGAGCGGCGGCCCAGCCAGACCACGTCCAGCGGAGCGGTGCCGTCGAACAGCTCCGCCTCCAGCGCGGGCACCCCGGCCCGCGGACGCAGAGTGACCGTGCGCAAGGTACCAGTCACCCTGACGATCTGGCGGTCACCGCACTCGGCGATACGGGTGCACCCCGAAGCCCGGGCGGACTCCTCCCGCAGCTCCTCGGACTCCAGATCCTGCTGGGAGCTGGAGAGCCGGTCGAGCATACGGCGGAAGCGGCCGGCGGTCCTCTCGGTCCGGCCGGCCTTCCCGGAATCGTCCCCCGGAGGGGGTAGCGCACTCATGAACCCAGCGTACCGGCCGCCGCCGACACCGCGGGCGGGCCGTCAAGGGCCGAGGCCGCGGCCTCAGGACCGCTCGAAGCGGTAGCCCATCCCCGGCTCGGTGACGAAGTGCCGAGGGTGCGAGGGATCGGCCTCCAGCTTCCGCCGCAGCTGCGCCATGTAGACCCGCAGATAGTTGGTCTCCGTGCCGTACGAGGGCCCCCACACCTCCTGGAGCAGCTGCTTCTGGCTCACCAGCCGGCCCGTGTTCCGGACCAGCACCTCCAGCAGATGCCACTCGGTGGGGGTGAGCCGTACGTCCCGCCCGTCCCGGTGGACCTTCTTGGCCGCGAGGTCGACGGTGAAGCCGGCGGTCTCCACGATCACCACGTCGTCCTCCCCGCCGCCCACCGGCTCCGCCCGGCGGACCGCGGCCCGCAGCCGGGCCAGCAGCTCGTCCATCCCGAAGGGCTTGGTGACGTAGTCGTCCGCGCCCGCGTCCAGCGCCTCCACCTTCTCGTCGGAGGTGTGCCGGGCCGAGAGCACCAGGATCGGCACCCGGGTCCAGCCGCGCAGCCCCTTGATCACCTCGACCCCGTCCATGTCGGGCAGACCGAGGTCCAGCACCACCACGTCGGGGTGGCGGGCGGCGGCCAGCTGGAGCGCGGTCGCGCCGTCGGGGGCCGCGTCCACCTCGTACTTCCGCGCCTTCAGATTGATCACCAGGGCGCGTACGATCTGCGGCTCGTCGTCGACCACCAGCACCCTCGTCATCGCGGGCCCGCCTCTCTGCGCAGACTGCGCTGCTTCACCGTCATCCGATCCACTGTCGTCCATGACCCGGCCGCCCGGGACGCCGCCCCCGACGCCCGGGACGCCGCCCCCGTGCCGCGTCCGCGCCGCGCCTTCCGCCCGGTCACGAGGTCACCTGCGCGGGAAGGTCGGGGCAGGCGGGTTTCAGCCCGGGCGCCGCCTTGAGGGTGAGCACCATGGTCATACCGCCGCCGGGCGTGTCCTCGGCGCTCAGCGTGCCGCCCATGGACTCCACGAAACCGCGGGCGACCGCGAGACCGAGACCGACGCCCGCGCCGCGCGGGGCGTCCCCGTACCGCTGGAACGGTTCGAAGATCCGGTCCTTCTCGTCGTCGGGGACGCCGGGCCCCCGGTCGGCGACCCGCACCTCCACCCGGTCGCCCAGCGCGCTCGCCGCCACCGTGACGGCGACTCCGTCGGGGCTGTACTTCACCGCGTTCTCGACGATGTTGGCGACCGCCCGCTCCAGCAGGCCCCGGTCGACGGCGACCATCGGCAGCGTCTCGGGGATGTCCAGCTCCACACTCTCGTCGGGCACGGAGACCAGCGCCATCGGCACCACCTCGTCCAGGTCGGTGACCCGGATCAGCGGGGTGACGGTGCCGGTCTGGAGCCGGGACATGTCCAGCAGATTGCCCACGAGGTGGTCCAGCCGGTCCGCGCCGTCCTCGATGCCCTCCAGCAGCTCTGCCTGATCCTCCTCGGACCAGGCCACATCGTCGGAGCGCAGCGAGGAGACGGCGGCCTTGATCGCGGCCAGCGGGGTCCGCAGATCGTGGCTGACGGCGGCGAGCAGCGCCGTACGGATGCGGTTGCCCTCGGCCATCCGGCGGGCCTCCTCGGCCTCGCCGACCAGCCGCTGCCGGTCCAGCACCACGGCCGCCTGCGCGGCGAACGCCGCCAGCACCCGCCGGTCCTCGGCCGGCAGCACCCGGCCGGAGAGCGCCAGCGCCATGTCGTCGCCGACCGGCATGTCCACATCGGCGTCCTCGGGCCGCACCACCGACTCCGGCCCCACGCTGCCCGCCGTCGTCCAGGGCTCCACATCGCTCTTGCGCTCCAACAGGGCCACCGACTCCATCCCGAAGGTCTCCCGCACCCGCTCCAGCAGGGCGTCGAGCGTCGTCTCGCCGCGCAGCACGCTCCCCGCGAGGAAGGACAGGATCTCCGACTCGGCGCGCAGCCGGGCCGCCTGATGGGTGCGGCGGGCCGCCAGGTCGACCACGGAGGCCACCGCGACCGCCACCGCGAAGAAGATCACTATCGCGACGATGTTCTTCGGGTCGTACACCGTGAGCGTGCGCACCGGCGGGGTGAAGTAGAAGTTCAGCAGCAGCGAGCCCACCGCGGCCGAGGCGAGCGCGGGCAGCAGCCCGCCGAGCAGCGCCGCGAGCACGGTCAGGAAGAGGAAGAGCAGGACATCGTTGGCGAGGCCGAGCGAGTCGTTCAAGGCGGTGAGCAGCAGCGACAGCAGTACGGGGGCGACGACGCCGGTGAGCCAGCCCGCGATGATCCGGGAGCGGCCCAGCCGCGCCCCGCGCGCCACCGGCAGCCCGCGCCCCTTGCCCGCCTCGTCGTGGGTGACGATGTGGACGTCGAGGTCGGGCCCGGAGTCACGGGCCACGGTCGCGCCCACGCCGGGGCCGAAGATGTACTGCCACGCCTTGCGCCGGCTGGAGCCCAGCACGATCTGGGTGCCGTTGACGCCGCGCGCGAAGTCGAGCAGCGACGCCGGGATGTCGTCGCCTATGACGTGGTGGAAGGTGCCGCCGAGATCCTCCACCAGGGTCCGCTGGACGGCCAGCTCCTTGGGGGAGGCCGAGGTCAGCCCGTCGCTGCGGGCGATGTAGACGGCGAGGATCTCGCTCCCGGAGCCCTTGGCGGCCATTCTGGCCGCGCGGCGGATCAGGGTGCGGCCCTCCGGCCCGCCGGTGAGTCCCACCACGATCCGTTCGCGGGCCTGCCAGGTGGAGCGGATGTTGTGCTCGCCGCGGTACTGCTGGAGGTACTCGTCGACCCGGTCGGCCACCCAGAGCAGGGCCAGCTCCCGGAGCGCGGTCAGATTCCCCGGGCGGAAGTAGTTGGACAGCGCCGCGTCGACCTTGTCCGGCTGGTAGATGTTGCCGTGGGCCATCCGCCGGCGCAGCGCCTGCGGCGACATGTCGACCAGCTCGATCTGGTCCGCGCGGCGGACCACCTCGTCGGGGACGGTCTCGCGTTGACGCACCCCCGTGATCGACTCCACGACGTCGCCCAGCGACTCGAAGTGCTGGATGTTGACGGTCGATATGACGTCGATGCCCGCGGTCAGCAGCTCCTCGACGTCCTGCCAGCGCTTGGCGTTGCGCGAGCCGGGCACATTGGTGTGCGCCAGCTCGTCCACGAGGGCGACGGCGGGATCGCGCTCCAGCACCGCGTCGACGTCCATCTCGGTGAAGACCGAGCCCCGGTACTCCAGCTCCCGGCGCTGGATCTGCTCCAGCCCGTGCAGCATGACCTCGGTCCGCGGGCGGCCGTGGTGCTCCACGAAGGCGACCACGCAGTCGGTGCCGCGCTCCACCCGGCGGTGGGCCTCGGAGAGCATGGCGTACGTCTTGCCGACGCCCGGCGCCGCGCCGAGATAGATCCGTAGCTTGCCGCGTCCCATGGCCTCATTGTCTTTCAGGAGCAGCCGGTCGTGGAGAGCGGCTGGTGCGCTGCGACGACCATACGGCGAGCGACTCGGGCAAAACGGGCGCGGTGCGGGCGCTGACCTTCTCCTTGACGGGATTCTGATACGAACGTTCCATGGCCGGACCCGTCGATTCCGCGCCCGGACCGCTCCCTCACGAAGCCCGGACCGCTCTCTCGCCGCGCCCGCCGCCTCCGCGTCCGGACCCGTCCCTTCCGGTCCCGGGCCGCTCCGCGTCCGGTCCCGGGGGCGGCTCCGCGTCCGGTCCAGGGCCGCTCCGCGTCCCGGCCGCGCCCGCCCGGCGGTCGGGCCCTACCGCTCGGTGATCTCGCCGTCGCTCAGTTCCAGAACCCGGTCCGCCAGGCCCAGCAGCTGGGCGTCATGGGTCGCGACCAGAGCCGTCACCCCCTCGGTGCGCACCACCGCCCGCAGCAGCTCCATCACCGCGAGCCCGGTCTCCGCGTCCAGCTGACCGGTCGGCTCGTCGGCGATCAGCAGCGCCGGCCGGTTGGCCAGCGCCCTGGCGATGGCGACCCGCTGCTGCTGGCCGCCGGACAGCTCCCCGGGCCGCTGGGCCGCGTGATCCGCCAGCCCGACCAGCGCCAGCAGCAGTCCCACCCGCTCCTCGCGCTCGCGCGCGGGCGCCCGGCGCAGCCGCAGCGGGACGCCGATGTTCTCGGCGGCGGTCAGGATCGGGATCAGCCCGAAGGACTGGAAGACGAAGCCGATCCGGTCCCGGCGCAGCTCCAGCAGTCCGTTCTCGCCGAGGCCGGCCAGATCGGCGCCGTCGACGGTCACCCGCCCGCCGTCGGGGGAGTCGAGCCCGCCGACCAGATTGAGCAGGGTGGTCTTGCCCGAGCCGGACCGCCCCTTGAGCGCGACCAGCTCACCGCGCCCGATCTCGAAGGAGACGCCCCGCAGGGCGTGGACGGCGCCCGCCCCGGACCCGTAGGACCGGCGCAGCCCCTCCACCCGGAGCATGGCCCCGGACGTACGCTCCCCGGCCGTCGCCGTCCCCGCGCGGACCTCGGTGTGCTCGGCCATCCGGCCCCCCTCGCCTCGTACACATGTCTGACCTCGGTGATCGGCACAGTACGGCGAAACGCCGGTGGGCCGCACCCCCTCACGGGAGTGCGGCCCACCGGAAGGCGTGCCTCAGCGGATCTCGGTGATCTCGGGGCCGCGCTGGAGCTGCCCCATCCCGCCGGAGAAGCGGGAATTCTCCTGGTCCTCCTGCTGAACGCCCTCGGGGACCATCTGCGCGTCCTCCGGGAGCTTGAGGACGATCGGGTCGCGCGGCGCCATGGGACCGTCGCCGCGGACGACGACCGTGTCCCGGAAGACCTGCTCCAGCAGGCCGGCGGCCTCCGGCTGCACCGCGCCCTGCCCGGAGATCACTCCGCGCAGGAACCAGCGGGGCCCGTCCACGCCGACGAAGCGCACCAGCTGCACCCCGCCCGTGCCGTCCGGCAGCTGTACGGGCACCTGCGCCCGCAGCTCCCAGCCCAGCGGGCCCTCGACCTCGTCGATGATCCCGCCCTGCTGGGTGATGCCCGAGGCGATCTCGTCGCGGACCTCGCCCCAGATGCCCTCCTTCTTGGGCGCGGCGAAGGCCTGCAGCTGTACGGCGCTGTCGCGCAGCACCACCGTCGCCGCGACGATCGCGTCGCCCGCGACCTCGACCCGCAGCTCCATGCCCTCGACCCCGGGCACGAAAAGACCGCCCAGGTCGACCCGGCCCTCGCCGGGCCTGGACACCTCGGAGGCGTCCCAGGGGCCGTCGGGGCGCGGGGCCGGCGGAAGGTTCATCCGGCGGGAGCCTCCCGCGCCGGCGTCCTCGTCACCGCTGTCACCGGCGGTCTCAGCGTCACGCTCGTCGACGACCTGCCCGGCCTCGCCCGTTGCGTCCGCGTCCCCCGCGGAACCACTCTTCTTGCGACGTCCGAACACGTCACTGTCCTTCCCGGTCGGATACGACGGAAGCGTATCGATTCCCACCCGTTGAGCCGTCCACGGCGGTGTGACCGCCGGTGGACCCGAAGCCCCCCTCGGCCCGCGCCGAGCCGGGAAGCTCCGCCACCTCGTGGAAGCGCACCTTCTCGACCTGCTGGACGACCAGCTGCGCAATGCGGTCGAACCTCTCGAACCGCACCGTCTCGCGCGGGTCGAGATTGACCACGATCACCTTGATCTCCCCACGGTACCCGGCATCAATCGTCCCCGGGGCATTCACCAGGGCCACACCGCAGCGGGCCGCGAGCCCGGAGCGCGGGTGGACGAAGGCGGCGTAGCCGTCGGGGAGGGCGACGGAGACCCCGGTGGGCAGCACGGCGCGCTCCCCGGGGGCCAGCTCCGCGGCCTCACAGGTCACCAGATCGGCGCCGGCGTCGCCGGGGTGCGCGTAGACCGGCAGCGGCACCTCCGGATCCACCCGGCGGATCAGTACGTCGACGGGCGTCTGGACCATCAGGGGTTCACCTCGAAGGCGCGTACGCGCCGGATCTGGTCGGGATCGGCCATGGCGGCCTCGATCTCCTCGGGGCGGCCGTTGTCGATGAAGTGATCGACCTTGACCTCGATGAACAGGGCCTGGGCGCGGACGGCGACGGGGCCGTCGGGCCCGCCGATCCGGCCCACGGCACGGGAGTAGATCTTGCGCCCGGCCACGGCGGTCACCTCGGCCTGGAGGAAGAGCACGGTGTCCACGGGCACGGGCCGGACGAAGTCGGTCTCCAGCCGGCCGGTCACCGCGATCGTGCGCAGCAGCCAGTTCAGCGAGCCCAGCGTCTCGTCCAGCGCCGAGGTCAGCACACCGCCGTGCGCGAGCCCCGGAGCGCCCTGGTGGGCGGCCTTCACGGTGAACTCGGCGGTGATGCTCACCCCGTCCCCGGCCCGCGCCTGGAGGTGCAGACCGTGGGGCTGGCCGCCGCCGCAGCCGAAGCAGTGGTCGTAGTGCGCGCCGAGCAGCTCGCCGGGGGCGGGCGCGTCGGGATGGCGTACGGGCGGTATGGCGTCCGGCGGCGGTGTCAGGGCCGAGGGCCCGGGGTTCGCCCCCCGGCGATTCGCAGTGCTCACAGGCGCAGACCTTACCCGCGGTCGGGCGGCCCGACCCAAGCGAGCCGACGGGCTCCCCGCGCGGGGAGCACCCGCCCGGAAGCGGGGCCCGTGCCCCGTGCCAAGCTTGGGCCATGCAGCCTTCCGCCCCGCGCTACGACGAACGACTGACCGCTCCCCGGACCTGGTGGGCCATCGCCGCTCTCCTGGCCCTCTCGGGAGGTCTGGTCGCCTTCCCGCTCGGCACCCTGCCGACTCTGGGCGGACTGGTCGTGTCCGGCGCGCTCGCGGCGGTGGTGGTCAGCTCGTACGGCTCGGCCCGCATCCGGGTGGTGGCCGGCTCCCTGGTCGCGGGCGACGCCCGGATCCCGCTGACGGCGCTGGGGACGCCCGAGGTGCTGGACGCCGACGAGGCCCTGGCCTGGCGCTCCCACAAGGCCGACCCGCGCGCCTTCATGCTGCTGCGCAGCTATGTCCCGACGGCCGTACGGGTCGAGATCACCGATCCGGCCGACCCGACTCCGTACGTCTATCTGTCGACCCGCGACCCGAAGGGCCTGGCCGAGGCGCTGACCGCCTGAGGGCCGTCTCCGACGGGGCCGGCCGTCCGGGACCGGACGTGTCCGGCGGACCGGATACGGGCGAGCGCGCGGGGGCGCGGACGGGAGCCGGGGCCGGCGGGTCAGCTCTCCAGCTCGGGGCGCCTCGGCACACCCTCCAGCGGCTGCTCGGGCTGCTCCAGCGGCGGGAGCGAGGGCAGCGCGTTCCAGGCGATCTGCCGGGCGCGCAGATCCTTGCGGACACGGTCCGCGAGATGGCGGGTGTCCCGCCGGTTCATCACCGCTCCGACGGCGGCGCCGACCATGAAGGGCATCAGGTTCGGCAGGTTGCGGATCATGCGCTTCATGATCTGCTGACGGAGCTCGTGCTTGAGGCCGCGGCTCACGGCCGCGTTCTTGTAGGTGTTCGGCTTGGTCACCTCGATGCCGCGCTCCTCCGACCAGGCGGTCAGATACGCGGTCGTGCGGTCCTTGAGACCGCCCTCGGGACGCAGTCCGTAGACCTCGTGCAGCTCGGCTATGAGCTTCAGCTCGATCGCCGCCACTCCGGTGATCTCCGCGGCCAGCTCGGCCGGCATCGCCGGCGGCACCGGCAGCATCGCGGCGGCCCCGATGCCCGCGCCGACGGTGGCGGTGGCATTGGACGCGCCCGCGACCAGCTTGTCGGCAAGCTGCTCGGGGGTGAGTCCGGGGAACTGGGCGCGCAGGGTCGCCAGATCGCGCACCGGCACACGCGGCGCGTTGTCGATGATCCGGTCGGCGACATAGCCGACGGCGGCCTTGGCGCTCTCACCGCTGCGGCGGACGCCCTGGCGGACGGCGGCGAGCCGCCGGAATCTGGTGCTTCCCCGCTCCGGCCCGTCCGCCGCCTCCTCGGGCAGCGTTTCGAGGGCGGACTCCCGGGGGAGCGCCTCGAGGGCGGTCTCGCGCGGGAGCGCGCCGGACGGGGCCGGGTGGCCTCGCCCGGCGTCTCCCTCGTGAGCGGGCAGGAGGGCGGCAGAGTCCTCGGCGGAGGGCGTGACGCCGTCCACCGGTCCTGTGCCGCCCTGGTGCGCCTCCGACGGCTTCTGACGCCGGAAGAGCCGCTTCCTGGACGGTGTCTCGTCTGCCACGGCGGACCGGACCTCAGTCGCAGTCGCGGCAGATCGGCTGGCCGTTCTTCTCGCGGGCCAGCTGACTGCGGTGGTGCACGAGGAAGCAGCTCATGCAGGTGAACTCGTCCGCCTGCTTGGGCAGGACCCGGACGGCCAGCTCCTCGTTGGACAGGTCCGCGCCGGGCAGTTCCATGCCCTCGGCTGCCTCGAACTCGTCGACGTCGACGGTCGAGGTGGACTTGTCGTTCCGCCGTGCCTTGAGTTCCTCAAGACTGTCGGAATCGACGTCGTCGTCGGTCTTGCGTGGGGTGTCGTAATCCGTTGCCATGTCGCTCTCCCCCTCCTGGGTGGTTGCGGGTGTCTCCAGCGCACGTAACGCGTGAGAGGCCGGACTTGTGCCCGACCTGAGGCGGAGATTTTGCCTCACATCAAGGTCTGTTACTCAATCGACACCCAACCGGATCGCCCGAGGGTGATCGGCTTGGATGGCGATGGGGACCGTACACGATCCCAATGCTGCAGCTCACGGGTGCCACCCCGTGTACTTCCCGTCATCTTGGCACCCGGAAACCCGGACTTTTACCGGCTTTCCGGAAAGGGACCTGATCACGGAGAGTAGATGGCCTGAAAGCCGCCTCTGTGATCGATCACACAGACACAACTCCGGAAGGAGTCCCGAAAATTCCGCCTAAAGCGAACGGGGTGTCTGGCGTCGAACACACTCTTCAGAGGGGAAGCGTGACGCGCATCACGAGCCCTCCCCCCTCACGGGGCTCCGCGATGATACGTCCCCGATGGGCCCGCGCCACCGACCGGGCGATCGAAAGTCCGAGACCCACGCCCTTGTCGCTCCCCGTACGGTCCGCCCGCAGCCGCCGGAACGGCTCCCAGAGATTGTCGATCTCATAGGCGGGCACCACCGGTCCGGTGTTCGACACCACCAGCACCGCCTGCCCGTGCTCGACCGCCGTGGTCACCCGCACCCAGCCGTCCTCCGGGACGTTGTACCGCACGGCGTTCTGCACCAGATTCAGCGCGATCCGCTCCAGCAGCACGCCGTTGCCCTGGACCACCGCCGGCTCCTGCTCGCCGAGGATCTCCACGCCCTTGGCGTCCGCCTCGGCGCGGGTCTGGTCGACCGCGTGGCTCGCGACCTCCGCGAGATCCACCGGCTTGCGCTCGAAGGTCTGATTGTCGCTGCGGGCCAGCAGCAGCAGCCCTTCCACCAGCTGCTCACTGCGCTCATTGGTGGCCAGCAGCGTCTTGCCCAGCTGCTGCAGCTCCATGGGCGCGCCCGGGTCGGAGAGGTGGACCTCCAGCAGGGTGCGGTTGATCGCCAGCGGGGTGCGCAGCTCGTGCGAGGCGTTGGCCACGAAGCGCTGCTGGGCGGTGAAGGCCCGGCCGAGGCGGTCCAGCATCTCGTCGAAGGTGTCGGCCAGCTCCTTCAGCTCGTCGTCCGGCCCGTCCATCTCGATCCGCCGGGAGAGATCCGATCCGGCCACCTGGCGGGCGGTCCGGGTGATCCGGCCCAGCGGGGAGAGCACCCGGCCCGCCATCGCGTAACCGAAGGCGAAGGCGATGATGCTCAGGCCCAGCAGCGCGAAGAGCGAACGGCGCAGCAGATCGTCCAGCGCCACGTCCCGCTCGTGCGCGAAGCACGAGGACAGGACGGCGTTGGCCTGCTCCGCCGAGAGCCCGGGGGCCAGCGCGGGGCAGGAGTCGTTGGTCCGCTGGATCTTGCTGTCGGGGAGCAGCTTGAACGGCAGCGAGCTGCCGGAGTTCAGCGCCTGCGCGGCGAGCAGATAGATGATCGACAGCAGCAGCACCCCGGCGATCAGGAACATCCCGCCGTACAGCAGCGTCAGCCGTATCCGGATGGTGGGCCGCAGCAGAGGGCGCACGGGGTCGCGCGGGTCCCAGGTCGGCTTCGGGGGCGCCGCGGGGGGCGCCGGTGCGGAGGCCACCCGGTCAGATCCGGTAGCCGGAGCCGGGCACGGTGACGATCACCGGGGGCTCGCCGAGCTTGCGGCGCAGCGTCATCACGGTCACCCGCACCACATTGGTGAACGGGTCGGTGTTCTCGTCCCAGGCCTTCTCCAGCAGCTGCTCGGCCGAGACGACCGCGCCCTCGCTGCGCATCAGGACCTCCAGGACCGCGAACTCCTTGGGCGCGAGCTGGATCTCCCGGCCCTCGCGGAAGACCTCGCGCCGGTTGGGGTCGAGCTTGATGCCGGCGCGCTCCAGGACCGGCGGCAGCGGCACGGTGGTGCGCCGTCCCAGCGCCCGGACCCGGGCGATCAGCTCGGTGAAGGCGAAGGGCTTGGGCAGATAGTCGTCCGCGCCCAGCTCCAGGCCCTCCACCCGGTCGCTGACGTCGCCGGACGCGGTCAGCATCAGCACCCGGGTGGGCATTCCCAGCTCGACGACCCGGCGGCACACGTCGTCACCGTGGACGAGCGGGAGGTCGCGGTCGAGGACGACCACGTCGTAGTCGTTGACGCCGATCCGCTCCAGCGCCGCCGCCCCGTCGTACACGACGTCGACGGCCATGGCCTCCCGGCGCAGTCCGGTGGCCACCGCATCGGCGAGCAGCTGCTCGTCCTCGACGACGAGTACGCGCACGTCTCGATTCCTTCCTCCGGGCCCGTCAGTCATGATCAGGGCGGGTTTGCGCACGGGCTGTGCGTATCCATCCTGCCCGTTACGCGCGTAAACCGGCTGTAAGGCGTGGTCGGACCCCGGTGGCCGGTCCGCGGCCCGGGGAATCGGCCGGAATTCCGGGCGAGTTGAGGTTTCTCCCCGGGAAGGCCGGGGGAGGACGAGAAGACACCCGCGATCACGCCCCGTAATGGCACATCTCCCGAGCGGTGTCATCAGTGATCATCCTGTCCCCCGTCGAGGCGGGGACACCCCAGGCACACCCCCGTGCCACCGACCCACGACGAGGGGGCGCACATGGACGCATTCACCTCAGGACTGCTGCAGCGCATAAAGGCCGCGGAGACGGACCTCACGCTGGCCCGCGAGACGGGCGACGACTTCCTCGCGGACGTCGAGCAGGCTGAGCTCGACGATCTGCACCGCCTGGCCGCCGAGCACGGCGTGGAGGTCAGGGCGGCCTAGCCTTCGGCCCCGGACGACCCGAGAGACCCCGGCGCGGACATCGCGCCGGGGTCTCTCCGTACCGCGGGACCGTACGGAAGCGGCCCGCGCCCGCACCGCCCGAGCCGCGCCGACCGGGCCGTACCGCGTACAGCCGGTCCGTGCGCCGTGCGCCGTGCGCCGGGTCCGGCCGGTCAGTCGTGCCAGGCGCCGAACTCCTCCAGCAGCTCCCGGAGGGGCTCGAAGACGCCGGGGCCCGCCGCCACCGTGAGGTCGTACGACGGCCCCTGTCCGGGCCGGCCGCCGGTCAGCGCCCCGGCCTCGCGCGCGATGAGATCGCCCGCCGCCAGGTCCCAGGGGTGGAGCCCGCGCTCGTAGTACCCGTCGAGACGGCCCGCGGCCACGTCGCACAGATCGACCGCCGCGGATCCGCCGCGCCGGATGTCCCGCAGCCTCGGGATCAGCCGCCGGGCCACCTCGGCCTGGCGGGTGCGGACGGACTCCACGTAGTTGAAGCCCGTCGAGACCAGACAGTGCGCCAGCGGGGCCGGCGGACGGCAGCGCAGCGCCCGGTCCCCCGAGTACGCGCCGCCGCCGAGCACCGCGCGGAAGCTCTCGCCGCGCATCGGGACCTCGACCACGCCCACGACCGTCTCGCCCTCGTACTCGGCGGCGATGGAGACCGCCCAGGTCGGCAGCGAGTAGAGATAGTTCACCGTGCCGTCGAGCGGATCGACGACCCAGCGGATCCCGCTGGTGCCCGGGACGGACGCGCCCTCCTCGCCGAGGAAGCCGTCGTGCGGCCGGTGCTCGGAGAGAAAGCCGGTGATCAGCTTCTCGGCGGCGATGTCCATCTCGGTGACGACGTCGATGGGGCTGGACTTGGTGGCGGCGACCCCCAGATCGTCGGGGCGGCCGTCGCGCAGCAGCGCGCCCGCCCGCGCGGCGGCCTCCAGGGCCAGATCGAGCAGTTCGGACAGCAGACGGTCACTGACGCCGGTCATGGCGACTCCTCACGGACGGGGGCTGTCGGCGCCCGCGGCGGCGGGCCGGGGAGCCCGGGCCGGGCAGCAGCCGATCGGGCAGAGGTCGTGCGACGGGCCGAGCGACCCCAGGAAGCAGCGCTCCACGGCCGCCCCGCGCTCGGCGGCGGCCCGCTCCAGCACCAGCTGGCGCACGGCGGCGGCGAACCGGGGATCCGCGCCCACCGTCGCCGAGCGGCGCACCGGCAGCCCCAGCTCGGCGGCCTTCGCGGCGGCCTCCGTGTCCAGGTCGTACAGCACCTCCATGTGGTCCGAGACGAACCCGATGGGGACCATCACCGCGGCGGACGCGCCCTCGGCGCTCAGCTCCTCCAGGTGGTCGCAGATGTCCGGCTCCAGCCAGGGGATGTGCGGGGCCCCGCTGCGCGACTGGTAGACGAGCCGCCAGGGGCGGTCGACGCCGGTCTCCTCCCGTACGGCGCCGGCGATCAGCCGGGCCGTCTCCAGATGCTGGCGGACATAGGCCCCGCCGTCGCCGTGGCCCTCCTCCGGACCCGAGGAGTCGGCCGCGGCGGTGGGGATGGAGTGCGTGGTGAAGGCCAGATGTGCGCCGGCGCGCACCTCCTCGTCCAGCTCCGCCAGGGACGCCAGCACGCCGTCGATCATGGGGCGGACGAAGCCGGGATGGTCGAAGTAGTGCCGCAGCTTGTCGACCCGGGGCGGCTCCAGCCCCTCCGCCTCCAGGGCCGCGAGCGAGTCCGCGAGATTCTCGCGGTACTGCCGGCAGCCCGAGTACGAGGCGTACGCGCTGGTCGCGAGGACCGCGACCCGGCGGTGCCCGGCCAGGGTCATCTCGCGCAGGGCGTCGGTCAGATAGGGAGCCCAGTTCCGGTTGCCCCAGTACACCGGGAGATCGAGACCGTGCCCGGCGAAGTCCTTCCGCAGGGCCTCCAGGAGGGCGCGGTTCTGGTCGTTGATGGGGCTGACCCCGCCGAACAGGAAGTAGTGCTGTCCCACCTCCTTGAGCCGCTCCTCGGGGATGCCCCGGCCGCGGGTCACGTTCCGAAGAAACGGAACTACATCGTCCGGGCCTTCGGGGCCGCCGAACGAGAGCAGGAGCAGAGCGTCGTAAGGGGTGGGGTCGTGCGCATCGGACATGACTCCGATCCTGCCACCCGCCGTCCGCCCGCCCACCACCCACCCGCCGCCGCGCGGCGGAATCCGGCCGCGCGGGGCCGGGCCGCCCGGACCGTGACGCACATCGCCGGGCGAACCCCGTGCGCGCGCCGCCCCACCCGGCGTAATCTGCGTACGCCACCCATACGCCTTACCGGAGTCCTCCTTGGCCAGCCCCTACCGCGCCCTCTTCGGCGTGCCCGGCAGCGGACAGTTCTCCGCCGCGGGGCTCTTCGGCCGTATGCCGCTGGCGATGATGGGCATCGGCATCGTCACCATGGTCTCCCAGCTCACCGGCCGCTACGGGATCGCCGGCGCGCTCTCGGCGACCGTGGCGCTCTCCACCGCGATCCTCGGACCCCGGATATCCCGGCTCGTCGACCGGCACGGCCAGGCCCGGGTGCTGCGCCCCGCCGCCCTCGTCGCCGCGGCCTCCGTGGGCGGACTGCTGATCTGCGCCACGCGGTCGGCGCCCACCTGGACGCTCTTCCTGTTCACCGCCACCGCCGGCTGTGTGCCGAGCGTCGGCTCGATGGTCCGGGCCCGCTGGGCCGAGATCTTCCGGGACTCCCCGCGCGAGCTGCACACCGCGTACTCCTGGGAATCCATCGTCGACGAGCTGTGCTTCATCTGCGGCCCCACCCTCGCCATCGGCCTCTCCACCGCCTGGTTCCCCGCCGCCGGACCGCTGCTCGCCGTGGTGCTGCTGCTCACCGGCGTCTTCTGGCTGACCGCCCAGCGCGCCACCGAACCGCCCGTCCACCCGCGCGAACAGCACGGCGGACGCTCGGTGCTGCGCTCCGCGGGACTCCGGGTGCTGGTGATCACCTTCGTGGCCACCGGCGCCGTCTTCGGCTCGGTCGACGTCGTCACCGTGGCCTTCGCCGAGGAGCGGGGGAACACGGCGATCGCCGGACTGGTCCTCGCCGTCTACGCGCTCGGCTCCTGTCTCGCCGCCGTCGTCTTCGGACTGCTGACCCCGCGCGGCCCGGCGCCCCGGCGGTGGCTGGTGGGAGTGAGCGCGATGGCCCTGAGTATGATCCCCCTCCAACTGGCCGGGAATCTCACCGTCCTGGCCGTGGCGCTCTTCGTCGCGGGCCTGGCCATCGCACCCACGATGGTGACCACGATGGGCCTGGTCGCGGACCATGTGCCGCGTTCCGCGCTGACCGAGGGCATGACCTGGGTCAGCACCGGCCTCGCGGTCGGCGTGGCGCTCGGCTTCTCGGCCGGGGGCTGGGCGGTCGACGGGTACGGGGCCGAGTCGGCCTACGCGGTGCCCGCGATCGCGGGGGCCGCCGCGGTCGGAGTGGCGTTCCTGGGGTACCGCCGGCTGAACGGGCCGGCGCCGACGCGGGAGGGACAGCGGTCCGATGAGCACGGTCAGCAGGAGCGGCGAGACCCGAATATGGCGTAACTGGGCGGGCACCGTCGCCGCCCGCCCCGCCCGGGAGGTCACCCCGGCCACGGCCGGGGAGGTCGCCGACGCGGTACGCCGGGCCGCCGAGGACGGGCTGCGGGTGAAGACCGTCGGCGCCGGCCACTCCTTCACCGCCGTCGCCGCCACCGACGGAGTGCTGATCCGCCCCGATCTGCTCACCGGCATCCGCCGGGTGGACCGCGCCGCGATGACCGTCACCGTCGAGTCCGGCACCCCGCTGAAGCGGCTGAACAAGGCCCTCGCCCGGGAGGGGCTCTCCCTCGCCAACATGGGCGACATCATGGAGCAGACGGTCGCCGGGGCCGTCAGCACCGGCACCCACGGCACCGGCCGCGACTCGGCCTCCCTCTCTGCGCAGATCACCGAGGTGGAGCTGGTCACCGCCGACGGCTCGCTGCTGACCTGCTCCGCCGAGGAGAATCCGGAGATCTTCGCCGCCGCCCGGCTCGGGCTCGGCGCCCTCGGCGTGATCACCGCGATCACCTTCGCCGTGGAGCCGCTCTTCCTGCTGCGGGCCCGCGAGGAACCGATGTCCTTCGACCGGGTCACCGCCGAGTTCGACGCCCTGCACGCCGAGAACGAGCACTTCGAGTTCTACTGGTTCCCGCACACCGGCAACTGCGTCACCAAGCGGAACAACCGCTCCGCGGGACCCGCCGAACCGCCCGGCGCGATCGCCGGCTGGGTCGAGCGGGAACTGATCTCCAACGGACTCCTCCAGCTCGCCTGCTCGCTCGGCCGGGCCGTCCCGGCCGCCGTCCCCGGCCTGGCGCGGGTGGCCAGCCGCGCGCTCTCGGCGCGCTCCTACTCCGACATCCCGTACAAGGTCTTCACCTCCCCGCGCCGGGTTCGCTTCGTCGAGATGGAGTACGCGGTGCCCCGGGAGGCCGCCGTCGCCGCGCTGCGCGAGGTGCGGGCCATGATCGAGTGCTCGCCGCTGAAGGTCGGCTTCCCCGTGGAGGTCCGCACCGCCCCCGCCGACGACATCCCGCTCTCCGCGGCCTCCGGCCGGGACACCGCGTACCTCGCCGTGCATCTGTACCGGGGCACGCCCCACCGCGCCTACTTCACCGCGGTGGAGCGGATCATGGTCGCGCACGGCGGCCGGCCGCACTGGGGCAAGCTGCACACCCGGGACGCGGAGTATCTCGCCGGGGCCTGTCCGGGGTTCGGCGAGTTCACCGCCGTACGGGACCGGCTGGACCCCGAACGGCGGTTCGGCAACGACCATCTGCGCCGGGTGCTCGGCGACTGAGCCGGTGTCACGGACCGGTGCTCGCGCCGCCCGCGGAGTCCCGCCCGGCCGCGCCACCGCCGCCGCTGCCGTCGGTCGGCGCGGAACCGGGCCGGGACGGGGTGGCGTCGGGGGCCGGGCTCCCGCCCGGGGGCGGTGTCCCGGGAGTGCTCGGGGAGCCGCCGCCGGGGGTGGAGGCGCCGGGCTCCGGGACGGTCGGCCGTCCGCTCTCCGAGGCGTCCGGCGCGTCCGGCCCGGTCGGCGCCGTGGTCGAGGGCCGCTCCGGCAGCCGCTCGCCGGGGTCGGGGCTCTCGGACCCGGACCCGCGCTCGCCGGGTCCGTCGCCCGGGCCGGTCTCCTCCCGGGGACCCTCGGGCGGTCGCGCCGGCTGCTCGTCGGGCGCCGGCCGGTCGGAGGTGCCGCGCACGACCGAGCCGACAGTGGTGCCGCCGCCCCCGCCCAGCTCGGAGCCCGAGGCCAGTTCGAAACCGGTGATGCTCGCCATGGCCACGCCGAAGACGACCGCGGCGGCGATGAGCGGCCGCCGCCGGCCCCGGACCCGGGTGCCGTGGGTGCTGGCCGCGCCGAATCCGCCGTCGGGTCCCGTGTGCGCCGCCGGGCCCGGGGCGCCGTCGGGTCCGGGGTCGGCCGGTCCGTGGTCCGCCCGGTCGTTCGGTCCGCCCGGTCCCGCGGGGAAGGCCCGGTGTTCAGGGGCGGCCGGTCCGCCGTCCCTGGGCCGTCCCTGCGCGGTGCCCCGCAGCTGTTCGCCGGTACGGCTGAACAGATGCTGGAAGACCGATCCGCCGCAGGTGGCGACGACGCTGACCACGCCCGCGCCGATGATGGTCCCGTAGACCCCGAGCCGGGAGGCGAGCACCGCCGCCGCCACCGCGGCCAGGGCGCTTCCGGCCACCTGGGGCACGCTCAGATCCAGGCGTCGCCCCCGCTCTTCCGTCTCGTCCGTTCCGGTGTCCGGCCTCTGATGCATCTTCAGTCCCTGGTCGCCCTTCTGTCCCTTGCGTACCCATGAGGGACAAATGGGAGAAGTGAATAGTTCCCTTTGGGAAGATTCTGTGAATCAGGACACCCGTCACCCCAGTGCCCACAGCGAACCGTCGTGCGCGGGGAGAAGTTCGGCGGCGCGGCAGTCCGCTCGGATGGCCCGAATGGAGTACTGTGGCGAGCCCTGGGCCTGGGCTCCCTCACGGGTGCCTGGAATCCGGGGAGGGGGCCGAATGTGGCGCTCGAACCGGCGGCGCCGCGATATCGCTGGGATATCCGCACTCGGAGTGACCGATTGGTCACACTGAGTGGCAAACGGGTAACCTTGCCATAACGGCGATCAAGGGCCTGTGCCCGACACGCCGGGCAACTCGGCAAGGTTGTGGCAGGCTGCACCCGGGCAGGCCACACTCGACTAGCGGAAGCAGCGACGCGACAGGTGACGTCGGCAGGCACCACCCGGGAGGTCCCCATGCCCGAACTGCGTGTCGTGGCCGTCTCCAATGACGGCACACGACTGGTGCTCAAAGCTGCCGACAGTACGGAGTACACCCTTCCGATCGACGAGCGGCTGCGCGCCGCCGTGCGGAACGACCGTGCCCGCCTCGGCCAGATCGAGATCGAGGTGGAGAGCCATCTCCGCCCCCGGGACATCCAGGCGCGGATACGGGCCGGAGCCTCCGCCGAAGAGGTCGCCCAGCTCGCCGGGATCCCGGTCGAGCGGGTGCGCCGCTTCGAGGGGCCGGTGCTGGCCGAGCGCGCGTTCATGGCGGAGCGGGCCCGCAAGACTCCCGTACGCCGTCCCGGGGAGAACACCGGACCCCAGCTCGGCGAGGCGGTGCAGGAGCGCCTCACCCTGCGCGGCGCCGAGAAGGACACCCTGCTGTGGGACTCCTGGCGGCGCGACGACGGCACCTGGGAAGTGTTGCTGATCTATCGGGTCGCGGGCGAGCCGCACTCCGCGAGCTGGACCTACGATCCGCCCCGGCGGCTCGTGAAGGCCGTGGACGACGAGGCGCGCGCGCTGATCGGCGAGACCGACGACACCATCGCCGGTCAGGAGCCGAGCTTCCCCTTCGTGCCGAGGATCGCCCGGCTGCCCCGGGACCGGCCGCTGGACCGCACGCTCGACCGCCCGGCGGACCGGGCGGCCGCGGGCGGCCCCGCGACGGCGGAGGACGGCGAGCGGGACTCCCTGACCAGCCTTCTGGAGGCGGTGCCGAGCTTCCGCGGCGACATGGTCGTGCCCGAGCGCACCGCCCCGGCGGACGTCTCGGAGGACGAGGACCAGGAGCTGGACGAGCAGGAGGCCGACGACCAGGAGCCGGTGGCCCCCGCGGCCTCGGCCGGCGCGGGTTCGGCGTACGCGGACGTGCTGATGCCCCGTTCGGTCGCCGGTCACCGGGACCGGCTCACCGGGACGACGGACCGTCAGGCGGAGGCGGACGGCGTCCGCCCGGGCCGCCGGGCCGCCGTGCCGAGCTGGGACGAGATCGTCTTCGGCACCCGGCGCAAGAAGCAGGACTAGGGCCTTTCCGCCCGGTCCGCCCGGTCTTTCGGGCCGGGTCGGAGGCACGGCGAACGGCGGTGGCCCCGCTCCCCGGACGAGGGAGCGGGGCCACCGCCGTTCGCACCGCTTGGCCGCATGACCTCATGGCCGCGGGCCGGACCGGAGTCGCCCCGTCCGGCCCGCGGCCCGTCACCCCGTACCCCCGTCGGAGACTTCTCCGCACCCCGTCGGCGCCGTCGGCGACTCACGGCCGCCGGGGTCCGTCGGGGCCGTGCTCCGGGCCGCCCGGGGGAGCGGGGCGGTCAACCCCCGTACCCCGTCCCGCCGGGCCGCCCGTACGCCGCTCAGGCCCGCCGGGGGGCCACCAGCCGGGCCGCGCGGGCCTCCTTCTCCGCCTCCTGCCAGAGCCGGCGCAGCATCCGCGCCCGTTCCGCCGGGCGCATCCGGGAGATGGCGATCTCCGCGCAGGCCACCCCGTCGGCCCAGGGCATCGTGAGAGTGGCGCGCTGCCGGGGGATCGCCGCCAGCGGATTGGTCACCCCGCCCGGCGGGTGGTGCCGGGCCTCGGACGAACGCGACTCGGTGGCCGCGGCGCGCGCGTCCGCCCGCTGCTTCTGCTGCTGCGGGCTCAGCCGGGAGAGATTGCGGACATGGACGACCTTCCGGCGGCCCGCCAGCAGGTCCGCCTGGAGTTCGGGGCCGAGTTCGAGGACCGAGAGCTTGGAGGAGATGGTCGACTGGGCGATGCCGAGACGCTTGGCGGCCTTGTTCTGCGAACCGTAGAACTCGACCAGCTTCTTCAGGGCGTACGCCTGTTCCAGCGGATTCATGTCGTCACGGTGGACATTGGCGACGAAGGCCGCTTCCAGCAGCGAGCGGTCGGTGGAGACCAGGGCGTCGTCGACGCTGACCCGGACATGGGTGAGACCCGCGAGCCGGGCCGCCTCCAGCCTGCGGTGGCCGTCGACCACGATGTAACGCGCCCCGGGCGCGAGTTCGGCGGCGCGCGCCGGACGCTCCCGTACATACGCCGGAACCGAGGCGATGGTGATCGCGTTGACGAGACCGATTTCCCTGATGCTGGTGGTCAACGGCTCCAGATCGCGCAGTGCTTCGCGTGGATTGTCAGGGTTCTGGCCGATCCAGCTCAATGGCAATTCCGACGGCAGCCGGTGAGCCGCCTCGGAGTGGGCCTGCCCCTGGTCGAGCTCGGTGAACATCTCTGAGGACATGCTGATGGAACCCTTCCTCTTGCCCAGCAGCCCGGTTTCCCCGCCTTCAACCCCGGGCAGACTGGCAAACTCCCAGGTACTACCGGCCACAGCCTGGCCATGCCCTTGCCATCCGCTTGCCACATGGCAAGCGATTGCAGAGGATGCAGGACATGACCGATGGATGCGTGGCATGAGTGATGGGGGAATGCGGTTTCGCGTTCTGGGGGGACTGGAGTGGCACTCCCAGGGCGTTTCGCTGACGATCGGCCGTCGCCGGGAGAGACTGCTGCTGGGTTTACTGCTGCTCGACATCGGACGGGTGGTCCCCGACCACCGGCTGATCGACCTGCTCTGGGACGAGAGGGAACCGCCGTCCAGCGCACGGGGCAGCCTCCAGGTCCATGTCTCGCGTCTGCGCGGCCGCTTCCTGGAAGCGGAAGCCGAGAGTCATGGCTTTGTCCTCGCCCGAGCCAGCGACGGATACCTGCTCGAAGGCGATCCGCTCGCCGTCGATCTGCATCGATTCCGCAGTCTGGTGCTCCAAGCGGAACGAACGGATGACGCTCAGGAGCGACTTCGGCTGATCGAGCGCGCCCTGGGCGACTGGAGCGGGCCGGTGCTCGCCGGCACCGCGTCGGACGGGCTGGTCCGCCGTCTCGGCACCGGCTTCGACGAGCTGTATCTCTCCGCCATCACCCAGCGCGCCGAGGCCCGGCTCGCGCTGGGCCAGCGCGGACTGCTCCTGGAGGAGCTGGCCAGGGCCACGGCGGAGCACCCCCACCACGAACGCCTTGCCATGCTGCGGATGGTGGCGCTCTATCGCGCGGATCACCGCGGGGAGGCGCTGGAGGTCTACAACGAGACCCGGGCCCGGCTCGCCGAGGACCTCGGGCTCGATCCGGGCGCCGATCTGCGCAGCGTCCACGGCCGCATACTGCGCGCGGACACCGCCCTGCTCGACGCGTTCGCGGTGCCCGGCCAGGACCGCGGCACGGCCGCCGAGCAGCGCGCCCGGCAGAGCCGTACCGGGCAGGAAGGACCGGCGCACGGAACGGCCCGGCACGGCCGGACGAACTGGCGGCACGGCGACGGCGGCGGAGTGGACCCCGACCGTCCGCCGGGCGGCGCGGACCACGGCCGCCCGCCCGGCGACCGTACCGCCGACGGGCGAAGCGCCCATGTCCGCAACGGCCGTGACGGACGGTCGTGGCCCGCCGACCGCCGTGACGGGGCCTATGACGGCGGACACCGCGACGACCGCCCCTGGGACGCGGACGGCCGCGAGCCCCGCTCCTGGGACGCGGACGACCGCGAGACCCGTACCTGGGGGGCCGACGACGGCGGCTCGTGGGAGCGCGCGGAACCGGTCCGCGCGCCCGACGGCGGCGACGCCCGCGGCCGGGCGGCGGCACGGGAGGGGCCCGCCGGGGCCTTCTGCCCGCAGGGCCCCGACACCGCCTTCGGCCGCACCGAGGCCGAGACCGTGCAACGCGTCTCCCGCACCGGCGCCTTCATCGGCCGCGCCCATGAACTGGAACGGCTGACCGCGCTCGCCGCGAGCGCGCGCGGCGGCTCGGGCGTCGTCATGATCGTCGGCCCGGCGGGCAGCGGGAAGACGGCCCTCGCCCTCCAGTGGTGCCGGGGCGCCAACGACGAGTTCCCCGACGGCCAGCTCTTCCTCGATCTGCGCGGCCACAGCGACGAGCGGCCGATGAGCACCAAGGAGGCCCTCTCCGGCATGCTCAGGGCGCTCGGCATGCCCTACCAGGACATCCCCTCCGACCTCGCGGTGATGACCGAGCTGTATCAGCGCACCCTGGCCGGGCGGCGCGTGCTCATCGTCCTCGACAACGCCGAATCGGCGGACCAGGTACGGCAGCTGCTGCCGTACGAACCGGGCTGCCTCGCCCTCGTCACCAGCCGCAACCGGCTCGGCGCGCTGATCGTCAGCCATGGCGCGGCGATGCTGCCGCTGCGCCCGCTCGCCTCCGACGAGGCCGAGGAGCTGGTCCGCCGCGTCGTCGGCGCGGACCGGGCCGCCGCCGAGCCCGAGGCGCTGGCCGAACTCGTCGCCATCTGCGGACGCACCCCGCTGGCCCTGCGGATCGCGGCGGCCAATCTGGCGCTGCGCCCCGACTTCCGGATCGCCGACCACGTCCGCGATCTGCGCTCGGGCAATCCGCTGGAGAGCCTGGCCGTCGCGGGCGACCCCGACTCGGCCGTCCGCCGAGCCTTCGAACTCTCCTACCGGCGTCTCGACCCGGAGGCCGCGGAGGCCTTCCGGATGCTGGGCCTGCTGCCGGGACCCACCACCACCGTCGCCGCCGTCGCGGCCCTGCTGGGGCGCTCCCCGGGCTCCGCGTACCACCTCCTGGACCGGCTCTTCGCCGAGCACCTGGTGGAGCGCAACGACCAGGAGCGGCTGCGGCTGCACGATCTGATCTGGTGGTACGCCCGGCTGCTCGTCGACGCCGAGAAGCAGCGGACGGTCCATCAGGAGGCCCGCCGACGGCTGCTGCACTGGTACACGGCATCGGCGGACGCGGCGGCCCGGAGCCTGTATCCGCAGATCCTGCGGCTGGAGGTCGACGGGCTGGAGCCGGGGGCGCGCCCGGAGACCTTCGAGGAACCGGAGCTGGCCGCCGCCTGGTTCGACGCCGAGCACATGGACCTGGTCCGGCTGATCGAGGCCGAGGCGACGGCCGAGCGGGATCCCTGCCCCGCAGTGTGGATCCTCGCGGACACCCTGCGCGGCTACTTCTGGCTCCGCCGCAACGCGGAGACCTGGATCGCGATCGCCACCGTCGGGCTGCGCGCGGCCCATCGGGCCGAGGACGTCCGGGGGCAGGCCGCCGCCCATCAGAGCCTGGGTCTCGCCGCCTTCACCAAGGGCGATCTGGAGCTGGGCCGCAGCCATTTCGAACAGGCCATCGAGCTGGCCCGGCGGGCCGACTGGGGTGTGTGCGAGTCGGTCGCGCTCTCCAACCTGGCCGGAATCTCCGCCGATCTGGGGCTGCTGAGCCAGGCCGCCGAGTACTACGACCAGTCGATCACCATCGACCGCAGGCTGCGGCGCACACCGCACCAGCCGCTCCAGGGGCTGAGCGAGGTCCTCTACGGAATGGGACGTCTCCGGGAGGCCGAGCGGCTCTGCCGGCGGGCGCTCGCCCTCTCCCGGAAGATATCGGCCCCCGACAGCATCGCCCGGATCAGCACCACGCTGGCGCTGATCTCGGTGGACCTCGGCGAGCTGGAGACCGCCCACGAGCTGGCCTCGGCCTCGCGCAAGGGGTTCCAGGCCATCGGGAATCTGGCGGGCGAGGCGGAGGCGGTCTGCGCGCTCGCCATGATCGCGGCCGAGGGCGGCAACGGGCCCGCGGCGCTCCGGTCCGGTCTCGTCGCCTGCCGGCTGAGCCGGGCCGCCGGCCGCCCGCGCCTCAAGATGGAGGCGATGCTGGCGATGGGTCACGCCCGCTACCAGCTGGGACAGTTCGCGCGGGCGTACGAGCACTTCCGTATCGCCCGTTCCATCGCCGAGGAGATCGGCTATCTCAAGGGCCGCACCATGGCCCTGCTCGGCCTCGGGGTCTGCGCGGTCCGCTTCGGCGACGAGCTGGAGGCGCTCTGCCACGCGGGAGCGGCGCTCGCCCTCGCCCAGGAGTCCCAGCTGCGGCTGCTGGAGGGGCAGGCGCAGACGGTCGTCGCGCTCGCCCGGGTGAGCCGCGGGGACGCCGCGGCGGCGGGCCAGGCCGCCCGGCAGGCGGAGGCCATCCACATGGCGACCGGGTACCGGCCGGTGCGATCGCCGTACGGAGGACCGGTCGGCGGCTTCGACCCGGCCGAGAGCCAGGAGTCGTTCCGGCGCTGGCAGGCGGTGCTGGAGGGGGAGCCGAGTCCGTGATCCCGGCGCGTTCGGGGGCCGTCGTCCCGGTGGGCGGGGGCCCGTCCGTCCGCACGGTTTGAGAGGATCGCCTCTTCCGCCGGGAAGGAGCGGGTCCGGCATCCGAAAGATTCCGTGCCCGCCCCGTCCGTGTCGGTGTTGGGCTGAACGGGTGAGGCGCGCGAGGATGGACATATGAGTAGGTACGAGAGGTACGACGCCACCGACGAGCAGTGGGAGGGCCTGGCACAGGTCGTTCCCCTGCGCGGCCGCAACGAGTGGCCGTCGAGGATCGACCACCGCGCCGTTCCGGACGACGCGGCCGCCGAACAGCGCCGGATGGTCGTGCTGCGGGTGCAGGTGTTCTCCGACGCGCGCGAGGTCGCCGACTACCTCCTCGCGCAGATCCCGGTGCTGCTGGATCTGACCAGCGCGGACGGCGATGTCGCCAAGCGCATCCTGGACTTCAGCAGCGGTGTCGTCTTCGGCCTCGGCAGCGGGATGCACCGCGTCGACCGCAATGTGTTCCTGCTCGCCCCCAGCGGCACGGAGGTCGACGGGATGGTGGAGACCACCGACACCTTCACCCGGTCCGTCCCCCGTTCGTAGGAAGGCCCGGGAGACGGAACGGTTCGGCGTACGGCGCGCTGCGTACCGTCCGCCGCATGGACACCGAGTCGCATCCTCCCGCCCGTCCGCTGCCCGCCCGCGCGCTTCCCGGCCGCCCGCCGTCCGGAGGCGCATCGGCCCTGCGGCCCGCCGTCACCGAACTGCGGCTCTCCGCCTTCGGACCGCACCGGGGCCGTACGCTTCCGCTCGCCGCCCTCACCCTGCTGACGGGCCCGAGCGGCTGCGGCAAGTCGAGCGCCTTATCCGCGTACGAGGCTCTGGCGCGGCTCGCCTCGGGCGACCGGCTGCGCCGCGCGTTCCCCGACCCGGGGCGATGCGTCCCGGAGCGGGCGGACGCCGACGCGCAGGGGAGGCGAGGATTCCGTATCGGCTGTACGGCCGACGGCCCCGCCGGGCCCGTACGGCTGGACCTCGCCGTACAGGCGGAGCCCGAACTGCGCATCGTGGGCGAGCGGCTGACCTGCGGCGGGCGGACCCTGCTGGCCACCGCGCTGCGCGATCCGCGGCGGCCCTCGGTGGAGGCCGCCTGGCACACGGCCGGCTCCGCGCGCATGACCCGGGCGCCGCTGCCCGACGACCGGCTCGGCACGGCGCTGCTGCCGCTGCGCGTGGCGGGCCGTACGGAGGGCCAGCTGCGGGTCCTCGCGGCGGCCGAGCAGACGGTGGTGGCGCTGCGTTCGGCCTTCTGCTGCGATCCGCAGCCGCCCGGGATGCGCGGGCCGGTGCCGCTGGAGGACGGCCTGCTGCGGCGCGGCTGCGACAACCTCGCCGAGGTGCTGCACCGGACCCGTGCGCAGTGCACCGGAAGACACGCCCGGCTGGCCGCTGCGGCGCGCGCCGGGTGCGCGGGGGACGTGGTCGACCTGGCCGTGGAGGAACTCGCCGACGGCACGGTACGGGCGCTGCTCGCGCGCGGCGGCCGGCGCGGGCCCACGCCGCTGGGGCGGCTCGGTGACGGCGAACTGCGCTATCTGGCGCTCGCGCTGGTGCTGCTCACCGGCCCCGGGGTGCTCGCCATGGACCAGCCGGCCGAGGTGCCGGCCGCCTGCCAGTCGCTGACCGTCCTCGCCGACGGATTCGACCGCTGCCTCGATCCGCGCCAGGCCCGTGAACTGGTGTCGCTGGCGGCGGAGATGGCGGGACGCGGACGGGTGCGGCTCGCGGGGGCGGTCGCCGACGCGTCCTTCGCGCGGGGGGTGGCCGGGGTGACAGTGGTAGATCTGGTGTCGTGACGAGTACGGACGGACGGGCGAACGACAGCGGATCGAGCACGGGGCGGGAGGTGGGGGCGGACGGCACCGGGGCCGGTCCTGGGGCTGGGCCTGGTCCTGGGGCCGGTCCCGGGGCCGGGCGGGCGACGGGGCCGGGCGGCGGCTCCGGGGACGGCGCGCGGGGGCCCGGTCCGGGCGGTCCGGGCCGGGCGGGCGGCGGCTCCGGGGCGGACGGGGGTGTTCCGGGGCGCGGTGACGGGCGGCCGGGGGAGTCCGGGCCGCCGGACGTGGCCGCGCTCCAGCGCAGACTGGCGGAGTTCGCGCGGGCGCGCGACTGGGGGAGGTTCCACACCCCGAAGAATCTCGCCGCTGCGCTCAGCGTGGAGGCGTCCGAGCTGGTGGAGATCTTCCAGTGGCTCACCCCCGAGCAGTCCGCGCGGGTGATGGACGAGGAGGAGTCCGCGCACCGGGTGCGGGACGAGGTCGCGGACGTGCTCGCGTATCTGCTCCAGCTCTGCGATGTGCTCGGGGTGGACGCGCTGGAGGCGCTCTCCGACAAGATCGACCGAAATGAGAACCGCTTCCCGGTGACGTGAGTTCGGGGTGGGAAGAGGGAGAAACCGGACCTCCTGGCCCGTCGATCAAGAAAATGTCACTCTATGGAGTCATGGATCTCTCCACAATCGACTTGCTGTCCACAAATTCCCGAATTCCTCTGGCGTTTGGGCTCAAGTGGCCTCACTCTGGGTAATGGAATGAGTGGGCAGTAAGTCGTACGAACGGGGGCGCCGTCCATGGATGCGGAGCGACTCATCTTCGCGAGCCGGCACACGCTGGCGCAGTGCCGGGCAGTACCGGACATCGTCGCGGAGGCCTGGCAGGCCCAGGCCCTCGCCCAGGCGATCGGCGGTCGCCTCGCCGTGTACGGGCCGCCCGAGCTGAGAGGCGAGGCGCGCGGGCTCGCCGAGACCGGCGCACGCGGAGTGGGAGCGCTGGACCACCCGGGTGTGCGCAGCGGCGGCATCCGGGCGGCGCGGCTCTCCGGCATGGCCGACACCCGCGCGACCCTGCTGGCGCTGGGAGCGCTCCTCGGCGAGGTCGGCATCGCCCTCGTCGCCGTCGCGTGCGCCACCGACGAGGAGGGGCTGTACTGGCAGTGCGTCGAGGCGACGGACGCGGCCGACGAGTCGAGCGACCGGATCCGCACCATGCTGCGCAAGCTAGCGGTCCGGGACGCGGGCCGCGGCCGGCCCCCCGACACGAGCCGCGGCCGCCCTCCCGACACGGGACGGGGCCGGTCCGGCGCGGGCGTCGCGTGGTCCGGTCGGGCGGGCGTCTCCCGCGCCCAGGGAGCGTCCGCCTCGCGCGGCGCGCCCCGGCCCGCGGACGGCTCGGGGCCGCCCGGCTCCTGCGGCTCCGCCGACCCGATGGCCCTGCTGGAGATGCCGGACGTGGCGGGTTCGGCGGCGCGCCCGTCCTGAGCGCGCCGGGTCTGTTCGGTGCGCCGCCGGTGGTTCGGCGCGGTCCGGGGTGACGGTTCTCACCCGGCGCGGCTCATCGGCCGGTCGGCCGTGCGGTCGCCGCCCGCCGCCTGTTGTTCCGGTTCGCCGTGCGCCCGCCGTGTGCAGGTTCGCCGAGTGCCCGCCGTCTGCCCTCCCGGCGCGTGGTCGTCGGTCCGGTCCTCCCCGGACGGCGCCTCCCCGCCCGCTCGCGCCCGCGCCGACCCGCCCGGGGCCGCCCGGCGGGCACGGGGACGCGGCCGCCCGGACGGCGAGGACGGCGCGGTCGAGTGCGCGTGAACGGTGCAGGATGGGAGCATGGATCTCCGAATCTTCACCGAGCCCCAGCAGGGCGCGAGCTACGACACCCTGCTCACCGTGGCCAAGGCCACCGAGGACCTCGGCTTTGACGCCTTCTTCCGCTCCGACCACTACCTGGCCATGGGCTCCGCCGACGGACTGCCCGGCCCCACCGACGCCTGGATCACCCTGGCGGGCCTCGCCCGGGAGACCAGCCGGATCCGGCTGGGCACCCTGATGACCGCGGGCACCTTCCGGCTCCCGGGTGTGCTGGCCATCCAGGTCGCCCAGGTCGACCAGATGTCGGGCGGCCGGATCGAGCTGGGCCTCGGCGCGGGCTGGTTCGAGGAGGAGCACAAGGCCTACGGCATCCCCTTCCCGAAGGAGAAGTTCGCCCGGCTGGAGGAGCAGCTCGCGATCGTCACCGGACTGTGGGCCACCGAGCCCGGGAAGACCTTCTCCCACGAGGGCGCCCACTACCGGCTCACCGACTCGCCCGCCCTGCCCAAGCCCGTCAACGGCAAGGTGCCCGTCCTGATCGGCGGGCACGGGGCCACCCGCACCCCCCGGCTGGCCGCCCAGTACGCCGACGAGTTCAACATCCCGTTCGCCTCGATCGAGGACAGCGAGCGGCAGTTCGGCCGGGTCCGGGCCGCCGCCGAGAGCGCCGGCCGCCCCGCCGACGACCTGGTGTACTCCAACGCGCTGGTCGTCTGCGTCGGCAAGGACGACGCCGAGGTCGCCCGCCGTGCCGCCGCCATCGGCCGCGAGGCGGACGAGCTGCGCACCAACGGGCTCGCCGGATCGCCCGCCGAGGTGGTCGACAAGATCGGGCGCTACGCCGCCACCGGCTCGTCCCGGATCTACCTCCAGGTGCTGGACCTCGACGATCTGGACCATCTGGAGCTGATCTCCTCCCAGGTCCAGTCCCAGCTGGGCTGAGTCCGGTGCGGCCCGCCCGGGCGCTCGCCGCCGCCCTCGCCGAGGGCCCCCTCGTCCTGGACGGAGGGCTCTCCGGACAGCTGGAGGCGCAGGGCTGCGACCTCTCCGGCGGTCTGTGGTCGGCCCGGCCGCTGAGGGAGGACCCCGGACAGATCGAGAGGGCGCACCGGGCCTTCGCGCGGGCGGGCGCCCAGGTCCTTACCACCGCCACCTACCAGGCCACCTTCGAGGGCTTCGCCCGCGCGGGCGCCGGGCGCGCCGAGGCGGCCGCGCTCCTCGCCCGGGGCGTCGGACTGGCGCGCGCCGCCGGGGAGGGCCCGGCGGAGGTGTGGGTCGCGGCCTCCGTGGGACCGTACGGCGCGATGCTCGCCGACGGCAGTGAGTACCGGGGCCGGTACGGGCTCTCGGCGCGCGAGCTGGAACGGTTCCACCGGCCCAGGATCGAGGCGCTGGCCTCGGCGGGCCCCGACGTCCTCGCGCTGGAGACGGTCCCCGACGTCGACGAGGCCGAGGCGATGCTCGCGGCGGCCGAGGGCTGCGGGGTGCCGGTGTGGCTCTCGTACACCGTCGCCGGCGGGCGCACCCGGGCGGGACAGCCGCTGACGGCCGCCTTCGAACTGGCCGCGGGCCGCGATCAGGTGATCGCCGTCGGGGTGAACTGCTGCGACCCGGCGGAGGCGGAGCGAGCCGTCGCCCTCGCGGCGGCCGTGACCGCCGGACCCGTGGTGGTCTACCCCAACAGCGGGGAGCGCTGGGACGAGTCCGCGCGCCGCTGGCGGGGCGGGTCCGTCTTCGACCCCGGCGCGGGACCCCGCTGGGCGGCGGCGGGCACCCGGCTGATCGGCGGCTGCTGCCGGGTGGGCCCCCGGGAGACCGCCGCGCTGGCCGCCCGGATCCGCCCGAAGGGCACCGCCCCGCCCCACCCGGCTTGATCCGATCGGGCGCACCACCCCTGCCCCGCCGTTGGGCCGGGCGCTCCACCCCCGCCCGGCTTGATCCGATCGGGCGCTCCATCCCTGCCCGGCTTGATCCGATCGGACGCTCCACCTCCGCCCGCCTGATCCGGCCTGGCGCTCCACCTCCGCCCGCCTGATCCGGCCGGGCGCTCCGGCTCCGTCCCGCCGGATCCCGCCGGGGCGCCGGCTGCCCGGCCCGATCCGCCCGAAGGGCCCCGCTCGGTCCGTACCGGAAAATCCCTGGGCGGAGTGGGTGAATCCGGCCATAATCGAACGGTGTTCTTGACGATCAGTACGACCGGCACCCCCGAACTGCCCGCCACCGACCTCGGCTTCCTGCTGCACAAGCATCCCGAGAAGGCGCAGCGGTTCTCCACGGCGCACGGAACGGCGCACGTCTTCTACCCCGAGGCGACCGCGGAGCGCTGCACCGCCGCGCTGCTCCTGGAGGTCGATCCGGTGGCGCTGGCGCGGCGCGCCAAGGGCAGGGCCAAGGGCAGGGGCGGCGCGCCCGACGCGGCGCTCGCGCAGTACGTCAACGACCGGCCCTACGCGGCCTCCTCGCTGCTCTCCGTCGCGCTCGGCAGCGTCTTCGGCTCCGCCCTGCGCGGTGTCTGCGCCGCCCGCCCCGACCGGGCCGAGGCCGCGCTGCCGCTGCGGATCGAGGTCCCGGCGATGCCCGCGCGCGGCGGCGCCGATCTGGTGCGGAGGCTGTTCGGGCCGCTGGGCTGGAGCACGGTCGAGGCGCTCCCGGTGCCGCTGGACGAGCGATTCCCCGAGTGGGGCGACTCCCGCTACGTCCGGCTGGCGCTGGAGGGCGAGCTGCGGCTCGCCGACGCCCTGCGCCAGCTCTACGTCCTGCTGCCGGTCCTCGACGACAGCAAGCACTACTGGGTCTCGCCCGACGAGGTCGACAAACTCCTCCGCGCGGGCGAGGGCTGGCTCGCCGGCCACCCCGAGCAGGAGCTGATCACCAGCCGCTATCTGGCCCGCCGCCGGGTGCTGACCCGGCAGGCCGCGGAACGGCTCGAACTGGTCCGGCTGGCCGAGGCGGACGATCTCGTCGTCGAGGACGTGGACAACGCCGTCGACGAGAGCGCCGACACCGAGGAGACGCCCGTCCCGCTCGCCGTGCGGCGGCGCGAGGCGATTCTCCGGGTGCTGCGCGAGAGCGGCGCGAGCCGGGTCCTGGACCTGGGCTGCGGACAGGGCCAGCTGGTGCAGGCGCTCCTCAAGGACGTCCGGTTCGGCGAGATCGTCGGCGTCGACGTGTCCGCGCGGGCGCTGGCCGCCGCCGAGCGGAGGCTGGGACTCGGCGGACTGGGCGCGCGCCAGGCGGCCCGGGTCTCGCTGACCCAGGGCTCGCTGACCTATACCGACAAGCGGCTGACGGGCTATGACGCGGCCGTGCTGAGCGAGGTCGTCGAACATGTCGACCCGCCCCGGCTGCCCGCGCTGGAGTACGCCGTCTTCGGGTCCGCCCGGCCGGGCACGGTGATCGTGACCACGCCGAACGTCGAGTACAACGTCCGCTGGGAGACCCTGCCCGCGGGCCGCGCCCGCCACGGCGACCACCGGTTCGAGTGGACCCGGGCGGAGTTCCGCGGCTGGGCGTCCGCCGTGGCCGGGCGGCACGGGTACACCGTCGTGTTCGAGCCCGTGGGCCCGGACGACCCCGAGGTGGGACCGCCCACCCAGATGGGCGTGTTCACCCGCGTGGACGGCGCGCGCGGCGGACCGGCCCCCGAGGACGCCCGACAGCACGAGGACGCCCGGCCCCAGGACAGAGCCCCCGAGGACGCCCGGGGCGAGCACACCGGCCACAGCGAGCACACGGGTCGTACCGACCACGCCAGCCGCACCGGCCACAGCGAGCACACAGGGCGTACCGACCACACCGGGCGCACCCGGCACACCGAGCAGAAGAAGCAGGCGAAGGCCGCATGACCGGGACCACGAACACGACCACCACCACCGCTCCGGCGAAGCGCGTGCTCCCGGTGACCGATCTGTCCCTCGTCGTCCTCGTCGGCGCGACCGGATCCGGCAAGTCCACCTTCGCCCGCCGTCATTTCAAGCCCACCGAGATCCTCTCCTCCGACTTCTGCCGGGGGCTCGTCGCCGACGACGAGAACGACCAGGGCGCGAGCGGCGACGCCTTCGACGTCCTGCACTACATCGCGGGCAAGCGGCTCGCGGCGGGACGGCTCACCGTCGTCGACGCCACCAATGTGCAGCCCGAGAGCCGCCGTCAGCTGGTGCGCCTCGCCCGTGAGCACGACGTGCTGCCCATCGCCATCGTGCTCGACCTGCCGGAGGCGGTGTGCGCCGAGCGCAACGCGGCCCGCCCCGACCGGGCCGGTCTGCCGCGCCATGTCATCCAGCGCCACCGGCGCGAACTCCACCGCTCCCTGCGCGGCCTGGAGCGCGAGGGCTTCCGCAAGGTCCACATCCTGCGCGGGGCGGAGGAAGCGGAGTCGGCCGAGGTCGTCCTGGAGCGCCGCTACAACGACCTCACCCATCTGACCGGCCCCTTCGACATCATCGGCGACGTCCACGGCTGCAGCTCCGAGCTGGAGACCCTGCTCGTCAAGCTGGGCTACCGCGGCGGCGTGCACCCCGAGGGCCGTACGGCGGTCTTCGTCGGCGACCTCGTGGACCGGGGCCCCGACAGCCCCGGCGTCCTGCGCCGGGTGATGTCCATGGTGGCCGCGGGCCACGCGCTCTGCGTCCCGGGGAACCACGAGAACAAGCTCGGCCGTCATCTCAAGGGCCGCAACGTCCGTCTGACGCACGGACTGGCCGAGACCGTCGAGCAGCTGGAGCGGGAGGACGCCGTCTTCCGCGAGCGGGTGGCCGAGTTCATCGACGGACTCGTCAGCCACTACGTCCTGGACGGCGGCAGACTGGTCGTCTGCCACGCCGGGCTGCCCGAGAAGTACCACGGCCGCACCTCCGGCCGGGTCCGCTCCCACGCGCTCTACGGCGACACCACCGGCGAGACCGACGAGTTCGGCCTGCCCGTGCGCTATCCCTGGGCCGAGGAGTACCGGGGACGCGCCGCCGTGGTCTACGGCCACACCCCCGTGCCCAGCACCTCCTGGATCAACAACACCATCTGCCTGGACACCGGAGCCGTCTTCGGCGGCCGGATGACCGCCCTGCGCTGGCCCGAGCGCGAGCTGGTCGACGTACCCGCCGAGAAGGTCTGGTACGAGCCGGTCCGACCGCTGCTCACCGAGGCCCCGGGCAGCCGGGAGGGACGCCCGCTGGACCTCGCCGACGTACGGGGCCGGCGGGTCGTGGAGACCCGGCACCTGGCCCGGGTCGCCGTCCGCGAGGAGAACGCGGCGGCCGCGCTGGAGGTCATGAGCCGGTTCGCGGTCGACCCCCGGCTGCTGCCCTATCTGCCGCCGACGATGGCCCCCACCGCCGCCTCGAAGGAGGACGGCTATCTGGAGCACCCGGCGGAGGCGTTCGCGCAGTACCGCGCGGACGGCGTCGCCCGTGTCGTCTGCGAGGAGAAGCACATGGGCTCGCGGGCGGTGGCGCTGGTGTGCCGCGACGCCGACGCGGCCCGTGAGCGCTTCGGCGTCGACGGACCCACCGGCGCGCTCTACACCCGTACCGGCCGGCCGTTCTTCGACGACGAGAGCGTCACCGAGGAGATCCTCGGCCGGCTCAGGGCGGCCGTCACCGCCGCCGGGCTCTGGGACGAACTCGCCGCGCCCGGCTCCGGGACGGGCGGCTGGCTGCTGCTCGACGCCGAGCTGATGCCGTGGTCCCTGAAGGCGTCCGGGCTGCTCCGCTCGCAGTACGCGGCGGTCGGCGCCGCCGCGGGAGCCGTCCTCCCGGAGGCCGCCGCGGCCCTCGAAGCCGCCGTCGCGCGCGGTGTGGAGGTCGAGGGACTCCTCGCCGAGCAGCGGGAGCGGGCCGCCGACGCCGCCGCCTTCACCGAGGCGTACCGGCGCTACTGCTGGCCCACCGAGGGCCTGGACGGGGTGCGGCTCGCGCCCTTCCAGATCCTCGCCGCGCCGGGGCGCTCGCTCGCCGCCGAGCCGCACGACCGGCAGCTCGCCTGGCTGGACCGGCTGGTGGAGCACGACCCCACCGGTCTGCTCCGGGTCACCCGCCGGCTGGTGGTGGACACCGGCGACGAGGAGTCCGTGCGGTCCGGGGTCGACTGGTGGCTGGAGATGACCGCCCGGGGCGGCGAGGGCATGGTCGTCAAACCCCTCCAGGCGCTCGCCCGGGACGGGAAGGGCCGGCTGGTGCAGCCGGGCGTCAAGGTCCGGGGCCGGGAGTATCTGCGGATCGTCTACGGCCCCGAGTACACCCGCCCGGACCGGCTGGAGCGGCTGCGCGACCGGTATCTCCACCACAAGCGGTCGCTGGCGCTGCGGGAGTACGCGCTCGGCCTGGAGGCGCTGGACCGGCTGGCCGACGAGGAGCCGCTGTGGCGGGTCCACGAAGCGGTCTTCGCCGTGCTGGCCCTGGAGTCGGAGCCGGTCGACCCCCGGCTGTGAGCCGCCGCCCCGCCCGCGCGGCGCGCCCCGGCCGGGGGCCGCGTACGGGCGGGGGCGCGGCCGGTCCGGCCGCGCCGGGGCGGGACGCTCTCGCGGTTCGCCGGGTGAAGGGCGTGCCGCGCGGTGAGGATGGGGACATGGGATTCCACGTCGACTCCGAGACCGGGCGGCTGCGCCGGGTCATACTGCACCGGCCCGATCTGGAGCTGAAGCGCCTCACGCCGACCAACAAGGACGCTCTGCTCTTCGACGATGTGCTCTGGGTGCGGCGCGCCCGGCAGGAGCACGACGGTTTCGCGGACGTCCTGCGCGACCGGGGCGTCGAGGTCCATCTCTTCGGCGATCTGCTCCGTGAGTCGCTGGAGGTCCCGGTCGCGCGAAGACTCGTGCTGGACCGGGTCTTCGACGAGAAGGAGTACGGGCCGCTCGCCACCGACCACCTCCGATCCGCCTTCGACGAACTGCCCACCGCGGATCTGGTGGAGGCGCTGGTCGGCGGGATGACCAAGCGCGAGTTCCTCGCCCGGCACCCCGAGCCGACCTCGGTCCGCTTCCATGTGATGGACCTGGACGACTTCCTGCTCGACCCGCTCCCCAATCACATCTTCACCCGCGACACCTCCGCCTGGATCTACGACGGCGTCTCCATCAACGCGATGCGCTGGCCCGCCCGGCAGCGCGAGACGGTCCACTTCGAGGCGATCTACAAGCACCATCCGCTCTTCACCGGCCCGCTCGCCGGGGAGTTCCACCACTGGTCGGAGGGGCAGGACGACTACCCCTCCACCATCGAGGGCGGCGATGTGCTGGTGATCGGGCACGGCGCGGTGCTGATCGGCATGAGCGAGCGGACCACGCCGCAGGCGGTGGAGATGCTCGCCCGGGGGCTCTTCGCGGCCGGGTCGGCGCGCACCATCGTGGCCCTGGACATGCCGAAGCGGCGGGCGTTCATGCATCTCGACACGGTGATGACGATGGTCGGCCCGGACACCTTCACCCAGTACGCGGGTCTTGGCATGCTCCGCTCGTACACGATCGAGCCCGCCGAGGGGGTGCGGGGGCTGCGGGTGAGCGACCATCCGCCGGAGCGGATGCACAGCGCGATCGCCGCCGCGCTGGGGCTGAAGGAGATCCGGGTGCTGACCCCGACCCAGGACGTGCACGCGGCGGAGCGGGAGCAGTGGGACGACGGCTGCAACGTGCTCGCCGTCGAGCCCGGCGTTGTGGTGGCCTATGAGCGTAATGTCACTACCAATACGCATCTGCGGAAGCAGGGCGTCGAGGTGATCGAGATCCCCGGGAGCGAGCTGGGCCGGGGCCGGGGCGGTCCGCGCTGCATGAGCTGTCCGGTGCAGCGGGACGCGGTCTGACCAGGGAGGGATCTCGCCTATTGCCTGTATATCGATGCGGGTGCTCGTATAGACTTCCACGGGTCACCGCATCCGCGACCGCAGGAGCAGCCACCATGGCGATACATCTCGAAGGCCGCCACTTCCTCAAGGAGCTGGATTTCACGGCCGAGGAGTTCCGCGGCCTGATCGATCTCGCCGCGCGCCTGAAGGCCGCCAAGCGGGCCGGCGCCGAGGTCCCGCTGCTGCGCGGCCGGAACATCGCGCTGATCTTCGAGAAGGCCTCGACGCGCACCCGCTGCGCCTTCGAGGTCGCCGCGGCCGACCAGGGCGCGTCGACCACGTACATCGATCCCTCCGGCTCGCACATCGGCACCAAGGAGTCCGCCAAGGACACCGCGCGGGTGCTCGGCCGGATGTTCGACGCGATCGAGTTCCGCGGTGACGCCCAGGCCACGGTCGAGGAGCTGGCGGAGTTCGCCGGGGTGCCGGTCTACAACGGCCTCACCGACGACTGGCACCCCACCCAGATGCTCGCCGACATGCTCACCATGACCGAGCACAGCGACAAGCCCCTCCAGGAGATCGCCTACGCCTACCTCGGCGACGCCCGTCTCAACATGGGCAACTCCTATCTGGTCACCGGGGCGCTGCTCGGGATGGACGTACGGATCGTCGGCCCCCGCGCGTACTGGCCGGCCGAGGAGGTCGTGGCGCGGGCCCGCGCGCTCGCCGAGGTCAGCGGCGCGCGGCTGACCCTCACCGAGGACATCGCCGAGGGCGTCCGGGGCGCGGACTTCGTCGCCACGGACGTCTGGGTGTCGATGGGGGAGCCCAAGGAGGTCTGGGACGAGCGGATCGCGGCGCTCCGCCCGTACACCGTGACCATGGACGTGCTCCGGGCCGCCGAGAACCCGGGGGTGCGGTTCCTGCACTGCCTGCCGGCCTTCCACGATCTGGGCACCAGCGTGGCGCGCGGGATCCACGAGCGGCACGGGCTGACCGAGCTGGAGGTCACGGACGAGGTCTTCGAGTCCGAGCACTCGGTGGTCTTCGACGAGGCGGAGAACCGGATGCACACCATCAAGGCGGTGCTGGTCGCGACGCTCGCCCGCGTCGGGTGAGCGCCCCGCCGGGCGGTCGCCGCCGGCCCCGCCGAGGACTCGCGGCGGGGCGGCGGCGGCCGGCCGGATCCGCCGGGCCCGTCCCGCCCGCCCCGGCTCACAGCCGGGCGAAGCGCGCCCCCGGATCCCGCAGCAGGGCGTGGAGCGCCCCGAAGACCACCGCCGAACGCCCGCCGGGCCACCCCTCGGGCAGCAGCTCCATCGGCAGCCCCGGATCCGTGTACGGCAGCCGCCGCCAGGAGTCCAGCGCGAGCAGATAGTCCCGGTACGCCTCCTCCGGCTCGGGCTCCCGCCCCGACGTCCACTCCCTCAGCACCGGCTCCTGCGCGTCCAGGAACTCCTCGTGCCGCTTGGCGATCGCGCCCAGGTCCCACCAGGCCGCCACCGCCTCCGCCGTCGCCGCGAAGCCCAGATGCTCCCCCCGGAACAGCTCCACATAGGGATCGAGCCGGAGCCGGCGCAGGGTGTGGCGGGTCTCCTCGTACAGCCGCGCCGGGGCGATCCACACCCCCGGCGCGGCCGAGCCGAAGCCCAGCCGCCCCAGCCGGGAGCGCAGCAGATGGCGCTTGCCGCGCTCCGCCTCCGGCACCGAGAAGACCGCGAGGACCCAGCCGTCGGACATCAGCGGGGTCCGCCGGTCGTAGACGCGCCGGTCGCCGTCCTCCAGCAGCTGGCGCGCGTCGGGGGAGAGGGCGTATCCGGCGGTCCCGTCCCCGGCGCGGGCGGGCTCCAGCAGCCCGCGCCGCTTCAGCCGGGACACCGCCGACCGTACGGACGGGGCGTCCACGCCCAGCGCGCCCAGCAGCCGGATGAGTTCGGCGACGGGCAGCGGCCCCGGCCGCTCGCGGCCGTACGCGCCGTAGAGGGTGACGATCAGAGAGCGGGGAGAGTGCTGGTCGGCCACGTGATCACCATAGGTCGTACGCCCGGGAATCCGGCCGCCCGCCGTGCGGCGACCGCCCCGGGACCTTCCGCGAGCGGGTGCGGGACGGCGGATCCGGAACAGACCGCACGGGGTGCCGGTCGGTGTGCGCCGGCCGCCGTGTGTACGGCGGCGACGGCCTGCGACGCGGGGGCCGCGGACGTCCCCGGGCGCTTTGCGACGGCCGAGCCCTCCGCCACCGGGACCGCGCGGTACGCGGTGGACACCGCGGTCCGGCCGCACGGCGCCCGCGCGCTGCGACGCGGTCATCCGCCGGAGCGTCTGTACCGTGAGGTGCGCGCCCCGCGGATCCACGAGGGCGCGACCGACGCGCAGCGCCCGATCATCGCCGAGCGGCTGTACGCGGAAGGGCCGCACGCCCAGGACGCCCAGAACGCCCAGAACACAGAGGACGCCATCCAGCCGGACGGGAAGGTCGTATGAGCCTGCACCGCCTCAACCCCGCCGAACTCTCACCCCCTTCCGGTTTCTCCCACGCGGTCACGGCCACCGGCTCACGGCTGGTGTTCCTCGCCGGGCAGACCGCGCTGGACATGGCGGGCGAGGTGGTCGGGGAGACGCTGCCCGAACAGTTCGAAACGGCCCTGGCCAATCTGCTCACCGCCCTCGCGGCGGCGGGCGGGGCCCCGCACGACCTGGCCCGGGTCACGGTGTACGCCGCCGATGTCGCCGACTACCGCGCCCACGCCGGTGAACTCGGCCGGATCTGGCGGCGGCTGGCGGGCCGCGACTATCCCGCGATGGCCGTCGTCGGCGTGGCCCGGCTCTGGGACGAACGGGCCCTGGTCGAACTGGACGGCACGGCCGTGCTGCCCTGACGGCCGCCCGCGCCGCTCGTACCGGGGCCGAACCCCTCGTACCGCGCCGGTATCGCTCGTACCCGGGCCGAACCCCTCGTACCGCGCCGGTATCGCTCGTACCGCGCCCGTGCCGCTCGGACCGCCGGGAGATCGACTGGTGGCCCGTTCCGCCTGGGTCTACGGTCGAAGGACGGGACGGCGGCGGACACCCTCGTCCGCCCGCCCCGACGCCTGTGTGCGAACCGCCATGACGACTCCACGACCGGACCCGGCCACCGCCCCGGTCGCCGCCCCGGCCCCGGGCGGCGGCCATGGCGTCGCACTCCTGGTCATCGCGGCCTCGCAGCTGATGGTGGTCCTCGACATCACCATCGTGAACATCGCGCTCCCGCACATCCAGACCGCGCTGGACTTCTCCACCACCAGCCTGTCGTGGGTGGTCAGCGCCTACACCCTCACCTTCGGCGGACTGCTGCTCCTGGGCGGCCGGGCCGGCGACATCCTGGGCCGCCGCCGGGTCTTCATGTTCGGCGTGGCGCTCTTCGCGATCGCGTCCCTGCTCGGCGGGCTCTCCCAGTCCTCCGGCCAGCTGCTGGCCGCGCGCGCCCTCCAGGGCGTGGGCGGCGCGATCGCCTCGCCGACCTCGCTGGCCCTGATCACCACCACCTTCAGGGAAGGGCCCGAGCGCAACCGGGCGTTCGGGGTCTTCGCCGCGGTCTCCGCGGGCGGCGGCGCGATCGGACTGCTGGCGGGCGGGGTGCTGGTCGAGTGGCTCGACTGGCGCTGGGTGTTCTTCGTCAACGTCCCCTTCGCCGCGCTGATCCTGCTGGCGACCCCGCGCCACATCGAGGAGTCCGAGCGCCACCCCGGACGCTTCGACCTGGCCGGCGCGCTCACCTCCACCCTCGGCATGGTCTCGCTCGTCTACGGCTTCATCCGGGCCGGCCAGCACGGCTGGGGCGACCGGACGACCCTCGCCTCGTTCGCCGCCGCCGCGGTGCTGCTCAGCTTCTTCGTGCTGATCGAGCGGCGCTCCCGGCAGCCGATCACGCCGCTGCACATGTTCCGCGACCGCAACCGGGCGGGCACCTACGGGATCATGCTGAGCCTGGCCGCCGCGATCTTCGGCATGTTCTTCTTCCTGACCCTGTTCGTCCAGGACGTGCTGGGCTTCAGCCCGCTGGAGGCCGGACTCGCGTTTCTGCCGGTGAGCGTCATCATCGCGCTGGGGGCCACCGTCACCTCCCGGCTGCTGCCGCGCTACGGCCCCAAGCCCTTCATGGTGAGCGGGGCGCTGCTGGCCGCCGCCGGGCTCAGCTGGCTGACCCTGACCGATGTGCACTCCACCTATCTGGGCAGCATCCTCGGGCCGATGCTGGTCTTCAGCCTGGGCATGGGCATGCAGTTCGTCTCGCTGACCCTGACGGCGCTCTCCGGGGTGGCCCGCCGGGAGTCCGGCGCGGCCTCCGGTCTGCTCGCCGCCATGCAGCAGATCGGCGGCTCGCTGGGACTGTCCATCCTGGTGACGGTGTTCGGCACGGCGAGCCGCAACTCCGCCCAGGAGGAGATCCCGAGGTTCCTGCTGCGGGCGACCCCGGCGGAGCGGCTCGAATTCCGGCGGACCGGGCTGCTGCCGCCGCCGTGGGGCGATCAGGTGCTCGCGAGCGGCATCTCGGCGGCGTTCATCGTGGCCGCGATCTTCACGGTGGTCGCGGCGGTGATCGCCCTGGTGGTCATCCAGGTCAGACCCTCCGACCTGGAACGGCTGCGGGGCGATCCCGCGCCGGACGGCTGAGCGCCGAGGCGCTCCCGGCCGCGGCGGACGCCGCGCCCGCGCCGCCGCCACCGGTCCGGACGAGGCCCGTCCGAACCCGTGACCGGCGGCACGGACTCGACGACGATCAGCTCGCGTCCAGCCGGAAGTCGAAGACGGAGGAGTCGAAGCGGTTGTACCCCTCGTAGTCCACGAGGTCGTACAGATCGCGCCGGTGCTGCATCTCGTCGAGCCGGTTCGTCAGCGAACCCTGGTCCAGCAGGGTGCTCAGACCCCGGTCCGCGGCCCCCATGGCCATCCGCAGCAGCGAGACCGGCCAGATCACGATGTTGACCCCGACGTCCCTGAGCTGGTCGACGGTGAAGAGATCGCTCTTGCCGAACTCGGTCATGTTCGCGAGCAGCGGCACATCGAGCGCGGCGCGCACCCGGGAGAACTCCTCCAGCGTCCGCAGCGCCTCCGGGAAGACCGCGTCCGCCCCGGCGTCCACCAGCCGCCGCGACCGCTCGATCGTCGCCTCCAGACCCTCGGACGCGCGCACATCGGTACGCGCCACGATGAGGAAGTCGGGGTCGCGCCGGGCGTCGACGGCCGCCCGGATCCGGCGTACGGCCGTCCCGGCGTCGACGACCTGCTTGCCGTCGAGATGGCCGCAGCGCTTCGGATTCACCTGGTCCTCGATGTGCAGACCCGCGAGACCCGCGTCCTCGAACTCCTGGACGGTGCGCGCGACGTTCATCGGCTCCCCGAACCCGGTGTCGGCGTCCACGAGCGCGGGGAGATCGGTGACCCGGGTGATCTGGCGCGTACGCCCGGCGACCTCGGTGAGCGTGGTCAGCCCGACGTCCGGAAGGCCGAGGTCGGCGCTGAGCACCGCGCCCGACACATAGACGCCGTCGAAGCCGCGGCGCTCGATCAGCCGTGCCGAGAGCGGATTGAAGGCGCCCGGCAGGCGCAGCAGTTCGCCGGAGTCCAGCCGCCGGCGAAAGGCCCGGCGCTTGTCGGTGTCGGTTCGCGTCGTGTAGAGCATCGCGTCTCCTCAGAAGATTCCGGGCCGGCCCGTGGCCGGCGCCTGCCCCGCCAGGGCGACGAAGGTCAGCTCCCGGACCTCGTCCGCCCCGAGTTCCGGCAGCCGCAGCGCCAGATCGAGGAACCGCTTCACCTCGACCTCGCCCAGCACGGGCGTCGCGAGGGTGCGGAACTTCTCGACGTAGTCCTCCCGCGCGAAGGGGCGGGCCCCGGCGGGGTGCGCGTCCGCGACGGCGATCTCGTCCTCGACGGTACGGCCGTCCTTGAGCGTCACGACGATACGGCCGCCGTACGACTGGCTGTCGCCGCCCGCGTGGTACCGGTCCGTCCACACCGGGTCCTCGACCGTGGTGATCTTCTGCCACAGCGCGACGGTGTCGGGGCGCGAGGCCCGCTCGGGGGCGTACGAGTCGACATGGTGCCAGCGCCCGTCCTGGAGGGCGACGGCGAGGATGTAGGGCAGCGAGTGGTCGAGCGTCTCGCGCGAGGCGGCCGGGTCGTACTTCTGCGGGTCGTTCGCGCCCGAGCCGATGACGTAGTGCGTGTGGTGCGAGGTGTGGACGACGATGCTCTCGACCTTGGCCGGATCCGCCGCGTCCGGGTGCTCGCGCAGCAGCTTCCGCGCCAGATCGATCCAGGCCTGGGCCTGGTACTCCGCGGAGTGCTCCTTCGTGTAGCTGAGCAGAATCGCCTCCTTGGGCTCCCCCGCGCCGGGCAGCGGCACCTCGTAACGCCCCTCCGGACCGTCGAGCAGCCAGGCGATGACGCCGTCCTCGCCCTCGTAGACCGGGGCCGGGCTGGTCTCTCCGCGCATCGCGCGGTCCACGGCCTCGACCGCCAGCTTGCCCGCGAAGCCGGGCGCGTACGCCTTCCACGACGAGATCTCGCCCTTGCGGGACTGCCGGGTCGTCGTCGTGGTGTGCAGCGCCTGGCCGATGGCCTGGTGGATCACCTCGGCGGGCAGACCGAGCAGCGTTCCGACGCCCGCCGCGGCCGACGGGCCGAGGTGCGCGATGTGGTCGATCTTGTGCCGGTGCAGGCTGATCGCGCGCACCAGGTCGATCTGCAGCTCGTACCCCGTCGCGATGCCGCGTACGAGCGCGCGCCCGTCCCGGCCGGTGTGCTGCGCGACGGCGAGGACCGGCGGGATGTTGTCGCCGGGGTGCGAGTAGTCCGCGGCGAGGAAGGTGTCGTGGTAGTCGAGTTCGCGGACGGCGACCCCGTTGGCGTACGCGGCCCACTCGGGGCTCGTGCGCGTGCCCGGCGCCAGTCCGAGGACCGTCGCCCCCGCGCCGCCGTGGCTCGGCGGGTGCGAGAGCGCCTGGGCGCGCGCCGACGACGGGGCCGAGCGGCCTATGGAGGCGGCCGCCACGGCGGCGTTGTCGATGAATCGATTGACGATCATCTCGACGACGGGCTCGGTGACCTCGACCGGGTCCGTCGCCACCTGCGCCATCTTCCAGGCCAGCTGCTCCTCGCGGGGGAGGTTCTCCTCACTGCGGTGGGATCGGACGAGATGGTTCTTCATCGGGGCGACTCCGTTGCTGTGGTCGGGCGGGGTCCCTCGGGCGCGTCCCGCTCGGCGGGGCGCCAGGACTGCCGGAAGTGTTCGACGCTGTTGTGCAGATGGACGTGCGTGGCGTGGAGGGCGAGCGCCGCGTCGCCGCGGGCGATGGCCCGCGCGATCAGCGAGTGCTCGGAGGCGGAGGCCTCCAGCCGGGCCCGGGAGTGCCCGGCCATCCTGCGCACCCGGGCGACATGGGTCCGCAGGTTCTCGATCGCGTCGGAGAGGAAGGAGTTGTCCGTGGCCGCGCCGATCGCGCTGTCGAAGCGGCGGATGAGCGTGAAGTAGTCGCTCACCTGCTCCTCGGAGACGGCGGGGCCCCGGAAGAGGCCGTGCCACCGGGTGAACTCGTCCCCGAACGAGGCGAAGACGGCGGGTTCGCCGCGGACGGCGGCGAGCTGGGCGGCCTGGGACTCCAGGCAGGCGCGCAGTTCGAAGAGGCTGCGCAGATCGTGGTGGTCGATCTGGGTGACCACGAGGCCCCGTTTTCCCGACGGCTCGACGAGCCCCTCCGCGCCGAGCCGGCGCAGGGCCTCGCGTACCGGAGTGCGGGAGACCCCGAGACGTTCCGACTGTTCGACTTCTAACAGAGGCGCGCCGGGGGCCAGGGAGCCATCGAGTATTTCCGACCGCAGTTGCTCGTAGGCCCGTTCCGCGGCTGTGGGAGAAGTGGTCGACATAGGCGGAGTGTATACATGAGTTGGCCTCTCGGTCACGAGATCACCTTGTATCCGTACAGACTCTTGTGGGCACCCCCTGGTCTGTATACATTCCGTCTCCCAAAGACACTCCGTCCTCAGAGACAAGGCCGTCTCCATGAAGATCACCCGCATCGTCGCTGCCTCAGCGGCCGCTGTCCTTGCCCTCAGCGCATGCGGCAGCGGCAACGACTCCTCCTCGGGCGACAAGCCCAAGGGGGGCAAGCAGCTTCAGACGCTCGACCGGATCGAGATCATCGCCCCCGCCGCGCCCGGCAGCGGCTGGGACCAGGCCGCCCGCGCGGTGCAGGACTCGCTCAGATCCGCCAAGCTCGCGAAGTCGCCCGAGGTCAAGAACGTCCCCGGCGCCTCGGGCACCGTCGCTCTCGCCCAGGTCGCGCCCCAGAAGGGCAAGAAGGACCTGTGGATAGCCTCGGGTCTGGCCATGATGAGCGGTGTCATCAGCAACGGCACCGACGTCACTCTCGACGACCTCACCCCGCTCGCCCGTCTCATGGGCGAGTACGAGGTCATCGTCACGCCCAAGGACTCGCCCTACAAGTCGGTCGAGGACCTCTTCAAGGCGATCAAGAAGGACCCCAAGTCGGTCTCGATCGCGGGCGGCTCCGCCGGCAGCGCCGACCACATCTTCATCGGACTGCTCGCCGAGCACTACGGCGTCAAGCCCGCCGACGTCAACTACGTCCCGTACAGCGGCGGCGGCGAGGCCACCACGGCGATCCTCGGCGGCAAGGTCCAGGCGGGCGTCTCGGGCCTCAGCGAGTTCTCCGCGCAGATCAAGGAGGGCACGATGAACGGCCTCCTCGTGTCGTCGCCGCAGCCCGTCGACGGGGTCGAGTTCGCCCAGACCGCCGCCGACGTCGACAAGTCCCTCGAATTCCAGAACTGGCGCTCGATGATGGCCCCGGGCGGGATGGACGAGGCGCTCAAGACCCAGCAGGTCGAGGCGCTCAAGAAGATGCACGCCTCGCAGGGCTGGAAGGACACCCTCCAGAAGAACGCCTGGAACGACAACTTCATCGCCGGCGACGAGTTCGCGACCTGGCTGAAGGAGGAGAACACCCGGGTCAAGGGGGTTCTCGACGGCCTCGGCCTCTCCAAGAAGTGAACTGAAACCCGTTGTGGGCGCCCGCCGTACGCGGGCGCCCACCGCCCGGCGTGAGAAAGGCACACCCATGAGCACCCACCCGACACCGCCCGAACCCGCCTCTCCCGGGCCCCGCGACCACCGAGGCGTGGCGCTGGGCGAGTGGGGCGTGACGGCCGGACTCCTCACCATCGGGGTGGTCACGCTGCTCGACGGCCTGGGACAGGCCACCTCGACGTCCGCGTCGGGAGTCGGAGCCGGCTTCATGCCCAAAGTGGTCGGCGTCCTGCTCATCACGCTCTCCCTGGCGCTCGGCGTGCAGGTGGCGCGCGGCAGACGCGGAGAGGCCGATGAGGCGGAGGGCGACGTCGACGTCCGCAGCACCCGGTGGGTCCCCCTCGCCGTCTGCGCGGGCGCGGTGCTGATCTTCATCGCCGGAGTCGACACCCTCGGCTACGTCATCGTCTCCGCGCTGGCGTTCTGGCTCACGGCCTGGGCCTGCGGGGCCCGGAGCCACCTCAAGTCCGCCGCGATCGCGGTCGTCCTGTCGATCGTGGTCTATCTCGTCTTCACGCGCGCCCTCGGCATCTCGCTGGCCGCCGGTGTCCTGGAAGGGGTCCTCTGATGTCGGGCTGGGAAGGACTTCTGCACGGGCTCTCGCTCGCGATCACCCCCGAGAACCTGCTCTTCGCGCTGATCGGCACCGTCGTCGGCACGCTCATCGGCGTACTGCCCGGCATCGGCCCGGCGCTCACCATCGCCCTGCTCCTGCCGATGACCTACGGGCTGGAGCCGGCCGGCGCGTTCATCATGTTCGCCGGCATCTACTACGGCGCCATGTACGGCGGATCGACCACGGCGATCCTGCTGAAGACCCCCGGTGAGTCCGGTTCGGTCATCACCGCCATCGACGGCAACAAGATGGCCCGCAAGGGCCGGGGCGCCGCCGCCCTGGCCACCGCCGCCATCGGATCGTTCATCGCGGGCACCATCGCCACCCTGCTGCTGGCGTTCTTCGCGCCCTGGATGGTCAAGGTGGCGATCCAGCTCGGCGCCCAGGACTACTTCGCGCTCATGGTGGTCGCCTTCCTCACCGTCAGCGCCCTCGTCGGCAGCTCACCGCTGCGCGGACTCGTCTCGATGGCGCTCGGTCTGACCGTCGGACTCGTCGGACTCGACTTCCAGAGCGGCCAGCAGCGGCTGACCTTCGAACAGGTCGCCCTCCTCGACGGCATCGACACGGTCGTGCTCATCGTCGCGCTCTTCGCGCTGGGCGAGGTGCTGTACGTCGCCGCCCACCAGACGTCGAGCCGCTTCGACATCATGCCCGTCCGCAAGGGCAAGCACTGGATGACGCGCGACGACTGGCGGCGCGCCTGGCGGCCCTGGCTGCGCGGCACCTCCATCGGCTTCCCGCTCGGCGTCATCCCCGCCGGCGGCTCCGAGATACCGACCTTCCTCTCGTACACCCTCGAACGGAAGCTGTCGAAGCGCCCGAAGGAGTTCGGACAGGGCGCGATCGAGGGAGTGGCGGGACCGGAGGCGGCGAACAACGCCAACGCCGCCGGCACCCTCGTCCCCCTGCTGACCCTCGGCATCCCGACCTCCGCGACGGCGGCCGTCATCCTCGTCGCCTTCCAGCAGTACGGCATCCAGCCCGGCCCGCAGCTGCTGGACACCCAGTCGGCGCTGGTCTGGGGACTCATCGCCAGCCTGCTCATCGCGAACGTCATCCTGCTCGGTCTGAATCTGCCGCTCATCGGCCTCTGGGTGAAGATCCTCAAGATCCCGAAGCCCTATCTCTTCGCCGGGATCATGGTCTTCGCGCTGCTCGGCACCTACGCCGTGAACGGCAGCGCGTTCGATGTCGGAGTACTGCTCTTCTTCGGCGTCGCGGGCTATCTCATGCGCCGGTTCGGCTTCCCCGTCTCTCCGATGATCGTGGGCGCGATTCTCGGCCCCCTCGCGGAGGTCCAGCTGCGCCGGGCGCTCGACATCGCCGGCGGCGACATCTCGACCCTCGTGTCGACGCCGTTCACGATCGTCGTGTACCTGACGCTGGCCGTCGTCCTCCTCGGAGGGTTTCTGCTGCGCAGGTCGGCGGCGAACGGCGCGACGGGCGGATCCGGGCCCGCCGACCCGGCCGGCGGGGCGGGCCACGACGGTACGCCCGGCGGGTCCGGGCACGGCGAGTCCCCGGCCGGGACGGGTCAGGACTCCGCCGGGACCGGCCGGGACGACTCCCTCGTGGGGGCGGGCGCCGAACGGTCCGCCGCCGGGGCGGGGTCGGAACGGGGCGGGAACGGGACGGGCCCGGACGACCGGGCGCGCGCCGGGACCGGCCGCGACAGCGGTGGCGACAGCGGTGGCGACACCCGGGGTGACGGTCACCGTGACGACGGGGTCTCCGGCGTCCGGGAGCCCTCGGACCGTTGAAATCCCCCGCCGCCCTCCTCTGCCACGCGTTCCTCCTCCAGCTCGCCGCGTACATCGTCCGGCCCACGTCGGCCTATCGCGCGATCGAGCTGGGGGTGGATCCGGAGCTGGTGGGCCTGATCGCCGCGAGCTTCGCCCTCATACCGCTCGTCGTCGCCGTGTCCGTCGGCCGCTGGAACGACCGCGGACATGTGCTGCCGAGCCTTCTCATCGGCGGCGCGCTGATGACCGGGGCGGGCCTGGGGATCCATCTGTGGTCGGGGAGCCTGGCGAGTCTGCTGATCTGGAACGCCGTCGTCGGTCTCGGGCATCTGCTCGCGATCGTCGGCCAGCAGACGCTCGTGGCCGAGCTGGGGCGGGAACGGCTGGACTCCGCCTTCGGCACGTACACCTTCGTGGGATCCCTGGGCCAGGCGGCGGCCCCGCTGGTGCTGTCGGTCGTCGGGGGGAGCGCGGTCCTCCCGGACACCGGGCTCCTCTTCGTCATCTACACCGTCACCTGCGCGGTCCTGCTCGCCGTGACCGGTCTGCTGCCGTCGGCGCGGAAGGCGGACCGCCGCCCCGGCGACGGGGGTACCCTGCGGTCCGCCCTCCGCGTGCCCCGGGCGACCCGGCGCACCATGACGGGGGCCATGCTGCTCAGCATGCTCGTACTGGCGGCGGTCGACCTGATCCAGGTCTATCTCCCCGCCCTCGGGGTGGAACGGGAGATCCCGTCCGCGACCATCGGTGTGCTGCTCGCCGTGCGGGCTGCCGCGACGATGGCCTCCCGACTGGGCCTGGCACGGCTGACCGCCCGGGTCGGACGGAACCGGCTCGCCCATCTCTCCACGATCGCCGCCGGTCTGGCCGTGGCCGCCCTCGCCCTTCCGGGACCGGTGGCGGTCGCGGGGATCCTTCTCGCCGTCGCCGGATTCGCCCTCGGGATCGGCCAGCCCCTCTCGATGACGATCGTGACCGCGGCGGCCCCCGCCGGCACCACCTCCACCTGGCTCGCCCTGCGACTGAGCGGCAATCGCGTCGGCCAGTCGGTGATCCCGGCCGTCCTCAGCGCGTTCACGGCCAGCATCGGGACGAGCGGGATCTTCGTGATCACGGGAATCGGACTCCTGGGCACGGCGGCCACGGCCCGGATCCTGATCGCCGACGATCCCTGAGCGATCGCGGGGGTACGGGGCGGGGCCCGGGAGCGAAGTCGCCGGAGAGGTCACGCAGACGCCGCCGCACCCCCGGCCAGCCCGTTTCCGGCGGGTCGGAAGGAGTGCGGCGGCGTCCGGACGCTAGATGTCGCGGAAGATCTCGATCTGCGCGCCCACCGAGTTCAGCCGCTCGGCCAGCTCCTCGTAACCCCGGTTGATGACGTACACATTGCGCAGGACGGAGGTGCCCTCCGCGGCCATCATCGCCAGCAGGACCACCACGGCGGGGCGGAGGGCGGGCGGGCACATCATCTCGGCGGCGCGCCAGCGGGTGGGGCCCTCGACGAGGACGCGGTGGGGGTCGAGCAGCTGGAGCCGGCCGCCGAGGCGGTTGAGGTCGGTGAGATAGATGGCGCGGTTGTCGTAGACCCAGTCGTGGATGAGGGTCTGGCCCTGGGCCACCGCCGCGATCGCCGCGAAGAACGGGACGTTGTCGATGTTCAGACCGGGGAACGGCATGGGGTGGATCTTGTCGATGGGCGCCTCCAGCTTGGAGGGGCGCACGGTCAGATCGACCAGCCGGGTGCGGCCGTTGTCGGCGGTGTACTCCGAGGAGCGGTCGTGGTCGAGGCCCATCTCCTCCAGGACCGCCAGCTCGATCTCCAGGAACTCGATCGGCACCCGCCGGATGGTCAGCTCGGACTCCGTCACGACGGCGGCGGCCAGCAGGCTCATCGCCTCGACCGGGTCCTCGGAGGGGGAGTAGTCCACATCGACGTCGATGGTGGGCACGCCGTGCACGGTCAGGGTGGTGGTGCCGACGCCCTCCACCCGTACGCCCAGGGCCTCCAGGAAGAAGCACAGGTCCTGGACCATGTAGTTGGACGACGCGTTGCGGATCACCGTGACGCCGTCGTGGCGGGCGGCGGCCAGCAGCGCGTTCTCGGTCACCGTGTCGCCGCGCTCGGTCAGGACGATGGGCCGGTCCGGGGCGGTGTCCCGCTCGACCTCGGCGTGGTAGAGTCCCTCGGTCGCGGTGATGTCCAGACCGAAGCGGCGCAGCGCGATCATGTGCGGCTCGATGGTGCGGGTGCCGAGGTCGCAGCCGCCCGCGTACGGCAGCTTGAAGACGTCCAGCCGGTGCAGCAGCGGCCCGAGGAACATGATGATCGACCGGGTCCGGCGCGCGGCCTCGGCGTCGATGGCGTCCATGTCGAGTTCGGCCGGCGGCACGATCTCCAGGTCGACGCCCTCGTTGATCCAGCGGGTCCGGACGCCGATGGAGTTGAGGACCTCCAGCAGACGGAAGACCTCCTCGATGCGCGCGACCCGGCGCAGGACCGTACGCCCCTTGTTGAGGAGCGTGCCGCAGAGCAGCGCCACACACGCGTTCTTGCTCGTCTTGACGTCGATCGCACCCGAGAGGCGGCGTCCGCCGACCACGCGCAGATGCATGGGACCGGCGTAGCCGAGGGACACGATCTCGCTGTCGAGCGCTTCGCCGATGCGTGCGATCATCTCAAGGCTGATGTTCTGGTTACCGCGTTCGATGCGGTTGACTGCGCTCTGACTGGTGCCGAGAGCTTCGGCCAGTTGCGTCTGAGTCCAGCCGCGATGCTGCCGGGCGTCACGGATGAGCTTGCCGATGCGTTCGAGGTAGTCGTCTGCCATGCGGTTGAGGCTATCTCAGATATGAGATGAGTTGCGCGCCGGGGGTGGCGTTCGGGTGAAGACCTCGTACTCCCTCGCGCCGCCCTTTGACGATCCGTCGGGGGGTTCGGCCCGTCAAACGGGAGGCCGCCGTACGGGTGTCGGGCACTGTCCCGGCGGGGGCGGGCCCCGTACGGCCTCCCCGTCGGGCCGCCGCCCCGAGCGCCCCGCAAATCGGACAAAGCGTCACCCATTCGCCCGCCTCGCACGTCGGCCCGCCTCGCGCCGGCCCGGCGCGCGACCGTGCGCCCCGGCCCTCGCAACAGCACCACCCGCGACCGGGCCCCGCCCCCGCCCGTGATCACGCGCCCCCCGGCCACCCCCGCACGGCATGCTGTCCCAGTGGATTCCCCGACGCGACATCACCAAGTCCCGCCCACCGCCGGTCGGATGGTCGTCAGCGGCGACGACGCCCTCGCGCTCCGTCTCGCCGCCGAACTGCACAGCCTCTACCGGCAGCGGGTGACCCTCCTCACCCCGGACGCGGGCCTCGCGCCCGAACCCCGGCCGGGCGCACTGCGCGTGGTGGAGTGCGAGACGCCCGACTCCGGCGCGCTGCGCGGCGCGGGAGTGGAGCGGGCCGACGCGCTCGCGCTGGTCCACGAGGACGACGAGACCAATATCCGGGCGGCGATGGCGGCCCGCCGGCTCAACCCCCGGCTGCGCCTGGTGATCCGGCTCTACAACCGCAAACTGGGGCAGTACCTGGCCGATCTGCTGGACCAGGCGGCGCAGGTGGCCGGGGTCGGCCCGGCCGACGCCCAATCGCTCACCGTCGTCCTCTCCGACGCCGACACCGCGGCCCCCGCGCTGGCCGCCACCGCCGCCGCCGGCACCAGCAAGATCGTCCAGGCGGACGGACTGCTCCTGCGCGCCGCCGAGCGGCCCCCGCCGGCCCCGGGCGAGAGCGCCGAACCGGGCCTGTGCACCCTCGCCCTGCTCTCCTCCACCACCACCGACCCGGCGGGCGCCGAGGGCACCGACGCCAGCGGCGTCCAGGGACCGAGGCTGCTGCCGGACGACGAGGAGGTCGCCGCCGCCTCCGGCCGCGGCGCGATCGTCCTGGAGACGGTCTCCCCGACCGGACCCACCGGCCCGCCCCGGCGGCTCAGCGCCGCGGCGCTCCCCGTCGGCGAACTCTTCTCCCGACGCGTCCGCTGGTCGCTCGCGGGCTTCGCGCTCGCCGTGACCGCCCTCGCCGTCACCGCCTGGATCACCCAGGACACCCACCCCCTGAACGCCGCCTACATCACCCTCCTCGACCTGTTCGCCATCAACGAACCCGCCGTCGACGGCCCCACCGACCGCCAGGTCCTGCAACTCCTCGCCGGTCTCGCCGGACTCCTCCTGCTCCCGGTCATGGTCGCCGCCGTCCTGGAGGCCCTCGGCTCCTTCCGCTCCGCCACCACCCTGCGCCGCCCGCCCCGGGGCCTCGACGACCATGTCGTGCTGCTCGGCCTCGGCAAGGTGGGCACCCGCGTCCTCGCCCGCCTCCGCGAACTGGGCATACCCGTCGTCTGCGTCGAGGAGGACCCCGAGGCCCGGGGCATCGCCCTCGCCCGCGGCCTGCGCGTCCCCGTCGTCCTCGGCGACGTCACCCAGGACGGCGTCCTCGAAGCCGCCCGGATCCACCGCGCCCACGCCCTCCTCGCCCTCACCAGCTCCGACACCACCAACCTCGAAGCGGCCCTGTGCGCCCGCACCGTCTCCCCCCGGCTGCGCGTGGCGCTGCGCCTGTACGACGACGAGTTCGCCACCGCCGTCTACCGCACCCTGCGGGCCGCCCACCCCGACGCGCTCACCCGCAGCCGCAGTGTGACCTCCCTCGCCGCCCCCGCCTTCGCCGGAGCGATGATGGGCCGCCAGATCCTCGGGGCCATACCGGTCGAACGCCGCGTCCTGGTCTTCGCCGCCTTCGACGTCGCCGAACTGCCCCGATTCGAGGGCCGCACCATCCAGGAGGCCACCCGGCCGGGAGCCTGGCGGGTGCTCGCCCTGGACACCGCCGAGCCCCACGACCGACGCCCCGACCTCTCCGCCGGACACCCCGAGGGCGAGGGCGGCCACACCTCCGGCCTGCTCTTCGACCTCCACCCCGGATACGTGCTGCGCCACGACGACCGGATGGTCCTCGCCACCACCCGCCAGGGCCTCGCCGACCTGCTCAGCACCCGGTCCGGGAGCGGATCCGACCCGGCGGCGCGCCGCCCGGCCGCGCGTTGAGCGGATCCGCGGAACCGGCCCCGCCGCGCCGTACGTTGGCACCAGGGCCGGCAGGCGCCGGCCCGGCGGCACGAGCGAGGAGCATCCGATGCGTCCGAGGGAAGACGTCGACGCGGTCGTCGTGGGATCCGGGATCAACGGACTGGTGGCCGCCGCCGAGCTGGCGTCCGCCGGCTGGTCGGTCGCCCTCCTGGAACGCGCCCGCGACATCGGCGGATTCATCGCCGCCGAGGAGCGCACCCTGCCCGGCTATCTCCACGACACCTACTCCGCCTGGCATCCCCTCTTCGTCTCCGGCCCGGCCCACGCCGCCCTGGGCGAACAGCTGCGACAGCACGGTCTGACCTACCGCAACACCGAGGAGTGGGTCACCGCGAGCGTCGCCGACGACGGCCGGACCACCCTCGCCCACCGCGACCCCGAACGCACCGCCGCCGGCTTCGCCCACGACGCCGACCGCACCGCCTACCTCGCCGCGCTCCGCCGCCTCCAGGACGCCATGGGCCCGATCGGCGGACTCCTCGGCGGCGAACCGCGCTCGCTCACGGCCCTGCGCCACCTCGCCCGGCTCGCCCGCGACGGCGGCCGCGCCGGACTGGAGGGATGGCTGCGCTCGATGGCCGCCGGAGGGCGGGGGTACGCGCGCTCGGCCTACCGGGGCGGCGAGGTGGACCATCTCTACGCCCCCTGGCTGCTGCACGCCGGGCTGTCGCCGGACCACGCCTCCGGCGGCCTGATGACGCAGCTGTTCGCCGCTGCCCTGCACGGCTGCGGACTGCCCGTGCCGGCCGGGGGAGCGGGCCGGTTCCTGGCGGCCTTCCGCTCCCTGCTGGACTCCCTCGGGGTACGGGTGGAGACCGGCGCCGAGGTCGATCGCGTCGTCGTGGAGCGGGGGCGGGCCGTCGGCGTGGCGGTCGGCGGCCGGATCGTCCGCGCCCGCCGCGCCGTGCTCGCCTCCGTCACTCCCGCCGCGCTCTACGGCACGCTGCTGCCCGAGGACGTGCCCGTCGGCGGCCTGCGCGAGGAGGCGGCCCGGTTCCGCCCCGGCCGGGCCGCGCTGCAGATCCATGTCGCCCTGTCCGCCCCGCCCGTCTGGCGGGACGAGCGGCTCGGCGCGGTCCCGCTGATCCATCTCTCCGACGGGTCCGGCGGCACCGGCATCGCCTGCGCGGAGGCGGAGGCCGGACTGCTGCCCCGGCGTCCCACGGTCGCCGTCGGCCGGCAGTACGTCCTCGATCCCTCCCGGGTCCCGGACGGCGCGGCGGCCCTCTGGCTCCAGCTCCAGGAGGTCCCGTACGCCCCGGCCGGGGACGCGGCCGGGGAGCTGGACACCACCCGCGGCTGGACCGGGGAGCTGGCCCGCGGATACGCCGACCGCGTCCTGGACCGGGTCGCCGCGCACGCGCCGGGGCTGCGGGAGCTGATCCTCGCCGTGGACGTCATCACCCCCGTACAGCTCGCCGCCCACAACCCCAACGCGCTGCGGGGAGATCCGTACGGCGGCTCCGCCGAACTGGACCAGAGCTTTCTGTGGCGGCCGCTCCCCGGCTCCGGGCGGCACGCGACCCCGGTGCCGGGGCTGTGGCACATCGGGGCCTCCACCCATCCCGGGCCCGGCCTCGGCGGGGTGTCCGGGCACATCGTCGCCACCGCGCTGATCGACGCGCAGGGGCCGATCGCCGCGTAGCGTGCGCGTCCGGCCCGGCCGACGATCTTGGGCGGACAGCCCTCGGCACGACCGGGTCCACCGAGGAGAGGACTCGTATGAAGAGCCGAATACGCGGCACGCTCGCCGTCTGCGCGGCGCTGCTGGGACTGCTCGCGCCGACCGCCGCCGCGGCCGATCCCTTCCCGGAGCCCTCGGAACTGTCCAAGAGCGCCGGACAGAAGTTCCGTCTGAAGGTCGTGGGCACCGGCAAGTACGTCACGCTCTCGGGCACAGACCAGGGCGCGCGGGAAGGAGCCCTCCGGGCGCGCGCCGGCGCCCCCGCCGCCGGGAAGGCGGGACTTCCGTACGTCTTCACGCTGCACACCTCGCGCGCCGCCTCGGCCCACGACTACGGCGAGACGATCTCGCTGCGGTCCGCGCAGAACGGTCTCTTCGTGACCGCGGAACGGGACCACCCGGACCCGGACACGGGGATGCTCCGGGCCCGGACCGACGGCCCGGTCGGCGGATGGGAGCGCTTCACCCTCAAAGCCCGGCCGAACGGCGCGTACGCGCTGAAGTCCGCGGCGACCGGGACCTATCTGTCCGCGCGCGACAGCCAGGACGGGCTGCTGCGGGCGATGGTGCCCGAGGCGGACGTCAAGGGGTGGGAGACCTTCGTCCTGGAGCCCGTGGCCGGGCCCGGGAGCCTCGTCCGGGCCCCGGCGGCCACCCCGCGCACCCTCGATGTGATGTCGTGGAACGTCTGCGCCAACAACGGCGCACGGGAGGCGGACGGCACCGAGCGGTGCTCGTTCTACCAGGACACCCCCGCCCTCTTCACCGAGCGGTTCATGAGCCACATCGGGACGGTCAGGCCCGACGCCGTCCTGCTCCAGGAGTTCTGCGAGAAGTACGCGAGACCGCTGGAGAACGCGCTGGAGGCGGGCGGCGGCCCCAAGTGGGACGTCCGGTTCGCGCCCATCGAGTACCGCGCCGAGGTCGACCAGGCCCTCGGCGACCTCACGGTCCAGAAGCCGTGCGTCCAGGACAGCGCGGGCGGTGACCGGGGCGCGTACGGGGTGGCGATCGCCGTGCCGGAGGAGAACACCTTCTACGAGGCCCACCGGCTGACCTCCCCCGCCGCGATCGACGTGGAGCAGCGCACCGCGCTGTGCGCCACCGTCCCGTCCTGGTCGGTCCACGCCTGCACCACGCACTTCAGCCCCGGCTCCGGGACCGCCGACACGGCGATCCGCACGGCGCAGGCCGCCGAACTGCGGACCGAGATCGAGGCGGCGGCCGGCCAGGGCTATCGGACGATCTTCGGCGGCGACCTCAACGCGACCCCCGGTCAGCCGGGGGCGGTGTCCTTCTACGACGCCGGCCACCGGGAGTGCGACCAGAGCGCGTCCACGCCCACCGGCACCACCGACGCCTCGACGGCGAAGATCGACTACGTCTTCGGCCCGGCGGACGGCGTCTGGAGCGCCTGTGCGGTGAAGCCCTCCGCGCACTCCGACCACCACTCGGTGCGCGGCAAGGTCACGCTGCCTTAGCGGAACCGGAACCGGAAGGGGAGGGTGGAAGCGGTTCGGCGTCCCGTCCGGCGGGTCGCCGAACCGCTCCCGTCACCGACCCCGAAATCCGCTGGAGCCCCCATGGGCCCCGTGCTGGGATGGCGCGATGGGACATGACACGACCACGGCCGTCGACCGAGGCCAGTACCCCGACGCGACGACGCCCTGGGAGGATCCGGCCTGGCGGGCCGCCGCCCTCGGCTGGGCCGGGGGCGAGCTGGCCGCCCGCGGCCTGCGCGAGAACGGGCGGCGGAGCGTGCGGCTGCGCCCCTGGTCCGTCCTGGTGCGAATGCCGGTCGAAGGGCACGGAGCCGTATGGCTCAAGGCCAACCCGGCCGCCGGCGCCTTCGAGGCGGGGCTGACCGCGGCCCTCGCCCGCTGGGTTCCGGAACACGTACTGGAACCACTCGCCGTCGACGCCGGCCGGGGCTGGTCGCTCCTCCCCGACGGCGGCGAGCTGTTCAGGGACGTACTCGACCGGACCCCGGCCGACCCGCGCGACTGGGAGGAGCCGCTGCGCCGCTACGCGCGAATGCAGCACACGCTGACCCCGTACGCCGACGAGATCGAGCGGCTCGGCGTGCCCGGGGCGCGGACCGCCGCGCTCCCCGCCGTCTTCGACCGGATCGTCGCGGAGAACACCGCGCTCCGCGCGGACGATCTCCACCGGCTGCGCGCGCTCCGGCCGCGCCTCGCCGACTGGTGCGCGGAGCTGGCCGCCGTGGGCGTCGCGGACTCGCTCGACCACTCCGACCTGCACGACGGTCAGCTGTTCAACCCGGCGCCGGGCCGGTTCACCTTCTTCGACTGGGGCGACGCCTCCGTCTCCCACCCCTTCTGCAGCTTCCTGGTCCCGGCCCGCGGAGCCTGTGAACGGTACGGGCCCGATGTGCTGCCACGGCTCCGGGACGCCTATCTCGAACCGTGGACAGGAATGGGCCGCACCACCGCCGATCTGCGCCGCGCCCTGTCCTTGGCGTGGCGGCTCGCCGCGCTGGGCCGGGCCTGCTCCTGGGGCCGCCTCTTCCCCGGCGCCTCCCCGGAGGCGGCCGCCACGGGCCCCGCGCAGAGCGCCGACTGGCTGCGGGAACTGTTCACCGAGCCATGGATCTAGAGCGGGGGAGCGGCCTCGCCGGCGCACGCGTCACGGCCGGTCCGAGGGCGGCGGCACTCGGCGCGCACCACGGCTGATCAAGGACATGGGCCGCCCGGGCATGACCGATCCGCACCGATGTACTAGAGTTATCTCGACATCGAGATATCTGCCGAAGACGTGCCGCGGCCGCCGCCTCGGTAAGGGCAACCTAACTAAGCCCTACCTTAGCGGATCGGCGAGGAGTCGTGGCGGCAGCATGGACGTAGTACGCGCACATTGATGAAGGAGACTGTCGTGTCGGCGAACAGCTTCGACGCCCGCAGCACGCTGCGCGTGGGCGACGAGTCGTACGAGATCTTCAAGCTGGACAAGGTCGAGGGCTCCGCACGCCTCCCGTACAGCCTGAAGGTTCTCCTGGAGAACCTGCTCCGCACCGAGGACGGCGCGAACATCACCGCCGACCACATCCGGGCGCTCGGCGGCTGGGACTCCCAGGCACAGCCCAGCCAGGAGATCCAGTTCACGCCGGCTCGCGTGATCATGCAGGACTTCACCGGTGTTCCGTGTGTCGTCGACCTCGCCACCATGCGCGAGGCCGTCAAGGAGCTGGGCGGCGATCCGGCGAAGATCAACCCGCTGGCCCCGGCCGAGCTGGTCATCGATCACTCCGTCATCGCCGACAAGTTCGGCACCAACGCCGCCTTCGCGCAGAACGTCGAGCTGGAGTACGGCCGCAACCGGGAGCGCTACCAGTTCCTGCGCTGGGGCCAGACGGCGTTCGACGAGTTCAAGGTCGTCCCGCCCGGCACCGGCATCGTCCACCAGGTCAACATCGAGCACCTGGCCCGTACGGTCATGGTCCGGAACGGCCAGGCGTACCCCGACACCCTCGTCGGCACCGACTCCCACACCACCATGGTCAACGGCCTCGGTGTGCTCGGCTGGGGCGTCGGCGGCATCGAGGCCGAGGCCGCGATGCTCGGCCAGCCGGTCTCCATGCTCATCCCGCGCGTCGTCGGCTTCAAGCTGACCGGTGAACTGCCCGCCGGCACCACCGCCACCGACCTGGTGCTCACCATCACCGAGATGCTGCGCAAGCACGGCGTCGTCGGCAAGTTCGTGGAGTTCTACGGCGAGGGCGTCGCCGCCACCTCGCTCGCCAACCGCGCCACCATCGGCAACATGTCGCCGGAGTTCGGCTCCACCGCGGCCATGTTCCCGATCGACGACGAGACGCTGAAGTACCTGCGCCTCACCGGCCGCGACGAGCAGCAGGTCGCGCTGGTCGAGGCGTACGCCAAGGAGCAGGGCCTCTGGCTCGACCCGGCCGCCGAGCCCGACTTCTCCGAGAAGCTGGAGCTGGACCTCGCCACCGTCGTCCCCTCCATCGCCGGACCGAAGCGCCCGCAGGACCGGATCGTCCTCGCCAACGCCTCCCAGCAGTTCGCCGTCGACGTGCGCAACTACGTCTCGGACGACGAGGAGGCGGGCAAGGAGTCCTTCCCGGCCTCCGACTCCCCGGCCTCGGCCAACGGCGTGCCGTCGCGTCCGACCACGGTCACGGCCCCCGACGGGTCCACGTACGAGATCGACCACGGCGCGGTCACCGTCGCCGCGATCACCTCCTGCACCAACACCTCGAACCCGTACGTCATGGTCGCCGCCGCGCTGGTGGCCAAGAAGGCGGTCGAGAAGGGCCTGACCCGCAAGCCGTGGGTCAAGACCACCCTCGCCCCGGGCTCCAAGGTCGTCACCGACTACTTCGACAAGGCCGGGCTCACCCCCTACCTCGACAAGGTCGGCTTCAACCTCGTCGGCTACGGCTGCACCACCTGCATCGGCAACTCCGGCCCGCTGCCGGAGGAGGTCTCCAAGGCGGTCAACGAGAACGACCTGGCCGTGACCTCGGTGCTCTCCGGCAACCGCAACTTCGAGGGCCGGATCAACCCCGACGTCAAGATGAACTACCTGGCCTCCCCGCCGCTGGTCGTCGCGTACGCCATCGCGGGCTCCATGAAGGTGGACATCACCCGCGACGCCCTCGGCGTCGACCAGGACGGCAAGCCGGTCTACCTCCAGGACATCTGGCCCACCGAGGCCGAGGTCAACGACGTCGTCGCCAACTCCATCGGCGAGGACATGTTCAACAAGTCCTACCAGGACGTCTTCGCGGGCGACGCCCAGTGGAAGGCGCTGCCGATCCCGACCGGCAACACCTTCGAGTGGGACACCGAGTCCACCTACGTCCGCAAGCCCCCTTACTTCGAGGGCATGCAGATGGAGACCACCCCGGTCAGCGACATCGCCGACGCCCGGGTGCTCGCCAAGCTCGGCGACTCGGTCACCACCGACCACATCTCCCCGGCCGGCGCGATCAAGGCCGACACCCCGGCGGGCAAGTACCTCACGGAGCACGGCGTCGAGCGCCGCGACTTCAACTCCTACGGCTCGCGCCGAGGCAACCACGAGGTCATGATCCGGGGCACCTTCGCCAACATCCGGCTGCGGAACCAGATCGCGCCGGGCACCGAGGGCGGCTTCACCCGCGACTTCACCCAGGCCGACGCGCCCGTGTCGTTCATCTACGACGCCTCGCGCAACTACATCGACCAGGGCGTTCCGCTGGTCATCCTGGCGGGCAAGGAGTACGGCTCCGGCTCGTCCCGCGACTGGGCCGCCAAGGGCACCGCGCTGCTGGGCGTCAAGGCCGTCATCGCCGAGTCCTACGAGCGGATCCACCGCTCCAACCTCATCGGCATGGGCGTCCTCCCGCTCCAGTACCCGGAGGGCGCTTCCGCCGAGGCCCTCGGCCTCACCGGCGAGGAGACCTTCTCCTTCTCCGGTGTCACCGAGCTGAACAACGGCACCACGCCCCGCACGGTCAAGGTCACCACCGACACCGGTGTGGAGTTCGACGCGGTCGTCCGCATCGACACCCCCGGCGAGGCCGACTACTACCGCAACGGCGGCATCATGCAGTACGTCCTCCGCAACCTCATCCGCGGCTGACCCGAGCCGCAGAGGGCCGCGCTCCCCGCAGGGGGGCGCGGCCCTTCGGCGTTCCCGGGCCGGACGACGACCTCCCGGCGGCCCCCCGCCCCCGGGCCGCTCTCCCCGGTGCCGTGAGGGCCGCGCGGAGCCGCCCGGGGCACGCCGAGGAGCCCGGCCGTACGGCTGCGGACGCGCCGGGCTCCGGCGGCCTGCGGGGACCCGTGCCCGGCTCCGGGACCGTGAAGGACGGACGGGATACGCCGCGCGCCCCCCGGCCCGCCCGAGCGCCGCGCACCCGCCCCACCGCCCACCGCCGAACAGCCGACGCCTCCCACAGAGCCGCCCCGGTCCCGCGGCGCCCGGTCCCGCGGCGCCCGGTCCCGCGGCGCCCGGTCCCGCGGCGCCCGGTCCCGCGGCGCCCGGTCCCGCGGCGCCCGGTCCCGCGACGCCCGGTCCCGCGACGCCCGGTCCCGCGACGCCCGGTCCCGCGACGCCCGGTCCCGCGACGCCCGGTCCCGCGACGCCCAAGCCGGCTCCCCATTCCCCGCAATTCCGCGTTCGAAACCCGGTCCGCCTCCCGGTCAGGGAATTCCGGCCAACCGATATCGGGTCGAAGGCATACCGCAGAACGAACCGGAATCCCCGGTCACCGGAGACCGGCCGGACCTCCCCAACCTCCCCGGACGGGGATTTCACCCCCGGCGGGCATCCGCGTGACCTTGTCCCCGACATGGCCCGATATTCCCCGTACGGAGACGTCATCGACACCGGAAGCCCCTTTCCGGCCTTCTGCTCCGATGTCGGCGCTATTGCTCTGATTGCCGACCGCCTCGCCAACTGTGCGCGAAGTGCGGCCAATCAGCCGCGCCGAACACCGAGTCGCGCCCCTTTTCGGTACGCCCCGAGGCGTCGGACAACGTTGCCAGAGGAGTGCCGCAGCACGTCCCGGTGGGGCAAGTGCCCAGTGGTGTCAAGGGTTTCGACGGGGCGTCTCGGCTGGAACCATGCGTTCCGCGACGATCGATGTGGTCGAATGCGCACGGACAGTGCTCAGATATCCGGGAGGTCTCAACTCGGGAAAGACTGCCGTCCAACCATGCTTTCGATCTTGCTCCGTTGATGTGAAGTGGACTATACCTGTCGGCACCCCGCAGGGCTGTTGCACACAGTGCCGCGGGTCGGGGGCAAGGGAGACGGACAGCCGTGTGCGTACTCAACTCTGCCCGCGATCTTTTCTCATCTCACCCTGTACAAACCAAGCTTCACTGATTTCCCCCTGGGGAAACACAGCAACTGACTGCGGTGGCGGGGCCCTTCGCCTGAGGCGATATGTACGGGCGACTTGTTCACCGCCTGAGTCCTGATGAAGGCGAGGACTTGAGCATGGGATCCACCTCCGCCCACAACAATGAGGGTCTCGGCCGTCGTAATCTGATCAAGCGCTCCGCGGCGCTCGGTCTGATCGCGGTGCCCACGATGGGCTTTCTGTCCGGCTGCGCCACCGGCGGCGGCGGCGACGATGGCAAAGCGAGCGACAAGCCCAAGGCCGAGACCTCGGCGAAGAACCCGCTCGGTGTGAAGAACGGCACCGCGCTGGAGGCGTTCATCTTCAAGGGCGGCCTCGGCGACCAGTACGCCAAGGACGCGGAGGCCGATTACAAGACGACCTACCAGGCCGAGGTCAAGCACACCGGCACCCAGGAGGTCGGCCCCAAGCTCACCCCGCGCTTCGCGGGCGGCAACCCGCCGGACGTCATCGACAACTCCGGCGCCAACCACCTGGACATGAACAAGCTCTCCAGCCAGGGGCAGCTCCAGGACCTGGGCGTGCTGCTGGACGCGGCGTCGCTGGACGACCCGAACAAGAAGGTCCGCGACATCATCCACCCCAGCACGCTGGAGAAGGGCAAGCACGGCGACAAGTTCGACGTGCTGTACTACGCCTTCACCATCTACGGCACCTGGTACTCCCAGAAGCTGATGGAGAGCAAGGGGTGGACGTACCCCAAGACCCTCGACGAGATGGTCAAGCTCTGCGGCGAGATCAAGAAGGAGAAGATCGCGCCCTGGACGTACGCCGGCAAGTACCCGTACTACGTCCACTTCAACCTGTTCGCCCAGATCGCCAAGATCGGCGGCATGCCCGGCTGGATCGAGATCGACAACCTCGAGCCCAACGCCTGGACCAAGAACGACGCCGTCAAGGAGGTCATCGAGCACTACGAGGAGCTGGCCGCCAAGAAGTACTTCCTGGAGGGCAGCCAGGGCCTGACCCACATCCAGTCCCAGACCTCCTGGACCAAGGGCAAGGCCGTCTTCATCCCCAACGGCTCCTGGGTGGAGAACGAGGCCGCCCCCACCACCCCGAAGGACTTCGGGATGTCCGTCGGCGCCCTTCTCGACGGCACCGGCGACAAGCTCCCGAGCGGCACCCTGCGCGGTGAGCCGAGCGAGCCGTACATCGTCTCCGCCAAGGGCAAGAACCCGATCGGGGGCATGGAGCTGCTCCGCATCATGCTCTCGAAGAAGCACGCCCAGAACTTCGCCACCAAGGTCAAGTCGCTGACCTGCGTGCTCGACGCCACCGAGGGCATGACCCTCTCCCCGGGCCTCGCCTCGGCGAGCGCGGCGGTCGAGGCGGCCGGTGAGAACCTCATCAGCCTCCAGCTCCAGGAGTGGTACCCGGCGCTCACCGACGAGAAGATCGGCGGCCTGACCGGCCAGCTGCTCACCGGTGACCTCAAGGCGTCCGACTGGATCAAGAAGACCCAGGCGGAGGCCGACAAGGTGGCCAAGGACAGTTCCGTCACCAAGTTCAAGCGCTCCAGCTGACACTGACACGGCATCAGTCCGAAGGAAGAGGGGAAGGGCCGGGAAGCACATGCAACACGGCAAATACCGATTCATCGTGGGCTTCCTGGCCCTACCTTTGATCGTCTACGGCGTCTTCGTACTCTCGCCGTTCGTCCAGGCCTTCCAGATCTCGCTGACCGACTGGTCGGGACTGGTCGGCAGCGCCGAGTTCATCGGACTGGAGAACTTCCAGCGGCTCTGGGACAGCGACGACTTCTGGAACGCGCTGCGGCACAACGTCTACATGCTGGCGCTGGTTCCGGTGATCACCCTCGGACTGGGCCTCTTCTTCGCCTTCATGCTCAACGTGGGCGGCCGGCGCAAGAAGAACGAAGTGGTCACGGGCGTGACCGGGTCGAAGTTCTACAAGTTCGTCTTCTTCTTCCCGCAGGTCATCTCGATCACCATCGTCGCGGTCATCTGGTTCAACATCTACAACCCCGACCCCGACGACGGCATGCTCAACTCCCTGCTCGGCGCGGTGGGGCTCGACAGCCTCCAGAACGCCTGGCTCGGCGAGAAGAACCTCGCCCTGTGGTGCATCAGCGCGGTGATGGTCTGGAGCCATGTCGGCTTCTACGTGGTCCTGTTCTCCGCGGCGATGGCCTCCATCCCCCGGGACATCTACGAGGCGGCGCTGCTGGACGGGGCCAACCGCTTCCACACCTTCTTCAGGATCACCCTCCCGCTCCTGTGGGACACGGTGCAGACCGGCTGGGTGTACATGGGCATCATCGCCCTGGACGCCTTCGCCCTGGTCCAGATCATGTCGGTGAACATGGGCGGACCGGACGGAGCGACCGACGTCATGCCGCTGAGGCTCTACCTCACGGCCTTCCGCGACAGCCAGTTCGGCTACGCCTCCGCGATGGGAATCGCGATGCTCATTGTCACGATGACGTTCGCACTGCTCACCATGCGCTTCGCGCGGCGTGAGCGGATCGAGTTCTAGGGGTACGGCGGATGACGACCGAAGAGATCGAAGTGGCGGCGAAGCAGGACGCGCCCGCCCGGGCCGCCGGAACGAACGCCCCGGCCGCCGGCAAACGCTCCCGCGAGGAGGGCGGGGTGCTGAACGTCTTCTCCCACGGCATCCTCGTCGTCTGGGCGCTGATGGTCGGCGTTCCCCTGCTGTGGGTGCTGTGGAGCGCCTTCAAGGACAGCAACGGCATCCTGACCGACCCGTGGGGGCTGCCGACCACCCTGCACTGGGAGAACTGGTCCAACGCGTGGAACGACGCGAACATGGGCCAGTACTTCATCAACACCGCCATCGTGGTGGGCGGATCCGTCGTCGGCACCATGGTGCTGGGCTCCATGGCCGCCTATGTGCTGGCCCGCTTCACCTTCCCCGGGAACAGGTTTATCTACTACCTGTTCGTGGCCGGAATGTCCTTCCCGGTGTTCATGCTGGTGATCCCCCTCTTCTTCGTGCTGAGGGACTTCCCGGGCAGCTCGCTGCTGGCGTCGTACCACGGACTGATCCTGGTCTACATCGCCTACTCGCTGCCCTTCACCGTCTTCTTCATGACCTCGTTCTTCCGCACCCTGCCGAACTCGGTGGCGGAGGCGGCGATGATCGACGGGGCCTCGCACACCCGGACGTTCTTCCAGGTGATGCTGCCGATGGCCAAGCCCGGCCTGATCAGCATCGGCATCTTCAACTTCCTGGGCCAGTGGAATCAGTATCTGCTGCCGATGGTCCTCAACCAGCAGGAGGAGAAGTACGTCCTCACCCAGGGCCTGGCGATGATCGCCCTCCAGCAGGGCTACGAGAACGACTGGGGAGCGCTGATGGCGGGCATGATGATCGCCATGCTCCCGGTCCTCATCGTGTACGCGATCTTCCAGCGCCAGGTCCAGGCGGGCCTCACCGCCGGCGCGATCAAGTAACGCCCGGAAGCGACGCCCGGCGGCGGCGTCGGGACAGCGCGACCGGCAGCGGCACCGGCTGCGTCGAGCGGCGGTCTCCGGAAGCGGCGTCGGGCAGCGGTTTCCGACAGCGGCGTCCGGCCACGGCGTCCGGCGGCCCCCGGTGGAACTCCACCGGGGGCCGCCGTCATGCCCGGACCGTCCACAGCTCTTGACGCCATGACCTCCCGCCGTGGAGCTTGGGCTTCACAAGTTGGAGAAGCGCCGGGATTCCCGTTCAGGGTCCCCGGCCGGAGGGGGCCGTTCGCGTCCCCCGGGCGCGGGAGTGAGTGAGCCGATGGAGACTCCGGGATCGCAGACGTCGCTGCACCGGGCCAATCTGGAGCGGGTGGTGCGCGCCGTCCGGATGGCGGGCGCGCTCACCCAGGCCGAGATCGCCCGGAGCACCGGCCTCTCGGCGGCCACCGTCTCCAACATCGTCCGCGAACTGAAGGAGAGCGGCGCGGTCGACGTCACCCCGACCTCCGTCGGCGGCCGCCGGGCCCGCAGCATCTCGCTCAGCGCCGACGCGGGCATGGTCGTCGGCATCGACTTCGGCCACACCCATCTGCGGGTCGCCGTCGCCGACCTCGCCCACCGGGTGCTGGCCGAGGAGGCCGTGCCGCTCGATGTGGACGCCTCGGCCGAGCAGGGCTTCGACCGGGCGGAGGTCCTGGTGGGCCGACTGCTCGCGGCGGCCGGGATCGGCCCCGGCAAGGTGATCGGCGCCGGGCTCGGCGTCCCCGGCCCCCTCGACGCCGAGTCCGGCGCCCTCGGCCCCGCCTCGATGCTGCCGGGCTGGACCGGGGCCGACCCCGGCAAGGAGATGGCCGACCGGCTCGGCGTGCCCGTCCTCGTGGACAACGACGCCAATCTCGGCGCCCTGGGCGAGCTGATCTGGGGCGGCGGCCGGGGCGTGGGCGATCTCGCCTACATCAAGGTCGCGGCGGGCGTCGGCGCCGGCCTGGTGATCGACGGCCGGATCTTCCGGGGCCCCGGGGGCACCGCCGGCGAGATCGGACACATCACCCTGGACGAGTCCGGCCCGGTCTGCCGCTGCGGCAACCGGGGCTGCCTGGAGACCTTCGCCGCCGCCCGCCACGTCCTCCCGCTGCTGACGCCCGCCCACGGGCCCGGGCTCACCATGGAGCGCGTGGTGGCGCTGGCCCGCGGCGGCGATCCGGGCTGCCGCCGGGTCGTCGCCGACGTCGGCCGCCACCTCGGCAGCGCGGTGGCCGGTCTGTGCAATCTGCTCAACCCGAGCCGGGTCCTCCTCGGCGGCGACCTCGCCGAGGCGGGCGAGCTGGTCCTCGGCCCCGTCCGGGACTCCGTCTCGCGCTACGCCATCCCGAGCGCCGCCCGGCGCCTCACGGTGGCCGCCGCCTCGCTCGGCCCCCGGGCCGAGGTGCTGGGCGCGCTCGCCCTGGTGCTCAGCGAGATGGGGGACGCCCCCCTCATCGGCGGGAGAGCCGGGGGAGCGGGCGCGGCCGGGGGAGCGCGCGCCGGGTTCGCCGGGAGTGCCGGGTTCGCCGGGGGCCGGCGCGGCGCCTCGCTCCCGGGCCGATCCTTCACTCCTTGAACCCGGGCCCATCCCCCGGCGATAGGTGTGCTCATCGCCACGGCCCGCGCCGGAACCATCACCGGCCCCGGCCCGCCCACCGGCCGCGCCCGCCCCGCCCGGCGCGGATATCCGCAGCTCACCGCTTGGACCGGGGCATTTTCCCGGATCCGGAGCCCGTGCGCCGGGTAATCCGCCAATCGCGCGAGTCCGGACCGCCCGCCCGAAGACCATGTCCGACAGGGGAACATTAGACTCATCCAGATCGTCAACATCGTCAGCGTCCCGACCCAGCTCAGTACGCCCAGCCCGACACGCAAGGAGGCAGAGTGAAGGATCAGCGCGAAGCGCGTCGTTCAAGGGTGGTGGTGGGCGACGGGTGGGACCTGCTGACCCGCATCGAGGGACCGCGCGATCTGGACCGGCTCAGCCCGGAGCAGCTCGAGCGGCTGGCCGCGGAGATCCGGACCTTCCTCGTGGACGCGGTCTCCAAGACCGGCGGCCACCTCGGGCCCAACCTCGGCGTCGTCGAGCTCACCATCGCCCTGCACCGGGTCTTCGACTCCCCGAAGGACAAGGTCCTCTGGGACACCGGTCACCAGAGCTATGTGCACAAGCTGCTCACCGGCCGCCAGGACTTCTCGCGCCTCAAGATGAAGGGCGGCCTCTCCGGCTACCCGGCGCGCGCCGAGTCCGAGCACGACTGCATCGAGAACTCCCACGCCTCCACCGTCCTCGGCTGGGCGGACGGCCTCGCCAAGGCCAATGAGGTGCTCAGGAAGGACGACCACGTCGTCGCGGTGATCGGCGACGGCGCGCTCACCGGCGGTATGGCCTGGGAGGCGCTGAACAACATCGCCGCCGCCAAGGACCGCCCCCTGGTGATCGTGGTCAATGACAACGAGCGCTCCTACGCGCCGACGATCGGCGGCCTCGCCAACCACCTCGCCACCCTGCGCACCACCGACGGGTACGAGCGCTTCCTCGCCCGCGGCAAGGACATCCTCGGCCGCACCCCCGTCGTCGGGAAGCCGCTGTACGAGACGCTCCACGGCGCCAAGAAGGGCCTCAAGGACTTCATCGCCCCGCAGGGCATGTTCGAGGACCTCGGCCTCAAGTACGTCGGCCCCATCGACGGCCACGACATCGAGGCCCTGGAGTCCGCGCTGGCCCGCGCCAAGCGGTTCGGCGGACCCGTGATCGTCCACTGTCTCACCGAGAAGGGCCGCGGCTATCAGCCCGCCCTCCAGGACGAGGCCGACCGCTTCCACGCCGTCGGCAAGATCCACCCGGACACCGGTCTGCCGATCGCCAGCTCCGGCCTCGACTGGACCTCCGTCTTCGGCGAGGAGATGGTCGAGCTCGGCGCCGAGCGCGAGGACGTCGTCGCGATCACCGCGGCCATGCTCCAGCCGGTCGGCCTCGACAAATTCGCCAAGGCCTACCCCGACCGGGTCTACGACGTCGGCATCGCCGAGCAGCACGGCGCGGTCTCCGCCGCCGGTCTCGCGACCGGCGGGGTCCACCCCGTCTTCGCGGTGTACGCCACCTTCCTCAACCGCGCCTTCGACCAGGTGCTCATGGACGTGGCCCTGCACAAGTGCGGAGTGACGTTCGTCCTGGACCGGGCCGGCGTCACCGGCACCGACGGCGCGTCCCACAACGGCATGTGGGACATGTCGATCCTCCAGGTCGTCCCCGGTCTGCGGATCGCCGCCCCGCGCGACGCCGACCAGGTGCGGGCCCAGCTGCGCGAGGCCGTCGCCGTCGACGACGCGCCCACCGTGGTCCGCTTCTCCAAGGGCGCGGTCGGCCCCTCCGTCAAGGCCGTCGGCCGGGTCGGCGGCATGGACGTCCTGCGCCGCCCGGACGCCGAGCGGCCCGACGTGCTGCTCGTCTCCGTCGGCGCGCTCGCCCCGATGTGCCTGGAGATCGCCGATCTCCTCGACGCGCAGGGCATCTCCACCACCGTCGTCGACCCCCGCTGGGTCAAGCCGGTCGACGAGGCCCTGCCCCCGCTCGCCGAGCGCCACCGGGTCGTCGTCACCGTCGAGGACAACAGCCGGGTCGGCGGCGTCGGCTCCGCGGTCGCCCAGGCGCTGCGCGACGCGGGCGTCGACATGCCGCTGCGCGACTTCGGCATCCCGCCGCGCTTCCTCGACCACGCCACCCGCAAGGAGGTCATGGCCGAGATCGGTCTGACCGCCCCGGACATCGCCCGCCAGGTCACCGGTCTCGTGGCCAAGCTCGGCGGCGGGTTCGGCACGGCGGCCGACGCGCCCGGCGAGGCGGTCGAGCCCGTCCGCGACTGACGCCGGCGCGAGCGCCCCCGGCCGGGAGGGTCACCCATGAAGGGCGACCCTCCCGGCCATTCGTGTGAATGCCGTCCGTACGGCCGCCCGTGAGCCCTCCGCCGTCCCGATCATGACGGGGACGACACAGCGTGGAGGTGCACGGTGAGCACAGAGACAGACCCCGCGAGCAGGGCGGGAGTCTTCCGGACCAAGTCCGTCGAACAGTCCATCAGCGACACCGAGGAACCCGAGCACGCGCTCAAACGCTCCCTGTCCGCGCTGGACCTGACCGTCTTCGGGGTCGGCGTCATCATCGGCACCGGCATCTTCGTCCTCACCGGCGCGGTCGCCAAGGAGACCGCCGGCCCCGCCACCGCGCTCGCCTTCGTCGTCGCGGGCGTCGTCTGCGGCCTCGCGGCCCTGTGCTACGCGGAGTTCGCCTCCACGGTCCCGGTCGCGGGATCCGCGTACACCTTCGCCTACGCCTCCCTCGGCGAGCTGCCCGCCTGGATCATCGGCTGGGACCTCGTGCTGGAGTTCGCCGTGGGCACGGCGGTGGTCGCGGTCGGCTGGTCCGGCTATCTCCGCTCCCTGCTGGACAACGCCGGCTGGCATCTGCCCGAGGCCCTCGCCGGGACCAACTCGGTCAGCGGCTTCGGCTTCGACCTGCTGGCCTTCCTGCTGGTCCTGCTGCTCACCGGCATCCTCGTCCTCGGGATGAAGCTCTCCGCCCGGGTCACCACGGTGGTCGTCGCCATCAAGGTGGGCGTGGTCCTGCTGGTGATCGTCGCCGGGTCGTTCTTCGTCAAGGCCTCCAACTACAGCCCCTTCATCCCGCCCTCGGAGCATGTGCCCGGCGACTCGGGGCTCCAGCAGCCGCTGATCCAGCTGATGTTCGGCTACGCGCCGACGAGCTTCGGCGTGATGGGGATCTTCACCGCCGCCTCCGTGGTCTTCTTCGCCTTCATCGGCTTCGACGTGGTGGCCACGGCCGCCGAGGAGACCAGACTGCCGCAGCGCGACATGCCCCGGGGCATCCTCGGCTCCCTGTTCATCTGCACGGTGCTGTACGTCGCGGTCTCGATCGTCGTCACCGGTATGCAGAAGTACACCGAGCTGACCGTCGACGCCCCGCTCGCCGACGCCTTCAAGTCCACCGGCCACCCCTGGTACGCCGGCGTCATCAGCTTCGGCGCGGTCGTCGGGCTCACCTCGGTCTGCATGATCCTGCTGCTGGGGCAGACCCGGGTGTTCTTCGCGATGAGCCGGGACGGGCTGCTGCCGCGATTCTTCTCCCGGACCCACCCGCGCTACCGCACCCCCTACCGGGCCACCCTCCTCCTCGGGGTGGTCATCGCGATCGTCGCCGGACTGACCAACATCGAGGAGCTGGCCGCCCTGGTGAACATCGGCACCCTCTTCGCCTTCGTCGTCGTCGCGCTCGGCGTCGTCATCCTGCGCCGCACCCGCCCCGATCTGCCGCGCGCCTTCCGCACCCCGCTCGTCCCGCTGCTGCCGATCGTGTCGGTTGCCGCCTCGCTCTGGCTGATGCTCAATCTGCCGAGCGAGACCTGGCTGCGATTCGGCCTCTGGATGGCCCTCGGCGTGGTCGTGTACGTCGTCTACGGCCGCCGCCACAGCCGGCTGGAGCCCGGGGCCGAGGTGCCCCACAAGGGCCCTCAGAGCCCCTGAGAGCGCCGGAGGGGCCCCGGAGCGGCTCCCCGGGGGCGTCAGGGCCCCTGGGGAGGCTCCGGGGCCCCCGGGCCGTACACCGTGCGCGGACCGGCCGTCCGGGCGCCCGCCGCGACGACCCTGCGGCGCAGCTCGCGGTCGGCCGTGACCACCAGACACGGCCGGCCCGCCGCCCCGGCCGCCAACTCCGCGATCAGATCGTCCCCGCTGCCCGCGGCCTCCTCGACCCGCACCCCCGGCACCGGGGCGAGACCGCGCGCCGCGCCCTCCACCACCAGCACCACGTCCAGCGGCCCGGGAGCCCCCTCGACGCCCTCGGCCGCGTACCGCGCCAGCCGGTCCCTCAGCCGTCCGGCGGCCCCGCGCCGGTCGCGCCACCAGCCGTCGGGCACGGAGCCGACGACATTCGCGCCGTCGACGATCAGCAGGGTGGTCCGCGGCTCTTCCGTCATCGGCGGCGAGCCTACCCGCGGACGCGGGACGGGGCCGTACGGGAACATCCCGTACGGCCCCGTCCGCGGATCCGCCGTTACGCGGGAACGCTCGCCGCGCCCGGCGCGAGGAACCGCTTGCCGTTCACCCGCTCGGAGACGCCCTCCCGGTCCAGGTACGGAGTGATTCCGCCCAGGTGGAAGGGCCAGCCCGCGCCCGTGATCAGACAGAGGTCAATGTCCTGGGCCTCGGCCACGACGCCCTCGTCGAGCATCAGACCGATCTCCTGGGCCACCGCGTCCAGGACGCGCGCCCGGGTCGCCTCCTCGGTCAGGACCGTGTCGCCCTGCCGGAGCAGGGCGGCGACCTCCGGGTCCAGCTCCGGCCTGCCGGAGTCGTACACGTAGAAGCCGCGCTTGCCCGCCGCGACGACCGCCGCCAGATTCGGGGAGACGGTGAAACGGTCCGGGAAGGACCGGTTGAGGGTCTCCGAGACATGGAGGCCGATGGCGGGGCCGACCAGCTCCAGCAGCACCAGGGGCGACATCGGCAGGCCCAGCGGCTCCACCGCCCGCTCGGCGACCTCGACCGGGGTGCCCTCGTCGATGACGTTCTGGATCTCGCCCATGAAACGGGTCAGGATCCGGTTCACCACGAACGCCGGGGCGTCCTTGACCAGCACGGCGGTCTTCCGCAGCTTCTTCGCCACCCCGAACGCGGTGGCGAGCGAGGCGTCGTCCGTGCGCTCGCCGCGGACGATCTCCAGCAGCGGCAGCACGGCCACCGGGTTGAAGAAGTGGAAGCCCACGACGCGCTCGGGGTGCTTCAGCTGCGACGCCATCTCGGTGACCGACAGCGAGGAGGTGTTGGTGGCGAGGATGGCGTGCGCCGGGGCGACGGCCTCCACCTCCGCGAACACCTTCTGCTTGACGCCCATCTCCTCGAAGACGGCCTCGATCACGAAGTCGGCGTCCGAGAAGCCCTCCGCCTTGTCCAGCACCCCGGTCACCAGGGCCTTGAGGCGATTGGCCTTGTCCTGGTGGATCCGGCCCTTGCCGAGCAGCTTGTCGATCTCGGCGTGGACATAGCCCACGCCCTTGTCGACGCGCTCCTGATCGATGTCGGTGAGCACCACCGGCACCTCCAGCCGGCGCAGGAACAGCAGCGCCAGCTGCGAGGCCATCAGACCGGCGCCCACGACGCCGACCTTGGTGACGGGACGGGCCAGATTCCGGTCCGGGGCCCCGGCCGGGCGCTTGGCCCGCTTCTGCACCAGATTGAAGGCGTAGATGCCGCTGCGCAGCTCCCCGCCCATGATCAGATCGGCGAGCGCCCGGTCCTCCGCGTCGAAACCGGCCTGGAGGTCGCCGTCCTTGGCGGCCTCGATGATCTCCAGCGCGCGGTAGGCGGCCGGGGCCGCGCCGTGCACCTTGGAGTCGGCGACGGACCGGCCCCGCGCCACGGCCGCGTCCCAGGCGTCGCCGCGGTCGACCGTGGTGCGCTCGACCGCCGTCTCGCCGTTGAGCACCGACGCGGTCCACACCAGGGACCGCTCCAGGAAGTCCGCGCCGTCGAAGACCGCGTCGGCGATCCCCAGCTCGAACACCTGGGCGCCCTTGAGCTGGCGGTTCTGATTGAGCGAGTTCTCGATGATGACCGTGACCGCGCGGTCCGCGCCGATCAGATTCGGCAGCAGCGCGCAGCCGCCCCAGCCGGGGACCAGCCCGAGGAAGACCTCGGGCAGCGAGAACGCGGGGACGGCCCGGGAGACCGTACGGTACGAGCAGTGCAGCCCGGCCTCGACGCCGCCGCCCATCGCCGCGCCGTTGTAGTACGCGAACGTCGGCACGGCGAGCCCGGACAGCCGCTTGAACACCTCGTGACCGCCCCGGCCGATGGCGAGGGCCTGGTCATGGGTGCGCAGCAGCTCGACGCCCTTGAGGTCGGCGCCGACGGCGAAGATGAACGGCTTGCCGGTGAGACCGACGCCGGTGATCGCGCCCTCCGCGGCCTCCCGCTCGACCTGGTCGATCGCCGCGTCCAGATTCGCCAGCGACTGCGGTCCGAAGGTGGTCGGCTTGGTGTGGTCCAGGCCGTTGTCCAGGGTGATCAGCGCGAATCGGCCGGCCCCGGCGGGGAGGTCGAGATGGCGTACGTGCGCGCTGGTGACGACCTCGTCGGGGAACAGCCGCGCCGCGCCCTGGAGGAGTTCGGTGGTGGTGCTCACTTGGCGCCTCCGGCGAAGTGCGGGTTCTCCCAGATGACCGACGCGCCCATGCCGAAGCCGACGCACATGGTGGTCAGGCCGTAACGGACCTGAGGCTGCTCCTCGAACTGACGGGCCAGCTGAGTCATCAGCCGTACGCCGGAGGAGGCCAGCGGGTGGCCGAACGCGATGGCCCCGCCGTACTGGTTGACGCGGGCGTCGTCGTCGGCGATGCCGTAGTGCTCCAGGAAGGCCAGCACCTGGACGGCGAAGGCCTCGTTGATCTCGAACAGACCGATGTCGCCGATGGACAGCCCGGCCTTGGCGAGGGCCTTCTCGGTGGCCGGGATGGGGCCGTAGCCCATCACCTCCGGCTCGACCCCGGTGTACGCGAAGGAGACCAGCCGCATCCGCACCGGCAGGCCCGCCTCGCGGGCGAACTCCTCGGAGGCGATCAGGGAGGCCGTGGCGCCGTCGTTCAGACCGGCGGCGTTGCCCGCGGTGACCCGGCCGTGCGGGCGGAACGGCGTCTTCAGGCCCGCGAGGTTCTCCAGCGTGGTGCCCGGGCGCATGGGCTCGTCCTCGGTGGCGAGCCCCCAGCCCGTCTCCCCGCCCTCGGGCGTGGTGCGGCGCACCGAGATCGGGACCAGGTCCTGCTGGATCTTGCCGTCGGCGTACGCCTTGGCGGCCTTCTCCTGGGAGCGGACCGCGTACTCGTCGGCGCGCCGCTTGGTGATGGACGGGTAGCGGTCGTGCAGATTCTCCGCCGTCATCCCCATGAACAGGGCGGACTCGTCCACCAGCTTCTCGCTGACGAACCGCGGGTTCGGGTCGACGCCCTCGCCCATCGGATGGCGGCCCATGTGCTCCACGCCGCCGGCGACGACCACGTCGTACGCGCCGAACGCGATCGACCCGGCGGTCGCGGTCACCGCGGTCATCGCGCCCGCGCACATCCGGTCGATCGAGTAGCCCGGCACGGACTGCGGCAGCCCGGCGAGGATCCCGGCGGTCCGTCCGAGGGTCAGCCCCTGGTCGCCGATCTGCGTCGTCGCGGCGATCGCGACCTCGTCGATCAAAGCCGGATCGAGGCCGGGATTGCGGCGCAGCAGCTCCCGCACGGCCTTCACGACGAGATCGTCGGCCCGGGTCTCGTGGTAGATGCCCTTCGGACCCGCCTTGCCGAACGGGGTGCGGACGCCGTCGACGAAGACGACGTCCCTGACGGTACGAGGCACGATGGCTCTCCTCCAGGGTGCAGGGTGGCACTGCCGCGGGGCACGCCCATGAGCGCGCGCTTGCTGCCCCTCATGCTACTTGCGAGTAACCATCGTGCACAGCCCCGCGCCGGGGAGCGGTGAAGGTCACACCGGGGCGCGCGCCGTCCGCCCGTGGTGCGGGTCCGTCCTCGATCGCCGGACGGGCTGGGTTGTGACTTTCAGCCTCTCCGGCGTTTGAGGAGCGGGGTTCGGGGCGGAGCCCCGACGGGGGCTCGGCCGTAGGGCGGGTCGTTCGGCTCGGGTGCCCGGGGTGCGGGTCCGTTCTCAATCGCCGGACGGGCTGGGTTGTCGTTTGCGGCGCGGGCCGGGTTGTGATTCTCAGCCCCTCCGGCGTTTGAGGAGCGGGGTTCGGGGCGGAGTCCCGAGCGGGTCGTTCGGTTCGGGTGCCCGGGGTGCGGGTTCGTCCTCGATCGCCGGGCGGGCTGGGTTGTCGTTTGCGGGGCGGGCTGGGTTGTGATTCTCAGCCTCTCCGGCGTTTGAGGAGCGGGGCTCGGCCGCTGGGAGGGGCGTTCGGTTCGGGTGTCGGGGTGCGGGGCCGTCGTCGATCGACGGGCGGGCCGGAGTGGGGCTGGCGGGGGGCGTCAGGGGGTGGCGGAGAGGGCTTGGGAGAGGAGGGGGGCGACGAGGTCGATCTGCCAGCGGCGCGCCCCCAGCGCGCCCAGCACCGCCCCCACACCCGCCACCGACCGATCCGCCGGCGGCTCCCAGCACACCCGCCGCACCGTGTCCGGCGTCATCAGATTCTCCTGCGGCAGATTCAACTCCTCCGCCAGCGCGGACACCGCCGTCCGCGCCGCCGACAGCCTCGCCGCGGCGACCGGATCCTTGTCCGCCCACGCCCTCGGCGGCGGCGGACCGTTCAGCGGCTGACCCGGCTGCGGCAGCTCCGCGTCGGGCAGCGCCCGCGCCCGGTCCACCGCCGCCTGCCACTGCTCCAGCTGCCGCCGCCCCGCCCGGTGCCCGAAGCCGGGCAGCGCGGTCAGCGCGTGCACATTCAGCGGAAGCGCGAGCGCGGCCTCGATGATCGCGCCGTCGCTCAGCACCTTCCCCGGGGAGACGTCGCGCCGCTGCGCGACCTTGTCCCGGGCGTTCCACAGCTCCCGTACGACGGCCATCTGCCGCCGCCGGCGCACCTTGTGCATACCGGAGGTCCGCCGCCACGGGTCCTTGCGCGGGGGCGCGGGGGGCGCGGCGACGATCGCCTCGAACTCCTGGTGCGCCCACTCCAGCTTCCCCTGCCGGTCCAGCTCCTTCTCCAGCGCGTCCCGGAGATCGACCAGCAGCTCCACGTCGAGCGCGGCGTAGCGCAGCCACGGCTCCGGGAGCGGGCGGGTGGACCAGTCTACGGCGGAGTGGCCCTTCTCCAGGGCGTAGCCGAGGACCGACTCGACCATGGCGCCGAGTCCGACCCGGGGGAATCCGGCGAGCCGTCCGGCCAGCTCGGTGTCGAAGAGGCTGGTGGGCACCATGCCTATTTCCCGCAGGCAGGGCAGGTCCTGGGTGGCCGCGTGGAGGATCCACTCGGCGTCGGCGAGGGCCTCGCCGAGCTCGGAGAGGTCGGGGCAGCCCACGGGGTCGATCAGGGCGCTGCCCGCGCCCTCGCGGCGCAGCTGGACGAGGTAGGCGCGCTGGCCGTAGCGGTAGCCGGAGGCGCGCTCGGCGTCCACGGCGACCGGGCCGGTGCCCGCCGCGAAGGCGGCGATCACTTCAGCCAGCCCTTCGGCGTCGGCGACCACCGGGGGGATGCCCTCGCGCGGTTCCAACAGCGGGGTGGGAGCCTCTTCGGCTGCGACGCCGTCGTCCGGGGGAGCGCCCCCGGCGGTTCGCAGTGCGGTCTCTGCTGCGGTGTCTTGGGCGTCGGTCACGTGTCAAGGGTATCCGTGAACGGAGCGCGCCTGTCGACGGAAACGTTCCGTCGACAGGCGCGCGGTGGGGATACGGTCAGTGGATGATGCCGGTGCGCAGGGCCACGGCGACCATTCCGGCCCGGTCGCCGGTGCCGAGCTTGCGCGCGATCCGGGCGAGATGGCTCTTCACGGTCAGTGCCGAGAGCCCCATGGAGACGCCGATCGCCTTGTTCGACTGGCCCTCCGCCACCAGTCGCAGCACCTCCACCTCTCGGCCGGACAGCTCTCGGTAGCCGCCCGGGTGGCTCGGGGCGCCCGGGGGGCGGCGGTGGCCGAGACGTGCCGCCGCGGCGCCGATGGGGGCGGCGCCGGGGCGGGTGGGGTGTCCGATGTTGGTACGGGTTCCGGTCACGACATAGCCCTTGACGCCGCCCGCGAGTGCGTTGCGTACGGCGCCGATGTCATCGGCCGCGGAGAGGGCGAGGCCGTTGGGCCACCCCGCGGCACGGGTTTCGGACAGCAGGGTCAGTCCGGAACCGTCGGGCAGGTGGACGTCGGCGACACAGATGTCGCGCGGATTGCCGACCCGGGGGCGGGCCTCCGCGATCGACGACGCCTCGATCACGTCGCGCACTCCGAGGGCCCACAGATGGCGGGTGACCGTGGAGCGGACGCGTGGGTCGGCCACGACGACCATGGCCGTCGGCTTGTTCGGGCGGTAGGTGACCAGGCTTGCGGGCTGCTCGAGAAGAACGGACACCAGGCCTCCTGGGGAAGGTGCGGGACGGGCCGGCTCGGGGATGCGGCCGGGGCGAACCGATCAGTTAGGGTCACTGACCTCTTCGGCACCAAACCTGATCGCCTTTAGAGAAAGATCACGATTTAGTGAGTGACAATTGGTGCAATTCGGACGAATGATCGATCATCTTGTGATCAATCTGACGCAGCGTTACCGATGAGGCCGTACGGGAGCGCCGCGGCGAACGGGAGAACGGGCGGCCCGGAGGCGCGCGCGAGGGAGCTGGGGAGGTGCGGGGGCGTGGGGGGAGCGGGCTCGCGCACAGTCTCCCCGGGCCCGGGGACCCGCGGAGCCCGCCCGCCTCACCGGTGCTGCGGCCCCCGGCGCTGCGGCAGCGACACCACACCCGCCCCCGGGTCCGCCGCACCGGCCGGCGCCGGCGGCAGCCCCGCGATCTGGCAGAGCAGATCGCACCAGGCCACCAGGTGCGCGGCGGTGTCCGGGACCCCGCCCGGGCCCTCCTTCGGCGTCCAGGACGCCCGGATCTCGATCTGGGTCGCCGGCCGCCGCTCGGCAAGTCCACCGAAATAGTGAGACCCCGCGCGGGTGACGGTCCCGCTCGGCTCCCCGTAGGACAGCCCCCGCGCCTCCAGCGCGCCCGTCAGCCAGGACCAGGACACCTCCGGCAGCAGCGGGTCGGCCGCCATCTCCGGCTCCAGCTCCGCGCGCACCAGCGTCACCAGCCGGAAGGTGCCCTGCCAGGCCTCGTGCCCGTCCGGGTCGTGCAGGAGCACCAGCCGGCCGTCGGCGAGATCCTCCTCGCCGTCGACGACGGCCGCCTCCAGCGCGTACGCGTGCGGCGCGAGGCGCTGCGGCGGGCGCGCCGGATCCACCTCGATCCCGGGGCGCAGCCGAGCCGCCCCCAGTGCGTCGACCGCGAGCCGGAACGCCCGGGGGACGCCATCGCTCTCCGTGCCGTCCTTGTCGTCGGCGCCGTTGGAATGATCGGAAAAATGTCCCTGAGCCGCAGCCATGCGGGGAAGAGTAGGCGGAATGGGCCCCTCGCGCAGGGAAGGACACCCGGGGGCGCGGGCACTTCCTTTGTCCGTGCGAAGATTTGGGGCGTGAGCGCCAACGACCGCCCCTCGGGCCGCCCCACGGGCCAGCAGCCAAAGCCGTACGACTCCGCCTTCCTCAAGGCGTGCAGGCGTGAGCCCGTGCCGCACACCCCGGTCTGGTTCATGCGCCAGGCGGGCCGTTCGCTCCCCGAGTACCTCAAGGTCCGCGAGGGCACCGCGATGCTGGAGTCGTGCATGCGGCCGGAGCTGGTCAAGGAGATCACGCTCCAGCCCGTGCGGCGGCACAAGGTCGACGCGGCGATCTACTTCAGCGACATCGTGGTGCCGCTGAAGGCCATCGGCGTCGACCTCGACATCAAGCCCGGCGTCGGACCGGTCGTCGCCGAGCCGATCCGCACCCGCGCGGACCTCGCCCGGCTGCGGGACCTCACCCCCGAGGACGTCTGGTACGTCACCGAGGCGATCGGGCTGCTCACCGACGAGCTGGGCGCCACCCCGCTGATCGGATTCGCGGGCGCGCCCTTCACCCTCGCCAGCTATCTCGTGGAGGGCGGCCCCTCGCGCAACCACGAGCACACCAAGGCGCTGATGTACGGCGACCCGCAGCTGTGGGCGGATCTGCTGGACCGGCTCGCCGAGATCACCTCGGCCTTCCTCCGGGTGCAGATCGAGGCCGGCGCGAGCGCCGTACAGCTCTTCGACTCCTGGGTCGGCGCGCTCTCCCCGGCGGACTACCGCCGCTCGGTGATGCCCGCCTCCGCGAAGGTCTTCTCGTCGGTGGCCTCCTACGGAGTGCCCCGGATCCACTTCGGCGTCGGTACGGGAGAGCTGCTCGGGCTCCTCGGCGAGGCCGGCGCGGACGTCGTCGGCGTCGACTGGCGGGTGCCGCTGGACGAGGCCGCGCGCCGGGTGGGCCCGGGCAAGGCGCTCCAGGGCAATCTCGACCCGGCGGTGCTCTTCGCGGGACCCGAGGCGATCGAGGCGAAGACCGCCGAGGTCCTGGCCGCCGCGGAGGGCCTGGAGGGACATGTGTTCAATCTGGGCCACGGGGTGCTGCCGACCACCGACCCGGACACGCTGACCCGTCTGGTCGCCTCCGTCCACGAGCGCACGGCCCGCTAGATCCTTTCCCAAGGCGCGGGCTCGCGCCGGACCCCGCCTGGCCCGGCGGGATCCGGCGCTGTCCGGCCCGGGCTGTCCGTTGGCCGGGCCGGAGGTCGATGGCGGACTGTGGTTCCGCGGTCTCGCTGCCTCTCGGTCTTGCGGTCTCTCGGTCTCGCTGTGACGGTCCCGGCCCGTCGCCGCCCCCGGTCGTACGGGAGAGGGCGCGGGCCGTCGCTCAGCCCGCCCGGCGGTCGGGCAGCGGCTCGTCCGCCGCCGCCGGAGCCCGCGCGGGCGACAGGGGCGGAGACGGGGGCTGGGGCAGCGCCGCCGCCAGCGCGGAGACCGGCAGCAGCGCCAGCACCAGCAGCCCGCCGCAGAGCGCCAGCACGGGATAGCCGCTCACGGCGACCACCAGCCCCGAGGCCAGACCGCCGGCGGCCCCCGCGACCGAGATCCCGACGTCCACCAGCCCCTGCGCCGAGGCCCTCCCCTCGGCCGGGAGCGCGTCGGTGATCATCGCCGTACCCGCGACGAATCCCAGATTCCAGCCCACGCCCAGCAGGACGAGCGCCGCCGCCAGCGCGAGGGCGGAGTCGCCCGGCGCGAACGAGGCGAGCATCCCCGCGGCGAAGAGGGTGAGGGCCGCCAGGGCCGCGGTGAACAGCCTGCCGACCCGGTCGGCGAGCGCCCCGGAGAGCGGCGACGACAGATACATCGCCCCCAGATGCACCCCGATGACCAGCCCGGCGGTCCCGGTGCTGTGCCCGTGCCCGGTCATGTGCACCGGCGTCATCGTCATGATCCCGATCATCACCAGCTGGCTGAGGACCATGACCGTGGTGCCGATGAACAGCCCCCGCCGGTCGGCGGACGCGGTTCCGGTCGCCGCCGGGCGACCGGAACCCGCCGCCTGCCCGAGATCCGCCGCGGCCGCCGGGCGTGACAGCAGCAGCGGGTCGGGCCGCAGAAAGACCGCCACGACCAGCGCGGCGGCCGCGAACGCCGCCAGGGCCAGCAGAAACGGCCCCGCCAGACGGTCGATGCCCCAGGACTCGGCCAGATCGCCGGAGACCCCGGCCAGGGCGGGCCCGGCGATCGCCCCGGCGGCGGTGGCGAACAGCACGGTGCTCACGGCGCGGGCCCGGCGCGCGGGCGAGGCGAGATCGGCGCCCGCGTACCGGGCGAGCATGATGGACGCCGTCCCCGCGCCGTAGGCCAGCAGCCCCAGGAAGAGCAGGGCGACGCTGTCGAACGCGGTCGCCGCGACCACGCCCAGACTGCCGAGGGCCCCGGCCCCGTACCCCAGGGCGAGTCCCGGCCGGCGGCCCCAGCGGCGGCAGGCCCGGCCGATGGTCACCGCGCCGCCCGCGGCCCCCGCGGCGAACAGCGCGCTGGGCACCCCGGCCAGACCGGTCGCGCCGAGCATCTCCTCGGCGAGCAGCGCGCCGATGGTGATGCCGGCGGCCAGCGCCGCGCCGCTGAGCATCTGGGCCACCACCAGCACGGTGAGGATCCGCCGCTGCGCGGGGTGTTCCGGCTCCGTCGCCGTCTCCGGTGTCGGGGGCTTCATCCAGTTCGCTCCTCGCCGTCGCCGCGGTACGGGTTCCGGCGGCCCGCCCGCCGGTCGCCGGTCAGCCCATGTCCGCCGGCTGGAGACGGGAGATCTCCGCCAGTGTCATGTCCATGCGCTCATGCAGGAAGCGAACAATAGTCCAGTGCGGCAGCGCGCCCTCGTCGAAGGGGCCGAACTCCCGGCAGTACAGCGGAATCCAGCGCAGCGCCTCCTCGATCGACCGCTCCCGGCCCGGCTCCTGCTGATACGCGGCATAGCCGATGCTCCGGTGCTGGATGAAGAACCCGCCCGGCAGCCGCTCCTCGCACAGCGCCCGGTACTCCCGGGTCTGCAGGATGAGATAGTGCCAGATTTCGTCGATGTGCTGTTCCACCGGAAGGAACAGACCGCCGAGCTGTGTGGGATGACGCGAGATCAGATAGAGATAGCGAAGGCATTCGGTGACCTGGCGGCTGACATCCTCGGGAGTGTCCTCGGTCTCCTTGACGAAATACTCGACGACTTCGGCGTGAAGCTCTTCCCCGAGCAATTCCCTGAGATCGCCGGGCGAAATCAGCTGCTGCGGCTGCTGCTCAGTCTTCATGGTGCTCCAGACACGGGTCTCAGCTCTCGGTCACAAGCCAGGTGTGCTTTCCGGAGGCCCCGACGGGGATATGCGTGCGGTACTCGGTCTCGCACGGCAGTCCGGTCAGTTCGCCGATGAGTTTGGCCGTCGCCTCGCTCTCGGACAGCGCCAGTGGGCGCCGGTCGAAGGTCGTGTACAGCAGCCGGACGCCCTCCTGCCCCGAGGCGTGCAGCTGGTAGAGGAACACATCCGGCGAGCCGGCCGTCACACAGCCGTCCACATCGCCCTGCGCGACCGGGCCGTTCGGCGTCGGGAGGAGTTCCTTCACCCGGCCGCAGAACCGCGAGACCCTCGTCGGGTCGGCGCTGCCGTCGACGGTGCGCACACAGTCGCCGGAGCGGTAGCGGATCAGCGGCATGTGCGGATTGCGCACACTGGTCACGATGAGGTGGTGGATCCCGCTGCCGGGGGCGACGGGGATCAGCTCCAGGCTCATCCGGTCCAGATACGGGTGGTACCGGCCGCCGCGGTCGCTGTAGTACAGATACCCCAGCTCGGTGCTGCCGAAGAGATCCACCACCGGGCAGCCGAGATGCCGCTCCAGATACTCGCGGACATTGGCCGGGGTGTACTCGTAGGCGGTGATGACACTCGCCGGGGGCGGGAAATCGTCCCAAAGGCCCCAGGCGAGGGCTTTGCGCACCAGATGCGCCAGGTGGTATCCGGAGCAGTCGAGGTGGTACCAGCCCAGCGGATGGGCGTTTCGCTCCGCCCGGATCTCCCCGAGCATCCGCTCGACGTCCGCGCGGTCCCACAGCGCCGGGTCGAGCCGCAGATTGAGATAGACGGTCCGCTCGTCCAGCCGGCGGTCGCCGAGGGCGGGGACGGCCTCCGGGGCCCCGTCCCGCTTCTTCGCGTTGACCCGGGCCACGTGCTCGGTGGCCAGCACGGTCGTCAGCGAGATGCGGCGACAGCCCTGGTGCCAGGTCTCCGCGATGTCGGGGTGCTCGCTCCACAGCCGGTAGTAGGACTTCAGCAGAAAGTACGGCGGCCGGATGATCTGCATACGCGCGTGGTTCGTGCCGGTGGAGAGCACGAACTCCGCCTCGCCCGCCTCCAGCGCCCTCGCGAGCCGGGGCGTCATCCAGTTCTCCGGAAATCCACGGGCGATTTCCGGCTTCTCCAGAATGGGGAAGTACCCCTGCTCGACCGACGTCCGATAGATGGGGATGTCCCGGATCTGATCGATGATGTCGGAATGGGGCTGGCCGTCCACGATTGACCTTCAATCCACGGTTGAATCGGCTGTGCAGCGGATGAATCAGACGGGCGAGGAGTTCCCGCAGCGGCCGGGCGGTATCCGTGAAAACCACCCGGCCGGCCTTCCGGTCAGCCGGTCAGGAGATACAGCCGGCCTTGGGCGTGGCACTGATACAGCCCGTCTTGGGTGTGGCGCTGATACAGCCGGACTTGGCGGCGGCATCTGCCGAGTTGGCGGAGTTCCAGGCCCGCCAGACGTCGTCCTGGGCCATCTTCTTGATGAGCTGTTCCATATCGGACCTCCGCTAATCCGGGTCTGCGGCGGTGGCCGCACTTCCGTTTACTGGAAGTTAGGAGTATCGCTTGCTCATGTCAATGGATTCTCGAATGAGAGAACGTTCATGAAAATGACCGCCCGGCGGTATAGCCCCGCCGGGCGGTCCGAAATATCCGTACAAGCCAGAAGTCAGCCCGCGGCCCGTACCGCCGCCACCGCCTTGCGCGCGGCCACCAGCACCGGGTCCCAGACGGGGGAGAACGGCGGCGCGTACCCCAGGTCCAGCGCCGTCATCGCCTCCACCGTCATCCCCGCCGTCAGCGCCACCGCCGCGACGTCCACCCGCTTCGCCGCGCCCTCCCGGCCCACGATCTGCACGCCGAGCAGCCGCCCCGTGCCGCGCTCCGCGAGCATCTTCACCGTCATCGGCGCGGCGTCCGGGTAATAGCCCGCCCGGCTCGTGGACTCCACCGTGACCGTGACGTACCGCAGCCCCACCTCGGCCGCGTCCTTCTCCCGCAGCCCGGTGCGGGCGATCTCCAGCTCGCACACCTTGCTGACCGCCGTGCCCACCACCCCCGGGAAGGTGCCGTAGCCGCCGCCGACGTTCGCCCCGATGACCTGGCCGTGCTTGTTCGCGTGCGTACCCAGCGGAATGTGCCGCTCCCGGCCCGAGACCAGATCCAGCACCTCCACACAGTCCCCGCCCGCCCAGATGTTCTCGTGGCCGCGCACCCGCATCGCGAGATCCGTCAGCAGCCCGCCGTGCGCCCCCAGCGGCAGCCCCGCCTCCCGCGCCAGCCGCGTCTCCGGCTCGACGCCCATCCCGAGGACCACCACATCCGCCGGATACTCGTCCTCCCGCGTCACCACCGCCCGCACCCGGCCGTCCTCGCCCGTGCGGACCTCGGTGACCTCGGCCCCGTTCACCGTGGTGATGCCCAGACCGTCCATCGCCGAGTGCACCAGCCGGCCCATGTCCGGATCGAGCGTCGCCATCGGCTGCTCACCCCGGTTGAGCACCGTCACCGCGAAACCCCGGTTCAGCAGCGCCTCGGCCATCTCCACGCCGATGTACCCGGCGCCGACCACCACCGCGCGCCCGCCGTCCGCGACGCCCGCGAGCGTGTCCAGCAGCGCCTGCCCGTCGTCCAGGGTCTGCACACCGTGCACCCCCGGCGCGTCGATCCCCGGCAGCCGGGGCCGCACCGGCCGCGCGCCGGTCGCCACGACCAGCTTGTCGTAGCCCGTCCACGCCTCGGCGCCGCTCTCCAGATCACGGGAGCGCACCCGGCCGCCCCCGACGTCGATCTCCACGACCTCGGTGCGCGTCCGCAGCTCGATCGCCCGCTCCCGGTGCTCGGCGGGCGTACGCGCGATCAGCTCGTCCCGCCCGCCGACCTGACCGCCCACCCAGTACGGAATCCCGCACGCCGAGTACGAGCTGAAGTGGCCGCGCTCGAACGCGACGATCTCCAGCTCGTCCGGCCCCTGGAACCTGCGTGCCTGCGAGGCGGCGGACATGCCCGCCGCGTCGCCCCCGATGACCACCAGTCGTTCAGCTGACATGGGGTCCACGCTACGGGGCCGCCCCGCCTACTCCCGGCCGGGGCCGTCCGCCGCCGGCCCGGTCGCCGACGCCGCCGCGACCGCCCGGGGCCCCCGCCCGCGCAGCCGGGGCCGCACCCCCCACCGCCACACCCCGAACAGCAGCCCCAGCAGCGCCGCGAACGGAGCGACCGCGCCGAGCACCACCGCCGTCCACCGCCCGGTCGCCGCCAGCGCGTCCCAGCCGCCGCCCAGCGCGTCCGCGAAGCCCGGCGCGCCGTCCTCCCGCTCCTTCACCTCGGCCTCCGGCTCCGTGAGCGTGAGGGTGATCGTCGCCAGCGCCGTACGGTCCTTCAGCGAGGCCTCCTTGGCGAGCAGCGACTCCAGCTCCGCCTGCCGTTCGCTGAGCTGCTCCTCCAGCGTGACCACGTCGGACAGCTTCTCCGCCCGGTCCATCAGCTCCCGCACCCTCGCCACACTCGCCCGCTGGGTGGCGACCCGGCTCCGCACATCGACCACCTGATCGGTGACGTCCTTGGCGTCGGCCTTCCGCGACAACAGCTTCCCGCCGCCCGCCAGCCCGGCCAGCACCCTGTCGTACTCCCGCCGGGGCACCCGCAGCACCGCCCGCGACGTCATCCGCCCCTCGTCCAGCCGCTCGGTGGACTCGTCCGCGACATGGCCCCCCGCGTCCACCGCCGCCCGCCGGGCCCCGGCCAGGCTCTTCACCGCGTCACCGACCTCCAGCTCCAGCTCGACGGTGCGGATCACGTGGTCCGCCGGCAGCGCCGCCCGGTCCGCCTTCGCCCCCTTCCCGGCGCTTGCCTCCTCCTCCGTCCGCGAGGCGGCGGAGCCGCTGCCCCGGTCGTCCGCGGCGGCCCGCCTCTCGTCCTGAACCGGTTTCGCCATCGACCCGTCGCCCGCGTCGCCGCCGGCCCCGCAGCCGGCGAGAGCGAACGAACCGATGAGCACCACTGCCGTGAACGCGCGCCGTGCACGCATGGCGAGCCCCCCTTCTCGACCGTCGGACCATTCCGCCGCTTGGACGAACCGAGGCGCGCGCCGGATCCCCGTACCCGGTCCCGAACAGGTCACGGTCGGGACTCGGTACGGCGTTTGAGAGAGTGGGCCCATGCAGTCTTCCTCGACCACGGACCCCGTCCCGCCCGCCGCCGGCCATGTCGTCGTCGTGGGCGGCGGGATCTCCGGACTCGCCGCCGCCCACCGGCTCGCGTCCGCCGGAGCCCGGGTGACCCTGCTGGAGTCCACCGAGCACCTCGGCGGCAAGCTGCGGACGGGCGAGATCGCCGGAGTCACCGTCGATCTCGGCGCGGAGTCCCTGCTCGCCCGCCGCCCCGAGGCGATCGCCCTCGCCCGCGCCGCCGGCCTCGGCGACCGGCTCCGGCCGCCCGCCACCGCCACCGCCTCCATCTGGACCCGCGACGCCCTGCGCCCGATGCCCAAGGGCCATGTGATGGGCGTCCCCGGCACCCCGGACGCCCTCGCCGGGCTGCTCACCCCCGAGGGCGTCGCCCGGATCGCCCAGGAGCGCGAGCTGCCCCCCGCCGAACTCGGCGACGACGTCGCCATCGGCGCGTACGTCTCCGAACGCCTCGGCCACGAGGTCGTCGACCGGCTGGTGGAACCGCTGCTCGGCGGGGTGTACGCGGGCAACGCCCACCGCATCTCGCTGCGCGCGGCCGTGCCCCGGCTCTTCGAGGCCGCGCGGAAGCACGGCCATCTGCTCGACGCGGTCCACGAGGTCCAGCGGCAGACCCGCGAGGAACAGGGCTCGGGACCCGTCTTCCTGGGCATCGAGGGCGGCGTCGGAACCCTGCCCGGCGCGGTCGCCGACGCCGTACGCGCCCTGGGCGGCGAGATCCGCACCGGCACCCCCGTCCTCGGACTCGGCCGCACCGAGCGCGGCTGGCAGGTCCGCACCGACCGCCGGCTGATCAACGCCGACGCCGTCGTCGTCGCCACCCCCGCCTGGGCCGCCGCCGATCTGCTCGCCGCCGAGTCGCCCGCCGCCGCGGCCGCGCTCGGCCGGGTCGAGTACGCCTCCATGGCCCTGGTCACCCTCGCCTTCCGCCGCGCCGACCTGCCCGGCATCCCCGCCGGCAGCGGATTCCTCGTCCCGCCCGCCGACGGCCGCGCCATCAAGGCCGCCACCTTCTCCGGCCAGAAGTGGAGCTGGGTGGAGAAATCCGCCCCGGACCTCTTCGTGCTGCGGACCTCGCTGGGCAGATACGGCGAGGAGGAACAGCTCCACCGGGACGACGCCGAACTCGTCGCCGCCTCCCTGCGCGATCTCGGCGCGGCCGCGGGACTGGCCGCCCGGCCCGTCGCCACCGGCGTCACCCGCTGGATCGACGGGCTCCCGCAGTACCCGGTGGGCCATCTCGACCGGGTCGACCGCATCCGCGAGGAGATCGCGCTCCTGCCCGGACTGCGGGTCTGCGGGGCCGTGTACGACGGGGTCGGCATCCCCGCCTGCATCGCCGACGGGCAGCGCGCGGCCGACGAGATTCTCGCCACGCCGACCCTGGCGCGGGGCACTGATCAGGGCGCGGGACAATAGCCGTATGAGTGCGCCCGAAAAGATCCCGAACGCAGGCAAGAAGGCCAAGGACCTCAACGAGGTCATCCGGTACACGCTGTGGTCCGTCTTCAAGCTGCGCGATGTGCTGCCCGAGGACCGTTCCGGTTACGCCGAGGAGGTCCAGGAGCTGTTCGACCGGCTCACCGCCGGGGATGTGAAGATCCGCGGCGTCTACGATCTCTCCGGGCTGCGCGCGGACGCCGATGTGATGATCTGGTGGCACGCGGAGACCGCGGACGAGCTGCAGAGCGCCTACAGCCTCTTCCGCCGCACCCGCCTCGGCCGCGCGCTGGAGCCGGTCTGGTCGAACATGGCGCTGCACCGCCCCGCCGAGTTCAACAAGTCGCACATCCCGGCGTTCCTCGCCGACGAGAACGCCCGCGACTACGTCAGCGTCTACCCGTTCGTCCGCTCCTACGACTGGTATCTGCTGCCCGACGAGGACCGCCGCCGGATGCTCGCGGACCACGGCAAGATGGCCCGCGGCTACCCCGACGTCCGCGCCAACACCGTGGCGTCGTTCTCCCTCGGCGACTACGAGTGGATCCTCGCTTTCGAAGCGGACGAGCTGCACCGTATCGTCGACCTGATGCGCCATCTGCGCGCGTCCGAGGCCCGTATGCACGTCCGCGAGGAGGTCCCGTTCTACACGGGCCGCCGCAAGTCGGTCACGGAGCTGGTGGCCGGGCTCGCCTGAGCCCGTACACCGCTCCACGCGACACCTCACAGAACGAAGGCCGGTGCGCACCCAGCGGGCCCGGCCTCTCAGACCCGGAAGATCAGACGGTGTGCGGCAGCCTCGGCTGCGCCGCGCTCCGGTCCAGCGACACCGGGTCCGGCTCCGGGTGCGGCGCGCACGAAGCGCGCCGCACCGGCGTCTGTCCGCGCAGCAGGTAGTTCTCCAGATGCGCGTTGACACAGCCGTTGGGGCCGCCGCCGACGCCATGCGTCCCCGCGTCCCGCTCGGTGATCAGCACCGCGCCCTTCAGCCGCCGCGCCAGCTCCTTCGCCCCCGCGTACGGCGTCGCCGCGTCCCGCTCGGCCGCGAGGATCAGCACCGGCGGCAGCGCGCCCCGCTTGGTGCGCACCTCCAGCGGCCGCTGCCGGGGCCCCGTCCAGTAGGCGCACGGCAGATTTGTCCAGACGTTGTCCCAGGTCTCGAAGGGGGCCCGGCGGGCGAGTTCGGTGTTGTCGCGGTCCCACACCGCGAAATCGGTCGGCCAGGGCGCGTCGTTGCACTCCACGGCGGTGTAGACGGCGTTGGCGTTCTCCGCGCCCTTCGCGCTCTCCGGCCGGGGCGCGGCCTGCGCGATCAGCGGCTCCTCATTGCCCCGCAGATACTCCGACAGCGCCTTCGCGCGCGGCGCCCAGTAGTCGTCGTAGTAGGCGGTCCCCAGGAACGCCGACTGGAGCTGCCCGGGGCCCACCACACCGCCCGCGGGCTTCGCCGCCAGCCGCAGCCGCGCCCGCTCGTAGCTCTCGGCGACCGCCTCGGGGGTGCCGCCGAGCCCGAAGGTCCCGTCGTGGCGGGCGGCCCAGGCGCGGAAGTCGGCCCAGCGGCCCTCGAACGCCAGCGACTGGGCGAGATTGCTGCGGTACCAGATCTTCTCGCGCGACGGGTCGACCGCCGAGTCGAAGACCATCCGGCGCACATGGGACGGGAAGAGCGTCGCGTACAGCGCGCCGAAGTAGGTGCCGTACGAGGCCCCCATGAACGTCAGCCGGGGCTGGCCGAGCGCCGCCCGCAGCACATCGAGGTCGCGCGCGTTGTTGAGCGAGGTGTAGTGGCGCAGCGCCGGTCCCGTCAGCCGGGCGCAGCCCGCCGCGTACGCCTTCGCCGCCGCGATCCGCTCCCGCTTCTCGGCGGGGGAGGGGTGCACCGGGGCCTGGGTGGGGGCCTTGAGATACGTCGACGGGTCCTGGCAGGACAGCGGCGCGGACCGGCCCACCCCGCGCGGGGCGTAGCCCACCAGGTCGTAGGCGCGGGCGATCCGCTTCCACTCGGGCAGGCCGCCGGCGAGCGGGAAGTACATGCTGGAGGCCCCGGGGCCGCCGGGGTTGTAGACGAACGCGCCCTGGTACTGGCCGGGCTCGCCGGTCGCCCGGATCCGGCTGACCGTCAGGGAGATCCGCCTCCCGTCCGGTTCCGCGTAGTCCAGCGGCACCTCGACGGTGCCGCAGGCGACGGAGGACGGCAGCCGCTCCGACGCGGGGCAGCTCCCGAAGCCGACGCCCGCGGCCGCGGCCCGGCGGGCGGCGATCGCGGTGCCGCGCGACTCGGCGTTCGCCGGCGTGCCCGCGGCCGGGGCCGCGGCGAGCGTCCCGGCGAGCAGCGGACCGATCGCCGCCGCTGCCCCGTACCTCGCGACTGCTCTCATCCCGTTCCCCTCTGAGCCGACGGCAGTCAGAGGATCTTTCGCGGCGCGCCGGGGCGTGTAAAGCACCGCCGTAGGGTGTCGCGCCCCATGCCCCCGATGCGCCCTCCCCGCACCCCGCACGCCCTCTCCGCCCGCCCCGCGCCCCTGCCGCGTGCCGGTGCGCCCGCGCGGCGTGCGTCAGGGGGCGTACGGCGGTGCTGTCGCGCCGTGCGGGGAACGCCGCTCGCGGCGGGGGCGTTCGGCAGGCGGGCAGGCGGGCCGGCGGGCCGGCGGGCCGGCGTTCCGCGCGTTCGGGTGTACGGAGGCAGGCGGTCCGGCGCGGTCCGGTGCGGTCCGGGCTTCGGGTGTACGGCAGCGGGAGGTCCCCCGGGCGGTCAGCCCCCGCAGCCGCAACCGCCGCAGCCCCCGCAGCCGCCCCCGTCCCCGCCGCCCGAGCCGCCGTCGCCCGAACCGCAGCTCGTGCCCGGCGCCGCGCCGCACCACTGGGCGGCGGCGGTGTCCGGCGAACCGCCGCCGGCCGTCGCGGCGACGAACGCCACGGGCGCGAGCGCGGCGGCCGCCAGCACCGTCCTCAGCGCCGTGTCCGACACCGCGCCCGGCCCCTTCAGGGCCACGAGCAGGCCCGGGACCTCCGTCTTCGTGTGCCGCGCCTCGTGGGCCTTCAGCGCCCGGCGTCCGGCCTTGGTGGTCCTCAGGTCGGCGAAGCCGGACACGGAGGCGCCGACGCCGATGCCGAGGATGACGGCGGGCAGCGTCAGCACGGCGAACGGAACCTCGAACGACTCGTCGAAGGGCCGGACGACGGAGAGCACGATGCCGACGGGCACGCCCAGCACGGAGAGCGTCGCCAGCAGCCGCCCGAGGAAGGGCAGCGCAGTAGGCCGCTTCCCCGGCGGTCTCATGAGCCCCCGGGCGGCGAGCGCGTCCCCGATGCCCTGGACGGCGGGAGCGCGCATCACCGCTCCGCGCACCTGGCCGAGCGAACCGTTCGGCGCGACGGCCAGCCGGTCGAGCACCGCCCGCTCCACGGCGTCGCGCGGCTCCCCGGTCCCCGCCGCGACGATCCCCGGACCGCCTATCCGCAGCCGCTCCTCCAGATGCATGACGGCGAGCGCGGTGTCCACCACCCGCGCGGGCCCGCCCTTGAGGAAGGCCGCCTCGTACACGTCCTCGACGCTCTCGCCGCGGGCCGCCGCCAGCTCGGCGCGCAGGATCGCCCGTCGCCACCGGAGCAGTACGAACGACCAGGAGACGGCGACGAGATGGATGTACACGAGTGTGACGACCATGCGTTACCTCCGTACGAGAGCGGCGCGCGCGGCGCGCATGATCCGGCCGGCCCGCCGCGGCGGGCGGGGAGCGACCCGATCCTCCCACCAACGGGTGAGCAGACGCCGGGCGTTGTCGTCGGAGGGCTGTCCCGCGAGCAGCAGCTGTTCGGCGAAGTCGAGGGCGTCGCGCCGGTATCCGGAGCGCAGCGGCCGGGTCCGGGCGTACGCGAGGAACGCGGGCCGGTAGCCGTCCCCGAGGATCCCGGGCAGCTCGGGGGCGACCCGGGCGACGATCGAGGCCCGTTTGGCGGCGAGCGCCCGGCTCTGCACCCCCAGCCGCCGGTGGTCGAAGCCCTCGGGGGCGGGAGTGCCCGCGACCAGCGAGGAGAGCAGCGCGGCCTGGGCGATCCCGAGCCGCTCCCGGGCCGGATCCACGCCGTCGCGCGGGCCGGGGCCGCTCCGGGGGCCGCCCGGGCGCCCGCCCCGCGCCCGCGCCCGCGCCGGGGGCGGTCCCTCGGCGACCGCCGCGCGGATCGCCGTCAGCTCCCCGCCCAGTGCCCCGGCGAGTTCCCCGGCGGCCGGGAAGTCGTCGTCCCGCTCCAGCAGCACCCCCGGCGGGCAGACCCGTGACCGCAGCTCCCGCAGGATCGCGAGGACCGGTTCGGCGACCGGGTGGGCGTGGGTGTCGTGCCAGACGCCGTCGCGCTCCACGCCGCCCGCGACATGGACGTACGCGATCGCCTCCAGCGGCAGGGCGTCCAGGGCGGCGGCCGGGTCCTCGTCGTGGTTCACCCGGTTGGTGTGGAGATTGGCCACGTCGATCAGCAGCCGCACGCCCGTGCGCTCCACCAGCTCCGCCAGGAACTGCCCCTCGGTCAGCTCCTGGCCGGGCCAGGAGATCAGCGCCGCGATGTTCTCCAGGGCGAGCGGGACCGGCAGCGAGTCCTGGGCGATCCGGACGTTCTCGCAGAGCACGTCGAGCGCCTCCCGGGTGCGCGGGACCGGCAGCAGATGGCCCGCCTCCAGCCGCGGCGACGCGGTGAGCGCGCCCCCGGCGCGGACGAACGCTATGTGCTCCGTCACCAGCGGCGACCCCAGCGCCAGGGCCCGTTCCGCCAGCTCAGCGAGCCCGCGCTCCGAGGGCCGGTCCGCGCCGCCGAGCCCCAGGGACACCCCGTGCGGGACGACGGTGACCCCGCGCGAGCGCAGCCGGGCCAGCGAGTCGGGCAGCCGGCCGGGGCAGACGTTCTCCGCGACGACCTCGACCCAGTCGACGCCCGGGAGCGCCTCCACCGCCTCCGCGATCTCCGGCCGCCAGCCGATTCCGATACCGAGCTGCTCCATGTCCCCCTCCTCCGCCCGCCGGGCGGCACGGGCTGCAAGGGTCATGACCCCGTCAGGCCGCTGCCGAACCCACAGGGTGGACGTTCAGAGGATGATTTGAGGTTCCCGCGAACGGCGAAGGCGGGCGAGCAGCGCGCCCGAGGGGCCGGTGCGGGGCCGTCCGGGGGCCTGCGGCGAGCCCCCTCGTCACGGGCCACGGCCACGGGACACGGCCCCGGGCTACGGGCTGACACCGGGCTCCGGCCGGTCCGTGTTCACCGGCGCGTGCCCGGTCGGCGCGGCCGACGGCCTCGACGTCAGCGCGTGGCCGGCCGCCGGTTCGACGGGCTCCGGGACGGGCGGCGCCGCGCCGTCCGGCGGGGGCGGGCCGGTCGGGCTCGCCGTCGTCCCCTCGGCCGCCTCGTGCGCGAGCGCGTCGAAGTCGACCCTCCCGGTCGCCTCCAGCATGGTGATGTGGTCGAGCACCGTCTGATTGGCGTCGGTCGCCAGCTGCCGGATCAGCGTGTTCCGGGTGGTGTGCCGCACCTGGGCGATCAGCGCGAAGACCTTTCCGTGCGCGGCGCGCAGCAGATTCGCGAACCGGCGCTCGTACTCCTCGCCGCTCGCCGCCGACAGCTCCCGCAGCCAGCCCCGCTGCTGTTCGTTCGGCTGGTTCGGCAGCGGCACCGAGAGCTTCGCGGCCACCTCGCGGGCCCGCCGGTCGAGATCCGCGTGACCCACCACCAGATGGTCGCCCGCGTCCCGGATCGCCCGCGTCGGCGCGCGCTCGACGGCCTGCTGTCCGGCCGGCAGCTCCCACAGCCCGGCCAGCCGCACCTTCACCAGGAAGTCGCGGTCGGTCGCGGACAGCGGGCCCCACGGGGTGGCCGCCGTCGCCGCCTCCAGCCGGTCCCGGCCGGTGCCGGAGCGGTCCGCGTACGACCACACGGGGAACGCCAGCGCCCCCACGGTGGCCACCAGCGCCGCGATGACGAGGGCTGTTCCGTTGACGTACCGCGGCAATGCGCCTCCCGAGCCGATGTCCCGCCGAGAGATACGTGCCGCGGGCCCGCGCCGTTCAGCCGTTCAGCGCCCGCCGGGGCTCAGCGGCGCAGAGCGGGGTGGTCGGCGACCACCGTCGCCGTGTTCGGCGCGATCTCCGTGAAACCCGCGTCGCGGACGACCGGCAGCCCGCTCGCGGCGAGCCCGTCGAAGCGCCCGGGCTCCGCCGTCCGCACCGCGAGCGCGAAACCGGAGCCGGCCCAGGCCGCGCGCTCCGCGTCCGACAGCTCCCACCAGGCCAGCTGCGCGCCGTGGCCCGCCTGGGCCATCGCCTTGCCGGCCGACATCGCCGCCGCGGGGCTCATCCACAGCACCGGAGCGCCGGCGGCGGGCTCGCCGGGGTCCTTCGGATCGTCCAGATCGGTGCCCGAGACCTGGAGCTTGGCCAGCTCCTTGGGCCAGCCGTCCAGCGGTACGGGCGGGAAGACCCGCACCTCCGCCTCCGCGCCGGTCACGGTGATCCCCGGCAGCAGCGAGGCCTTGCGCCACTCCGCGCCGCGCGCCCGGCGCACCACCTTGCGGATCCGGGCGTCCTGCCAGTCCCGTACGGCCCCGGCCCACTCCCCGTCGCCGAGCGAGCGTTCGTCGGCGAGCAGGGTGAGCACGGCGCGGGCGGCCGTCTCCAGCGCGTCCGTACGGGCCGGGGGCGCGTCCTTCTCGATGCGCACCACCAGCGGCAGCACGAACTGCGGAGCCCGGTCGCGATCGTCGCCCGGGGTGTCCGGGGTCTCCGGGGTGCTCGGGGTCTCCGGGGCGTCGGCGGTGCCGGCGGTGCCCTCGGGGCCCTGGGTGCTGTCAGTGCTGTCGGTGCTGGGGAAGTCGCTGCTCACCCGGCCAGTGTGCCAGCCCGCGCCCGCCCGCCCGGGCTGCGCCGAATGCCGCGATCACGGCGCTTTCTTGTCGGAACGAGCGGCTCCGGGTAAATATGCACCTCATGAAAAGCGATCTCTTCTCCTCGGAGAACATGGCCCAGCAGGCCGCCGCTCCCGGAATGACCCAGCAGAACGCCAAGTCGATCAAGTACGCCGTCAACGGCGAGATGCAGGCCCGGCAGGGGTCGATGATCGCCTTCCGCGGCAATCTGCAGTTCGAGCGGAAGAGCCAGGGCATAGGAGGCATGCTCAAGCGCGCCGTCACCGGTGAGGGCCTGCCCGTGATGACCGTACGCGGACAGGGCGAGGCCTGGTTCGCGCACGAGGCGGCGAACTGCTTCATCATCGACATCGAGCAGGGCGACGCGCTCACCGTCAACGGCCGCAACGTCCTCTGTTTCGACTCCAGCCTCAACTACGAGATCAAGACGGTGAAGGGCGCGGGCGCGGCCGGCGGCGGCCTCTTCAACAGCGTCTTCACCGGCTACGGCAAGCTCGCGATCATCTGCGAGGGCAACCCCATCGTGATCCCGGTCACCGCCCAGCAGCCGGTCTGCGTCGACACCGACGCGGTCGTCGGCTGGAGCGCCCATCTGGAGACCTCGCTGAACCGCTCGCAGTCCTTCGGCTCGATGGTGCGCGGCGGCTCCGGCGAGGCCGTGCAGCTGATGCTCCAGGGCGAGGGCTTCGTCATCGTGCGGCCCAGCGAGCTGGTCCCGCAGAAGGCGTCGAGCTGAGGCTCCACCGGGTCGGCCGCCGCTACGGTCTGCGCGGGCCGTGGGTGCTGCGCGGGATCGACCTCGATCTCGCCCCCCGCGGACTGGTCCGGATCGCCGGGACCAACGGATCGGGGAAGTCGACCCTGTTACGCCTGCTCGCGGGCATCGACGCGCCCAGCGAGGGCCGGATCGAGGGCCGGCCGCGCACGGCGTACGTCCCGGAGCGCTTCCCCGTCGCCCTGCCGTTCACCGCGCTCGGCTATCTGACCCGGCTGGGCCGGGTGCACGGACTCGGCCGCCGGGAGGCCCGGGCGCGGGCCGTCGAGCGGCTGGAGCGCTTCGGGGCCGCCGCCCACGCCCGTACCCCCCTGTCCGAACTCTCCAAGGGCGGCGCGCAGAAGGTCGCGGTCGCCCAGGCGCTGCTCGCCGAGCCGGAGCTGCTGGTCCTGGACGAGGCGTGGACGGGCCTGGACGCCGCCGCCCGCCGCGAACTCGACCGCGCCGTCGCCGAACGGGTCGCCGCCGGGGGGACGGTGGTCTTCGTGGACCACGACCCGCTGCGGCTGCGCGGGTCCGAGGACGCGGTGTACGCGGTGACCGCCGGCGCCCTGACCACCGCGCCCGCTCCCGCACCCGATCGGGACCGGCCCGCCGGCCGAGTACGGATCGTGGCCGTCGGACCGCCCGGCGCGCCCCCGCCGGACGGACTGCCCGGCTCGCCCGCGCACACCGCGCGACCGGACGGCGGCACCGAGCTGACCGTGGCCGGCGCCCACTCCGACGCGCTGCTGCGCGCGCTGCTCGCCGCCGAGCCGCCCTGGCACATCCACGCGGTCGAGCGCCGCGCCCCCAAAACCCCGGCCGTCACGACCGACGTCACGACCGACGTCACGACCGACGTCACGACCGACGTCCCGACGAACGCGTCGGCCGCCACGACGAACGCCGCGACCGTCCCGACGAACGACTCGACCCCGGCGAGGCCCGTGTGACCGCCCTCATCGGCTATCAGACCGCCCTGCTCGCGCGCTCACAGCGCTGGCTGCCGCCCTTCCTGCTGTACGCGGTGCTCCTCGCCATCGGCGTCCAGACGGGCCGCCCGGTGCTGGACTCCCTCGGCTACGCCGCCGCCGTACTCCTCCCGGTCACCGCCTGGCTGGTGCGGATCTGCGCGACCCAGGAGCCCGCCGCCGCCCGCGCCGTCGTCGCCGCCGCGGCCGGACCGCCCCGGGCCCATCTGGCCGCCCTCGGCGCGGCCGCGGTCTGCGCGACCGGGCTCGGGGTCGCGGGGACGGCGGTGGTCGCCCTCGTCAGCACGGCCCGGAGCGCCGACGACCGGACCCCGGTGCCGCTGCCGGAGGCCGTCGCCGCCGGGCTGCTCGCCGTCGCCGTCTGCGTACTGACCGGGGCGGCGGTCGGCGCGCTCTGCACCCGGCCCCTGCTGCACGGCCGGGGCTGGTCCCTCGCGGCCACCGCGCTCGCCGCCCTGCTCGCCCTGGTGACCACCGGATCCCCCGCCAAGCACGCCGTGACCGCGCTGGTCACCGGCTCCCGGACGGGGAGCGTACGGTTCGCCTGGCCGGCCCTCGCCGGGGCGCTGCTGCTCGCGGCCGCCGCCGTCGCGGCGGCCTGCGCGCTGACGTCCCGGCGCGGCTCGGCCGCCCCGGACTGACCGGGCCCCGCGCTAATCTCGTACACATGGACGATGCGTACTGCGAGACGCCCGGCGCCGACGGCGGCGCCGGGCGTCCTCCGGCGGACCGGGAGGGGCCGTTCGCGGAATGCGTGCTCTGCCGCGAGCCCACCGAGTATCCGGAGTCGGTCAAGGGTGTGACGCTCTGCCCGGTCTGCGAGTGGCAGGAGGCCCAGCGCACGGCCTGCTCCGGGTGAGCGGGCCCGTTCAGCGCTCGCGCTTCATCAGCTCGGACACCTTGACCGTGCGATAGCCGCGGTCGCGCAGTTCGGGCACGATCAGGCGGATGGCCTCCTCGGTGACCGGGGCCGCGCTGCGGGTGCAGTGCAGCACGACCACGGAGCCCGGCCGCACCTCCTCCAGCACCTGCTCGGCGACGGCCTCCGCGTCGGTCGCGAAGGCGTCCCCGCCGACCACGTCCCACTGGACCGCCGTCACCCCGGCCGGGGCGACGGCGCGCAGCGCGCTCTCGTCGTAGCAGCCGCCGGGGAAGCGGAAGTACGGCACCACATTGCGCGCCCCGGTCCTGCGGATCGCGGCGAGGCCGCGGTTCACATCGCCGAGCATCCGGCTCTTCGCGACCTGCGGGAGTCCGTAGCACTTCGAGGTGAACGCGTAGTGGCTGTAGGAGTGGTTGGCGACCTCGAAGAGCGGATCGGCGCCGATCTCCCTGGCCTGGTCGGGGTACTCCTCGGCCCAGCGGCCGGTCATGAAGACCGTCGAGGGGACCTTCAGCCTCCGCAGCGTGTCGATGAGGGTGGGGTTGTCGAAGCGTTCGCCGCGCACGGCCCGCCGGCCCTGGTCGGCGGTCATGTCGGCGTCGAAGGTGAGGGCGACCGTCTTGTTCTCGATCTCGCTCTCGTCCGTCTCCTCGCTGTACTCGTCGCCGTCGGCGTCCTTCGGGAGAGCGCCGCGCTTGAACACCGGGGTCACGGCCGGGAGCTTGGCGGCGCGCGGGCCGGCCGCCGCCGCGGGGCTGGAGGTTTTGGGGCCGGGGGAATCCTTGCCGGCGCCTCGCTCACCGCCGCAGGCGACGAGCAGGGATCCCAGGACGGCCATAGCGGTCAGTCTTCGCACAGGAATGATCACGGAGCGAAAATATACGATCATTCCATAATTTAATGGACATATTGATCGGCGTTGGGGTGGTGTCGGGGTCTGGGAGGATGCCCCGATCGGACCCGCGCCCAGGAGGAATCACATGGAGAGGCCCTCGACCGCCGCAGTTCGGGCGGGGACGGCGGAGGTGGACGCCGCGCCCGCGGACCGGGGCGGCGCGCTGTGGCGGCTGACGGCACAGGGTCGGCAGCTGGACGCCAATCTCATCCGGATCCCGGCGGGGGAGGAGGTGGCCGGGCATGTCGAGCCCGATCTCGATGTGCTGTTGTGCGTGGTCGCCGGGGGCGGGGAGCTGGAGGCGGGGGCGGGGTGGGAGCGGCTGGAGGCGGGGAGCGTGGTGTGGCTGCCGCGGGGGGTGCGGAGGGGGGTGAGGGCGGGGGATGCGGGGCTGGCGTACGTCACCGCGCACCGGCGGCGGCCGGGGCTCGGCATCCGGCCCGCCGCCCCCGCCGAGGGCGGCGAGCCCGCCTGCCTCCTCAACCTCGTCTGCCCCGCCTGCGACCGCCCCGCCGACACCCCCTCCGCCCTCTTCTGCTCCCACTGCGCCACCCCCCTCCCCACCTGACCCCACGCACGGCCCCTGTTCCAATCTCAGCCTCTCAGCCTCTCCGGCGCTTGAGCCCCGGGAGTGCCCGTCTCATGGTGCTTGGACCTTGCCTGGTCGGGGCCCCTGCGGTGCGGGTTTGTCCTCAATCGCCGGACGGGCTGGGTGTGCCGGTGCTTGTTCCGGTGCGGGGCCTGGTGGTGCGGGTTCGTCCTCAATCGCCGGACGGGCTGGGTGGGCCGGTGCTTGTTCCTGTACGGGGCCTGGTGGTGCGGGTTCGTCCTCAATCGCCGGACGGGCTGGGTGTGCGGGTCTGTTTTCGGTCGCCGGGTGCGGTGTGCAATCCCGGCTGCGCCTCCGTCTGCGGTGCGGTGTGCAAGTTCAGCCTCGCCGGCGTTTGAGGCGCGGGGGCGGGGCGGAGCCCCGGGTGTGCCCGTCTCCTGGTGTTCGGGCCTTGCCTGGTCGGGGCCCCTGTGGCGCGGGTCCGGCATCAAGCGTCGGGCGGGCCGGGAGGGGGGAGCGCGCACCGCCGGGGGTGTTGGGCAGTGCCGGGACGGGCCGACACGCGGTTGGATGGCCCCATGAGCGACTCAACGGAACCAGCCGCCGCCGCCGACCTCTCCCACAAGATGCGCACCAACGAGGCCAATTGGGATGCCCGCACCCCCATCCACCTGGCCAGCCGGTTCTACGGGCTGGACGAAGACCCGGACCCCGCCCGCTGGTTCGCGCCCTTCGAGTGGGCCGACATGGGCGAGCTGCCCGGCCGGGACGTCCTGCACCTCCAGTGCCATCTGGGCACCGAGACCCTGGCCTTCGCCCAGCGCGGAGCACGCGCCACCGGCCTCGATCTCTCCGGCGCCGCGGTGACCGCGGCCCGGGACATCGCCGCCGGGGCGGGCCTGGACGTCGACTATGTGCACGCCAATGTGTACGACGCGGCCGAGGCCCTGGGCGACCGCCGGTTCGATCTGATCTACACCGGCAAGGGCGCGCTCTGCTACCTCCCCGATCTGCCGAGGTGGGCCGAGACCGTCGCCGGGCTGCTCCGCCCCGGCGGACGGCTCTACATCGTGGAGTTCCACCCCCTCCTCAACTCCTTCGGCCCCACCCCCGCCCCCGGCGACACCTCCGAACTCCTGCTGCGCCACGACTACCTCGGCGGCCGGGGCGCGGTGCTCCGGGACGCGACGCACACGTACACCGACGGCCCGCCCGTCGAGGGCGAGACCGACTGCTACGAGTGGATGCACGGCCTGGACGAGGTGGTCAACGCGCTGATCGGGGCGGGTCTGGGGATCGAACGGCTACGGGAGTACGACGAGCTTCCCTGGCCGCGCTGGCCGGAGATGGAACGCACCGCGAGCGGCTGGTGGCGGCTGCCCGACGCCTCCCCCCGGATCCCGCACCTCTTCGCCCTGCTCGCGAGCGCGCGGAGCTAGGGCGGAGGCGCCGGGCCGAGGGCGTCTCAGTCCCACGGCCCGGTGACCGCGAAGGTCGTCCCGGGCCGGTACACATTGACGTACATCGTCGTCCCGTCCGGCGAGAACTCGACCCCGGCGAACTCCCCCCACTCGGGGGCCTCGGGCGTCCCGGTGTTCTGGCGGTTGCGGGCCACCGGGTAGACCTCGCCGTGCCGGGTCAGCCCGTAGACGTGCTGGGCGCCGCCGCCGTCCTCGCAGACCATGAGTCCGCCGCCGGGGGCGAGGCAGATGTTGTCGGGGGACTCCCCGGGCAGATCGACGTCCGTGTCCGGCCCGAAGACGATCACCAGCGTGAGCCGGCGGAGCTCCGGCTCGTACTTCCACACCTGGCCGGAGTGGTCGCCCGCCGAGCCCTCGCCGCTGCGGGCGTAGCTGGAGACGAAGTACACCGAGCGCCCGCCCCAGTAGCAGCCCTCCAGCTTCTGGGCGTGGGTGACGCCGCCCGGGCCGAAGTCCTGGAGCCGGATCGGGGTCCGCGCGGCCCTGGGGTCCGGGACGGGGATCCAGCGGACGTCCTCGAAGCGGACGCCCGGTTCGTCGACCGCCGACAGGTCCGGCACCCCGGGGACCCGCATCGCCTGAAGCTCCCCGCCGGCCCGCAGCGAGCCCGTGCCGCCGAGCGGGCGGTTCGGGAGGAAGCGGTAGAAGAGCCCGAACGGCCGCTGGAAGGCGTCCTCCGTCTCGTAGACGGTCCCGCTGCGCGGATCGACCGCGACCGCCTCGTGCTGGAAGCGGCCGAGCGCGGTCAGCGGGACGGCCCCGGTGCGGCGTGGATCGGCGCCGTCCACCTCGAAGACGAAGCCGTGGTCCTTGGTGTAGCCGTTGGTCCCGGCCCTGTCCTCGTTCTCCTCGCAGGTCAGCCAGGTGTGCCAGGGGGTGGGTCCGCCCGCGCAGTTGACGGCGGTCCCGGCGACGGCGACCCGCTCGCCCCGGACCCGGCCGCGGGCGTCCAGCTCCAGGGCGGTGCAGCCGCCCCGGGCGGCCGGGTCGTAGGTCAGGCCCTCGACGGCGGGCACGCCGAGCGGGGAGGTGTGCCGGTTCTCGTGATTGCGTACGAGGTGCACCCGGCCGTGGCGTCCCGGCAGGGCGGCCATGCCGTCGGGGCGGCCGGGCACCGGTCCCTCGCCCGAGAGCAGCGGTTCGCCCTCGCGGGAGAGGACGGTGTACGAGAAGCCCTGCGGCAGATCGAGCAGACCGGCCGGGTCGGGGACGAGCGGACCGTGGCCGTGGCGGCCGCGCGCGGCGGCGGTCCCGGCGAAGAGTTCGGAGAACGCGCCCGTGAAAGCGATTCCGGCGCCCAGCGCGCCGGTGCTCGCGAGCAGTTGACGTCGTGTCGTGGCCATGAGGCGACTCCCTGCCGGCGGAGAGGGATGTGACCCGCACGTGTGTAGTACGTACCCCTCGGTACGTGAACAGGTGCGGGCCACGGCGCCTCACGCGGTACGGCGGGATCCCGCCGTCACCGCGGTCAGACCAGCTCGGCCGAGAGCGTGATCGTCGTGCCGGTCAGCGCCTGGCTCACCGGGCAGTTCTTCTTGGCGTTCTCGGCGGCCTCGCCGAAGGCCTCGGCGTCCAGGCCGGGCACCTCGCCGCGCACGCTGAGGTGGATGCCGGTGATGCCCTCGCCCGGCTGGAAGGTGACGTCGGCCTTGGTCTCCAGCCGGGTGGGCGGGTTGCCCGCGCCGGTCAGACCGTGCGAGAGGGCCATCGAGAAGCACGAGGAGTGAGCCGCCGCGATCAGCTCCTCCGGGCTGGTCTTGCCATTGGCCTGCTCGGCGCGGGACGGCCAGGAGACCGGCTGCGAACCGATGCCGGAGGAGTCGAAGGTGACGGTGCCCGAACCCTTGAGCAGTTCGCCTTCCCAGACCGTGTGTGCCGTGCGCGTGGTGGCCATGGTGTGAATCCCTTCAGACGGAAAAGCTGTTACGCACCCGAACCTACTGCCCCGCCAGCTCCTTCGCGTCACGGGCCAGCGCGGTGAGACGGGAGATGGCACGGAAGTACTTCTTCCGGTAGCCGCCGTTCAGCATCTCGTCGCTGAAGAGCCGGTCGAAGGGGAGGCCGGAGGCGAGCACCGGCACCTCGTGGTCGTACAGCCGGTCGGCCAGCACGACCAGCCGCAGGGCCGTGGACTGGTCCGGGACCGGCCCCACATCGGTCAGACAGACGGCGGTGAGCCCCTCGGTGAGCGCCCCGTACCGGCTGGGGTGCACCCGCGCGAGATGCTCCAGCAGCGCGGGGAAGGCGTCCAGGGAGGCGCCGGGGACCGCGTACGCCGTCTTCGCGACCGTCTCGTCGGAGTAGGGCGCGGGGGCCTCGGGCAGACCTCGGTGGCGGTAGTCCTCGCCGTCGATCCGCAGCGGCTTGAAGTGCGCGGACAGCCCCTGGATCTCGCGGAGGAAGTCGGCCGCGGCGAATCTGCCCTCGCCGAGCTTCCCGGGCAGGGTGTTGGAGGTGGCCGCCAGCGCCACGCCCGCCTCGACCAGCTTCCGCAGCAGGCTGGAGACGAGAACGGTGTCGCCCGGGTCGTCCAGCTCGAACTCGTCGATGCACAGCAGCCGGTGCCCGCTCAGCAGCCGTACGGTCTCCTGGAAGCCGAGCGCTCCCACCAGATTCGTCAGCTCCACGAAGGTGCCGAAGGCCTTGAGGGAGGGATCGGCCGGGGCGGCGTGCCAGAGGGACGCCAGCAGATGGGTCTTGCCCACGCCGTAGCCGCCGTCGAGATAGACGCCCCGGGGGCCGGCGGGCGCGGCGGGTCTCCGCGCGCCCCCGCCGAACCAGCGGCGCAGCCCCGAGGACCCCGAACGGCCGCCGCCGACGGCGTGCGCCCCGCCCAGACCGGCCGCGAACTCGCGCAGGGCGGCGACCGCGGCGATCTGGCTGGGCTGGTTGGGATCCGGGACATAGCTGTCGAAACTGACGGAGTCGAAGCGCGGCGGCGGCTCCATCTCGTAGATCAGCCGGTCGGCGGCGACACGGGGCTCGCGCTCGCACAGCGACTGCGGCACGACGTCGGGGGTGGGGCCTGAGGTACGGGAGGGCACAATTCCCCACTGTAAGGGGCGTGCCACACTGCCCCCATGCGACGCCTGCTCCCTGTGACCGACCAGACACCCGCCGACGACCGCGAGTGGTCCCTCGACGAGCTGGCCGACGCCTACGCGTATCCGGCCGCCGCCGAGGGCGGCCCGGGCCCGGGGGTGTGGCTGCGGGCCAACATGGTCTCCTCGCTCGACGGCGCGGCCCAGCACGACGGCCGCTCGCAGCCGCTGTCCTGCGACGCCGACATGCGGATCTTCGGCACCCTGCGCGGGCTCGCCGACGCGGTGGTCGTGGGTGCGGAAACGGTACGTCTGGAGGGGTACCGCCCGGCCCGCGCCCGGGAGGCCTTCGCCGCGCGCAGAAAGGCGGCCGGCCAGGGCCCGGCGCCCGCGATCGTCGTGGTCAGCGCCTCGCTCCGGCTGGACTTCTCGCTGCCGCTGTTCACCGAGCCGCTGGTGGAGACGGTGGTGCTCACCGGGGCCGCCGCCCCGAAGGACCGGGTCCGGGCCGCCGAGCGGGCGGGCGCCCGGGTGGTGATCGCCGGGGACGGCCCCGGCGCGGACCCGGCCGAGGCGCTGCGGGCGCTCGCGGAGCAGGGGCTGCGGCGGCTGCTCACCGAGGGCGGGCCGAGGCTGCTGGCGCAGTTCGTGGCCTCGGGCGTCCTGGACGAGCTGTGTCTGACCGTCTCGCCCACGATGACCGCCGGGGACGCCCAGCGGATCGCGGGCGGCCCGGGGCCGGCCGTTCCGGAGCGGTTCGCGCTGTCTTCCGTCCTTGAGGAGGCGGGGTTCCTTTTCACCCGCTACCGTCGCATCTGACAATCAGCGGAATTTGCCGTTCCGGTTAGCTTCGGCTGGGCACACTTACTCTGCACACCCCGTGCGGGCACGGGGAAGGATGGTTTCCGCAGAAGGGCCCTGACGTGTTCACAAGCGTACTGATGATCGAGAAGCCCCTCACGCCCGAGGACGTGGACTTCGTCACCACCCTGCACGGGGACGAGGCGGTCTCGTTCGTCGTGCTGCTTCAGCCCCGGGGGGACCAGGCCGACGTACTGCTCCGCGCCATCGACGACGTGGCGCTCGGCGAACTGAAGGACGCCGTCCACGAGGGCGAGGAACCCGAGGGCGGCGACGCCAAGGCCCCCGCCGAGCGCGGCCTCGCCCACTCCCTGGCCGCCCTGCGCGCGGCGGGCTCCCCCGCCGAGGGGCGGGTGGTCGAGGACCACCCGCTGGACGCGCTCACCGCGGCCGTGGCCGAGAAGGGCGCCGACGAGGTGATCGTGCTGACCGCGCCCCACTACGTGGAGGAGTTCTTCCACCGGGACTGGGCCTCCAGGGCCCGCCACAAGGTCGGCGTACCGGTGCTCAAACTCTTCGCGCACAGCGAATAGGCTGGGCCCCGCTCCATGACGTATCGCTATGGCCCTACGCCATGGAGCGGGCCGCACCGATCGTCGTACACCCTTGGAGACACACGCATGGCACCCGCCATCCCCAGCGCCATGGAACGCCCGCACTTCATCGGCATCGGGGGCGCCGGGATGTCCGGCATCGCGAAGATCCTCGCCCGGCGCGGCGCGCTGGTTGCCGGCAGCGACGCCAAGGAGTCCCCGACCGCGGACGCCCTGCGCGAGCTGGGCGCGACCGTGCACATCGGCCACAGCGCCGGACACCTCGCCGACGACGCCAGCTCCGTCGTGGTCTCCAGCGCGATCCGCGCCGACAACCCCGAGCTGCTGCGCGCCGCCGAGCTGGGCGTCCCGGTCGTCCACCGCTCCGACGCGCTCGCCTCCCTGATGACCGGGCTGCGCCCGATCGCGGTGGCGGGCACCCACGGCAAGACCACCACCACCTCCATGCTGGCCGTCGCGCTCTCCGCGCTCGGCCTCGATCCCTCGTACGCCATCGGCGGCGACCTGGAGGGGCCCGGCACCAACGCCCGCCACGGCGAGGGCGAGATCTTCGTCGCCGAGGCGGACGAGAGCGACCGCAGCTTCCAGAAGTACGACCCCGAGGTCGCGATCGTCCTCAATGTGGAGCTGGACCACCACGCGAACTACGCCTCGATGGACGAGATCTACGAGTCCTTCGAGATCTTCACCCGCAAGATCGTCCCCGGCGGCACCCTGGTGATCGCCGCCGACCAGGAGGGCGCGGCCGAGCTGACCTCCCGGGTCCGCGACCGGTCCGATCTCACGATCGTCACCTACGGCGAGTCCGCGGACGCGGACGTACGCGTCCACAAGGTCACCCCGCGCGGTCTGACCAGCGAGGTCACCGTCGTCATCGACGGCCGCTTCCTGACCTTCACCGTCTCCGTCCCCGGCCGGCACTACGCGCACAACGCGGTCGCCGCGCTCGCCGCCGGAGTCGCCCTCGGCATCCCGGCGCACAATCTGGCCTCCGCGCTCGGCAAGTACACCGGGGTCAAGCGCCGCCTCCAGCTCAAGGGCGAGGCCGCCGGCGTGCAGGTGATCGACTCCTACGCGCACCACCCCACCGAGATGACCGCCGACCTGGAGGCCATGCGCGGCGCGGCCGCCGACGCCCGCCTGCTGGTCGTCTTCCAGCCGCATCTGTTCTCCCGCACCCAGGAGCTGGGCGCCGAGATGGGACGCGCCCTCGCGCTCGCCGACGCCTCCCTGGTCCTGGAGATCTATCCGGCGCGCGAGGACCCGATCCCCGGCGTCACCAGCGAACTGATCATCGACGCGGCGCGCGCGGCGGGCGCGGACGTCACCGCCGTCGCCGAGCCGGCGCGGATCGCCGAGACGGTCGCGGGAATGACGAAGCCCGGCGATCTCGTTCTCACCATGGGCGCGGGCGACGTCACGGACCTCGGTCCGGAGATCCTCGCCCGCCTGTCGAGCTGAGGAAGCGGTTTTCATGGCGTACGACATCGAGAAGCCGGACGAGCAGTGGCGCGCGGAGCTGAACCCCGCCGAGTACCAGGTGCTGCGGCAGGCCGGGACCGAGCCCGCGTTCCGGGGCGAGTACACCGACACCACCACCGAGGGCGTGTACTCCTGCCGGGCGTGCGGCTCCGAGCTGTTCCGCTCGGACACCAAATTCCCGTCGCACTGCGGCTGGCCGTCCTTCTACGACCCGAAGGACAGCGACGCGGTCGAGCTGATCGAGGACCGCTCGCACGGGATGCTCCGCACGGAGGTCCGGTGCGCGCGCTGCGGATCGCACCTGGGGCACGTCTTCGCGGGCGAGGGATATCCGACCCCGACCGACCAGCGCTACTGCATCAACTCCATCTCGCTGCGGCTGACGCCCGACGAGAGCTGAGCGCGGGGCGGGCCCGCGGGCCCGCCCCCGCCCGGCGCGCCTATCCGGCCGCCGGCTCCAGCAGGTCCCAGCGGTTTCCGTACAGATCCTCGAAGACCGCGACCGTGCCGTACGGCTCATGCCTCGGCGGCTCCAGGAAGCGGACGCCCGCCGCGGTCATCCGGGCGTGATCGCCCGCGAAGTCGCCGGTGTGCAGGAAGAAGCCGACCCGGCCGGGCGTCTGCGCGCCCACGCCCGCCCGCTGCGCCTCGTCGGCCGCCCTGACCAGCACCAGCCCGGCGCCCCCGGCCGGTCCCGAGGGGCGGACCACCGCCCAGCGTGAGCCGTCCGGGCGAGGGGTGTCCTCGACCAGCTCGAATCCGAGCGCGCCGGTGTAGAAGGCGATGGCTTCGTCGTACTCGCGGACGACGAGGGAGACCAGGGGGATATGAGACATGGGGTCACCCTAGGCCGCGCCCGAGCCCCGGGCACGGGTCCCTCCCGGGTGCGGGCCGGGGGCGCGGGTCCCTCCCGGGTGCGGGCCGGGGGCACGGGTCCCTTCCCGGGTGCGGGTCGGGGCTCGGGTCCCTTCCCGGGTGCGGGCCGGGGCTCGGGTCCCTCCCGGGCGCGGGTCGGGAGCGCCGGCCCTTCCCGGGCGCGGGCCCGGCCTGGGACAATGGGCTCATGACCGCTCTCCCGCCCGGACTGCTGGCCCGTGCCGCCGCCCTCGCGGCCCCCGGCCGCCGCCGGATCCTGGGGATCGCCGGAGCCCCCGGCGCGGGCAAGTCCACCCTCGCGGCGCGGCTGTGCGAGGCGCTGGACGGCCGCGCCGTACAGGTCCCCATGGACGGCTTCCACCTGGCCGGAGCGGTCCTGGAGCGCCTCGGCAGGGCCGGGCGCAAGGGCGCCCCCGACACCTTCGACCCCGACGGCTACACCGCGCTGCTCGCCCGGCTGCGCACCCCCGCGCCGGGCGTCACCGTCTACGCCCCCGCCTTCGACCGCGCCCTGGAGGAGCCCGTCGCGGGCAGCGTCGCCGTACCGCCGGAGATCCCCCTGGTGATCACCGAGGGGAACTACCTCCTCCACGACGACGGCCCCTGGGCGGCGGTCCGGCCGCTCCTCGACGAGGTCTGGTTCCTGGAGCTGGACCGCGCCGTGCGGATGCGCCGCCTCGTCGAGCGCCAGGTGCGGCACGGCAGGGAACGGGCCCGCGCCGAGCACTGGGCGGAGCACTCCGACGAGCCCAACGCCCGGCTGACGGTCCTCGGCAGACACCGCGCCGACCTCGTCGTATCCCTGCCCTGACCTGCCCTGCCCGGGGTGGGACGACGCCGGGTGGGTACTCTCACAGGCGCGGGCCGAGGCGGGCGGACCTCCCGGGCGACATCTCCCGGGCGACGGCCGGGGAGGGGAGACGAAAGGCGGATGACGTGGGGCTGTTCCGGCGAAGGCCGAAGCGCGACGGGCGCGACGCTCCCCGCGACCCCGAGTTCGCCTACTTCTCCGCCGACGAGGGCGCCCGGTTCCGCGCCCTGGTGCGCGAGGCCTTCGCCGAGCAGGGCATCGAGGTGCTCCTCCACGCCGACGTCGTCTCCGACAACGCGGGCCGCCGGTTCGGCCTCGCCAATCTCGCCGCCGTCCTCCACAACGACGACCGGGGACCTCGCGCCTGGCCCGAGCTGGTCCGCCGCCATGTCGGCATGGTGCTGCGGACCATGGACGCCCCCTCCGCGCTCGAAACCCTCTCCACCGAGCAGATCCGCTCCCAGCTCTACCCCCGGATCCTCGGCGCGGAGGGCTTCGACCCGGAGAACTTCGACTACGCCCGCTCGCCCGCGCCCGGACTGCACGAGATCATCGCGCTCGACCTCCCCGAGAGCGTCATGATGCTCACCGACGACGCCCTCGCACCCCTCGGAGACCTTCCCTACCTGCGGGAACAGTCGCTCTACAATCTGCGCGGCCTGCCCATCGAGGGACACGAGACCGTCAAGGGCGACGGCGGGATGCGCTTCGAGGTGGTCCTCGGCGACTCCTTCTACACCGCGAGCCGGGTGCTCACCCTGGAGAGCGTTGTCCGGGAGACCACCGGGGAGCAGCTCACCGCCGACGGCGCGCTGGTCGCGATGCCCTTCCGGCACCAGCTCGCCTTCCATGTCATCCGGGACGCCGGAGTGATCCCCGCGCTCAACGCCATGGCCTCGTTCGCCGCCTCCGGATTCGTCGACACCCCCGGAGCCGTCAGCCCCTACGTCTACTGGTGGCGCTCGGGCACGCTGACCCAGCTCAGCGATCGCGAGGAGGAGGGCGACGGACTGCGGATCGTGGTCGGCGAGGAGTTCCAGGCCCTGTTGCAGCGCCTGGTCGGCGACGGGAACTGACCCGCCCGTCCGGCCCGCCGGCGTCCCCGGGCCCGGCCCGGCTCGCCGCCCGCCCCGCCCGCGTACCCCGGCTCAGTCCTCCGCCAGGACCGCGCACGAGCGGGCCCCCAGCCGCAGCACGCCGTCCGCCCCGGGGGCCGTCACCGGGTCCCAGGAGGCCAGCACCCGGCCGGACCCGCCGAGCGGGATCGCGACCGGCCCGTCCGACAGATTGACGGCGATCCGCAGCTCGCCCCGGCGCACCGCCAGCCAGCGCTCCCGTTCGTCGTGGGCGGTCCGCACCGACGACAGGTCCGGATCGGCCAGATCGGGGTGGGTCCGCCGCAGGGCGATCAGCTCGCGGTGCCAGGCCAGCAGCCGGGCGTGCGGCTCACGGTCGCGCTCCGAGCGGTCCAGACAGGAGCGGTCGCGGGTCGCCGGGTCCTGCGGGTCGGGCACCTCCCGCGCGTCCCAGCCGTGCGCGGCGAACTCCTCGCGCCGCCCCTCGCGCACCGCGTCCGCCAGCCGGGGATCGGTGTGGTCGGTGAAGTACCGCCAGGGCGTGCGGGCCCCCCACTCCTCGCCCATGAACAGCATCGGAAGGTACGGGCCCGTCAGCACCAGCGCCGCCGCGCACGCCAGCAGCCCGGGATCCAGGCTCTGGGAGAGCCGGTCGCCGAGCGCCCGGTTGCCGATCTGGTCGTGGGTCTGCGCGTAGCCGAGGAAGCGGTGGGCGGGGACGGCCGTCACATCCACCGGACGGCCGTGGACGCGGCCCCGGAAGGAGGAGTACGTGCCGTCGTGGAAGAAGACCCGGGTGAGCGTCTTGGCGAGGGCCGCGAGCGGGGCCCGCGCGAAATCCGCGTAGTACCCCTGGGACTCGCCGGTCAGGGCGGTGTGCAGGGCGTGGTGGAAGTCGTCGTTCCACTGTGCGTGCAGCCCGAGTCCGCCCGCCTTCCTCGGCGTCGTCGTCCGCGGGTCGCACAGATCCGACTCGGCGATCAGGAACAGCGGCCGCCCCAGCTCGCCGGAGAGCGCGTCGACGGCCGCCGCCAGCTCCTCCAGGAAGGTCAGCGCCCGGGTGTCGGCGAGCGCGTGGACCGCGTCCAGCCGCAGCCCGTCGAACCGGTACTCCCGCAGCCAGGTCAGCGCGCTGCCCAGCAGATAGGCGCGTACCTCGTCGGAGCCCGGCGCGTCGAGATTGACGGCGGCCCCCCACGGGGTGCGGTGGGTCTCGGTGAAGTACGGCCCGAAGGCGGGCAGATGATTGCCCGACGGGCCGAGGTGATTGTGCACCACGTCCAGCACCACCCCCAGCCCATGACCGTGCGCGGTGTCGACAAAGCGCTTGAGCGCCTCGGGTCCGCCGTACGGCTCGTGGACCGCCCACGGCGACACGCCGTCGTACCCCCAGCCGTGCACCCCCGGGAAGGGGCAGACCGGCATCAGCTCGATGTGCGAGATCCCGAGCCCGGCCAGGTCGGCCAGCCGCGCGGCCGCCGCGTCCAGGGTGCCTTCCGGGGTGAAGGTGCCCACATGCAGCTCGTAGAGGACCGCGCCGCGCAGATCCCGGCCCGGCCAGTCGGCGCGCCAGACGTACGCGTCCGGGAGGACCACCGCGCTGGGGCCCTCGGGGCCGTCCGGCTGACGGCGGGAGCGCGGGTCGGGCCGCACCGGGCCGCCGTCCAGGACGAAGCCGTATCGCGCGCCCCCGGTCGCGGGAGCCTCGGCGCTCCACCAGCCGGGCCGGTCCCCGTCCGGGGCCATCGGGCGCCGCGCGCCGTCCAGCCACAGCTCGACCCGGTCCACGGCCCTCGGGGCCCACACCTCGAACAGCACTGGCGGTCCCTTCGTCGTCGGCCGGACGGCTCCGGGGCGCGTGCCCGCGCCCCGGCGGGGCCATCCTGGCAACTCCGGCCCCCGGAACGGGTGTCCTTGCGCCATTGGGGTCACCGGGCGCGCCGCGCGGGGCCGCCGCACGCCCGCCCGGCGGCCCCGCGCACACCGCCGCCGGGCGAGCGGCCGCCGGGTTACCGTTCGCCGGCCGGGCCGGGCACCAGATGGACGCGTTCGTCGACGATCGGATACCCGGCGCGGGCGAACTGCGCCGCCATCGGGAAGTTGCCCTGGTCGGTGGCGGCCAGGATGTGCCGCGCGCCGTGCTCGGCCAGCACATGCGTGCACTCGGCGAGCAGGTCGTACGCGTAGCCGTGGCCGCGCCGCTCCGGCAGGACGCCGATGAACCCGACGCACGGGCCCGAGTGGATGCGCGCCGGGACGTGCAGCCCGACCGGCTCGCCGTCGGCGGTGCGGGCCACCTGCCACCACTCGCGCGGCGAGTCGCACGCGTGGAAGTAGTCCAGCTCCGCCTGGGCCGCCCGGTCGAGTCCGCCCTCCTCGATGTCGAGGAGCGCGTGCGCGTCGAGCGTCGCCGAGTGGATCTCCCGGAGCATGCGGAAGACGACGCCGTCGTCGGGCTCGGGCCGGAAGACCAGCCGGCCCGGCCGCCGGGGCAGCCCGCACTCGGGCGTCCACCGGTACTGGTAGCGCTCCACCAGCAGCCGCATCCCGGCCGCCTCGGCGGCCCGCAGCCTGGCCCGCCCCGCGGCGTGCGCCACGGGGTCCTCGCGCCAGTTCCTGGGCAGGATCAGCTGATACTCCACCCGGTACGGGGCGGTGCGCAGCAGCTCCGCGCCCGCCTCCTCCTCGCCCTCGGCGACGTCGAACCAGTTGACGTTGAACGGCTCCGGGTCGCCGGGGCGGCCCCACCAGGCGGCCCGGGCGACGACCCGGCCGTCGCGCAGGGCGACGCGCTTCCACTCGGGGCGGTGGACGACCTGGGCGAGGGCCCGGCCGACGCCGAGCGGGTCGGGCAGGGTGTCGAAGAGATGGGCGTCGCTCTCGTCGAGCGCGCGAATGACCAGATCGGTCATGGAGAGGTCCTCCGGGAGAAAAAGGGGGTGGAGCGCTCCCGGTCAGACTGCGAACGCCGGGCGGACGGGGCGGGAGCGCGGAATACGTGGGGTGAACACGGCACTCGCCTCCTCTCCGTCGGTGTCTGGCGTTGCGGCGACTGTACACGACCGCGCGTGGCCCGGTCCGCCGCCAACTGGCCGGAATGGGCGCTTCCATGCAGGTCAGCCGTGCGGTGGCGCAGACCGGGGCGTTCCCGATTCTGGACACCGCGCCGCCTTCCGGCGGACAATCACCGAGTGACGTCGTCGTTTGAGTTCCCCACGTACTCCGCTCCCGCCGTCAGACTCTCCGACGCCGAGCGGGACCGGGTCGTCGGTGTGCTGCGAGACGGCGCGGCGGAGGGGAAGCTGTCGCACGACACCTTCCTGCGCCGGATGGAACTGGCCCTGGTCGCCAGCCGTCCCGAGGAACTCAAGGCGCTCACCGCCGATCTCGGGATCCGGACCCAGCCGGAGGGCATCGGCCAGCGTCTGGTCGGCGCGGTCGGCGGCGCGTCCGCGTTCTTCGTACGGCTGCGGCGGGCCTGGCAGGCGGAGAAGCTGCCGCCCCTGCTGCTGCCCGAACCCGGCCCGTACGCGCTGCGGATCGGCCGCGACCCGGGCAACGGGCTGCGCCTCAGCCATGACACGGTCTCGCGGATGCACGCCGAACTCGCCCTGCGCGACGGCGCATGGGTGCTGAGGGATCTCGGCTCGACCAACGGGACCACCGTCAACGGGCGGCGGGTGGCGGGCTCGGTCGTGGTCCAGGACGGGGACATGGTCGGCTTCGGCCGGATGAGCTTCCGGCTCACGGCTCCCTGACGGCCGGACCGCCCCGGCCCCACCGCTCCCTGACGGCCGGACCGCCCCGGCCCCACCGCTCCCTCACCGCCGGCCCGCCCCGGCCCCACCGCTCCCCGATCCGCTGCCCCGGCCCTCCGCCCGGCCCCGGCCCGCCCCCCCGCCTCCGCTCAACCGACGCGGCTCAGCAGCGCCACCGGGCCCGGCGCGAACAGCTCCGCCAGCCGTACCGGCGCGCCGCCGTCCCACGAGCGCCCCTCGGCGAGCCGGTCCGCCCACCGGCCGCCGCCGGGCAGCACCAGCTCGGTGTCCCGCCAGCCCCCCGACCGCTCCAGCCCCAGCGAGAGCCGGGTGACCGCCGCCACCACCGCGCCCGTACGGCAGAACGCCACACAGTGCGCGGCGGCCGGGCCCGCCGCCCGCAGCGGGGCGTAGGACCCCGCCGGGCCGAACACCTCCGGCCGCTCCCGGCGCAGCCCCAGCACCGCCCGCGTCAGCGCGGTCCGCCCGTCCGGCGGCCCCTCCTCGAACGGCCCCCGGTTGTCCGGGTCGACCAGGGCCCGGTACTCCCGCTCGGTGCCCTGATAGAGGTCCGGCACCCCCGGCATCGCCAGCTGCAGCAGCGCGGCCCCCAGCGCGTTCGCCCGCGCGTACGGCTCCAGTTCCCGCGCGAACCGCGCCACCGAGTACAGCGGCGGCCCGGCCGGCCCGTTCTCCACGAAGGCGGCGACGGCCCGCTCGTACGCCGCGTCCGGCTCCGTCCACGTCGTGTGCAGCGCCGCCTCCCGCACCCCCTTGAGCAGCGCCCGCGTCAGCCGGTCGCCGTACGGGAAGCCGAAACCGACCGCCGTCTGCCACGCCACCCACGCGAGCTGCGCGTCGGGAGCCCGGCCGCCGTCGCGCCGGGCCGCCTCCTCGGTGACCCGGGCGAGGAACTCGGCCCAGCGCTCCGGGCATTCGGACAGCACCGTGATCGCGGCCCGCACATCCGCGCTGCGCTTGGTGTCGTGCGTGGTCAGCACGGTGCCGGTGGCGGGCCAGTCGCGGGCCAGCCGTTCGGCGTACGCGTGGAACTCCTCGGGCTCGACCGCGGGCCGCCCGGGATCGCCGCCGACCTCATTGGCGCTGATCAGCGGCGTATGACGGTAGAAGGCGGTGTCCTCCACGGACTTGGCGCGCAGGGCGGAGGCGGTCTGGGCGAACCGGGCGCGGAAGGCGTCGCGGGAGGGGCTCTCGCCGAGCGCGCCGAGCGCCAGATTCCGTACGGCGTCCACCGCGACTGCCTCCTCCGGCACGGTGAAGGCGGCCTTCGCGCCCGCCGCCGCGCGCGGGCTGAGCACCTCCTCGGCGTCCCTGCGGTACGGCCGGTACACCGGCACCCGCACCAGCAGCTCCCGGATCGCCGTCCGCAGCGTCCAGGGGGCGAGGTCGCGCAGGCCCCGGTCGGCGGCGCAGGCTCGTTCGGCGAGCCGGGTCAGCGCCTCGACCTCGGCGGCCAGCTCATGGGTGACCACCCGGTGGGCGGCCCGGCGCACGGTCGCCTCCCAGTAGCCGCCCCGGTCGCCGGGCGCGCCGGAGAACTCCCGGTAGTGGGAGAGGAGTCCGGGGAGGCCGTCGGGGTCGGTGAAGAGGCCGTCGATCCGGTGCAGCGCGTCGTACCCCGTGGTCCCGTCCACGGGCCAGTCGGGGGGCAGCCGCTCGTCCCCGGTGAGGATCTTCTCCACCACCGTCCAGCAGGCGGGGCCGACCGCCGCGTCCAGCCGCCGCAGATACTCCGGCGGATCGGCGAGCCCGTCGGGGTGGTCGATCCGCAGGCCCTCCACCACGCCGTCCCGGACCAGCTCCAGGATCTTCGCGTGGGTGGCGTCGAAGACCTCCGGATCCTCCACGCGCACCCCGATCAGCTCCGAGACGGTGAAGAAGCGGCGATACGTCAGCTCGGTGCGGGCCAGCCGCCACCAGCCGAGCCGGTACCACTGGGCGTCCAGCAGCTCCGGCAGCGGCAGGCCGAGCGTCGACTCCCGCAGCGGGAAGCGGTGTTCCCCGTAGTGCAGCGCGTCCCCCTCCACGCGCAGGGCGTCCGTCTCGTCCCCGATCCGGCCGCCGAGCACCGGCAGCAGCACCCGTCCGCCGCCGGCCTCCCAGTCGATGTCGAACCAGCGGGCGTACGGGGAGGAGGGGCCCTCGCGCAGTACCTCCCACAGGGCGCGGTTGTGGCGGGGGACGGCGGCCATGTGGTTCGGCACGATGTCCAGGACCAGCCCCATGCCGTGGTCGCGGGCGGTCCGGGCGAGCGAGCGGAGCCCGGCCTCGCCGCCCAGCTCCTCGCGGACCCGGGTGGGGTCGGTGACGTCGTAGCCGTGCACCGACCCCGGGACCGCCTCCAGCACGGGGGAGAGATGCAGATGGGAGACGCCGAGCCCGGCCAGGTACGGCACGGCCCCGGCGGCGGACGCGAAGGGGAAGCCGGGCTGGAGCTGGAGCCGGTAGGTGGAGGTGGGCTTCATGACTGCCTACGTACCCGCCCGGGGGGCCGGTGTGTCACCGGGGCCGGGGCCGGTGTCCGCCGATCGGCTCACACGGGTCCCGGGCCCCGGGCGTACGGGTCCCGGGCCCCGGGCCCCGTACGCCCGGCGGCTCCCGTCGTCAGGCCGGTCGCCGCAGCACCACCAGACTCCGCCCCACCAGCCAGACCCGGTCCCCGGCGGCCACCTTCGGCCCCGCGCCCGGCGGGACGCCCTCGGGCCGGGCGGTGTCCACCACGATCTGCCACTGCTGCCCGTGGCGCACCGGCACGGCGAAGTCCAGATCCTCCGCCCCGGCGTTGAACATCAGCAGGAAGGAGTCGTCCGCGATCCGCTCCCCCCGGGGCCCCGGCTCCGAGATGGCGTGCCCGTTGAGGAACACCGTCAGCGCCTTGGCCTGCGCCGACTGCCAGTTCCGCTGGGCCATCTGCCGACCCTCGGGAGTGAACCAGGCGATATCGGTCAGCTCGCCGTGGGCGCCCTCCACCGGACGCCCGTGGAAGAAGCGGCGCCGGCGGAAGACCGGATGGTCGCGCCGGAGCCACACCATCGTCCGGGTGAACTCCAGCAGCGTCCCCTCGGCCCCGGACCCCGGCTCCGGCCACCGCACCCAGGAGGTCTCGTCGTCCTGGCAGTACGCGTTGTTGTTGCCGCCCTGGGTGCGCCCGAACTCATCGCCGTGGCTCAGCATCGGCACGCCCTGCGACAGCATCAGCGTCGCGATGAAGTTCCGCATCTGACGGCCGCGCAGCTCCAGCACCCCGGGGTCGTCGGTCTCCCCCTCCACCCCGCAGTTCCAGGAGCGGTTGTGGCTCTCGCCGTCCCGATTCCCCTCCCGGTTCGCCTCGTTGTGCTTGTCGTCGTACGAGACCAGGTCGCGCAGGGTGAAACCGTCGTGGCAGGTGACGAAGTTGATGGAGGCCAGCGGCCGCCGCCCGTCGTCCTGGTAGAGGTCGGAGGAGCCGGTGAGCCGGGAGGCGAACTCGGCGAGCGTGCGCGGCCGGCCGCGCCACAGATCCCGTACCGTGTCGCGGTACTTGCCGTTCCACTCGGTCCACAGTGGCGGGAAGTTCCCCACCTGATAGCCGCCCTCGCCCACGTCCCACGGCTCGGCGATCAGCTTCACCTGGCTCACCACCGGATCCTGCTGCACCAGGTCGAAGAAGGACGACAGCCGGTCCACCTCGTGGAACTGACGGGCCAGGGTGGCCGCGAGATCGAAGCGGAAGCCGTCGACGTGCATCTCGGTCACCCAGTACCGCAGCGAGTCCATGATCAGCTGAAGGACGTGCGGGCTGCGCATCAGCAGCGAGTTCCCGGTGCCGGTGGTGTCCGTGTAGTGGCGGCGGTCCTCGGCCAGCCGGTAGTACGAGGCGTTGTCCAGGCCCCGGAAGGAGAGCGTCGGGCCCAGATGGCTGCCCTCGGCCGTGTGGTTGTAGACGACGTCGAGGATGACCTCGATGCCCGCCTGGTGCAGGGCGCGGACGGCGTGCTTGAACTCCAGCACCTGTTCGCCCCGCTCGCCCCAGGAGGCGTAGGCGTTGTGCGGGGCGAAGAATCCGATGGTGTTGTAGCCCCAGTAGTTGCTCAGCCCGGCGTCCACCAGCCGGTGGTCGTGGACGAACTGATGGACCGGCATTAATTCCAGCGTGGTGACGCCCAGCTCGGTCAGATGCGAGATCACCGCCGGATGGGCCAGTCCGGCGTACGTCCCGCGCAGCTCCGCCGGCAGCTCCGGATGGAGCATCGTCAGACCCTTCACATGGGCCTCGTAGATCACCGTGCGGTGGTAGTCCGTACGGGGCGAGCGGTCGTCGCCCCAGTCGAAGTACGGATTGACCACGACCGACGCCATCGTGCGCGCGGCCGAGTCCAGGTCATTGCGGGAGTCCGGCCGGCCGAAGTGATAGCCGTAGACCGACTCACCCCAGTCGACCCGGCCGCTCATCGCACGGGCGTACGGATCCAGAAGCAGTTTGGCGGCGTTGCAGCGCTGCCCGCGCTCCGGCGCGTACGGTCCGTGGACCCGGAATCCGTACCGCTGACCAGGCATCACACCCGGCAGATACGCGTGCCGGACAAAGGCGTCGGTCTCCCGCAGCTCCACCGCCGTCTGCGAGCCGTCGTCGTGCAGCAGGCACAGTTCGATGCGGTGGGCGGCTTCGGAGAACACCGCGAAGTTGGTACCGGCGCCGTCGTAGGAGGCGCCGAGGGGATATGCCCGTCCCGGCCAGACCTGCATGGAAGACTCCTACCCTTCCGATCCGGGTGTAAGGGGGACACAAGGTCCGGATCATGAGGAAAGTATCGCGGCCGCACCCCCGGTCGCCGTGGACGACGCGGTCAACATCGGGTTCCTTCCGTACCCCTCGCGCGGCGATCGGGGCCGTACCGCTATGAATCGGCTCACTCCGGGGGATCTCACCCGCAGGAACGTATCGCCGGGGCAGGGGAGTTGGGAAAGGACCCCGGCGATCCGGCTGCACCGTGTCCCGCATGCGGAGTAGTCTTCCTTGATCGTTGGGTGGGGGACGGGAAGGCGGTGCGCGGGTGAGCTCGGGAGGTCTGGAGCTGCCCCCCGGTGACACGGGTCACGAGGGGGACTCCGGGGGAATCCCGCCCGGTGCGGTCTCTCTCGCCAGACCGATGGAGATCGGGGCGGAGCTGGACTGGGGCGCGGACGCCTGGAGCGAGGTGCGTACGCGCGCCCAACGGGCCGGACGCGCCTACATCTGGCTGAATCTGGTCGAACAGCGGCTGCGCGCCGTGGTCGCGGCGGTGCTCCGGCCGATCTACGAGCCGGTCCACGGCGACGACTGGGTGGTGGCCGCGGCCGGCCCCGCGGGCCAGGAGTGGGTCCAGCGGGCGGTCGCGGTGCGGGAGGTCTCCCGGCGCAAGGGCTATCTCCTGGACCCCGCCGACGACAATGTCCTCTCCTTTCTGACCCTGCCCCAGCTGCGCGAGCTGATGGTGCAGCACTGGCCCTGCTTCGAGCCCTACTTCGACGACCGGCGCGATGTGGAGCTGGCCCTCGACGAGCTGGAGGTCACCCGCAATGTGGTCTCCCGCAACCGGGCGCTGAACGAGGCCGTCCTCGCCCAGGCCGAGCGGGCCTCCGCCCGGCTGCTCGACATACTCGGCGGCGGCGCCGGGGTCCCCTCCGCCGACCGGCTCCCGGTCGACGCGGTCGAGGACCTCGTCGGCGACCGGTACGCGGACGTGGTCTCCGTCCACTCCGACCGGGTCCGCCTCCAGCGCCAGCTCCCCGCCGAGGACCTCTTCGGCGGCGCGCGCCGGCTCGACGCCATCGGGATCGGGCTCAATCTGCTGGTGCAGAACTTCTCCGGCCGCCGGCTGGTCCGGCTCGCCGAGTCGGGCTGCCGGATCCGGCTGCTCTTCCTCAATCCGGCGAGCAGCGCGGTCAAGCGGCGCGAGCGCGAACTCGGCATCAAGAAGGGCGAGCTGAGCCGTACGGTCGAGATGAACATCCTCCATATGCGCCGGGTGCGGGCGCGGCTGCGCGACCCGGGGGCCTTCGAGATCCAGGTCTTCGACGAGACGCCCCGCTTCACGGCCTATCTCGTCGACGGCGACGGGCCGGACGGTCTGGCGGTCGTGCAGAGCTATCTGCGCCGGGCCCGGGGCATGGAGGCCCCGGTGCTGGTGCTGCGCGGCGGCGGGCGCTCCGTGGTCCGCGCGGGGAACGAGGACGAGCACGGTCTGTTCCAGACCTACCGCGAGGAGTTCGAGGCGGAGTGGGCCGACTCCCGGCCGGTCTCCTGATGCCGGGCGGCCGGCCCCGGCGGGTCCTCCGATGCCGGCCGCCCCGGCCCCGGCGGGTCTTCCGATGCCGGCCGTCCCGGCCTCGGCGGGTCTTCCGGGCCCGGTCTCCGGCGGGGTCCGCCGACCGCCGGCGCGGTCCTCTGACCCCGGGTCGGGTCCGGCGGTCCCGTCCGGCCCGTCGTCCTCGTTGTCAGTGGCGCGTGGGAAGGTGAGTACCCGATGGGGGAAGGCACCACAGAGGAGGGCCGCACGATGACATGGCACGGGGAAGCGCTGGTCGGCTTCGACCTGGAGACGACCGGCACCGATCCGCAGGAGGCCCGGATCGTCACGGCCGCGGTCGTCCGGGTGCGGGCGGGGGAGCCGGAGGAGCGCGCCTTCTGGCTGGCGGACCCCGGCGTCCGCATCCCCGAGCAGGCCTCGGCGATCCACGGCATCAGCAGTGAGCGGGCCGCGGCCGAGGGCCGCCCCGCCCGCGAGGTGGCGGACGAGATAGCCGGCGCGCTCACCGGCCACTGGGAGCGCGGCGTTCCCGTGGTGGCGTACAACGCGGCCTTCGATCTGACGCTGCTCACGGCCGAGCTGCGGCGGCACGGACTGCCCTCGCTCTCGGAGCGGCTGGGCGGCCGCCCGATCGGCCCGGTGATCGATCCCTACACCATCGACCGGGCCGTCGACCGCTATCGCAAGGGCAAGCGCACGCTGGAGGCCGTCTGCGCGGAGTACGGAGTGGTGCTGGACGCGGCGCACGACGCCACCTCGGACGCGGTCGCGGCGGTGCGGGTGGCGCGCGCCGTGGCCGAGCGCCACCCCTCGGTGGCGGCGCTCGCCCCCGATCTGCTGCATGAGCGTCAGGTGCGGTGGTACGAGGAGTGGGCGGTGGACTTCCAGGCATTCCTCCGCCGCAAGGGGAACGCGGACGCGGTGGTGGACACCTCCTGGCCGATGAAGGTGCTCGCGCCGGCCACGGGCTGACCGGCCCGCCCGCCTGCACGGCCGCGCCGCCCGCCCCGCACGCCCGCCCGGCTGCCGGGACCGCGAGCCGGGCCGACGGGTCCGGCCGGTGGATCCGGGCGGTCGACGCGGCCGACGGGCCCGGGCCGTGGATGCCCGCGCGCCGTACCGGTCCGGTCCGTATGGCCGGCGTACGCGGGCCGTGGATGCCCGCGCGCCGGACCCGGCCGCCGGACCCGGCCGGCGTACCCGGCCGGTGGACATGACCGACGGACCCGGGTGGTGGTCGTTGCCGGGTTGCGGCCGACGGGCCCGGGCAGGCCCCCCGGCCCCGACCTCAGAACGGGTGCCAGCGCACCTCGGGCCGGTTCTCGCGGAGCGAGCGCACCCGCCGGGAGAACTCCTCCCGAGCCCGCGGATTCGACCCCGCGTGCTGCGCCACCCACGCACAGCTCGCCGTCTCCCGCGCGCCCCGGAGCACCGCGCACCCCTCCCACTCCCGCACATCCCAGCCGTACGCGCGGGTGAACGCGTCGTACGCCTCCGGCGCGAGCCCGTACCGGTCCCGGGAGAGGGCCATCACCACCAGATCGTGCTCCCGCAGATCGGCGGAGAAGGTCTCCAGATCCACCAGCACCGCGCCCCCGGGGCCCACATGGACATTGCGCGGCAGCGCGTCCCCGTGGATCGGCCCCGGCGACAGGCGCGGGGCGAGCGCGGCCGAGGCCTCGGCGAAGCCGTCACGGCGGGCCCGCAGATACTCCGCGTCCGCCGGGTCGATCGCCTCGCCCGCCAGCCGCAGCCACCGCTCCACCCCGCCCAGCAGCTCCCGCCGCGGCAGCCCGAGATCCGGCGGCGCGGGCAGCGCGTGCACCTGCCGCAGCAGCCCGGCCAGATCCTCGGGACCGGCCGGCCGGACCGCGTCCGGCAGCCGGTGCCAGTACGTCACCGGATGGCCGTCGGCCAGTCGGGCCGCGGCCCGCGCGGGCCGCACCGCCGGGACGCCGGCCTCTTCCAGCCACCGCCCGACGGCCACCTCCCGCTCGGCCCGCGCCAGCAGCTCGGCGGAGCGGCCGACCTTCACCACCAGCTCGCCCGCCTCGAACACCGCGTTCTCGCCCAGTGCCAGCAGCCGCGCGCCGGCGGACACCCCGGCCGCCTCCAGCACCTCCCGTGCCCGTGCCTCGTCCATCGCCGCGCCTCTCTCCGCTCACCCGTGCCCAACCCGTTCGAATCCGCCAAAGTCTCGCATCCGCCCGTAGGTCTCCTTGACGAACCCACGGCCCGTCAGCACGATGACGGGGGCCGCCCGGGTGGGCAGACCGTCACAAAGCCGCCCAAAGGAGTCCCCTGCGTGACAACCGCGAGCGTGGCCCGCCCCGCCGAGGACCCCGGCGAACCTCCCGGACGGCCCGGCGGCGGCCGCCCGGCGCGGCGCTCCGGGCGGCGGCCCGGGAAGACCCTGGACCACGGGGCCTGGTTCCTCGTCCTCCCGGCCCTCCTCCCGATCCTGGTGCTCAGCGTCGGCCCGCTGCTCTACGGCGTCTCGCTCGCCTTCACCGACTCCCAGGCCGGACGCACCGCACCCACCCAGTGGATCGGGACCCTCAACTTCCAGGACCTCGTCCACGACACCCTCTTCTGGGACTCCTTCGGCATCGGCCTCCTCTGGGCCGTCGGCGTCACCGTGCCGCAGTTCGCGCTCGCCCTCGGCCTGGCGCTGCTGCTCAATCAGAACCTCCGGCTCCGCTGGCTGGCCCGGGCGCTCGCGATCATCCCCTGGGCGATGCCCGAGGTGGTCGTCGGCATCATGTGGCGGCTCGTCTACAACCCCGACGCCGGAATCCTCAACGAGACCCTGCGCGATCTCGGACTCGGCGACGGACACGACTGGCTGACCGGGCTCGGCACCGCCCTGCCCGCCGTGATCGTCGTCGGCGTCTGGGCGGGGATGCCCCAGACCACCGTCGCCCTGCTGGCGGGCCTCCAGAACACCCCGGCCGAACTCCACGAGGCCGCGGCGCTCGACGGCGCGGGGGCCTGGCGGAGGTTCCGCACCGTCACCTGGCCCGCCCTCAGACCCGTCGCCCTCGCGATCACCGCCCTCAACTTCATCTGGAACTTCAACGCGTTCGCCCTGGTGTACGTCCTCACCGGCGGCGGCCCCGGCGGCCGGACCCGGCTCCCGATGCTCTTCGCGTACGAGGAGGCATTCCGCTACGGCCAGTTCGGCTACGCCGCCGCCATGAGCTGCGTCATGGTCGCGGTCATCTCGGTGATGCTCGCCCTCTACCTCGTGGGGCGGCTCAAAGGAGGCGACGACCAGTGATCCGCACCGGACGGGTGGGCCGCGCCGGACAGTATCTCGCCCTCCTCGGCTACCTCGTCCTTCTCGCGTTCCCCTTCCTCTGGCTGATCTCCACCGCCTTCAAACCAGCCCGTGAGCTGGGCTCGCTCCATCCGACCTGGATTCCCGAGGACGCCACCCTCGCCAACTTCCGCCAGGCGTTCGAGGAACAGCCCCTGTTCCGGGCCGCCGGCAACAGCCTGCTCGTCGCCGTTTCCGCCGCGCTGATCTGTGTGGTGATCGCGACCCCGATGGCCTACACCCTGGCCCGCCACCGCACCCGGCTCTCGACCGCCGCCACCGGCTGGGTGGTGGTCAGCCAGGCGTTCCCCTTCATCCTGGTGATCATTCCGCTCTTTCTGATCCTCAAGAACCTGCGGCTGATCAACACCCTGTCGGGGCTGATCCTGGTCTATGTGGTCTGGGCGCTGCCCTTCGCGCTCTGGATGCTCGTCGGCTATGTACGGGCGGTGCCGCGCGAGCTGGAGGAGGCGGCGGCCGTCGACGGCGCGGGCCGGGCCCGGATCCTGCTCTCGGTCGTCGCCCCGCTGCTCGCGCCGGGCATCGTGGCCACGGCGCTCTTCGCCTTCATCACCGCGTGGAACGAGTTCTTCTTCGCCCTCGTCCTGCTCAAGACCCCGGAGAAACAGACCTTGCCGGTCGTCCTCACCCACTTCCTCGGCGCCGAGGGCGTCGCCGACCTCGGGCCGCTGGCCGCCGCCGCGTTCCTGGCCACGATCCCCTCGCTCGTCGTCTTCGCCGTGATCCAGCGGCGGATCACCGGCGGCATGGCCGCGGGGGCGGTGAAGGCCTGATGCCCCGACAGACCCGCGTCCCTCGCACCCGTACCGGCGCTCGTACCCGGACCGGCGCCCGTACCCGTACCGGCCGGACGGCCGCGACCGCCGTCGCGCTGGCCCTGCTGCTGACCGGCTGCACGGACGGCGGCGGGGCGGGCGGCGACGGGAAGATCCGGCTCCGCTTCCAGTCGCTCGCCTGGCAGAAGGAGTCCGTCGACGCCAACAAGGAGCTGGTACGGGAGTGGAACGCGAGCCACCCCGAGGTCCAGGTCCAGTACGTCCAGGGCAGCTGGGACAGCGTCCACGACCAGCTGCTGACCTCCTTCGAGGGCGGCGAGGCCCCCGATGTCATCCACGACGCGTCCGACGACCTCTCCGACTTCGCCCACGGCGGCTACCTCGCCGATCTGCGCGGACTGCTCTCCGAGCGGCTCACCTCCGACATCCCCGGCCCGAGCTGGGAGTCGGTCACCTTCGGCGAAGGCGTCTACGGCGTCCCCTTCCTCCAGGAGCCCCGCGTCCTGATCGCCAACACCGCGCTGCTCCGCTCCTCGGGCGTCCGGATCCCCACCCCGGAGCGCCCCTGGAGCTGGCCGGAGTTCCGCGAGATCGCCAAAACCCTCACGGCGTCGATGGGCGAGGGGCGGTACGCGGTCGCCTGGCCGCTCAAGGAACCGGTCTCCGTCACCCTCAATCTGGGGCTCTCGGCCGGCGGACGGCTCTTTCACCGCGACGGCGACGGAAAGACGGAGATCCGCTTCACGGACGGCGACGCCGTGGTGCCCGACACCGTCCACGCCCAGGTCAACACCGATCGCACCGCGTCCCGCAGCACTTTGGGCTCCGGCGGCTCGGACGCGCTCCCCGGCTTCTTCGGCGGCAAGTACGCGATGGTCCCGCTGGGGTTCTCGTACCGCCAGCAGATCGTCCAGCAGGCCCCGGAGGGCTTCGAGTGGACCGTGCTGCCCGCGCCCGCCGGCCCCGGGGGCCCGGTGCAGGGGGTGAGCCCGCAGACCCTGTCGATCGCCCGCGACAGCCCGCACCGCGAAGAGGCCGCCGCCTTCATCGACTTCCTCCTCCGCCCGGCGAACATGGTCCGCCTCGCCAAGGGCGACTGGATGCTGCCGACCGGCGCCGAGGCCCTGTCCGACCCCGCCCTGCGCACCCCCCGCCACGGCTGGTCCACCGGCGCCGCCCTCGCCCCCGGCCTCCGCGCGGCCCCCGCCCCCGCCGTCCGCGGCTACCCGGAATGGAAGGACAAGGTGGCGACCCCGGCGTACCAGGAGTACTACAGCGGCGCGATCGACCGCGACGAACTCGAACACCGCCTGACCGACGACGGCAACCGCGTCCTGGCCCGCTACCAGCGCTGACCGGGTGCGGGTCCTGGGGCCGCCTGGCCGGGCGCGGACACCGGGGCGGGCCCGCCCTGGTCCGTCCCCACAATTGGACGATACGTATCGTCTCGTCTACTCTGGGCGCATGATCGAACCACAGCCCGCCCACATCGCCATGTTCTCCATCGCCGCCCCCGGACATGTGAACCCGAGCCTGGAGGTCGTGCGGGAGCTGGTCGCGCGCGGGCATCGGGTCAGTTACGCGATTCCGGCGTCGTTCGCCGAGCGGGTCGCGGCCACGGGGGCGACGCCGGTGGTGTACGAGTCGGTGCTGCCGACGGAGGACGATCCGGAGGCCTGGGGCACGGAGCTGGTCGACAACCTCGAACCGTTCCTGAGGGACGCGATCCAGGCGCAGCCGCAGCTGGCGGCGGCGTTCGCGGGGGACGAGCCGGATCTCGTCCTCCATGACATCACCTCCTTCCCCGCCCCGGTGCTCGCGCACCGCTGGGGGGTGCCCTCGGTCTCGCTGTCGCCCAATCTCGTCGCGTGGGAGGGGTACGAGGAGGAGGTGGGCCGGCCCATGCTCGACGAGCTGAGGTCGTCGGAGCGGGGCAGGGCGTACTGGGCCCGCTTCCGGGAGTGGCTCGACGGGAACGGGCTCACCGAGCTGGATCCGGGGGATCTGACCGCCCGGCCCCGGCGGTCGGTCGTCCTGATCCCCAAGGCGCTCCAGCCGCACGCCGACCGGGTGGACGAGTCCGTCTTCACCTTCGTCGGCGCGTGCCAGGGCGACCGTGCCGACCAGGGGGAGTGGGAGCGTCCGGCGGGCGCGGAGAAGGTGCTGCTGGTCTCGCTGGGCTCCTCGTTCACCAAGCAGCCCGCGTTCTACCGGGAGTGCGTCAAGGCCTTCGGGGAGCTGCCCGGCTGGCACACGGTGCTCCAGATCGGCCGCCATGTCTCCGAGGCGGAGATCGGTCCCGTGCCCGCCGGCGTCGAGGTCCGCTCCTGGGTGCCGCAGTTGGCGATCCTGCGCGAGGCGGACGCCTTCGTCACCCACGCGGGCGCGGGCGGCAGTCAGGAGGGGCTCGCGACCGGCACGCCCATGGTGGCCGTACCCCAGGCGGTGGACCAGTTCGGCAACGCGGACATGCTGGTCGCGCTCGGGGTCGCCCGGCGGCTGGACTCCGGGACGGCCACGGCCGGGGAGCTGAGGGAGGCGGTGCTCGCCCTCGTCTCGGACCCCGAGGTCGCGCGGCGGCTCGCCGTGATCCGCGAGGAGATGGCGGGGGAGGGCGGCACCCGTGCCGCGGCCGATCTGATCGAGGCCGAACTGCCCCGGCGTACCGCCTGATCACGCCTTTCGGGGCAGGAACGGCCCCGGGCCCGCCGCGCTTCCGTGTCAGGGGCGCCCGGCGGGCCCGCCCCGGATCCGTCGGCGCCGGCCGGGACCGGGGCGAAGTCGGGCCGGGGACACGGGCGATGAGGGGCCGTCGGTCCGGTCTGGGCGGTCATGGCTGACTTTTCATTACATAACCTTGTTGTAAAAGTCACAGCCGTAGGGGGATCGCTTGATCTGAGCGCGTCAATGGGCAAGGGTTCGAGCCAGCCGCCGGAAGGATCTTCCGGCCGGTGGCTCCCCACCCCCACACCTGATGACGAGGAGCCCTCCCCTCATGGCAACTCACCGCCGCAAGAGCAGAGTCAAGCTCACCGCGGGCATCGCCGCCGTCGCCGCCATCGTCGGCGGCACCGCGCTCAGCACCTCCTTCGCGGGCGCCGCCGCCCCCGCCGAGGGCACGGTCCACGGCCTCGGGGCCGAGGGCGCCGTCAGCGGCAGCTACATCGTGCTGCTCGACGAGAAGGCCGACAAACGCGATCTGGCCGAGGAGTACGGCGGCTCGCTGCGCCGCGCCTACGACTCCTCCATCAACGGATTCTCCGCGTCCGGACTGACCGAGACCGAGGCCAGGCGGCTCGCCGCCGACCCGGCCGTCTCCCAGGTGGTCCAGAACAAGACCTTCTCCATCAACGCCACCCAGACCAACCCGCCGTCCTGGGGCCTGGACCGGATCGACCAGACCGCCACCCCCGGCGACCGCAAGTACACCTACCCCGACACCGCCGGCGCGGGTGTGACGGCGTACGTCCTCGACACCGGCGTCCGGGTCACCCACCGGGACTTCCAGGGCCGCGCCAGCCACGGCTTCGACGCGATAGACCGGGACGACATCGCCGACGACGGCAACGGCCACGGCACCCATGTCGCCGGCACCATCGCCGGAGCGAGCCACGGAGTCGCCAAGAAGGCGAAGATCGTCGCCGTCCGGGTGCTCGACAACCGGGGCTCCGGCACCACCGAACAGGTCATCGCGGGCATCGACTGGGTGGCCAAGAACCGCAAGGGCCCCTCGGTCGCCAATATGAGCCTCGGCGGCGGAGTGGACGTGGCGCTGGACGCGGCCGTCCGCAAGGCGATCGCCTCCGGTGTGACCTTCGGCGTCGCGGCGGGCAACGAGTCCTCCGACGCGAGCCGCGTCTCGCCCGCCCGCGTCCCCGAGGCCATCACCGTGGCCTCCACCACCAGGACCGACGCCCAGTCCTCGTTCTCCAACTTCGGCCGGACCGTGGACCTCTACGCCCCCGGCTCCGACATCACCTCCGCCTGGCACACCAGCGACACCGGCACGCGGACGATCTCCGGCACCTCCATGGCCGCCCCGCACGTCGTCGGCGCGGCGGCGGTCCATCTCGCGGCCCGGCCGACCGCCACCCCGGCGCAGATCGCCAAGGCCCTGACCGACGGAGCCACCCCCGGCAAGGTCTCCAACCCCACCTCGGGCACGCCCAACAAGCTGCTCAAGCTCCTGCCGTAGCCGAGCCGGCGGTCTCCGCGCCCTCCCCCCACGGGGCGCGGAGGCCGCCTTCTCCGTCCGCCGGGGGCAGCGGGCGCTCGTAGCGGATCCCCGGCCGGCCCACCAGCTCGATGTCCGCGACGGCGGCGAACCCGTTGCGCTCCAGCACGGTCGCGGAGGCCAGGTTGTCGCGGGTGGTGACCGCGGTGAGCGCGGTCAGCCCGTACGCCGACGCCGCCAGCCGGCACACCTCGGCGACGGCGGCCGTCGCCACTCCCCGGCCCGCGGCCCGCTCGCCGATCCGGTAGCCCAGTTCGGCGCGGCCCGCCGCCTCGGCGTCGGCGATCAGATTGACCCGGCCGAGCAGGGTCCCCGAGGCGTCCACGACGACATGGAAGTGGATCAGACCGGCCTTCTGCTCGGCGAGCAGGGCGGCGTGCCGCGCGGGGAACCCGGCGAAGTACGCGTCCCCCCGGTCCGGCACCGACCGGGCGAAGTACTCCCGGTTCTCCCGCTCGAAGACCAGCAGCGCCGCCGCGTGGTCCTCCCGAAGCCTCTCCAGTTCCACCATGTCCGGCAGCGTAGCCACGGGCGGCGGCCGCCCGCTCAGCGGCGCCGGGAGCGCCCGCGCCAGCGGAATCCGCCCGGAAGGCGTACGGAGGTGCTGCGGCGGCCGTGCCGGTCCCCGGTGATGTGGGCGCGGCGGCCGCCCAGCGTCCAGGACCAGCCGTGCGAGCCGATGTTCAGATGCAGCAGCCTGGGGATCAGCGTGATCCGCTTGTGGTAGTGGAACGACATGTCGGCCTCCTTCCCTCGATGGTGCGCCCGACGCGCTCCGTACCCGTCACGGTAAGGCCACGGCCCTGTCACCGGCGACGCGGGCGCACAGCCGCGGGGCACGCGCCCGGACCGGCCCCGGGACCGCCGTGCGCGGGCCCGCCCGACCGGATCCGCCGTTACCGCACGGGCCCCCGGCCGGATCCGCCGTTACGCGGGCGCCCGGCCGGATCCGCCGATACCCGGGCCCTCGGCCGGGCCCCGTCGTTACGCCGGCACGCTCAGCCGGACCCGCCCGGCCGGGCGCAGCAGGGCGGCGCGGGCCCCGTCGTGGCGGAGCAGCACCAGCGCGGCCAGTTCGGGGGAGGGGCCCAGCACTCCCGCCAGGACGTCCGCCTCCCGCGCGCCCTCGGCGATGCGGTCGGGGAGCCGGCCGGGGGCGATGACATACGGGGCCACCGCCACCCGGGCGCACCCCTCGTCCCGCAGCGCGCGCACCGCTTCCTCGGTGCGCGGCAGTGAGGCGGAGGCGAACGCAGGCCGCACGGAGCACCAACCGGTGCGCCTCAGCTCCCGCGCCATGTCTGCGATCGCTGCGATCGCCTCCGGGTCTGTGGAACCCGCCGAGGCCAGGACCAGCCCCGTCGAGTCGTGGTCGGACGGTCCGAGCCCCGCCTCCCGCAGCCGCCGCTCCACCGCGGCGAGCAGCAGCGGCGAGGGCCCCAGCACCTCGGCCTGCCGGATCCGCAGCCGCGGGAGCCGGGCGGAGGCCTCCCGCAGCACGCCGGGGATGTCCGACTTGGCGTGGAAGGCCCGGGTCAGCAGCAGGGGGAGGGCGATCACGTCCTCCTCCTCGCCGCCGGCCGCGAGCCGTTCCAGCACCTGCGGCACCGACGGCGCGTTGAAGTCCAGGAACCCCGTCTCCACCCGCAGCCCGGGCCGCAGCGAGCGGATCCGGCGCACCAGCGCGTGGACGGTCGCGGCGTGCCGCGGATCGCGGCTGCCGTGGGCGACGACGAGAAGGACGGGAGGGCGCATGCTCGTACTCGGTTCCTGTGGTGGGGCGTGGGCGGCGGTCGGCGGCGGTCTCAGCTCTTGACCAGCAGTCCGCGGCCCCGGAGCACGGATCGCTCCAGCGGGCTGAAGATCAGCAGGTCGATGGCGATGCCGACGGCCAGGATCAGCAGGATCGCCATGAACACCCCCGGCATGTCGGAGTTGCTGCGTCCGTTCTCCAGCAGCTGGCCGAGCCCGAGCCCCAGATCGGGCGAGGAGGCGATGATCTCGGCGGCCATCAGCGACCGCCAGGAGAACGCCCAGCCCTGCTTGAGCCCCGCCAGATAGCCGGGGAGCGCGGCCGGCATCACGATGTGCCAGGTGCCCTTGAGCCCGGTCGCGCCCATGGTGCGGCCAGCCCGGAGGAAGAGCGGCGGGACCTGGTCGACGCCGGACACCAGCCCGTTGGCGATCGACGGCACCGCGCCGAGCAGGATCACGGCGTACATCATCTGGTTGTTGAGTCCGAGCCAGATCACCGCGGGCGGCACCCACGCGACCGACGGCAGGGACTGGAGTCCCGACAGGATCGGTCCGATGGCGGCCCGGACGAATTTCACCCGGGCGACCAGCAGCCCCAGCGGGGTGCCGATGGCCAGGGCCAGCAGGAAGCCGAGCAGACCGCGGGAGACGCTGGTCCACACGACCTCCAGCAGAGTCCCCTTCAGCCACAGCTCGGACACGCTGTCCCACACCGCGGACGGCGCGGGCAGACTGCCCTCGTCGGTGACCTCCGCCCAGAAGAGGGCCTGCCAGACGGCGATCACCAGGGCGACCGCGATCACCGGCGGCAGCACCTTCTTGAGCAGGACCTCCCGCAGCGGGGTGCGGTGGGACTGCACCGCGTCCAGGGCGTCGAGCCCCGCCTCCAGCCCGGCGAGATCGTCGGACTTGGCGCCCTTGGCGGTGGTCTCAGTGCTGGCCATGTCGGCGGATCTCCCCACGCAGTTCTTCAGTGATCTCGACGGACAGCTCCGCCACGGCGGCGTCCTCGATCCGGCGCGGCTGCTCGATGCCGACGGTCCACTCCCGGGCGATCCGGCCCGGGCGGGACGACAGCAGCACCACGCGCTCGGCGAGCCGGACGGCCTCGCGCACGTTGTGCGTCACGAACAGCACCGACAGCCGGGTCTCGCGCCAGATCCGGGTCAGCTCGTCGTGCAGCACGTCCCGGGTGATGGCGTCGAGCGCGGCGAACGGCTCGTCCATCAGGAGCAGTTGGCTGTCCTGGGCGAGAGCCCGGGCGAGCGCCACCCGCTGGCGCATGCCGCCGGACAGCTCGTGGACCCGCTTCCCGTACGCGCCCCCCAGGCGCACCAGGTCGAGCAGCCGCTCGGCCTCGGCGCGCCGTTCGTTCTTGGCGACCCCGCGCAGCCGCAGCGCGAGTTCGATGTTCTTGCCCGCCGTGAGCCAGGGGAAGAGCGCGTGCTCCTGGAACATCAGCGCCGGACGGCCGTGGGTGGCGATGGTCCCGGCGCTGGGCGCGTCGAGCCCGGCGACCAGATTGAGCAGGGTCGACTTTCCGCAGCCGGAGGCCCCCAGGAGGGTGACGAACTCGCCCGGAGCGACATCGAGGGTGATGTCGTCCAGGACGAGCTGCCGCCCCGCGGGCCCCGTGAAGGACTTCGAAACGTGCTCGATGCGGGCGGAGTATCCGGCCGTCGTGCGGTCCTCGGCCTGATCCTTGGTGAGAGTGGCCATGGTCGTCACCTCCTGGGGAACGTGGCTGCGGTTACTTGACGCCGAGACCGGCGTCGGAGACCTCGGGCTCGCCGTCGGCCTTGAGGACCTTGTTGAGCGCCGACAGGTCGTAGATGCCGTTCAGGTCGGGCTCCTTCAGCAGCCCCGCCTTCACCGCGTATCCGGCCTGCGTCTGCAGGGTGGAGGCCAGCGGGTCGGGGGTGAACAGGATCGACTTCCAGGCCGGGTCGATGATCTCGGCCGGGAGGTCCTTGCCGGTGAGCGCCTTCAGCTTGGCGTTCGCGGACGCCTTCGCCTTGTCCGGGTTGGCGTTGATCCAGGCGTTGGTCTTCGCCGAGCCGCGCACCACGGCCTCCACCACGTCGGGGTGGTCCTTCAGGAAGGTCTGGGAGACGATGATGTGCGTGATCACGAACTTCTTGTCGGGCCACAGGGTCGACTCGTCGAGGAGGACCTTGGCGCCCTGGCTGACCAGCCGGGACGCGGTCGGCTCCGGCACCCACGCGCCGTCGATGGAGCCGGACTTGTAGGCGTCCGGGGTGATCTTGTTGTCCGTGCGGACGACGGAGACGTCGCCCTTGCCGCTCTGGGCGTCGGTGCTCCAGCCCTTCTCGGCTATCCAGTTGAGGAAGGCGACGTCCTGGGTGTTCCCCACCTGCGGGGTGGCGATCTTCTTGCCCTTGAGATCGTCCAGCGTCTTGATCTTCTCGGGGTTGACGACCAGCTTCACCCCGCCGGACGCGGCGCCGGAGACGATCCGCAGATTCTCGCCCTTGGACTTGGTGTAGCCGTTGATGGCCGGGGAGGGGCCGATGAAGCCGATGTCGATCGAGCCCGCGTTCAGCGCCTCGATCTCGGAGGGGCCGGCGTTGAAGGTGGTGGACGTGAGCCTGGTGCCGCCCAGCTCCTTCTGGAGGATGCCCTCCTGCTCGCCCACGAGGGCGGTGGCGTGGGTCAGATTGGGGAAGTAGCCGAGCCGGACCGTGTCCGAGGAGAGCTTCTCGCCCTTGGCGGCCGGGGCGTCCTTGTCGTTCTTGTCGGCCTCGGAGCCGTAGCCGCAGGAGGCGAGCGCGCCGATCAGCAGCGGCAGTACGGCCGCCGCGGCGGTTCGGCGGCGCAGGGTGGTACGGATGACACGCACGGGAGATGGTCCCCTCGTAAGCCCCGGCCCCCGCGCTCTGGCGGCGCGGCCGGGATGTCGACTGGTCTGGGTCTTCGCTTCTGGTACGGGTGGTGCCTCCGGGTCATCGCGCACATCGCGACACGCCCCCGGATCCGGAGCCGAGTGTCCCGCTGCCCACCCGGCCGCCTTCTTTCGCGAAGGTGGCGAACGCGTCGGTCGTCGTCATCAGAAGTCCCACTCCCCGTCGTCCTCGGCCGGCTGTGCGGCCTTGGCGGTGCTCGCGAACGAGTCGCCCGCCATACCGGCCGCCAGCGTGGTGCCGTCGGCCGGGTCGATCAGCAGAAAGGATCCGGTACGCCGTGAGTCGGCGTACGGGTCGAGCGCCAGCGGCTCCGCGGTGCGCACCCGCACCTGGCCGATGTCATTGGCGACGAGTCGGCCCGGCGCCGGGTGCCGGGAGAGGTCGTCGAGGGTCAGCCGCGAGGGGATGTCCTGGACGATCGCCTTCACGGTGCGGGTGGTGTGCTTCAGCAGCACCCGCTGGCCGACGGTCAGCGGACGGTCGGCGACATGGCAGACCGTGGCCTCGATGTCCTGGGCGGTCGCCGGGGCGTCGCCGCTGGGCACGATCAGATCGCCGCGCGAGACGTCGATGTCGTCGTCCAGGAGCAGGGTGACCGACTGCGGGGCCCAGGCGATGTCCACCGCGCGGCCGAGCAGATCGATCCCGGCGACCTTCGACGTACGGCCGGAGGGCAGGACGGTCACCGGCTCGCCGACCCGGAAGACGCCCGCGGCGATCTGGCCCGCGTAGCCGCGGTAGTCGGGGTGGTCGGCGGTCTGCGGGCGGATCACGTACTGCACCGGCAGCCGGGCGTGGCAGTCGGTCAGATCGTGGCTGGAGGGCACCGTCTCCAGATGTTCGAGGACGGTCGGCCCGCCGTACCAGTCCATGTTCGCCGACGGGTCCACCACATTGTCCCCGGCGAGCGCGGAGATCGGGATCGCCACGACCTCCGGCACGCCCAGCTCCCGGGCGTAGGTGGTGAACTCCTCGGCGATCGCCGCGAAGACCGGCTCGGCGTAGTCGACCAGGTCCATCTTGTTGACGGCGAGGACCACATGGGGCACGCGCAGCAGGGCGGCGACGGCGGCGTGCCGGCGGGTCTGCTCCACCACGCCGTTGCGGGCGTCGACCAGCACGACCGCCAGCTCCGCGGTGGACGCGCCGGTCACCATGTTGCGGGTGTACTGCACATGGCCGGGGGTGTCGGCGAGGATGAACCGCCGGCGGGCGGTGGCGAAGTAGCGGTACGCCACGTCGATGGTGATGCCCTGCTCGCGCTCGGCCCGCAGTCCGTCGGTGAGCAGCGCCAGGTCCGGGGTGTCCTGGCCCCGGGAGAGGGAGGCGCTCGTCACGGCCTCCAGCTGGTCGGTGAGGACCGACTTGGAGTCGTGGAGCAGCCGTCCGACCAGGGTGGACTTTCCGTCGTCGACGGATCCGGCGGTCGCGAAACGCAGCAGGGTGGTGGCCGAGAGATGCTCGGCGGTGGTGGTCATGACTAGAAGTACCCTTCGCGCTTGCGGTCTTCCATCGCGGCCTCGGACATCTTGTCGTCGGCGCGGGTGGCGCCCCGCTCGGTGAGACGGGAGGCGGCGATCTCGGAGATCACCGCGTCGAGCGTGGTGGCGTCGGAGTCGACGGCCCCGGTGCAGGACATGTCGCCGACCGTGCGGTAGCGGATCAGCCGGGTCTCGACCGGCTCGGACTCCTTGGGGCCGCCCCAGTCGCCCGCGGTCAGCCACATCCCGGAGCGCCGGAACACCTCGCGCTCATGGGCGAAGTAGATCGGCGGCAGCTCGATCTCCTCCCGCTCGATGTACTGCCACACGTCCAGCTCGGTCCAGTTGGAGAGCGGGAAGACCCGGACGTGCTCGCCGGGCGCGTGGCGGCCGTTGTAGAGCTGCCACAGCTCGGGGCGCTGCCGGCGGGGGTCCCACTGGGAGAACTCGTCCCGCAGCGAGAAGACCCGCTCCTTGGCGCGCGCCTTCTCCTCGTCGCGGCGTCCGCCGCCGAACACCGCGTCGAAGCGCCGCTGCTGGATCGCCTCGGTCAGCGGCACGGTCTGGAGCGGGTTGCGGGTGCCGTCGGGGCGCTCGCGCAGCGTCCCGGCGTCGATGTACTCCTGTACGGAGGCGACATGGAGCCGCAGCCCGTGGCGGGCGACGGTCCGGTCGCGGTAGTCGAGGACCTCGGGGAAGTTGTGCCCGGTGTCCACGTGCAGCAGCGAGAAGGGGATCGCGGCGGGGGCGAACGCCTTCAGCGCCAGATGCAGCATGACGATGGAGTCCTTGCCGCCGGAGAAGAGGATCACCGGCCGCTCGAACTCGCCCGCCACCTCGCGGAAGATGTGCACCGCCTCGGACTCCAGGGCGTCCAGGTGGGAGAGGGCGTACGGACTGTCCGAGCCCTGCGGCCCGGCGACGGCGGTGGTGCCGTGTGCGTCGGTCACAGGACGCCCCTCTCGGTGAGCAGCGCGTGCAGGACGGCCGCGGACTCCTGGACGGTCTGGTGCTGGGACTCGATCCGCAGATCCGGGGAGAGAGGTTCCTCGTACGGGTCGTCCACCCCGGTCAGTCCGCTGATCTCGCCCGCCGCCTGCTTGGCGTAGAGCCCCTTGACGTCGCGCTCGGAGCAGACCTCGACGGGGGTGGCGACATGCACCTCGACATAGGCCGTCCCCTCGGCGGCGTGCCGCTTGCGGACGGCCTCGCGGCTGTCGGCGTACGGCGCGATCACCGGTACGAGCACGGTCACGCCGTGGGAGGCCAGCAGTTCGGCGACGAAGCCGATGCGCTGGACGTTGGTGTGCCGGTCCTCGCGGCTGAAGCCGAGGCCCGCGGAGAGGAACTCGCGGATCTCGTCGCCGTCGAGGACCTCGGCGCGACGGCCCTCGACGCGCAGCCGCTCGGCCAGCGCGTAGGCGATGGTGGTCTTGCCCGCGCTCGGCAGCCCGGTGAGCCAGATCGTCGCCCCGGTCACATGATTCTCCTGCTTTAGAAGGGTCTTCGGCTTGTCGTCGGTCATCCGTGCAGTCCGCACTCGGTCTTTCCCCGCCCGGCCCAGCGGCCGGCGCGCGCGTCCTCGCCGTCGAGCACGCGGCGGGTGCAGGGCGCGCAGCCCACCGAGGCGTAGCCGTCCATCAGCAGCGGATTGGTGAGCACGCCGTGCTCGGCGACATAGGCGTCCACGTCGTCCTGGGTCCAGCGGGCGATCGGCGAGACCTTGACCTTCTGCCGGCGCTCGTCCCAGCCGACGACCGGGGTGCCCGCGCGGGTGGGGGACTCGTCGCGGCGCAGTCCCGTCGCCCAGGCGTCGTACCCGGTCAGCCCGTCCTCCAGAGGACGCACCTTCCGCAGCGCGCAGCAGAGGTCGGGGTCCCGGTCGTGCAGCCGGGGACCGTACTCGGCGTCCTGCTCGGCCACGCTCCGCCGGGGCGTGAGGGTGATCAGCCGGACGTCCATCACCGCCTCGACCGCGTCCCGGGTGCCGATGGTCTCGGGGAAGTGGTAGCCGGTGTCCAGGAAGACGACGTCGACGCCGGGGCGGACCCGGGAGGCGAGATGGGCGACGACCGCGTCCTCCATGGAGGAGGTGACGCAGAACCGGGAGCCGAAGGTCTCGACGGCCCAGGTGAGGACGGTCAGCGCGGACTCGTCCTCCAGTTCGCGGCCGGCGTTCTCGGCCAGCTCCCTGAGCGAGCCGGTGAGCGCGGTCATATCTCCTCGCCCCCGGTCTCGCCCGGCCGGAACCCGCGGGCCAGCAGCCCGAGGTACTTGAGCCGGAAGGCCCGGTTGCAGCTGTGGCACTCCCAGGCTCCGTGGCCCTCCTCGCTGGGGCGCAGATCCTCGTCCCCGCAGTAGGGGCAGTAGAAGGGGGCGGCGCGCTCGCTCATGACAGGGCCTCCTCGGAGGCGCGGGCGGCCCAGGCGGCGAAGCGCTCGCCGTCCTCGCGCTGCTCCTCGAAGCGGCGCAGCACCCGCTCGACGTAGTCGGGGAGTTCGGCGGAGGAGACCTTCAGGCCGCGGACCTTGCGGCCGAATCCGGCCTCCAGGCCCAGCGCGCCGCCCAGGTGGACCTGGTAGCCCTCGACCTGATTGCCGTCGTCGTCCAGGACCAGCTGCCCCTTGAGACCGATGTCCGCGACCTGGATACGGGCGCAGGCGTTGGGGCAGCCGTTGATGTTGATGGTGATCGGCTGATCGAACTCGGGGATCCGGCGCTCCAGTTCGTCGATGAGCGAGGCGCCGCGCGCCTTGGTCTCGACGATGGCGAGCTTGCAGAACTCGATGCCGGTGCAGGCCATGGTGCCGCGGCGGAAGGGGGAGGGGTTGACCCGCAGGTCCAGCGCCTCCAGCCCGGCGACCATCGACTCGATCCGGCTCTCCTCGATGTCGAGGACGATCATCTTCTGCTCGGCGGTGGTGCGCACCCGGCCGGAGCCATGGGTCTCGGCCAGCTCGGCGATCTTGGTGAGGATGGTTCCGTCGACACGGCCGACGCGCGGCGCGAATCCGATGTAGAAGCGGCCGTCCTGCTGGCGGTGGACGCCGACGTGGTCGCGCCAGTGCTGGACGGGCTGCTCGGGGGCGGGCCCGTCGGCGAGCTTGCGCAGCAGGTACTGCTCCTCCAGGATCTGGCGGAACTTCTCCGGGCCCCAGTCGGCGACGAGGAACTTCAGCCGGGCGCGGGTGCGCAGCCGGCGGTAGCCGTAGTCGCGGAAGATGGAGATGACGCCCTCGTACACGTCCGGGACCTCGTCCAGCGAGACCCACGCGCCCAGCCGTACGCCGAGCTTGGGGTTGGTGGAGAGGCCGCCGCCGACCCAGACGTCGAAGCCGGGGCCCAGCTCGGGGTGGTCGACGCCGACGAAGGCGATGTCGTTGATCTCGTGGGCCACGTCCAGCAGCGGGGAGCCGGAGATCGCGGACTTGAACTTGCGGGGGAGGTTGGAGAAGTCCTTGTTGCCGACGATCCGGCGGTAGATCTCGTCGATGGCGGGGGTGCCGTCGATGATCTCGTCCTCGGCGATGCCGGCGACCGGCGAGCCGAGGATCACCCGGGGGGTGTCTCCGCAGGCCTCGGTGGTGGAGAGGCCGACGGCCTCCAGCCGGCGCCAGATCTCCGGCATGTCCTCGATGCGGATCCAGTGGTACTGGACGTTCTGCCGGTCGGTGATGTCCGCGGTGCCGCGCGCGAACTCCTGGGAGATCTCGCCGATGACCCGGAGCTGACCGGTGGTCAGCCGGCCGCCGTCGATGCGGACTCGGAGCATGAAGTACTTGTCGTCCAGCTCCTCCGGCTCCAGGATCGCGGTCTTGCCGCCGTCGATCCCGGGCTTGCGCTGGGTGTACAGACCCCACCAGCGCATGCGGCCGCGCAGATCCGCGCCGTCGATGGAGTCGAAGCCGCGCTTGGAGTAGATCGTCTCAATGCGTGTCCGCACATTGAGACCGTCGTCATCTCTCTTGGCCTGCTCGTTGGCGTTGAGGGGCGTCATGTGGCCAACGGCCCACTGGCCCTCGCCGCGGTGGCGTCCGACTCTGCGGCGGGGCGCGGCGGGGGTGGGCTCTTCCGGGGTGGCGGGCATGGCGATATGTCCTTCGGGACAGCAGGAGGGCGGCTCTGAGCTGCACACTCGCAGGGGGAACGCAGCGGTGCGCAGGGATGGTGCTCGATGGTCGCCGAGGCGGCTCAGACGGGAGTACGCAGAGAGTGCGGAGCGGCGGGACGGGCTGGGGGGAGTGCGGTGAAATGCTCGGCTGTGCTGGGCTGTCAGCGGACGGGACAGATGGCGCTGGACATACGGCCGAGGTCGACGTGGCGTCGACTCACCAAGGCAATTCCAGCTCGAGACATGACGGAAGCGTGTCACGGCGATCGGACGGCAGTCCACCATTATCCGAATGATGGACAAAGCTGTCCCGCATCGCGAGACGCCAGGGCCGCCGGGGCCCCGGTGGGCGAAGCCGTGGCGGGTCCGGGGCGGACGGGGGCGAGGCCCGGCCGGGGGCCCGCGCGGGGGCCCGCGCGGGGGCTCGGGGAGCGGCCCGGGGAGCGGCCGGAGGGGGCCCGCGAACGGGCCCGGAGAGGGCTCGGGGGTCTAGGAGGCTGCCGGGGAGGAGTCCGGGTACGCGCCGGGCCACGGGCCGGGCGTCACGGTCTCGGGCTCGTCCTCGACCGAGGTGTCGAAGAGCCGGAAGCCCCGGCGCAGATAGTTGTCCATGGCGTGCGGACCGTCCTTGGAACAGGTGTGCAGCCAGACCCGCTTGGTCGGCCCCAGCTCCGGCCACCGCTCCGCCAGGTCCCAGGCCCGCTCCAGTACGTACGACAGCAGATGGCCGCCGATCCGCCGCCCCCGGAACGCCGGGATCAGCCCGAAGTAGACGATCTCCACCGAGCCGCCGTCCTGCGCCGCGATCTCCGCGTACCCGGCCGGGGTGCCCTTCTCGTACGCCACCCAGGTCTCCGTGCCCGGAGCGCCGAGCGCCTCGGCCCACTGGCCGTACGTCAGGCTCAGCCGGTCCGTCCACTGAACGTCCCCGCCCACGGCCGTGTACAGAAACCGGCTGAACTCGGGCGAGGGGATCGCGGCGCGCTCGATCCGCACCTCCGCCGGGGGCGGGCCCGCGGGCCGCGCGTCGGCGGGGGAGGTCTGCTCCAGGGACCAGGTGGTCACGGCGATGTTCATACAGGTCAGGGAAGCACGCCCGGGTGTCCGCGGCGAAGCCGGGGCACCACTTCCACCTCCACCCCGTCCGCGAACCGGTACGGACGGCTCGCCAGCACCTGGGCCAGATGCCGCCGCAGCCGGGACATCTCCGCCCGTACCGTCACCGTGCGGGACGGATCGGCGAAGAGGTCCCCCGCCAGCTGGGCCGCGCTCCGCCCCTCCCGGTGCAGCGCCAGCGCGTACAGCAGCTGGGCGTGGCGCGGGCTCAGCTCGTGCGTCCAGCTGCCCGCGCCGCCGGAGACCGTCACCGAGGCGTGGTGCGGACTGCTCAGATCCAGCGCCACCCGGACCGCGGGCCCCACCGGATCCTCCTCCGCGCCCACCCGCACCAGCCAGCCGCCCGGCAGCGGCTCCACCGTGCACATCCCCAGCGAGGGCAGCCACAGCGAGCCGTCCGCCGGGGAGCGCGGCAGCGGCAGCCGGCCCGGCGGCGGCATCCCGATCACCGCGGCGGGCCAGCCGTCCCCGTCCACCGCCACCGCCCGCCCCGACAACCTCCCCAGCAGCGGCGACGCCACACTGCGCAGCCGTTCCAGCGCGCGGAAGTGCCGATCGCGCAGCTCCGCCTCGGCGAGCCGGGCGACCATGGTCACCAGCGCGAGCGTCGCCGGATGGATCCCCGACAGCGGCCCGCTGACGTTCACCACCCCCAGCAGTCTGCCGTCGCGGGGATCGGTGACCGGCGCGCTCGCGCACGTCCAGCTGTGATAGACGGAGACGAAGTGCTCGGCCGCGTGGACCTGGAGCGGACGGCGGATGATCAGCGCGGTGCCCACCGCGTTGGTGCCGATCACCTCCTCCCGGAGATCGGCGCCCAGGACGAACCCGTGCGCGTCGGCCTTGCGCAGCACCGACGCCTTGCCCTCCCGCCACAGCAGCCGCCCCTCGCTGTCGGCGACGACCATCACATGCTGAGCGGCCTCGGCGATCGACACCAGCCCCTCCCGCAGCACCGGCAGCACCTCGCGCAGCGGCGAGTCGATTCTGCGCCGCTCGACCTCCTCCAGCGAGAGCGGCCCGACCCGGCGCTCGCGGTCCGGATCGGCGCCGCTCAGCAGCAGCCGCCGCCAGGACTCCTCGATCTCCGTCCGCGGTCCGACCGGCGGACGCCGCCCGCTGAGCGTCGCCTCCCGCACCCCCTTCAGCAGCCGGGTGGCCTCCGCCGTGTCCATGGCGGCGAGCACGGCCGGATCGATCGGTCTGGTCTGCACGCGGGGGCCTCCTGCGCGGCGATGCGGTCTCTGCGGTGCGGGTCGGCACGGCAGGTGCGCTGCAACCCTCTGCAACCCTCGCGAATGAGAGCGAGTTGTCCGAAAGTGAACAGCGCGAGGGGTGGTGCCGTGTCGGCGCAGCACCACCCCGAGCATGATCATCTATGACGGGGACCGGTCACGCCACGCCACGCCGCCTCCGCCGTCCCGGCGCTCCCGCACATCTGACCGCCCCCCTCACACCGCGACCCCGGCCCGCTCCACGATCGCCCGGAGCCCCAGGGTGCCCGGCAGCGTCCCGAAGACCGCGCCCCAGTCCCCGCCGAGCCGCGACGCGCAGAACGCGTCCGCCACCTCCGACGGGGCGAACCGCACCAGCAGCGAGCCCTGGAGCACCAGCGCCATCCGCTCCACGACCCGGCGCGCCCGCGCCTCGGCGCCCTCCAGATCGGCCAGCTCGGTCAGCAGCCCCTTGATGGCCGCGTCCAGCCGGTGGTCCGCGCCGCGCGCCGCGCCGACCTCCCGCAGGAACGCGTTGAGCGCGGCGGGCTCCCGCTGGAGCGCCCGCAGCGCGTCCAGCGCCTGCACATTGCCCGAGCCCTCCCAGATCGAGTTGAGCGGCGCCTCCCGCAGCAGCCGGGGCATCCCCGACTCCTCGACGTAGCCGTTGCCCCCCAGACACTCCAGGGCCTCGCCCACCGTCGGCGTACACCGCTTGGTCACCCAGAACTTGGCGGCCGGGACCGCCAGCCGCAGCAGGGCCCGCTCCTCGTCGGTGTCCGCGTCGTACGCGGCGGCCAGCCGCAGCCCCAGCGCGGTCGCCGCCTCCGACTCCAGGGCCAGATCGGCCAGCACATTGCGCATCAGCGGCTTGTCCACGAGGACCCCGCCGAACGCGCTCCGGTGCGAGCTGTGGTGGATCGCCTGCACGACCGACTGCCGCATCAGCGCCGCCGACCCGATCACACAGTCCAGCCGGGTCGCCGCCACCATCTCGATGATGGTGCGCACCCCCCGGCCCTCCTCGCCCACCAGACGCGCCCAGGTCCCCGCGAACTCGACCTCGGCCGAGGCGTTCGACCGATTGCCCAGCTTGTCCTTGAGCCGCTGGATGAGGAAGACGTTCCGGGAGCCGTCGGGCAGCACCCGGGGCACCAGGAAGCAGCTGAGGCCGCCGGGGGCCTGCGCCAGCACGAGGAACCCGTCCGACATCGGCGCGGAGCAGAACCACTTGTGGCCGGTGAGGACGTACTCGCCCGCCGCGTCGAGCGGCCGGGCGTCGGTGGTGTTCGTCCGGACGTCGCTGCCGCCCTGCTTCTCCGTCATCCCCATGCCGAACAGGCTCCCCGGCCGCGAGCCGGGCGCGGCCGGCTCCGCGTCGTACACCGGCGAGGTGAGCCGGGGCTCCCACTCGGCGGCCAGCTCCGGATCGGTGCGCAGCGCCGGCACGGCGGCGTGGGTCATCGACAGCGGACAGGCGTGCCCGGCCTCCGTCTGCGTCCACACCAGGAAGCCCGCGGCGCGCCGGACGTGGCCGGACGGCCTGCCCCAGGCGTTCGTCAGCCCCGCGCCGACGGCGTGCCCCAGCAGCCGGTGCCAGGACGGATGGAAGTCGACCTCGTCGATCCGGTTGCCGTACCGGTCGTGGGTGCGCAGCCGGGGCGGGTTCTCATTGGCCGAAAACCCCCAGTCCTGTGCCTCGGCCGACCCGGCGGTACGGCCCAACCGGGTGAGTTCATCGTGGACGGGAACGGCGAGAGATGGCGGAATATGACGCTCCACCGCTTCGGTGAGAGCCCGGTCGGCGGTGTAGACGTCGTACCCGACCAGGGGCGGAGCCTGATTGGTCACTGTGTGGGTGCTGGCTGCCATGCCGATACGGTAAGGAGGTGCAGGCAGCAAATGAAACACCCGAGCGGCCGACGGGCCGACTCCACCGGGCCCGAGTCCTCTACCGCAATGTCTCCAAGCGGAAGATGGCGTGGCTCCTGCTGAAGGACACCGTCAACTCGTGCATCGAGTACCGGATTCTGGGGCTCGCGGCCGAAGCGGCGTTCTTCACCCTGCTCTCCCTGCCGCCGCTGATGCTCGGCCTCCTCGGCCTGCTCGGCTACATGGACGACTGGACGAACACCACCACGGTCGCCTCCATCGAGGTGAACATCCTCAACGCCGTCGGCACGGTCCTCTCCGACCGGGGCGTCAACGACATCGCGCGGCCGCTGCTGGCGGACGTCACCCACGGCGGCCAGCCCGACATCATCTCCATCGGCTTCGCCATCGCCCTGTGGTCCGGCTCGCGCGCGGTGAACGTCTTCATCGACACCATCACCGTGATGTACGGGCTCGACGGCCGGCGCGGCATCGTCGCCACCCGGCTGCTGGCCTTCCTCCTCTATCTGATGGCCCTTCTGATCGGGGCGGTGGTGCTGCCGCTCGCGGTGGTCGGCCCCGACCGGGTGGTGGAGCTGATCCCCTGGGGCACGGAGGTCGTCACCGTCCTGTACTGGCCGGTGGTCAGCCTGCTCTCCATCGCCTTCCTCACCACGCTGTACCACGTCTCCGTGCCGGTGCGCTCGCCCTGGATCGAGGATGTGCCCGGGGCGCTGGTGGCCCTCGGGATGTGGGTGCTCGGGAGCTTCCTGCTGCGGATCTACCTCACCAGCACGGTCGAGGGACCCACCATCTACGGCTCGCTGGCCGCGCCGATCGCCGTCCTGCTGTGGATCGGCATCTCCGCCTTCGCGGTCCTCGTCGGCGCCGCGGTGAACGCGGCCATCGACCATGTCTGGCCCTCGGTCGCCACGGCGGCCGCCCGCGCGGAGGGCGAGCGCGCCCGGGCCGCCCACGCGGTGGAGGTGCTCGCCCGCGCCAGGGCGGCGCAGATCTTCGACACCGCCGACGACGAGGACGACGACGACTGGGACGACGAGTACGGCGACGGGCTCGGCGGCTCCGGCGAGATGCCCTCGGAGTTCCCCGAGCGCTGGTCCCGCTTCCTGCCGCCCGAGGACCTCAGATCCCGGCTGCACGCGGGCCGCGACCACCACAAGCCCCCGCCGCCCGGCCGGCCCGGCCCGGACGGCTGACCGCCGGGGCGGGGCCCGGGACGCGGCCCGGCCGGCAGCGGATAGCCTCGGACGCGTGTATCGAGAACGTGTCTCGCGGCTCGACGGCGCCGTGGTCTGGGAGCAGACCGGCCCCGGCGCCCGGCCCGTGCTGCCCGACGGGTGCATGGACCTGCTGTGGACCCCGGGGGAGCTGCTGATCGCGGGCCCGGACACCCGCGCCCACCGGCCCGAGGTCCCCGGCCGCACCCGGTACGCCGGGGTCCGCTTCGCCCCCGGGGCCGCTCCGGCCCTGCTGGGCGTGGCCGCCGACGAGACCCTCGACCGGCGGATCGGGCTGGCCGACGTCTGGGGCGCGGCGAAGGCCCGCGAACTCACCGAGCGGATCGACGGCGCGGCCGACCCTGGCGCCGAGCTGGAGGCCCTCGCGCTGCGCCGGGCGCGGACCGCGGTCCGGCCCCCCGATCCGCTGCTCGCCGCTGTCGTACGACAGCTGGAGAGCGGCTCCACGGTCGCCGCCGCGGCCGAGGCCGTCGGGCTCGGCCCCCGCTCGCTGCACCGCCGCTCCCTGCGCGCCTTCGGCTACGGCCCCAAGACCCTCGCCCGGGTGCTGCGGCTCCAGCGCGCGCTGGCGCTGGTGTGGGAGGGGACGCCGTACGCGGCGGCCGCGCTCGCCGCGGGCTGCGCCGACCAGGCCCATCTCGCCCGGGAGATGCGGGAGCTGGCCGGTGTCACGCTCAGCGCCTATGTGGCGTCGGCGAACAGCTGAACCCCGCAGCCGTCCGGGTCCAGCACGATGGCGTACCGCTGGCCCCAGACCGCGTCCCACGGCTCCAGACGGCCCCGGTGGCCCGCCGCGACCAGCTCCGCGTACACCGAGTCCACCTCCGCCGGACTGTCGCAGCGGAAGGCGAGTCCCACCCGCTCGCCGCCCGACGGCCGCGTCCACCCGGGGTCGAAGGAGCGCACCGTCTCCTCGGTGTCCCAGAGCACCCTGATCCCGCCCGGAAGCGCGATCTCCGCGTGCGGCGCGGTGTCCGCGTCGGCCGGGAGATCCAGGCCGAGGCGGCGGTAGAAGGCGAGTGAGGCGGCCATGTCGGAGGTGACGACGCCGATCGCGTCGAGTCGTGGAGTCATGGGGTCACCGTAGGCCGCAGGGGGGTGGGGGGTCTTGAATGAATCGGACAAGGGGGTGGGGGGCTCGTCGGCTGCGGGTTCCTGTGGCTCGGCTTCGTCCTCAATCGCCGGACGGGCTGGAAATGCTGGTCTGTCCTCAATCGCCGGGCAGGCTGGGGTTGTGTGCCGCGCGGCTGGGTTGTGTGCCGGGCGGGTTGGGGGGAATCCAGCCTCGCCGGCGTTTGAGGCGCGGGGTGTGGGGCGGAGCCCTGGTGTGGCGGTGCGGTCGGCTGCGGGATTCCGTGGCTCGGGTTCGTCCTCAATCGCCGGACGGGCTGGAAATGCCGGTCCGTCCTCAATCGGCGGACGGGCCGGGTTGTGCGACGGACGCGCGTGAGTGGTCCCGCCTCGCCGGTGTCGGGCCGGTGTGGAGGCGGCCCGCGAGGTGGCTGAAGGTGAGTCCGAAGACGGTCCAGAGCGTTACGTGGATCGCGAGGGTGGCGAGCCGGAAGTCCCAGACCACGGCCGCGGGAAACCCCTTCGGGACCTCGTCGAACGACGGCAGGAACGCGTACGCCAGGGCCACGACGCCCACGAACGCGGCCGCCGCCGCCACCGTCGCGTTCTCCTTGCCCAGCCGGGGGGCCAGCCGCTTCCCGAGGATGACCGCCGCCACCCCCAGCAGCACACTGAGCACGACCATCAGGAAGTACAGCGCGGTCCGCCGGCCGATCGTCTCCGGGTCGCCGACCGCGGGCGGGTTCGGCGGGTACTTCAGATAGGGCACGACGTAGACGGTCAGCAGCCCGCCGAGGGAGATCAGCGCGGCCGTGGCGCGCGGGCCGAAGGAGCCGATGCGGCCGAGGGCCGTGGCGTGGGCGAGGGCCGCCACACCGCCGACGGCCACCCCGAAGAGGAGGAGCGCGGTGGCGAGCCCGGCCGTGGACTGCACGGCCCGGCTGACGAGTTCCTCGCCGCCGTGCTCATGGCTGTGGCTCTCCTCGAACGCGATGGCCGCGTCCACCGGGCCCTCGCCGAGGACGTACGCCACGAGCGCGGCGACCGCCCCGGCGATCAGGCCCGCGAGCATGCCGCGGACGAGCAGGGCTCTGACGGATATGGAGTTCATGGACGTTCCCCTGTGACTGGATCCGGGCGAAACGGCGGTGCTGGGGGCTCGCGACCGCCCTCAGTGGCAGGGGAAGCCGAGCAGATGCCGTCCGTCGTGGACCCATTCGTGCACCGTCTCCCCGGCGATCAGGGAGGTGGCGCCCTGCTCCGCGCCGACGAAATAGAGCAGGATCAGCGCCAGCACGCCGACGAACACGGCCCAGGGAGCGATCTCCTTGAGCGAGAGAGGGGGGAGCGCCGGTGCGGCGGCGGGAGCGGCGGGCACGGTGGAATGAGCCATGGCGAAACCTCCTGGGGGAACACGCGTCCCGGTCGTGGTGCCTGGTGCCTACGACGAAGGCGGCGGGTCTGACTTCCCGCGAAACCGCGGGTACACAGTGGCGCGACCGTGCCGGAATCTCACCGGACTTCCATCACACTTTCGTCATGTCCACGCGACCGTACCGGTTCGGAGCGTGCGCCGCCATGGTGTGAGTTGGCCGAAACTGATGGATTCGGGGAGGGGATGGGAATGACGTTGCGGCTGATGCTGGTCGCGCCCGTGACCACGGCGGCGCTGCGCGGGGCCAGATTCCCCGTGGACGAGCCGCCGGACGCGGCGGGGCTGCGCGCGGCGCGGGCCGCCGCCGGGGCGCTGCCCCGGGTCGACCGGGCGGTCTGCGCGCCCGCCGAGCGCTGTCGCGGGACCGCTCTGGCGCTGGGGCTGCGGGTGACGGGGGAGGACGCGCCGGCCGACTGGGACATGGGGCGCTGGCGGGGCCGGAGCCTCGCGGAGGTGAGCGCGGCGGAACCGGACGCGGTGGCGCGCTGGCTCGCCGATCCCTCGGCCGCGCCCCACGGCGGGGAGTCGCTGACCGCGCTCCGCACCCGGGTCGGGGCGTGGCTCGACGGCCTCCCCGCCGCCCCCGGCCGGCTCCTCGCCGTGGTCGACCCCGCCGTCGTCCGCGCCGCCCTCGTCCACGCCCTCGCCCTCCCCCCGCAGACCTTCTGGCGTCTCGACATCGCCCCCCTCGCCCTCACCGAACTCACCACCCGCACCCCGCCCCACTGGAACCTCCACTGCGGCGCCCGCCTCCAGGCCCCCGGGGACGCCCCGCCGGGACAGGACGGCTGAGGCGCCGTCGCCGGTCCGCGCCCGAGAACGGGCCCGCGGGCCGTCGCTCCGGCGGGCTCACGCTCCCGGCGCGGCGTGGCCCGGGGCCAGGACGGGGGAGACGCCGAAGTCGCGCCGGGGCAGGGCCACGTCCTCCTCGCAGTCCGCCGCCCCGCACTCGCAGTCGAACGCCACCACCGTCGCCCCCGCGTCCCCCCGCGCCCACGGCCGGCCGAAGTACCCCCGGTACTGGCCCGCCAGCGCCTCGTTCGCGTACCGGGCGAGCCCCGCCCGGCCGGCCGCGGTCGTCTCGCGGGGAGCCGAGGCCAGGGCCTCGGCGAAGTGGTCCTCCACCGCGGCGAGGGTCTCCCGTACGCCCCGGTCGCCGTCGACGGCCAGCCGCGCGCCGGAGTACTCCGTCACCTGGGCGCCGATCTCCCGCACCAGCAGCCGGTACAGCTCCAGCGCGCCCTCGCCCAGCCCCCGCTCCGCCAGCCTGCGCCGCTGCACCCGGGGCGTCGGCAGCAGCCACAGCGCGTGGACCCCGGCGACGGGCGGGGTGACCGGGGTGCCCTCCACCACCACGGCGGGAGCCGCCGGCAGCCCCCGCACATCGTCGGCGATCATCGGACCGCGCTCATGGTGCAGCGACATCGCGAGCAGCTCCCCGCCCGGCCGGGACCAGCGCTCCCCGGGGGACAGCGACTCGAAGCGGAGCGCCGCCGGATGACCCGCAGCCAGCGCCCGGTCCCGGTGCCCCCAGGTGTGCGCGTCCGCGCTGTACCGGCGCAGACCGTGCCGGCGCGCCAGCAGCCGGGCCACCGTCGTCTTCCCCGCGCCCGGCGGACCGCCGATCCACAGCGCTATCGGACCCCGTCCCCGGGCGCCGCCGCGCTCTCCGGCTCCGTCTCCTCCTCGGCGATCGGCTGCTCCGTCCAGATCACCTTCCCGTCCGGCGTGTACCTCGTCCCCCACCGGTCCGCGAACTGGGCCACCAGGAACAGCCCCCGGCCCCCCTCGTCGGTGCTCGCCGCCTGCCGGAGATGCGGCGAGGTGCTGCTGTGGTCCGACACCTCGCAGATCAGCGTCCGGTCGCGGATCAGCCGCACCCGGATGGGTCCGATCGCGTACCGGATCGCGTTGGTGACCAGCTCGCTCAGGATCAACTCCGTCGTGAACGCCTCTTCGCCGAGATCCCATTCGCCGAGCTTATGGGTGACCGCGTTCCGCACCTCGCCCACCGCCGAGGGATCCGACGGGACGTCCCACTCCGCCACCTCTCCCGAGTCCAGCATCCGGGTCCGCCCCACCAGCAGCACCACATCGTCCCGGGGACGCTCCGGCAGCAGCGCTCCCAGCACCGCCTCGCAGGTCTCGTCCGGGGTCCGCCCGGCATGCCCCTCCACGGTCTCCCGCAGCAGCGCCAGCCCCTCGTCCATGTCCCGGTCCCGGTCCTCGACCAGACCCTTCGTGAACAGCACCAGACTGCTGTTCTCGGGCAGCTCCAGCTCCAGCGTCTCGAACGGCAGCCCGCCCAGCCCCAGCGGCGGACCGCCGGGCACATCCGCGAAGAACGCCGTCCCGTCCGGGTGGAGCACCAGCGGCCGGTGGTGCCCCGCCCGCGCGACCGTGCAGCGGCCCGAGGCCGGATCGTAGATCGCGTACAGACAGGTCGCACCCGTGACCTGGACGTCCGGCCCGCTCGCCGACTCGTCCTGGTCCAGCCGGACCACCAGCTCGTCCAGATGCCACAGCAGCTCGTCCGGCGGCAGGTCCAGCGTGGAGAAGTTGTACACCGCCGTACGCAGCCGACCCATCGTCGCGGCGGCGTGCAGCCCGTGGCCCACCACATCGCCCACCACCAGCGCCACCCGCGCGCCCGGCAGCGGAATGATGTCGAACCAGTCCCCGCCCACCCCGCCGGCCCCGCCCAGCCCCGCCTGCGCCGGACGGTAGCGGTACGCCATGTCCAGCGCCGTCTGCTCCGGCAGCCCGCGCGGCAGCAGACTGCGCTGAAGGGTCACCGCCATGGTGTGCTCACGGTCGTAGCGGCGGGCGTTGTCGACGCTCACCGCCGCCCGCGCCACCAGCTCCTCGGAGAGCGAGCGGTCCTCCTCCTCGAACGCCTCCGACGTGCGCGAACGCCAGAACATCGCCACGCCCAGAATCGCCCCGCGCGCCCGCAGCGGCACCGCGATCATCGAGTGGAAACCCGCCTCGACCAGCTGCTCGGCCCGCTGGGGCGACTGCTGCTCCCACCCCGCGTACGCGCCGAGATCCCGCTCCAGGATCGCCTCGCCCTCGCTCAGCCCCGCGCCCATCCGGGTCGTCGGCAGATAGCGGATCGTCGTGCCCAGCCGGAAGTGCGCCGTCGTCTCGCCCAGACCGGCCGCCGCCACCCGCCGCATGTCCTCGCCCGCGCCCGTCGACACCGGCTCCTCGCCGCGCAGCACCCGCTCCACCAGATCGACGGTGGCGTAGTCGCAGAACCGGCCCACCGCGAACTCGGCCAGCTCCTCGCAGGTGCGCACCACGTCCAGCGTGGTCCCGATCTCCGTACCGGCGTCGTACAGCAGCTTCAGCCGCCCCTGCGCCACCTCCGCCCGGCCGCTGACGGCCTGAAGCTCCGTGGTGTCGCGGAAGGTCGCCACACTCCCCAGCAGACTGCCGTCCCGGCTCGCCGGACGCTGATTCACCGCCAGCAGCCGGTCGCCGACCTGGTGCACCTCGTCGGTCACCGTCCCGCCCGACGCCAGCAGCCGCGCGGTCTGCGGATCCAGCCCCAGCTCCGTGACCAGCCGGCCCTCCACCCGCACCGGAAGCTCCAGCAGCCGGCGCGCCTCGTCGTTCGCGAGCAGCAGCCGCCCGTCCTCCCCGACGATCAGCACCCCCTCGCGGACCGCGTGCAGCACCGCGTCATGGTGCTCGTACATCCGGGTCATCTCCTCCGGACCGAGCCCATGGGTCTGCCGCCGCAGCCGCCGGGTGACCAGGGCCGTCCCCCCGGTGGTCAGCAGCAGCACCACCGCGGCGGCCCCGAAGAGCAGCGGGAACTGGTCCTCCACCGCCCCGCTCACCCGCTCCACGGTGACCCCGGAGGACACCACCCCGATCACCGTGCCGCGCCGGTCGAAGACCGGCACCACCGCCTGGATCAGCGGGCCGAGATTGCTCGGCACCCGCTGGGTGATCACCTCGCCGTCGAGCGCGGGCCCGATGTCGCCGACGAACCGGCCGCCGATCTCGCTCGGCAGCGGGGAGGTGTACCGGATGCCGTCGGTGTTCATCACCACGATGAAGTCGACGTCGGCGTCCTTGCGGGCGTCCTCGGCGCTCGGCTGGAGGATCGCCGACGGATCGCGGCTGCGCAGCGCCGCGTCCATGCCCGGCGAGTCGGCGAAGGTCTGGGCCACCGCCGTCGACCGGTTGAGGGCCTCCCGCTCGCTGTCGGCGTGCGACTGGAGGACGAGCGCGACGATGCTCGCGCCGACGAGCAACAGCACGATCGCCACTTGGAGGAGAAAGACCTGCCCGGCGACAGTCCGCATGCGCAAGACCGAGCGTGGGCGACCGTAACGTTCGGCCATGTCTTCTTTGTACACCTCCCGTACCCGGCGGGCTATCCGCGCACGGTAGAACGCGGAGGTCACACACGTAACGCGTTTCCCCGAATCCCCCCGACGCGCGTGACCTCCCGGCTGCCCGCCCGACGGGGAATCAGTCCTGATGAGAGCCCGACGACCCCAGCCGCAGCACCTGCGCCAACGCCTCCGCGACCGCCTTCTCGCCGTCCAGCGCGCCGCCCGCCGACCGCCAGGCCACGAACCCGTCCGGCCGTACCAGCAGCGCGCCCTCCGCCGTCGTGCCGTGCGTCCCGGTCCAGTCGCACCCCTCCTCCGGGACCAGATCCGCCAGCGGCCCGTCCCCGATCGCGTACACGTCCAGCGGTACGGACAGCCGCGCCGCCGCCTTGTGCGCCGCGTCCCGCCAGACGGCCCCCTCCCCGCAGAGCAGGACGAGTGAACGCTCGTACAGATCGAGCGTCGACAGCCGCACCCCCTCCTTGCGCACCCACAGATGCGGCGCCCGGGTCCCCGGCTCCCCCGTCAGCGCCATCCGCTCCGGCACCACCGGACGCGCCGGATCGACGCCGATCACCGCACCGCGCGGATAGCCGTACCCCATCGCCACCGTCAGCACCCCGCCCTGCCGCCCGCCCGGCGTCACCGGAGCCGCGTACCCCGGATGGCTGTGCTCCGCCGAACGCGCCGACGCCCGCTCGCCCGTCGCCTTCGCCACCGGCTGCCGCTCCTCGCCGTAACTGTCCAGCAGCCCCGCGCCCGCCCAGCCCTTCAGCACCGCCGCCAGCTTCCAGGCCAGATTGTGCGCGTCCTGGATACCGGTGTTGGAGCCGAAAGCGCCGGTCGGCGACATCTCGTGGGCCGAGTCCCCGGCCAGGAACACCCGGCCCACCGAATACCGCCGCGCCACCCGCTCGGCGGCATGCCACGGAGCCTTCCCGGTGATCTCCACATCCAGGCCCGGAGCGCCCACCGCCGCCCGGATGTGATCCCGGCAGCGCTCGTCGGTGAAGTCCTCCAGCGTCTCGCCGCGCTCCGGACTCCACGGCGCGTGGAAGACCCAGCGCTCCCGGTTGTCCACCGGCAGCAGCGCCCCGTCCGCCCCCGGAGTCGTCAGATAGCAGACGATGAACCGCCGATCCCCCACGATCCCGATGAGCTGCCGCGAGGTGAACGTCAGGCTCACATTGTGGAACAGCTCGCCGCCCCCGCTCTGACCGATGCGCAACTGCTCGCGGACCGGGCTGCGCGGCCCGTCCGCCGCGACCAGATAGTCCGCGCGCACCGTCGTGTGCGCCCCCGAGCGCACATCCTTCACCAGCGCCGTCACCCCGGTGGCGTCCTGCTCGAAGGAGAGCAGCTCGGTCCCGAACCGCAGATCGGCCCCCTGCTCCCGGGACCGGGCCGCGAGGACCGGCTCGATGTCGTTCTGGCTGCACAGACACCAGGTCGACGGGCTGATCCGGGCCAGCCCGCCCCCCGGGTCGATCTCCCTGAACAGCCACTCCTGGTCGTCGCCCGTCAGCGAGCCGGCCTGCAGGATTCCATGGTTCTCGGCGAGGACGGCGGCCGCGTCGCGGATCTCCCGCTCCACCCCCGCCCCCCGGAACAGCTCCATCGAGCGGACGTTGATGCCCCGCCCGCGCGGATGGGTCGAGGTGCCCGAGTGCTTCTCGACCAGCAGATGCCCGATGCCGTGCCGGCTCAGGAACATCGAGGTGGACAGGCCCACCAGGGAGCCGCCCACGATCAGGATCGGCACGCGGACGTCCGCCGCCCCGCAGCCCCCGGCGGTCGCGGTCCGCACCGCGCCGTCGGGGGGCCCGGTGTCCCCGGGAGGCTCTGCGTGAGCGGCGGTCTCGGCGTGATTGGCGTTCTTGAGGGTCCCTTCCATGCAATCTGTGTGCCCGTCACGATCGCCCTTGCCCCGCCCATTCACTCGCATGGTGCCCATCTCTCGCGCCACACGTGGTACCGGACCACGATCGGTTCACGGGAGCGCCCCGGCCCAGGGGCGATCGCGCGCACCGCACGGCGGCCGACCACCGCCCGCGGCGGATACCGAACGACGACTGACGAGGGGCCATGTCCGTGGCGGCGGCGCGGTCGCGAAGGAGTGTGAACAGGGATGACCACCTTGTCGGAACGGATATCGCAGTCCGCCTTCGACGGCTCCAGACTGCGGGTCGTACTGCTGCTGGATCTCTACGACGGCGCCCAGAAGCAGTTCCTGGAGGCGTACGAGCACATGCGCAACCATGTCGCCTCCGTCCCCGGACACATCAGCGACCAGCTCTGCCAGTCCATCGAGAACCCCTCCCAGTGGCTGATCACCAGCGAATGGGAGAGCGCACCGCCCTTCCTCGCCTGGGTCAACAGCGAGGAGCACGTGGAGACGGTCCTCCCGCTGCACAGCTGCGTACGCGACACCCGCTCCCTGCGCTTCAGCGTGCTGCGCGAGACCGGGCAGGCGTTCAGCGCCACCCCCGAGCAGCAGCTCAAGGGCGGCCTCCAGGCCTCCCCCCGGGTCGGCGACGGAGTCGTGCGCCACGCCCTCACCTTCACCGTCAAGCCCGGCAGCGAGAAGGCCGTGGCCAAGATCCTCGCCGGCTACACCTCGCCGTCCGCGCGCGTGGACGACCAGACCCGGCTGCGCCGCACCTCCCTCTTCATGCAGGGCAACCGGGTGGTACGGGCCATCGAGGTCCAGGGCGAACTGATGGCGGCGCTGCGCCACGTCGCCCGGCAGCCCGAGGTACGGGCCGTCGAAGAGGCCATCAACCCCTATCTGGAGCAGGACCGGGACCTGGACGACCCCAACTCCGCCCGGCTCTTCTTCACCCGCGCCGCCCTCCCCGCGGTGCACCACGTGGCGGCCGAGGGCCCCTGGCCCGACGAGGCCAACCGGCACGCGCTGCTCTACCAGGCCAAGGAGGAGTGCGGCCTCGCCGTCGCCCGGCTGCTCGCCCGGCAGGACGAGGCGGCCGCCGAGGACCCGGCCAATCCCATCGTCGGCAGCACCGTCTTCCAGCGTGACGACATCGTCGTCCGGCTCATCGACGTCAACGGGCCCCTGGACGACCACCCGGCGCTCGCGCTCGGCGTCCGCGGCCACCGCAAGGCCGCCATCCTCGCCCGGCTGCTCGTCGACGGCGACGACGTGGCCCGGGGCACCGAGGACGACATCTCCCGCTTCGTCACGAACTCGGACATGCAACTGATCACCGACCGGCTCGCGGCGCCCGAGGCCTGACCCGCGCCCCACCGGTCCCCGCCGGGCCACCGAGGCCAACTGGAGGAAAGCAGAATGACCACGCACACCCCACGCATCGTGGACCTCAGCGAGACCAAGCCCAACACCCGGCGCGGAGGGGATCTGCGAGCCCTGCTCACCCCGACCGCCGTCGGCGCCACCAGCGGCTTCATGGGCCTGGCCATCATCCGGCCCGGCGAGCGCATCGGCGAGCACTACCACCCGTACTCCGAGGAGTTCGTCTATGTGGTCAGCGGACTCCTGGAAGTGGACCTCGACGGCGTCACCCACTCCATGCGGCCCGACCAGGGCCTGATGATCCCGCTGAACGTACGCCACCGGTTCCGCAACGTCGGCGACACCGAGGCCCGGATGGTCTTCCACCTCGGCCCGCTCGCCCCCCGCCCCGAACTCGGCCACGTCGACACCGAGGCCGCCGAGGCCGGTGACGGGACCGCCGCCCCCGGCGGCCCGCCGGAACGCTCGGGGGCGGTCTCGTGACCCGGCGGGTGGCGGTCACCGGGGTCGGCGTGGTCGCCCCCGGCGGCGTCGGCGCCCCGGCCTTCTGGGACCTGCTGGAGAACGGCCGCACGGCCACCCGGGGCATCACCCTCTTCAACCCCGAGGGATTCCGCTCCCGGATCGCCGCCGAGGTCGACTTCGACCCCGCCGAGCACGGCCTCGACGCCGAGGACGTCGCCCGCTCGGACCGCTACATCCAGTTCGCGCTGGCGGCCGCCCGGGAGGCGATACGCGACGCCGGGCTCGACCCCGGCGAGGAAGACCCCTGGCGGGTCGGAGTGTCCCTGGGCACCGCGGTCGGCGGCACCACCCGACTGGAGCACGACTATGTCGCCGTCTCCTCCGCCGGAACCCGCTGGGACGTGGACCACCGCCCCGCCGGTGCCCATCTCCACCGCGCCTTCTCCCCCTCCACCCTGGCCTCCGCCGTCGCCGAGCACATCGGCGCGCACGGACCCGTGCAGACCGTCTCCACCGGCTGCACCTCGGGACTCGACGCGGTCGGCTACGCCTTCCACGCCATCGAGGAGGGCCGCGCCGACATCTGCCTCGCCGGAGCCTCGGACTCGCCCATCTCCCCGATCACCGTGGCCTGCTTCGACGCCATCAAGGCCACCTCGCCCAACAACGACGACCCCGAGCACGCCTCCCGGCCGTTCGACGCCAACCGCGACGGATTCGTCATGGGCGAGGGCGGGGCGGTCCTCGTCCTGGAGGAGCTGGAGCACGCCCGCGCCCGCGGCGCGACCGTCCACTGCGAGATCAGCGGCTACGCCACCTTCGGCAACGCCTACCACATGACCGGACTCACCACCGAGGGCCACGAGATGGCCCGCGCCATCGACACCGCCCTGCGCCACGCCCGGATCGCCGGCGACGCCGTCGACTACGTCAACGCGCACGGCTCGGGCACCAAGCAGAACGACCGCCACGAGACGGCCGCCGTCAAGCGCTCCCTCGGCGCCCACGCCTACGACACGCCCATGAGCTCCATCAAATCCATGGTCGGCCACTCGCTGGGCGCCATCGGGGCGATAGAGCTGGTGGCCTGCGTGCTGGCCATGGACCGCCAGACGGTGCCCCCGACGGCCAACTACGAGACCCCCGATCCCGAGTGCGACCTGGACTACGTGCCGCGCACCGCCCGCTCGCGGAAGCTGCGCAATGTGCTCTCCGTCGGCAGCGGATTCGGCGGATTCCAGTCCGCGGTCGTCATGACCCGGCCCAGTGGGAGGCCACGATGAGCAGCACCCGAGCGGGCCGGAGCCGCGACCCGAGCCCCGACCGCCACCGCGACAGCGGCCCCCGGCGCACCGTCGTCACCGGGATCGGCGTCATCGCCCCCAACGGCATCGGCGCCGACGTCTTCTGGAAATCCACCCAGGAGGGCATCAGCGTCCTCGACCGGATCACCCGCGAGGGCTGCGAGAATCTGCCGCTGCGCGTCGGCGGCGAAGTGCGCGACCTGGAGCCGGACACCATGGTCGAGGAGCGCTTCCTCGTCCAGACCGACCGCTTCACCCACTTCGCCATGGCCGCCGCCGACCTCGCCCTCGCCGACGCCCGGCTCGGCCGCGCCGACTACGAGGGCTCGCCCTTCGGCGTCGGCGTGGTGACCGCCGCCGGATCCGGCGGCGGCGAGTTCGGCCAGCGCGAACTCCAGGCGCTGTGGGGCAAGAGCTCCCGCTTCGTCGGCCCGTACCAGTCCATCGCCTGGTTCTACGCCGCCAGCACCGGCCAGATCTCCATCCGCGGCGGCTTCAAGGGCCCCTGCGGAGTGGTGTGCAGCGACGAGGCCGGCGGCCTCGACGCCTTCGCCCACGCCGCCGGGGCGATCTGGCGCGGCACCGACGCGGTCGTCGTCGGCTCCGCCGAGGCCCCCCTCGCGCCCTACTCGGTCGTCTGCCAGCTCGGCTACGAGGACCTCAGCACCAGCGACGACCCCGCCCGCGCCTACCGGCCCTTCACCACCGAGGCCCGCGGCTTCGTGCCCGCCGAGGGCGGCGCGATGCTGGTGGTCGAGGAGGAGACGGCCGCGCTGCGCCGCGGCGCGCGGCCCCGCGCCCGGATCGCCGGGCACGCGGCCACCTTTACCGGTCCTTCCCGGTGGCAGGAGTCCCGGGAAGGACTGGCCAGGGCGATCCAGGGCGCGCTCCAGGACGCCCGGTGCGCGCCGGAGGAGATCGACGTGGTCTTCGCCGACGCGCTCGGGGTCCCGGAGGCCGACCGCGCCGAGGCCCTGGCGATCACCGACGCGCTCGGCGCGCACGGACGGCGGGTGCCGGTCACCGCCCCGAAGACCGGCATCGGACGGGCCTACTGCGGCGGACCGGTGCTCGATGTGGCCACGGCGGTCATGGCGATGGAGCACGGCGTCGTACCGCCCACGCCGAACGTCTTCGACGTCTGTCACGACATCGATGTCGTGACCGGCAAGGCGCGCCGGGCCCCGCTGCGCACGGCACTGGTGCTCAGCCGGGGCCTCATGGGGTCGAACGCGGCGCTCGTGCTGCGCAGCGCGGCCCCCGCGCCCCCGCCGCGGAACCCCACCCGACAAGGAGAAAGCGCATGACAGACGCAGTGACCCCGGAGGAACTGGCCGGCCTGATGCGGCAGAACGCCGGCATCGCCGTGGAGCCGGCCCAGCTGGCGGACCACCCCGACACCTCTTTCGAGGAGTACGGCCTGGACTCGCTGGGCCTGCTCGGCATCGTCGCCGCGCTGGAGAACCGGCACGGCGCGCCGATGCCGCAGGACGCGGAGAAGAGCCGCACCCCGAGGGAGTTCCTCGACCTCGTGAACAAGTCCCTGACCAAGAGCGGAGCCTGAAGTGCCCGGACACACCGAGAACGAGATCACCGTCAGAGCCCCCCTGGACGTCGTCTGGGACATCACCAACGACCTGGAGAACTGGCCCCAGCTCTTCAGCGAGTACGCCTCGGTCGAGGTTCTGGAGCGCAAGGGCGACACGACCACCTTCCGGCTGACCATGCACCCCGACGACAACGGCAAGGTGTGGAGCTGGGTCTCCGAGCGCACCCCCGACCGGGAGAGCCGTACGGTACGGGCGCGCCGGGTGGAGACCGGCCCGTTCCAGCACATGGACATCCACTGGGAGTTCTCCGAGGTCCCCGGCGGGACCCGGATGCACTGGCGGCAGGACTTCGCGATGAAGCCGGACGCGCCGGTCGACGACGACTGGATGACCGACAACATCAACCGCAACTCGAAGATCCAGATGGCGCTCATCCGGGACAAGATCGAGCAGCGGGACCGGGAGCGCCGCACGGCGGCTCCCGCCGCGGGCTGAGCGGGGGAGGCGGACCAGCGATGACCGAAGCCCCCTTTCCGCACCAGGCGCTGATCGTGGCCCGGATGACGCCGGACTCGGCCGACGGCATCGCCCGGCTGTTCGCCGCGTCCGACGAGGGCGAACTGCCGCATCTCGTCGGCGTCCGGCGGCGCAGCCTCTTCCAGTTCGGCGATGTGTATCTGCATCTGATCGAATCGGACCGGCCGCCGGGACCGGCGGTGGCGAAAGTGGTCGAGCACCCCGAGTTCCGGGATCTGAGCGACCGGCTGGACGCGTTCATCAGCCCGTACGACCCGGAGACCTGGCGGGGTCCCAAGGACGCGATGGCCCGCCGCTTCTACACCTGGGCGCCGCCGGGCTAGCACCGGCGCGCGACCGCGAGAACGCCCCGGGCCCCTCCGCCGAGGAGGGGCCCGGGGCGTCGGCGCGCCGGTCGCGCTCAGCCGGGGACGACGGCCTCGAAGGCGTGCAGATAGGCGTTGACCGGGCGGATGTCGACCGGCGGAAGGCCCGCCAGGGTCATCCGCTCGACCATGCTCTGCCGGGTGTGCTTGGCGCCGCCCACATTGAGCAGCAGCAGCAGGTCCATCGCGGTGGTGAACTTCATCGACGGGGTGTCGTCCACCAGGTTCTCGATCACGACGACCCGCGCGCCGGGGCGGGCCGCGGCGATCACATGGCCGAGGGTGGCCCGGGTGCTGTCGTCGTCCCACTCCAGAATGTTCTTGATGATGTAGAGGTCCGCCCGGACCGGGATCGCCCGCCGGCAGTCGCCGGGCTCGATCGTGACCCGCCCGGCCAGCGAGCCGCCCTCCAGCAGCCGGGGATCCGCCTTGACGACCACATCGGGCAGATCGAGCAGGGTGCCCCGCACCTCGGGGTGCTTCTCCAGCAGACCGGCGAGCACATGCCCCTGCCCGCCGCCGATGTCGGCGACCGAGGAGACCCCGGTGAGGTCGAGCAGCTCGGCCACCTCCAGCGCGGACTGCTTGCTGGAGGTGGTCATGGCCCGGTTGAAGATCTGGGCCGACTCGGCGGCGTCCTGGTGCAGATACTCGAAGAAGCCCTTCCCGAACAGCTCCTGGAAGACCGGGGTCCCGCCGGGGCGGACCGCGTCGTCCAGCCGGGGCCAGGCGGCCCAGGTCCAGGGCTCGGTGCACCACAGGGCGATGTCGCGCAGGCTCTGCGGATCGTCCGAGCGGAGCATCCGGGACATCTCGGTGTGGCCGAAGGTCCCGTCCGGGCGCTCCTCGAAGAGACCGTGGCAGGACAGGGCGCGCAGCAGCCGCCGCAGCGGCCCCGGCTCGGCGCCGACGGCGGCGGCGAGCTTCTCCGCGCTCGCCGGCACATCGCCGAGCGCGTCGGCGACCCCGAGCCGCGCCGCGGCCCGTACGGCGGCGGCGCAGGCCGCCCCGAAGACGATTTCGCGCAGTCGCATGCCCGGGGGAGGGGCGGCGTCGGCGGGGGCGGTCTGGACCGGTCGGGTACTGAGGGTGGTCATACGTTGCTCGCATCCTTGGGACGGGTGGGGGAGCGCGGGGCGGGCGGCTGGGGATCAGCACAGTCCGGCGGGCTCGGACGAGGCGCAGGCGTTGCCGGTGAACCGGTTGCCCGCGCCGCCGCCTCGGTGGACCAGATCGGCGGTGGCGTTGCCCTCGATCCGGTTGTTCTCGACGACGTTGTCGGTGTTGGACGCGCCCACCAGCGACTCGAACAGCACGACGCCCCCGGACATGGGGGCGGAGCCCACGTTGTCGCGGATCGTGTTGGAGCGGACGACGGTGGCCTCGGAGCCGGTGAGGACGATGCCGGAGCCCTGGATCACGGGGAGCCGCGCGGTCGCGGGGCAGAGCCTGTTGTTCTTCTCGATCGTGTTGGAGCGGATGGTCATCGCCCCGGCGGCGGGCTTGGACTCGTCGCCCACGACGAACATCCCGGCGCAGTTCTCGGCGAGCCGGTTGTCCCGGACGGTGAGGTTTCTGACCCGCCGTACGGTCAGCCCGATACGGTTCCCGGTCGCCGTGTTGCCGGCGATCAGCGCCCCGCCCTGGTCGGTGGCCCCGCCCTCGGCGTCGACGGCGTTGGCGAGGAAGATGCCCGCGTCGCCGTTGCCCCGGACGGTGTTCTCGCGGAACGAGGCCCGCGTCGAGCGCTGCTGGGCGATCCCCCAGACGCCGTTGTCCTCCGCGGTCACCTGCCGCACCGAGAGCCGGTCGGTGCGGGAGGCCCACAGTCCGTGCTGCTTGAAGCCGCGCACGGTCAGCGAGCGGACGGCGACCCGGTCGGCGTCCGCCTTCTCGGTGCCGGTCACACAGATGCCGTGGCCGGCCCGCGCGCAGCTGTTGGCGGCGAGGGACCGGACCGGGGCGGGGACCAGCACGGTGTCGGGTCCCGACCCGCGCAGGGTCAGATTCGCCGTGGTGATCAGGACGCTCTCGCGGTAGGTGCCGGCGCGGACGACGACCGTGTCCCCGGGCTTCGCGGCGTCGACCGCCGCCTGGATCGACTCCCCGGGGCGTACGGTGTGACGCGCCGGGCCCTCGGCCGCCGGCGCGGCGCCGACGCCCGACACCACGGCGGCGAGCACGCCCAGCAGGCATCCGATCTGTCTTCTCTGGTGCTTTTGTCGTTGTGCCATGAGGCGAAGCTATGGGCGTTCCTGAGGGCTCGCCACATGGAGTAGCCGGATGGATGGGCCGTGCGCCGATCGTGCGACCCGGCGGGGGCGGGCGGCCGGACGCCGGCCGTATTCGCTCTTTCGTCCCGGGCCGCTCCGGTCGTGGTTCTCCGCGATATGCGGAAGCCGGGCACGAGGGCGGCCGCCGCGCATACCGATTCGATATTCGGCGGAGTGTGGACTGCGCAGTGCGGAGTGTCGAGCGGGGAGTGGGAAGCGGAGGAGACGGAGATCGTGAGCGGCGGGAAATGCGCGCCGGACCGAAGAATCAACCCGCTCAAGTATTTCCGCGCCGAAGAATCCGGGTGATCCCTGATCCCTGATCCCTGATCCCCGACGCCCGATCCCTGCTGCCCGATCGATGGCCCCGGGGGTTTCAGACAGCTCGGTCGAGCACCGTGGACATCCACTCCATCAGGCTCTGATTGCTCTTGTGCGCCGCCTCTTCCCAGCACTTCAGCCGGTCCTTGTCCAGCCGCAGATTCAGCTGGATCTCCGGATTCGCGTCCGGTATCTCGTCCGGGGCGGTGCTCGCCCTGATCTGCTTCCGCAGCTCGTTCCGCGACCAGCCCAGCCGCACCGCGAAGTCCAGCCAGTGCTCCTGGTCGTCCGCCGAGAGCGCCGCGACCTCCATGTGGTGCTGGAAGGTCAGCGCGTCCCGTCGGCGTGACGGCTCGAACTTCCGGGCCACCCAGGCGTAGTTGCGCAGCGTCTGATAGTCGAGCGAGGTCTCCTTCATGGCGTGTTTGTACCGGTCGTGGTACTGCTCCTGGCCGAAGACGAGCCAGTCGCCGATCCACCACGCGGAGGAGTCCGCCACCGAGACGATCTGATCCCCGATTCGGCACCAGACGTCGAGCGGAAGATCGTCGGGGAGGGTGAGGCGGGTCCGCTCGGCCACCGCGCCGACGGGTGTGCAGCAGGAGCCGGGCTGGTCGAGCGGGCGGCTCTCGCGCGGGAACGCGGAACGCCCGGTGAGCGCGAGGCCGGTCGAGTTCCTTACCGGAAGGTCGGCGCGCATAAGTGATTCCTCTCGGTCCAGGTGCGGATCTGCCTCTTCTCAGCATGAGATGACCGATGCGTATCACCTCTGTCCGGAGGCGTCGACCGGACAGAACGTAACACGCCCGATGGATGATACAAGGGCTCCTAGATCACCGGGGGCGCACGATGGACACCCAGCTAAAAATGTCACCCGTGATCTCATTCCCGAGCGAATTCGATCAATACTGAAAGGAAAAGGAAAGGGCCGGAATAGCCCTTGCCGGGCGGAGGCACTGCCTCCTCCGCCCGGCGCCGTCCGCCGCGACCCCGGACCCCGTGCCCCCGCGCCGTCAGGCCGGACCGGAGCGGGCCCGCCGCCCGCGCCCCGGCCCCGGCCGCAGCGCCCGGAGCACCGTCGCCGCCACCTCGGCCAGCGGCTCCGGCCGCATCATCCCCAGATGCGCGCACGCCACCGCGGAGTTCTCCACCGCCCCCGACACATACGGCCGCCAGCTCTCCCAGCCGGGATCGCCCTCCTCCCGCTCCAGGGCCGCCGTGACGAAGGTGAGATCGCCGTCGAACCGCCTCGGCTCGAACCGGCTCATCAGACGCGCGTTGTTGACCGTGCACCGATACACCGCGGCCAGCTCCCGCTCGTCCAGCTCGACCGAGACCCCGGCCACCCTCCGCAGCTCACCGGCCCGCTCACCCGGATCCGCCGGGGCCGACAGCGCGAACCGCCCGCCGTCGCGCATCCCGTACCGCGGATAGCTGTCGAGCAGACAGAGCAGCCCGACCTCCTCGCCCTGCTCCTGGAGCCGCACCGCGGCCTCCTGCGCCACCAGACCGCCGAACGACCAGCCGAGCAGATGGTACGGACCGTGCGGACGCACCGCGCGGATGTGCTCGACATAGCCGGCCGCCATCTCCTCCACACTCCCCGGCAGCCGCGCCGGATCGGCCAGCCCCGGATCCTGGAGCCCGTACACCGGAACGCCCCGGCCCAGCAGCCGGGGCAGCCCCGCGTAGCACCAGCTGATCCCGGCCGCCGGATGGACACAGAACAGCGGCACGCCCGTCCCCGCCGTACGCAGCGGGAAGAGCGTCTCCAGCCCGCTCGTGACCTGCCGTCCCGCGACCCGCTCGTCCAGCGCGGCGGCCAGCCCGCCCGCCGTCGGCGCGTCGAAGAGCCGCCGGATCGGCAGCTCCACCCCCAGCGCCGAGCGGATCCTGCTGATCAGCCGGGGCACGAGCAGCGAATGACCGCCCAGGTCGAAGAAGTTCTGATCCACGCCCACCGCGTCCACGCCCAGCACCTCCGCGAACAGCTCGCACAGCAGCCCCTCCCGCATCGACCGGGGCCGCCGCCGCGCCGCCGCCGCCGGCCGGGGACGCGGCAGCGCCCGTACGTCCACCTTGCCGTTGGCGTTCAGCGGCAGCCGGTCGATCGGCACCAGCGCGGACGGGACCATGTAATCGGGGAGGAAACGGGCCAGATGTGCCCGGACCGCCGCCAGATCCAGCGTGCCCGGATCGGTGGGGACGAGGTAGGCGGTGAGGTGGGGGTGGTGGGGTTGGTCGTGGCGGAGGTGGACGGTGGCGTGGGTGATGTGGGGGTGGGTGGTGAGGGTGGTTTCGATTTCGGCGGGTTCGATGCGGTGGCCTCGGATTTTGATCTGGTCGTCGGTGCGTCCGAGGTAGGTGAGGGTGCCGTGGTGGGTCCATTGGGCGAGGTCGCCGGTGCGGTACATGCGGGTGCCGGGGTGGAAGGGGCTGGCGGTGAAGCGTTGGGCGGTGAGGGCGGGTTGGCCGAGGTAGCCGCGGGCGAGGGTGGGTCCGGTGATGTACAGCTCGCCGGGTACGCCGGGGGGTACGGGGTTGAGGCGGTGGTCGAGGAGGTGGATGTGGAGGCCGGGGAGGGGGTGGCCGATGGGGGGTGTGGTGGGCCAGGTTCCGGGGTCTCCGGTGAGGAGGGCGGAGGTGGCGTGGTGGGTTTCGGAGGGTCCGTACTGGTTCTCCAGCACCACCCCCGGCAACGCCGACAACAGCTCCACCGCCTCCGGCCCCAGCCGCAGCGCCTCCCCGCCCGCGCTCACATGGCGCACCGCCAGCGCCGAGGGCCGCTCGCTCCAGGAGACCGCCAGCTGGTCGAGCTGCGCGGGCGAGAGATACACCCGCTCGACCTCCCGCTCCGACAGAAGCTCCAGCAGCCGGTCCGGATCCCGCCGGGCCTCGTCCCCCACCAGCACCAGCCGCCCCGCGCGCAGCAGGGTGACGAACACCTCCTGCAACGACACGTCGAAGCTCAGCGACGCCAGCTGCGCGCACGACCGGGGCGCGATCCCCCGCGTCCGCTCCCGGTGCCCGTCAAAACGGATGACGTGGTCGAGGGTGCGCCAGGTGACGGCGATGCCCTTGGGCACCCCCGTGGTGCCCGAGGTGTAGACGACATAGGCGAGGGCGTCCCGGTCCCGGGGCACGTCCGGCGGAGTGGCCGGGTGACGGCCGGACGCCCGCCCGTCCACGAGCAGGACGGGCAGATCGCCGGCGGGGAGGGCGGCGGTGTGGGCGGAGGCGGTGAGGACGAGCCGCGCGCCGGCGTCCTGGAGCATATGGGCGAGACGCCGTACGGGGAGCGCCGGGTCCAGGGGCAGATAGGCGGCTCCGGCCTTGAGCACGGCGAGGAGCGCGGTGATGGCCTCGGGTCCCCGGCCCAGGCAGACGGCGACGACGTCCTCGGGCCCGACGCCCTGTTCGGCGATCCGGTGGGCGAGCCGGTTGGCACGGACGTCGAGTTCGCGGTAGGCGAGATGTTCGCCGAGATGGTCCAGGGCCACCGCGTCCGGGGCCGCGCGGACCACCGCCTCGAACCGGTCCAGCGGATGCCCCTCGTCCGCCCGGGGCTCCCCCCGCTCCTCCTGCTCGTTCCAGACTCGCAGAATCCGGTCCCGCTCCGTCTCGTCCAGCAGCGGCAGCCCCGACACCGTACGCCCGGGATCCGCCGCGATCCCCGCGCACAGGGTGACGAAATGCTCCGCCAGCCCGCGCACCGTCGACGGCTCGAAGAGATCCGTGCTGTAGCAGAGCGCCCCGCGCACCCCCTCCGGACCCTCCTCCAGCTCCAGCTCCAGATCGAAGCGGGCCAGCCCCGGATCCGTGTCCGCGCGCTCCACCGACCAGCCCGCGGGAGTGGGGTGGTCGTCGGCCGCGTTGTACGCGAAGAAGATCTGGAAGACCGGATTACGGCTGAGGTCGCGCTCCGGACCCAGCTCCTCCACCACCCGGTCGAAGGGGATGTCCTGATGGCGCTGCGCGTCCAGGACGGTGGCGCGCGCCCGCGCCAGCAGCTCGGAGAAGGCCGGATCCCCCGACCACCTCAGCCGCAGCGCCATGGCGTTGACGAAGAACCCGATCAGCTCCTCGCTCTCGGGCCGCACCCGCCCCGCGACCGGGGAGCCGGTGACGATGTCACTGCCGCCCGTGTACCGCGCCAGCAGCACATGGAAGGCGGTGAGGAAGACCATGAACGGCGTCGCCCCGTGCGCCCGGCCGACCGCGCCCAGCGCCTCGGCGGTCTCGGCCGGCACCGTGAAGCGATGGGTGCGCCCGCGCCCGCTGCGCACCTTCGGCCGGGGCCGGGACGGCAGCACGGGCGACTCGGGAGCCCCCGCCAGCGCCCCGGTCCAGTACCGCAGCTGCTCCCGGACCGGCTCGCTCTCCAGCCAGGCGTTCTGCCAGGCCGCGTAGTCCGCGTACTGGATCGCGGGCGGCGGCAGCGGCGAGGGCAGCCCGGCCGCGTACGCGTCGTACAGCGCCGACAGCTCCTTCCACAGGACGTCCATCGACCAGCCGTCGACCACGATGTGGTGCAGATGGAGCGCGAGCCGGTGCCGGTCCTCGGCGACCTTGAAGAGCTGGACGCGCAGCAGCGGCCCCGCGTTGAGATCGAAGGGCTTGACCGCCAGCCGCTGCACCCGGCGTACGGCCTCGTCCTCCGCGCCCCGGAGGTCCTCCGTCTCCAGGACGAACGCGGCCGAGGGGCTCACCACCGGATACGGCCGGCCCTCGGACTCGGCGAAGGAGGTCCGCAGCACCTCGTGCCGCTCGCAGATCTCCCGCAGGGCCCGGGCCAGCACCTGGGGATCGATCCGGCCGCCGACCCGCCACGCCACCGTGACGTTGTACGTGGCGGAGCCGGGGGAGAGCTGGTCGAAGAACCACAGCCGCCGCTGGGCGAACGACAGCTCGCCCGTCCCGGCGGCCCGGGGCAGCACCCGGCCCGTCCCGGACGCGGGCTCCGCCGCCCGCACGGCCGCCGCGAGCGCCCGGACCGTACGGTGCTCGAAGAGATCGCGCACCGAGACGGCCGGGTCCACGGCGGCGCGCAGCCGGGAGACGATCCTGGTCGCGATCAGCGAGTGCCCGCCCAGGTCGAAGAAGTCGTCCTCGACGCCGATGCCCTCCGTGCCGAACAGCTCCCGCCAGATGTCGGCGATCGCCCGCTCCGTCCCGTTCTCCGGCGCCGCCCCGGCCCCCGAGGGCCGGTGCTCCTGGGCCGGCGCGGGCAGCCGCAGCCGGTCGACCTTCCCGTTGCGGGTCAGCGGCACCGCGTCCACCGGCACGAACGCGGTCGGGACCATGTACGCGGGCAGCCGGGACCGCAGGAACGCGTGGAGGTCCCCCGGCCCGGGACACTCCTCGCCCTCGGTGGGGACGAGGTAGGCGGTGAGGTGGGGGTGGTGGGGTTGGTCGTGGCGGAGGTGGACGGTGGCGTGGGTGATGTGGGGGTGGGTGGTGAGGGTGGTTTCGATTTCGGCGGGTTCGATGCGGTGGCCTCGGATTTTGATCTGGTCGTCGGTGCGTCCGAGGTAGGTGAGGGTGCCGTGGTGGGTCCATTGGGCGAGGTCGCCGGTGCGGTACATGCGGGTGCCCGGGTGGAAGGGGCTGGCGGTGAAGCGTTGGGCGGTGAGGGCGGGTTGGCCGAGGTAGCCGCGGGCGAGGGTGGGTCCGGTGATGTACAGCTCGCCGGGTACGCCGGGGGGTACGGGGTTGAGGCGGTGGTCGAGGAGGTGGATGTGGAGGCCGGGGAGGGGGTGGCCGATGGGGGGTGTGGTGGGCCAGGTTCCGGGGTCTCCGGTGAGGAGGGCGGAGGTGGCGTGGTGGGTTTCGGAGGGTCCGTACTGGTTCTCCAGCACCACCCCCGGCAACGCCGACAACAGCTCCCGGATGCCCGGGTGCAGGCTGAGCGCCTCTCCCGAGAGACAGAGCCGGGTCAGGGCGAGATCCACCGGCCGGTCCGCCCGGGCGACCGCCAGCTGATCGAGCATCGCGGGGGGCAGATACATCCGGGTGGCCCGCCGGTCCGCGAGCAGATCGAGTAAACCGTCGGGGTCGTGCCGCAGCACCTCGGGGATCAGCAGCAGCCGCCCGCCCCGGAGCAGCGTCGTGAAGATCTCCAGCAGGGAGACGTCGAAGCCGAGCGAGGCGAACTGCGGGCAGACGAGCGGTTCGTCGGCCGCCGGCCCCTCCTCGTCGACGGCGAAGCGGATGACGTGGTGGAGGGTGTGCCAGGTCGCGGCGATGCCCTTGGGCACGCCGGTGGTGCCCGAGGTGTAGACGACATAGGCGAGGGCGTCCCGGTCCCGGGGGACGTCCGGCGGAGTGGCGGGGTGACGGTCGGGGGTGTGTTTGTCGTGGTGGAGGACAGGCAGGTCGCCGGTGGGGAGGGCGGGGGTGTGGGTGGAAGCGGTGAGGACGAGCCGGGTGCCGGCGTCCTGGATCATGTGGGCGAGGCGCTGCGGGGGGAGCGCCGGGTCGAGGGGGAGATAGGCGGCTCCGGCCTTGAGGACGGCGAGGAGCGCGGTGATGGCGTCGGGTCCCCGGCCCAGGCAGACGGCGACGACGTCCTCGGGCCCGACGCCGTGCTCGGTGAGCTGGTGGGCGAGCCGGTTGGCGCGGACGTCGAGTTCGCGGTAGGCGAGATGTTCGCCGAGATGGTCCAGGGCCACCGCGTCGGGGACGGAGCGGACCACCGCCTCGAACCGGTCCAGCAGATGCCCCTCGGACTCGTCGATCGCTTCGTCCATCCTCATAACGCTCCATCAGCCGGCGGCCACAGCGGGGAACTCGAAAAGATGTGCATATCTCAGCGTCCGTCGGGAACATCTGAATTTCCGCGATCCGGAAGCATTCGAGATGATATCTGCCCACACGATCCCGTGACCGGGAATCCACAGGAGCGCTCGCTTCCGTCCCGCCGGCGGGACGCCGGGCGGTGCGGGGGGCTTTACGGCTGCCTGTACGGCGGTCTCTACTGGGGTCTGTGCGGGGGTCTGGACGACTGCCGGTACGGGTGTCCTCGCGGCGGCCGTCTGCGCGGCCGGCCCGGGCCGAGGTCCCAACGGGCCCGTGGGCGGGGCCCGGAGGGTGCGGCCCCGGCTCACTTCCGCGGACGGACGGACCTGGCTCCCCCCGCCGTGCGCAGCCCCAGCGCGAGCGCCGAGGCGATCCCGAGCGCCAGGATGCCGACCGCCGAGATCTGCAGGGTCCGCCCCGAGCCGAAGGCCGCCACCAGCGGACCGCCGAGCGCGGTCCCCAGCGGCACCGACACCACCCTCACCGAGGAGTTGACGGCCAGCACCTGGGCCAGCTCCGGCCCCCGGGCCGCGCGCTGGACGAGCGTGGTGGAGAGCGAGGAGTACGGCGGCCAGACCAGTCCGGCCAGCGCGAACGAGGCCATGGCGACCGGGGTGAACGCCCCGAGTCCGACCGGCAGCAGAAAGATCCCGAAGCCGATGACGATGCCGATCACGGTGGGCCACAGCCGCCAGCGGCTCAAGTAGCCCGAGACCAGGGCCCCGAGGACGGCTCCGACGCCGAACGCGGTGTAGAAGCCGCTGAGCAGGCTCGCCGAGCCGCGCAGATCCTCGGAGACGTACAGCGGGAGGGCGACGTACACCGGTCCGAAGAGGAAGAAGAAGCCGAAGCTCAGCCCGAGCACGCCGAAGAGCGCGGGATCGTTCCGGATGATCGTGAGCCCGGCCGGCCGGGGCGGCGGGGCGGCCCCGGGCTCCACCGGCCCCTCCTCCGTTCTCTCCGCCTGGCCGCCCGCCGGGCCGTCCTCCGGCGCGGACACGAAGCGGAAGACGATCGCCAGCACCAGGAAGGCCACCGCGTCCACCGCGATGACCACGACCGCCGCCCCGGTCCACGCGATCAGCGCGCCCGCCAGCGCGGGGCCGATCACGGTGGCGAGCGAGAACACCGTGGAGAGCACGGCGTTGCCCGCCAGATGGTCGCGTTCGGGCAGCACTCGGGCGAGCAGGGTGTACACGCCGGCCTGACCCCAGGAGTGCAGTACGGAGGAGGCCGCCAGCAGCCCCACGTACAGCGGGCCGTCCAGCGCGTCCAGCGCGTACGCCACCGGGATCAGGCCCAGGGCGACGGCTCGGAGCGAGGCGTCCCAGCGGACCAGCCGCACGGGGTCGCGGTCGCGCAGGAAGCGGCCGAGGAGCAGGGCGCCCGCCGCCCCGGGCAGGGTGTAGGCGGCCACGGCCACCGCGACCCAGGCCCCGCGCGATCCGGCCGGCGCCAGCTCGATCGCCAGCCAGCTCACCCCGACCGCGGCCATCCCGTGGCCCAGGGCGGAGAACGCGAACCCGGGCAGAGCCCGCCGCAGGGTCCGGTCGCTGACGACGGGCCAGTACGGCGAGGAGCGCAGCATGCGGCCGAGGGCGGGCGCCACGGATACCTCCGGTGAGTCGGTGAACCGTTTCGGTCACACCCTTCCCGAGGGAGGCCGTTCGCACCGGCTGTTCACTGCCGGCCGACGGAACCGGAACCGGAACCGGACGGTAGGTCCCATGCCCGGCCGCCGGAACCGGACGGTAGGTCCCATGCCCGGCCGCCGGAACCGGACGGCATGGCTCACTCCCGGCCGACGGAACCGGATCGCGTGGCTCCCGTCCGGCCGCCCGGCCGCCGTTCAGAGGCCCGGGGCGGCCGGCGGATCGCCCGGGATCCAGGTGAATTCGAACTCCACCCCGTTGACGTCGTACGCGTAGAAACTGCGCACCCCGTCGCCGTCGACGACGATGTCGGTGGCCGGCTCGTCCCGGGTGAACCGGTGGGCGCCCGAGGCGTGGACGGCGAACCAGCGGGCGTGCCAGGCGGTCAGCTCCTCCGCGCCGCCCACCTCCAGACACACATGCTGGAACTGATGGGTGCCGGCGGGCGGCGGGCCGCCGTGCTCGGCTCCCCGGGTGAAGAGATGGAAGCGGAGGCCGCCCACGGTGACCTCGGCCAGCCGGGAGAGCCCGGGCAGCCGGCTCAGGCTCAGCTCGGAGAAGGAGTCCAGGGTCCAGGAGACCGAGGCTCCGAAGAAGTCCCGGTACCAGGCGAGGCTGGCCTCCAGATCGGTGGTCTGGACGGCGATGTGATGGATCACCGGCGGGAGCGGGGCGCGCCGCGGTCCCGGCGGCGCGCCGGCGAGACCGGCGGCCGAGGCGTCGGGCATGGGCTGAGTCCTTTCCGTGCGAGGGCGGTGCGGTGAGCGGGGCTCCGTGCGAGGGCGGTGCGGTGAGTCCGGTGCGGGAGGCGCGGGGAGTGAGCGGGGCGCGGGGCGGGTCAGCGGCACGCGGCGTACGTCTGGCGGCCTCGCGGGCTCGCGGCGGCCCGCAGCAGATCGCGCTCGTGGTCCATCCCCACGGCGCAGACCTTCCCGAGCGAGAACTCGGGGACGAGCCGGACGTCGTGGCCGCGTTCCCGCAGCTCCGCCACGACCGCCGGATCGCAGTTCCGCTCCACGGTGAGGACCTTGGGGCGGGACTCGTGCGGGGTGAACGAGGAGGAGAAGTGGTCGGTGTGGAAGGCGAGGGTCTCGGTGGCGGCCTGGAGGCCGAGGCCGAAGTCCGTGACGCCGAGGAAGAACTCCAGCGTCCACTGGTCCTGCCGGTCGCCGCCGGGGGTGCCGAAGGCCAGGAAGGGGCGGCCGTCCCGGAGCACCAGGCTCGGGCTGAGGGTGGTGCGCGGACGGCGGCCCGGGGCGAGGGAGTTGGGGTGGCCCTCCTGGAGCGTCATGGTCTGGCCCCGGGTGCCGAGCGAGAACCCGAGGCCCGGGACGACCGGCGAACTCTTGAGCCATCCGCCGCTCGGCACCGCCGCCACCAGATTGCCGAACCGGTCGGCCACCACGACGGTGCAGGTGTCATTGCGGGCGGCGGTCGCGCGGACGACGGTGGGCAGCCCGTCGCCGAGCTGGCTCATCCAGTCGTCGCCCGCCGCCGGGGGGCCGTCCGGCGGCTCGGGCACCCACGGCCGGCGGCCGTCCGGGGAGCCGGGCCGCAGCGCCTCCGCCGCCCGGGGGCCCACCAGGGCGCGCCGGCCGGCCGTGTACGCGGGGCTCAGCAGGGTGTCGATCGGGATGTCGCTGTGGTCGGGGTCGCCGTACCAGGCTTCGCGGTCGGCGAAGGCGAGCTTGGCGCACTCGGTGACGGTGTGGACGTACTCCGCGCCGTCCTGGCCCATGCCCGCCAGGTCGAATCCGTCGAGCAGCGCCAGCTGTTGGAGGAAGACCGGGCTCTGCGACCAGGGGCCGGGCTTGTGGACGGCGTACTCGCCGTACGGCAGCGATACGGAGGGCTCGGCCGCGGCCCGCCACTCCGCCAGGTCCTGTCCGGTCAGCAGCGCCCGGTGGCGGCGGCCGGTGGAGTCCAGGACCTCCGCCTTGGCCAGGTAGGAGTCGATGGCCTCGGCGACGAAGCCCTGGTAGAAGGCCCGTTCGGCGGCCGCGAGCTGGACCTGCCGGTCGCCGCCCGCCGCGTGCGCCTCCCGCAGCAGCCGCCGGTAGGTCGCGGCCAGCGCCGGATTGCGGAATCGGGACCCGGCCGCCGGGGGCCGTCCGCCGGGCAGATAGACCCGGCCGGACTCGGACCACTCGTCGGCGAAGAGGGGAGCGAGGACCGCGATGGCGTCGGCCGTGCCGGGCAGCAGCGGGAAGCCGTTCTCGGCGTGGGCGACGGCGTGTTCCAGGATGTCGGCGAGGGGCAGGGTGCCGTGCTCGGCGAGCATTCGGATCCAGGCGCCGAAGGCCCCCGGCACCACGGCGGGCAGCAGCCCCGAGCCGGGGATCCCCGCCAGGCCCAGGGACCGGAAGCGCTCGGGGGTCGCGGCCCGCGGCATCGGGCCCTGGCCGCAGATCACCTGGACCTCGCCGGTCGTGGCGGAGTACGAGAGGATCGGCACATCGCCGCCGAGCCCGTTGTAGTGCGGCTCCACCACCTGGAGCACGAATCCGGCCGCGGCCGCGGCGTCGAAGGCGTTCCCGCCCTTCTCCAGGACGGCCATGGCCGCCGCCGACGGGAGCCAGTGGGTGGCGGAGACGGCGCCGAAGGCGCCGTACAGCTCCGGCCTTCCCGCGGTGTGGAACGGTCCGGTCATGGGGTCCCTTTCTGGCGGTGTCCGGTGTCCGGTGATCTCCGGCGGTGCCGGCGGATTCCTCCGGTCTCCGGGGCTCCGGTGGGTCTCCGGCGGTGCGGGCCGGCGTCCTTCGGCGCCGTACCGGCGGTTTCGCGGGGCGGAGGGTCAGCGGGGCGAGGCGCCGGCGAGCGGCTGTCCGGCCCCCGGCGGCCCGGCGATCGCGGCCAGTCCGAGCAGGGTCTCGGGGAAGGCGGCCGTCAGGGCCAGTACGTCGTCGCCGAGCAGGTCCGGGGGCTCCTGCTCGGCGCTGGGAGCGCACGCGGGGTGCAGTCCGTTCGCGGACAGATCGAGGAGGATCGCGTGCAGCCGGCGGAGCAGCTGTCCCGTCACCGCCTCGTGGGAGACCGCCGCCCGGGTGGTGAGGAAGATGCCGTCGTAGAGCCAGCGCAGGGTGTCGCGGCCCAGCGGCCGTTCGCCCCGGCGCACCTCGCCGTCGAGCAGCAGCGAGACCCCGGACGGCACCAGCCGGGCGGCGATGCCCCGGTGCACCCGCTCGTTCAGCTCGCACTCGGCGGCGAGGGCGGCCGCCTCCCGCTCGCCGCCCAGCCGGGTCTTGCCCCGGATGAGCGGGCGCACCCCGGCGTAGTCGCGCGCCCAGGACCCGCTGAGATTCGGGTGCATCCGGGCGATGGGGCCCCTGATCACCCGCTCGTACAGCGGCCGGGGCGGGGAGCCGGAGTAGAGCAGCATCAGGGAGTAGCCGCGCACCAGAGCGCGGGCGCCCCGGGCGAGCGCGTCCGGGTCGGCGCCGGGCCGCCGGGCCTCGTCCAGGACGGCGGCCAGCAGCTGCCAGAGGATGAAGGTCGTCTGATGGCCCGTGATCCAGCGGAACCAGAAGAGCCGTTCCACCTCGCTCTCACTGGTGGGCGGCAGTCCGTCGACGGCCCGCCCCGGAGGATGCGGAACTAATCGTTCCGGCAAGGGGCCGGGGGCGTGCCCGACCGGCCGGGGCAGCCGGGTGGGCGGCAGGGCCAGCGGCTCCAGTCCGTACAGATGCCCGCCGAACTCCCACCGCGCCGATCTCGGGGGCGACGCCGACAGGGCCGCGGTGTCAGAGAGACTCATCATGGCTTTCCCGGTGAGTAGGCGACGGTGTCGCTCAGCCGGCGGCGGACGCCGCCGCGACGGGGAATTCCGCCCGTCAACCGTATTCCCGCGGCCCGCCGTTCGTGCCCCCTCCCGGGGGCGGGACGAAGACCCTGTCCCGCCGGCGGGACAGAGACCCCGCTCCGGGCCCCTCGCCCGGCCGCGATCTCCGGCACACTCGAAGGGCCCGTCCGCGCCGCGCCCCGCCCGTCACCCAGCTGAGGAGCACAGGTGTCCGACCGCATGCTCGTCTCCACCGGAACCCGCTTCGAGGACCTGTTCGGCTACTCCCGCGCGGTACGGGTCGGCCCCTGGGTGATGGTCGCCGGCTGCACCTCGGCCGGCCCCGAAGGACCGGTGGGCGGCGCCGACATCGTCGCCCAGACCGCCGAGTGCCTGCGCCGCGTCGTGGCCGCGCTCGACAAGGCGGGCGCCGCCCGCGAGGACGTCGTACGGACCCGCTTCTACGTGACCGACATCAGCGCCCTGGAGGCGATCGGCCGCGTCCACATCGAGTTCTTCGGCGCGGTCCGCCCCGCCAGCACCATCGTCGAGGTCTCGGCGCTCGCCGCCCCCTCGCTGCTGGTGGAGGTCGAGGCCGACGCGATCGTCGCCGGCTGAGCACACCGTCCCCGGACCGGCCGACGACAGGAGCCCCTGGTGCGCATCGGAGTGGCGATTCTGCCCGAGCGGCGCTGGAAGGAGTCCGCCCACCGCTGGCGCACCGCCGACGAACTGGGCTACGACTCCGCCTGGACCTACGACCACCTCTCCTGGCGGTCCCTGCGCGACAGCGCCTGGTTCTCGACCTTCCCCGTGCTCACCGCGGCGGCCTGCGTCACCTCCCGCATCACTCTGGGCACCCTGGTCACCTCGCCCAACTTCCGCCACCCGGTCACCGTGGCCAAGGACGCCATCGCCGTCGACGACGTCTCCCACGGACGGTTCGTCCTCGGCGTCGGCGCCGGGTCCGTCGGCGCGGGCGACTCCAGCGTCATCGACCCCGAGCCCCTCACCCGCCGCGCCCGCACCGAGCGCTTCGAGGAGTTCGTCCACCTCACCGACCGGCTGCTGCGCGATCCCGTCACCACCCACACGGGCGAGCACTTCTCCGCCTACGAGGCCCGGATGATCCCCGGCTGCGTCCAGCGCCCCCGCCTCCCCCTCGCCATCGCGGCCACCGGCCCCCGGGGACTCGCCCTCGCCGCCCGCCACGGCCAGGCCTGGGTCAGCGTCGGCCCCGCCGACTGGGGCCGCGGCTTCACCCCCGAGGAGTGCCTCGACGCCGTCGCCTCCCAGGTCACCGCCCTCCGCACCGCCTGCGACCGCCTCGGCCGCGACCCGGACGAACTCGACCGGATCTTCGTCTCCACCGACCCGGCCGGCCCCTTCCTGACCTCCCCCGACTCCTTCCTCGCCCTCGCCGAGCGCTACGCCGCCGCCGGCATCACCCACCTCGTCCTCCACTGGCCGCGCGACCACGGCGTCTACGCCGCCGACCCCGACATCCTCCACCGCATCGCCGAATCGGCCCTTCCGGCGGCCCGCGAACTCTGAGCCGAGGGGGCCGGCCGCCGGCCCCTCGTAAAGCACTGGCACACCCGCCCTCGCCGGCGTTATCGTGGCCGGGTTCCGCCAGGACCCGGCGGGGCGTCGGTTCGTCGAGGAATCAGGAGGTGAGGACATTGATGACGGTCACGGTGACGGGCACTGCCCGCGATCTGGAGTTCATCCTTCCCACCCCTGTGGTCTCCGGCTGACACACAGCGAGTCCTCGCTCGCCGGGACCGCCCTTCGAAGGGCTTCCCTTGCACCACGCTTCTCTCCCCACGACCTCCGGTCCGGACCTCCCGCGCGCCCTCGCCCCCTACGGCTGGGACGACGGCTGGGCGGCCGAGTTCGCCCCGTACGCCGCCCGGGGCCTTGTGCCCGGGCGGGTGGTGCGGGTCGACCGGGGCCACTGCGACGTCGTCACGGCCGACGGCACGGTCCGGGCCGACACCTCGTACGTCACCCCGCGCGATCCGCTGCGGGTCATCTGCACCGGCGACTGGGCCGCCGTCGAGCGCACGGGCGATCCGCTGTTCGTCCGGGCCCTTCTCCCGCGCCGCACCGCCTTCGTACGCTCCACCTCGTCCAAGCGCTCCGAGGGACAGATCCTCGCGGCCAATGTCGACCACGCCGTCATCGCCGTCTCGCTCGCCGTCGAGCTGGACCTCGGGCGGCTCGAACGGTTCCTGGCCCTGGCCTGGGAGAGCGGCGCACAGCCGCTGGTCGTGCTCACCAAGGCCGACGCCGTACCCGACCCCGTCGGGCTCTCCCACCTCGTCGCGGACGTGGAGGCCGGCGCTCCCGGGGTGACCGTGCTGCCCGTCAGCTCCCTGACCGGCCAGGGGACCGACACCCTGGCGGCCGTCGTCGCCGGGGGTACGAGCGTGCTGCTCGGCGTCTCCGGCGCCGGGAAGTCCACCCTCGCCAACGCGCTGGCCGGCGCGGACGTGATGGCCGTTCAGGAGATCCGAGAGATCGACGGCAAGGGGCGGCACACCACCACGACCCGGAATCTGCTCGTCCTGCCGGGCGGCGGAGTGCTGATCGACACCCCCGGGCTCCGGGGCGTCGGACTCTTCGACGCCGGGACCGGGGTGGGCCAGGTCTTCGCCGAGATCGAGGCGCTCGCCGAGGACTGCCGGTTCCACGACTGCGCGCACGAGACCGAGCCGGGCTGCGCCGTGACCGCCGCGATCGCGGACGGCTCCCTGGCGGAGCGCCGGCTGGACAGCTACCGCAAACTCCAGCGGGAGAACCGGTACATCGTCGCCAAGACCGATGCCCGGGCCCGCTCCGAGATCCGCAGGGAGTGGCGGCTCAAGGGCGCGGAGGGCCGCGCGGCGATGGAGGCCAAGCGGGGCCGGCTGCGCTGAGCCGGGCGCACCCCGGCCAGCGGCGGCCGGACCGCGCCGGGCCCGGCGCACATGGCTAGCCCTCCTCCAGACCCCAGCTGTGAATCTTCTTCGGATGGATCCGGATCAGCTCCTCGCTGAGGAAGGAGCCCAGCTCGTGCGGCCCCGTCAGCAGCTCGGCCTCGCCCCTGACGTCCACCCCCCGCACCCGCCAGGGCCGCACGCTCACCAGGTCGTCCACGACCAGCGCGACCTTCGGATTGGTCCGCAGATTGCGCCACTTCTTCGTCGTCGCGAGCGCGTGCCCGCCGATCAGGATCGTGCCGTCGTCCTGCGGGAAGAAGCCGACGGGGTTCGCCTGCGGCTGCCCCTTGGGATCCACGGTCGCCAGTCGCCCCAGCCGCTGGGTCGCCAGATAGGCCCGCTCGGCCTCGGTGAATTCGGTCATATGCGAAGCCTCACATGCCGGGCCCCCGCCCCGCATCGGCCCATCGGCGCAGGTCCTGGGCCCGGGGCCGGCGGGGCGGCGCGGAGCCCGCGTCCGGCGCGGGCCGGGGAACTCGTATAGTCGGCTCAGGCGGCGGGCCATGAGCCGTGCGCCGTCGACCGCGGGTCGCGTGCCGTGGGACCCGAAGTGAACAGGCGGTGCCGTATGACCACGTCCCGACGTCTGCTGTGCACCCTGGTGGCAGCCGCGACGCTCACCCTCCTCACCCCCACGGGCACCCAGTCCGCGACGGCGCGGGCGACCACGGCCCAGGCCGCCCACCGGCACGGCTGGACCGGCACCTGGCAGGCCGCCCCGTCCCACGCGGTGCCCCCGCTGCCCGGCGCCACCATCCGCAATGTGGTGCACACCAGCGTCGGCGGCAGCCTCGCCCGGATCAGGCTCACCAACCGGTTCGGCGCCACCCCGCTCCAACTCGGCGCGGTCACCGTCGCGCTCCAGCTCCCCGGACGGCCCGCCGACCCCGCCGCGGTCCCCGGCTCCATGCGCCGCGCGACGTACCAGGGCGCGTCGGCCTTCACCGTCCCCGCCGGCCGCGACCTGCTCACCGACCCCGTGCCGCTGGCGGTCCCCGCCGACGCCAATCTGCTCGTCACCCTCTACACCCCCGTCGGCTCCGCCGGACCGGCCACCCTCCACCGCTCCGCCTTCCAGACCAACTTCCTCGCCCCCGGCGGCGACCGGACCGCCGACGAGAGCGGTACGGGGTTCACCTCCACCACCCGGTCCTGGTACTACCTCACCGGAGTCGACGTCCGCGGCTCCCGCGCCCGGGGCAGCGTCGTCACGCTCGGCGACTCCATCACCGACGGGACCGGCTCCACCCTCGACGCCAACCGCCGCTGGCCCGACCGGCTCGCCGCCCGCCTCCGCGAACTGCCGCCGCACCGTCAGCTCGGGGTGCTCAACGCCGGAATCGCCGGGAACCGGCTGTTCCTGGAGGGCACCGGCCCCGCCGGGCTGGTCCGGTTCGACGCCGACGTCCTCTCCCGCAGCGGAGTACGGGCCGTGATCGTGCTGGAGGGCGTCAACGACCTCAAGGGCGTCCCCGAGCAGATCGACCCCGCCGCCTTCGAGACCGCCTACCGGGGACTCGTCCAGCGCGCCCACGCCCGCGGCATCCGCGTCATCGGCGGCACCATCGCCCCCTTCGCCGGACACGGCGGCCACACCCCCGCCCGGGAGGCGGCCCGCCAGTCGGTCAACCACCTCATCAGGACCGGCGGAATCTTCGACGGCGTCGCCGACTTCGACGCGGCCGTCCGCGACCCCGAGCGGCCCGAGCGGATCCTGCCCGCCTACGACCCCGGGGACCACCTCCACTTCAACGACGCCGGCCTCCAGGCCCTGGCCGACGCCGTCGACCTCGACGATCTGTCCGCGCCGACGAGGGACGACCGGGTCACCCGGGCGGCGGCCCAGCACTGACCTCCCGGGAGCCTCCCGCGGACTCCCCGGGGCCCCGCGAGCCGTTCACCCGGTCAGCCCCACACCACGACCGCCAGCCACGCCCCCGCCACCAGCAGACAGGCGAACAGCTCCACCAGCAGACTCGTCCCCGCCGCCCGCATCGCCGCCCGGGCGGACGCCCTCGCCTGGCCGTGACCGCCCAGCCGCATCCGCTCGGCGGCGTAGATCCCCCCGACGAACCCCGGCACCGCCCCCACCACCGGCAGCACCACGAATCCGGCCACGGCCCCCAGCCCCGCGAAGACCCTCAACCGCCGGGTGAGACCCGCCCGCCCGGCCCGGCGCACGGGCAGCAGCCACACCACGACCTGGTCCACCAGAAGCAGCACCGTCGCGGCCACCAGCAGCACCCACGCCGTCGCCGACAGCTCGTGCAGCGCCCACCAGAGCACCGCAGCCCAGACCAGCCACCGCCCGGGCACCCCCGGGACCATCACCCCGACGAGGCCCAGCACCATCACCAGGCCGACCAGCACGAGCTGCCACACGCTCATCTGCCAAGGGTGCGGGATCGGGGCCGATCCCGCAGTTCGCACCCCGCGCGAGGCCCCGCGCCCGGGGCCTCAATCCAGCGGGTCGCGCGCCACCCAGCCCTTGGCGTAGGCGTGCCAGCCCAGCTGGAGCCGGGTCGTCACACCCGTCAGCTCCATCAGCCCCTTCACCCGCCGCTGCACCGTCCGCAGCCCCAGATCCAGCCGTTTCGCCACCCGCGCGTCCGTCATCCCCGCGAGCAGCAGCGACAGAATCTCCAGGTCGGTGGCGTCCGGGCCGGCCGCCGACTCCTCGTACCCCCCGGGCGTCAGCCGCAGCGGCAGCGCCTCGCGCCACACCGCCTCGAAGAGGCCGAGCAGCGAATCCAGCAGACCGCAGTCGTGCACGACCAGCGCGGCGGGGCCGCTGTCCCGCGCGGTCAGCGGAATCATCGCCAGCGCGCGATCGGCGACCACCAGCCGGCTCGGCACCCGGTCCACCACGCGCACCCGGCCGTCCGGCCCCAGCGCGCCGATCAGCTCCCGCGTCCCCCGCGACAGCGCCTCGCGCTCCACGACCACCCGGTACGTCACCCCGGGCCGCACCTCGGGGCGGACGTCGGCGGCGGTGATCAGGGTGCAGACCTCGTGCGCCGCGCCCAGCAGCAGCTGCGCCGACCGTCGGGCGACCGCGCTCGCGCCCGTCACCACCTCCACCAGATCGTGTACGGCCGGCTCGGCGGCCTCGGCCCGGTACTCGCAGGCCAGCGCCGTCGCCGCCAGCTCGGCCCGCTCCAGGTCGGCCCGTTGCCGGGTCAGCAGCGCGCCCAGCGCCACCCCGGGCGGGGCGGCCACCCAGCGCTCCTCGCCCGCCGACGACCGCGCGGCGAGCCCCTGCTGCTCCAGTCGGCGCAGCGCGTGCTCCGTATCGGTCTCCGGCAGCGCCAGCCGATGCGCGAGATCGCCGACCTCCGCCGCTCCGAGCGCGACCAGCGCGCGATACGCGGACTCCTGTCTCGCGTCGAGACCAATCGCTCCCAGCACCGGACCTCCCCTTGACGCCACGCACATCATCCCTGCACCGGGGAGCGTCCGGGCATGGGGGAGGTCACGCGGCTCCCGCGTCCGACCGCCGCGTCCGCCCCGAACGCGCGGAGCCGGCGGCCCCGGGAGCCTCAACTCCCGCTGGGGGAGCGGGAGTACGCGCACGGTCCGCCCCGGCGGCTTTCCCGGACGGCCGTTTCCGGGAGGCCCTCCCGGTGGACAATGAAGAGCATGAGTCAGCAGGCCGAAGACGACTGGTGGGACCGGCTGTACGACGCGCCCGCGCCGGACCGGGACGCGCGCGCGGAAGCCGGGGCGGGCCCCGGCGCGAGCGGGGATTCGGACACGAAAACGAACGCGGACCCGGGCGCCGCCGCCGTAACGAACACTCCTCCGGACCCCGCGACCGCCCCGGGCACGGGAACGGGCCGCGCCGGCGGGGGCGCGGTTACGGACACGGGCGCGGGCCGGGATTCCGGTACCGGGCCGGACCGGTCAGGCCGCGCCCCGGGTCCGCAGCAGGCCGCCCGGCCCGTCCGCGACGCACGCGACACCCGCGCCGTCCGCGACGCGCACTCCGCCCCGGGCCCGGACCGCCCGGACCCCGGCGAACGGGCCGCCGGCGGCGCGGACCCCGGAACCGGCCCGGTCTCCGGCGCCGGCCCGGTCTCCGGCGCCGGCCCGGGGACCGGCTTCGGCGAGCGCGCAGACCCCGCCGGCCGTAGCCGCACAGAGACGGATTCCGGTTCCGGTCCGGGCGTCGGCCTGGGCAAGCGGGTCGGGCCGGAGGCGGGCGCCGGAACGGCTTCGGGCGCGGGACCCGGCGTGGGGCGTCCCCTGGGCCCGGGCAGGGATTCCGGTTTACGCACCGGTCCGGGAGGGGCCGCCGGGGCGGGCCCCGCCGAACGGGCCGAACGGGCTGAGCCGGGTGAGCGGGCCGAACGGGCCGAACGGGCCGAACGGCAGGCGGGCCCCGGGAGCCGGATCCGCCCCGAGGAGCCCGGACTCCGGGCGCGCCCGGACGACACCCTCGACGCGCGGTTCGCCTCGGCCGCCCGCGCGGTGGCCCCCGACCCCGTCCCCGACCCGGCCCCCGTCCCCGACCCGGCCCCCGAGCGGGCCTGGTGGGAGGCCGAACCGACCCCGGCGGGGGGCATGTCCGACGGCGTCGGGACCGGTCGCCGGGGCCCGGTGGAGCGTGCGGACGAGGAGACGCCGGGGGCCGCCGGGGGAGGAGCCGTCCGGCCGGGCCCTAGCGCGGGCGTTCCGTGGTCCGCGCCGGCCGAGGAGAGCCCCGCGCCGGCCGGGGAGTCCGGGTACGACAGCGGCCCGGCCCGGCCGCGCGCCCCCTGGGAGCCGCCGCTGGAGTTCCCGCCGCCCCCGCCGCCCGCGCCCCCGGCCGAGCCGCCGGCCATCACGTACCCGCCGCTGAGCGGTCCGCCGCAGCCCCCGCCGCCTCCGCCGGGCGCGCCGCCCCAGCCCGTCCCGTACCCGCCGCAGGCCCCGCTCCCGCCCCCGCCCGTGAGCGAGCCCGACATACGCCCGGCGTATGTCGGCGACGGCCCGCCGACCTACGCGTCCGAGCCGACGGCCCTCCCCGCCGCCACCCCGGAGAATCTCGGGCATCTCGTCCCCGACACGGTCGTCGAGGGGGCCGCCTACGGCTCGTTCACCCTGCGGGCCGCCTCCGTGCGCGGGGACTCAGCGCGCTACCGGGGGGAGGTGCGCCGCGAGGCCCTGCTCACCGCGCGGTTCGGGAGCGGGCCCGCCGCCCTGGTGCTGGTCGCGGTGGCGGGCGGGGCCCGGTCCGCCGCCGGGGCCCATCTCGCCGCCGCGGACGTCTGCCGCCGGATCGGCGGAGCCGTCGGGCGCAGCCATGCCCGGCTCTCCGAGGACATCAGGGCCGGTCGCCGCGGCGATCTCGCGGCGGGGCTGCGGCGGCTCACCGACCACACCCTCGGCAGGATGCGGGCGACGGCGGCGGAGCACGCCCCGGACCTCGCCGAGCACACCTCCGGGCTGCGCTGTCTGCTGCTCTCCGCCGACCCGGACTGCCGCACCCGGGTGTTCTTCGGCTCCGGTCCCGGCGGTCTCCTCCGGCTCCGCGACGGCCTCTGGCAGGACATCGAGCCCGTGCCGCCCGAACCGCGCCCGCTCGCGGGCGGGACCGGAACACCCCGGTCCGCCGCCGCGCCCGGCGGCGCGGATCCCCGGGTCCCGGCGCCGCCCCCGGCGGAGCCGTTCCGCTTCCGCGCGGCGGAGGCCCGGCCGGGGGACGTTCTGCTGCTCTGCGGCCCCGGCCTGGCCGATCCCCTGCGCTCGGAGCCGGTGCTCGCCGCCGAGCTGGCGGGCCGGTGGGGCGGGCCCGCCGAACCGCCGGGTCTCGCCGCGTTCCTGGCGGACGCCCAGCTCAGGGTGAAGGGGTACGCGGACGACCGCACCGCCGCGGCGGTCTGGGAGGGGTGACCCGGGGCCGTCCCGCACGGGGGCGACCGAGAGGCGGAACCGCGCCGGCCATGGGTTGATGGACTCTCCGGGCCGTCACACCGCAGAGAGGGCGCTCACCCATGGCCAAGCAGAACGTCGCGGAGCAGTTCGTCGACATCCTCGTCCGCGCCGGCGTCCGGCGGCTGTACGGAGTCGTCGGCGACAGCCTCAACCCGGTGGTCGACGCCATCCGCCGCAATTCGGCCATCGACTGGATCCAGGTCCGGCACGAGGAGACCGCGGCGTTCGCCGCCGGGGCCGAGGCCCAGATCACCGGCACCCTGGCGGCCTGCGCCGGCTCCTGCGGCCCGGGGAACCTCCATCTCATCAACGGTCTGTACGACGCCCACCGCTCGATGGCCCCCGTGCTCGCCCTCGCCTCCCACATTCCGTCCGGCGAGATCGGTCTGGGCTACTTCCAGGAGACCCATCCGGACCAGCTCTTCCGGGAGTGCTCCCACTACAGCGAGATGATCTCCAATCCCCAGCAGATGCCGCGGCTGCTCCAGACGGCGATCCAGCACGCGATCGGCCGCAGCGGAGTCAGCGTGGTCACCCTCCCGGGGGACATCGCCTCCCAGCCCGCGCCCGAGAAGTCCGTCGAACACGCCCTGGTCACCTCCCGCCCGTCGGTGCGGCCGGGCGACGACGAGATCGACAAGCTGGTCCGGCTGATCGACGGGGCGAATCGGGTCACCCTGTTCTGCGGCAGCGGCACGGCGGGCGCGCACGCCGAGGTGATGCAGTTCGCCGAGCGGGTGAAGTCCCCGGTGGGGCACGCGCTGCGCGGCAAGGAGTGGATCCAGTACGACAATCCGTACGACGTCGGCATGAGCGGACTGCTCGGCTACGGAGCGGCGTACGAGGCCACCCACGAGTGCGATCTGCTGATCCTGCTCGGCACGGACTTCCCGTACAACGCCTTCCTCCCCGACGATGTGAAGATCGTCCAGGTGGACATCCGGCCCGAGAACCTGGGCCGTCGCTCGCAGCTGGCGCTCGCGGTCTGGGGCGATGTGCGCGAGACCCTGCGCTGTGTCATTCCCCGGGTGCGGGCCAAGACGGACCGCAAGTTCCTGGACAAGATGCTGAAGAAGCACGCCGACGCGCTGGAGGGCGTGATCAAGGCGTACACCCGCAAGGTGGAGAAGCACGTGCCGATCCATCCGGAGTACGTCGCCTCGGTCCTGGACGAGCTGGCGGCGGACGACGCCGTCTTCACCGTGGACACCGGCATGTGCAATGTCTGGGCGGCCCGCTATCTCTCGCCCAACGGCCGCCGCCGGATCATCGGCTCGTTCAGCCACGGCTCGATGGCCAACGCCCTGCCGCAGGCGATCGGCGCCCAGCTGGTCGACCGCCGCCGCCAGGTCGTCTCGCTCTCCGGCGACGGCGGATTCACCATGCTGATGGGAGACTTCCTCACCCTCGTCCAGTACGACCTGCCGGTGAAGGTGGTGCTCTTCAACAACTCCTCGCTGGGGATGGTGGAGCTGGAGATGCTGGTCGCCGGGCTTCCCTCGTACGGGACGACCAACGTCAATCCGGACTTCGCCGCGCTCGCCCGGGCCGCCGGGGCCCACGGGGTGCGGGTCGAGAAGCCGAAACAGCTCGCCGGCGCGCTCAAGGACGCCTTCCGGCACAAGGGCCCGGCGCTGGTGGACGTGGTGACCGATCCGAACGCGCTCTCCATCCCGCCCAGGATCAGCGCCGAGATGGTGACCGGATTCGCGCTCTCCGCCAGCAAGATCGTGCTCAACGGCGGGGTGGGGCGGATGGTGCAGATGGCCCGCTCCAATCTGCGCAATGTGCCCAGGCCCTAAGGACCCCGGCGGTACCGGGGATGAGCGCCGTCTCCGGCAACAGGCGTAGACGCCGTCCGCAGTCGGTACGAAATCGCTCCGGCTCCTGGCACCGGTTGACCGTTCGGCAGGCGTGGGCCGGGGGCACTGGGGGCACTGCACTCCGTGAAAGTGTTCGAGACACGGAGCCAGTCGTGACAGCGGTCCGACGTGCGGGTGGGGATATGACGACACATCAGGGAGGGGCCGGAGGCGCAGGCCAAGGGGGCCGCGGAGGCCGGCTGGGCGGATACGGGTGCCCGGGGCGCACCGGCCGGCGGGCGGCGCCGCAGGGCGTGCAGCCGGAGCCGGTCGCGGCCCGGGCGGCGGCCCGGACGCCCGGCAGGGCACCGAGTGCCGCTCCGGGGCACGAGCCCTTGCACCGGCGGCTGGGCTGTGCCGACCTGAGGTCCGTCGGGGAGGTGCGGCGGGCGCTGCGGGAACTACTGCGGACGTGGGACGGGCCCGATACGGCCGATGTGGCCCAGCTGCTCGCCAGCGAGCTGGTCACCAACGCCCTCATCCACACCGGGCACGGCGCGGTGGTCACGGCGACGGTCGCCTCCTCGACCCTGCGGGTGGAGGTGCGGGACTTCGTCCCCGGACTGCCCGAGCCCGACGCTCCGGGCCGCAGGCGCGAGGCCCTCGACATCCACGGCAGAGGGCTCGTCCTGGTGGAGAGCCTCGCCGACTCCTGGGGCGTCCGGACCCAGAGCGCGGGCAAGGTCATCTGGTTTGAACTGCACGAACACCCGGCTTGATCCGGCGCGCGGGCCGGCCCCGGGCGGTACGGGCGACCGGTTCCGGGCGACCGGTTCCGGGCTCCCGGTCCGAACGCGCGGAGGGCCGGTCCGAATGACTCGGACCGGCCCTCCGCGCCGCTGTGCCGCTGACGCGGCTTCAGCCGCCTCCCGCCGAGCGCTCTCGCGCCCGGGCGGGCTCAGCCGAACTGCTTCTCCAGATCCTTCAGCTTCCGCTCCAGCGAGTCGAGACGGGGCAGGGTCTGGGTGTCGTCCTCGGCGGTGAGGTCGACCGTGATGGGGTCACTTGCGTGGGCCGAGGAGCCGGACTGGAGAGAGTGCCGAGAGGGAGGAGGAGGCAGCTGTCCGGTTTCTATGGCAGGCTCCGCGACGGGTTTCGATCCCTCGGTGAGCGCCTGGGCGGCACTCCCCGAGTTGCTCGGACCCGACTGCTGCCCGGAGGCCAGCACGGGCAGTTCGGGCTCGTGCATGACCCGGCCCCGGCCCCAGGCGCGGTGCTGCCGGTTGAGCGCCTTTATCCGGGCCCGGTCCAGCTTGGCCTGGTCACGGGCGCGGAGCTGATTGGCCTTCTTCGCCTGCCGGTCCTCACGGACCTCCTCGACCGCCTCGTCCAGGGTGCGGACGTTCTCCAGGAGCATCAGCGACCAGGCGTTGAAGGTCTCCCGGGGAGCGCGCAGCCAGCGGACCACACGGATCTGCGGCAGCGGGCGGGGCACCAGACCCTGCTCGCGCAGCGCGGCCCGGCGGGTCTGCTTGAGGGCGCGGTCGAAGAGGACGGCGGCCGACAGCGACATGCCCGCGAAGAAGTGCGGCGCGCCCGCGTGGTCCAGCCCGCGCGGCGCGTGCACCCAGTTGAACCAGGCGGCGGCGCCGGCGAACGTCCACACCAGCAGACGTGAGCCGAGGGCCGCGTCACCGTGGCTGGCCTCCCGCACGGCGAGCACCGAGCAGAACATGGCCGCGCCGTCGAGACCGAACGGTACGAGGTACTCCCAGCCGCCGGACAGGTTCAGATTCTGCCTGCCGAAGCCGACCAGACCGTGGAAGGAGAGCGCGGCGGCGACGGCGGCGCAGCAGAAGAGGAGCACGTAGGACGCCGTGCCGTATATGGCTTCCTTGCGCCTGCGGCGGTCCTCGCTGCGCTCCCAGGTGTCTTCCGGCTGGGTCTTGGCCGCGGCCTTCTTGCCGCGCGCGAGCACTGCGACCGCGACCAGGACTCCCACGACCATCACGCCGCCGGGAAGCAGCCAGGTTAGCGATATGTCTCTCATGTTGGTGTCCCTTGCATCTGCATCGCGGTAGGGCGTTTCGGCCGCCATATTGACCGAAGTCCCGGCGATCCCAGGGGGTTTTGTGGCAAGAGAACGCCAATGGGGCCATACGGCATACGGATAGATGGGTTTCACTCGAACTGCCGTACGGGCAGAGTGAGTTGCGTACGATTTATATCACTCGGACGGGTGGCGTGACATCCGCCGCGTGACAACCGCCGGGCCAGTGATCAGGCACTCGGCAGCAGTCGCGCCACCCGGGTGGTGTCGTGGGTGCGGGGGCAGGTGACACAGGTGTCGTCGGGCCGCAGTGTATAGAACAGGCAGCAGCTCGCCCGGTCCCGGGTCGCCAGTCGTTCGCCCCGGGGTCCGGTCAGATGCCGGAAACCGGGAATTCCCACATAGGGCGCGAGCGCTCCCGGCAGCAGCAGTTCCAGCTCCGAGATCACCCTCGACTCCTCGCCGAGGAGATTCCCGATGTGCCAGATCCCCTCGATCAGATCATCCGTCACCATGCCCCAGAGGGAACGCCGTCCGCGGCGCATCCGGGGCGCGAAGCCCTCCGCCACGGGGCCGAGGTGCGCGGCGACGACGGAGCGCACCTCGGCGCGGAGCGCCTCCTCGTCCGGCACCACCCGGGCGCCCGGCAGCCGGGCCGCCGGATCCCCGGGGAGACAGGCGAACTCGGCGACCCGGACGGCCATCCGGCCGTGCGCGCGCCGGAAGGAGACCTGTCCCGGGGCGAGCCGGGGCACCCGACGGGCCAGGAACCAGGGCACGGTGACGAGGAGACAGGCGGGCCAGGCGTAGCGGTGCAGACCGAAGCCGGTCACCACGTCCGGCCGGCCCTCCTGGCCGTGGTCCCGGAGCACCTGGGCCGCGTCCCAGGCGAGAAACGCGTCCAGCGCGGCCCCTCCGCGCGCCAGCTCCTCCGCGTTCACCCAGCCGTCGCCCGCCGGGGTCAGCTCTCCGGGGCGCAGCTCACGCACCGTCAGCCGGGGGAAGACCTCGGTCAGGCGGGAGTACGCGTCCTCGACGGGGGAGACGAGGGCGGGCAGGATCACGGGAGACGTCATGCCGGGACCACCGAATCGCGATCGTTAGCAGGTAAGGCTTACCTTACCCGACCGGGGTGATGTGTGAACTGAGGCTTCGTCCGCCTATCGTGCACAGGGGCCCGGTTCGTGCCGGCGGGCCCGGCATCCGGCCGGAGGAGGACCCGAGATGGAGCAGGCCCGAGCGGGTCAGGCGGCGTCGCCCCCTCAGCCGTGCCGCTCCCGGACCGCCGAGACGGCGAGACCCCGTGCCTCCGCGCGCCCCGTGCCCGCGCCCGCGTCCGCCCCCGCCGTGCCCCCGTCTGCCCCCGCGGGGTCCGTGCCGGTGCCGGTCGCCGCCGCCCCCGCCCTCTCCGCGGCGCCAGTGCCAGTGCCCGCCTCCGGGGGCCGGGCGCGTCTGCCGGAGGAGGTCCGTCCCGAGCGCACCCGGGGCGAGCACACCCACGGCGAGCCGCCCGCCCCGCCCGCGGTCGCCGCCCACACGGTCCGGCGGCACTCGGTGCGCGGCCAGATCCTCCGCGCCCTGCGCTCCGCCCTCGCCGACGGCGAACTCGTCCCCGGCGAGGTCTACTCCGCCCCGGCGCTCGGCGAGCGCTTCGGCGTCTCCGCCACCCCCGTCCGCGAGGCGATGCAGCGGCTGGCGGCCGAGGGCGCGGTGGAGGTGGTCCCCAACCGGGGCTTCCGGGTCGCGGCCCGAGGCCCCCGCGAACTCGCCGAGATCGCCGAGGTCCGCGCCATGATCGAGGCCCCGGTCATCCTCCGGCTGGCCCGCACCGTCCCCGCCGCCCGCTGGCGCGAACTGCGCCCCCTCGCCTGCGCCACCGAGACCGCGGCCGCCGAAGGCGACCGGGCGAGATACGCGGAGGCCGACCGGGCCTTCCACCGCGCCCTGCTCTCCCTCGGCGGCAACGCCCAGCTGGTGACCGTCGCCGCCGATCTCCACCGCCGCTCCGCGTGGCCCCTCGCCGCCGGGCCCGCCGCCCGCCGCGCCGACCTGGCCGCCGACGCGGCGCAGCACACGGCGCTGCTCGACGCCCTGATCGCGGGCGACCAGGAGGCGGTGCGCCGACTCGTACGCGCCCACTTCGGCGGCGCGGAGGTCTGAGCCGGCCGTCCGCCCGGGCCCGTACGGGTGAAGAGGCCCGCGGGCGGGGACGCGCCGGCCGTGTCCGGCCCGGCGAGTGGGTGCGTACGCCATGTCCGGAGTGTCGGCCGTGGCCGCCCGGCCCTTGAGGGCCGGACGCCGGGGGCGCTCCGCGGGCGGACGGTCAGGTCGCGGGCTCCGGCCGGACCGGCGGGCCCACGGCGGGGGCGGTGAGCTGGGCGGGCAGGGCGAGCCGCGCCGCGAGCCAGACCGGCACCCCGCCGAGCAGCCGGAACAGCCGTCCGGCCTCGGCCCGGAGCCGGCTCGCCTCCGGCTCCGGCTCGCAGTCGGCGAGCGAGGCCAGCGTCGGGGCCGTGCCGATCAGATACCCCAGCTCCACCCGGATCCGCAGCGCCTCGGTGAAACCGTGCCGCGCCTGCGTCAACTCGCCCTCCTGGAGGTGGAGTCCGGCCTGGTGGTGCCAGGTGAAGGAGAGCAGCAGCGGGTCCCCCTGGGCCGCCGCGCCCTCGTGCGCCCGGCGGTAGGCGGCCCGGGCGGCCTGCGGGGAGGCCGCGATGTGCTCGGCCACCAGTCCGCGCCGGAAGTCGAGCAGCGGCCGGCCCGGCGAGGTCGGCGCGAGCAGCGCCGCCGCCCGGCCGAGCGCCGAGCGGGCCTCGTCCGCCCGGTCCCGGACCCCGCGCCGGGTGGCCGCGTACGCCAGCCGGCCGCGCTCGGACGCCGCGCCGCCGCGCTCCTCGTCGTCCCGGGCCACGGCCTCCGCGGTGCGCAGGGCGTCCTCCGCCTCGGCCCAGCCCTCCCCGGTGAACAGGCAGCGCTCCACCAGGAGTCCGGCCCGCTCCAGGGCCGCGGCGGGCGACGCCGCGTGGGGCTCCAGCAGAGCCGCCGCGTCGGTCCAGCAGCCGCGCGAGCGCAGCCGCCATACCGCGGTCTGGAGGGGATCGTCACCTGCTGTGGTTCCGGAACCAGACATGGCGGTATGCGCCACTACGCCCTCCCCGAGCACGCCATTGAGCTGTTGAGTCGAGGGAATCTCAGCATGGATGGGGGTGCCGGGCCAAGGGGTTGGGTGAATTATTTCACAAACTCTCATCGGCCGACCGGATCCAGCTCCGCCCCGTCGCCCGGGCGGACCAGCGCGAGATGGCCACCCTCGTCGAGCGGGGTGGGCAGCCGCAGCGTCGTCACCGGCTCCGCCCGCGCGGCGTCCACCAGATGGATCTCGCCATGGCCGCCGCGGCTCACCGCGACCAGGTCGCCGCCGGGCGAGGCGGCGATCGCCCGGCGCTGCACACCGTCCCACGGGGTCCCTCCCGCGCGCGGGGCCCCGGCCATCGCGGGCAGCGGCAGCCGGCCGGCGACCCGGGGCGTCCCGCCGGGCTCCGCCGCGACGAGGACCAGCTCATCGCCGTCGGGGTGGACCCGGGCGAAGGCGATGTGGCGCGCGGCGACCGCCAGCCGGAAGACGAGTCCGGGGCCGAGCGGCACCCGCCCGACGCGTCCGGGGGCGCGCGGCGCGTTCCGCGCGCCCGCCGAGTGCTCCAGAGCGACTCCGCCGATGGGGGAGTGGCCGGAAGTCGCCGCTTCGGAGGCGGGCGGGTCGAGGAGGTGCCACCAGGCGTCGTTGGTCCATTCCGGCCACCGCCCGGGGTCGGCGGGCCCGCCCCGTACACAGGACCAGAGCATCCGGCGCACCGGATCGAGGCGCAGGAAATATCCCCGGCCCGGGCCGCCCCAGGAGAGGGACTCCTCGGCGACGAGCCCGGAGCCGGCCCGGCGGGCCCGGTGGACGCCCGAGCCCGCCGCCGCGAACAGCCGCCCGGTCGCGGGGTCGTGGGCGTCGCCGTGGCCGTCGTGGTCCGGCAGGGGGAGGTCGCGCACGGGCGCGGCGGGCGGGCAGGAGGGCGCGGCGGCCAGCAGGTCGGCGTGACGGTACGCGGTGAGCGAGCCGGGTTCGCGGTGCCGCAGCACGACCAGCGCGTCGGGGGCCTCGCGCGCCCCGGGGCCGTTCGAGCCGTTCGGTCCGTTCGAGCCGCCCGGGTCGCCCGGGTCGTTCGTACCGTCCGGGTCGTTCGCGCGGTCCGGGTCATTCGGTCCGTACGTACTGGTCCTGGCCTTGCGCGCGGCCGGCCCGAGCAGTGTCACCCCGGGCTCGCCCGCGCGGGTGCGGACCCGGGTCGAGCGGGGGCGGCCGGGTCCGGCGAGGTCCACGGCGGTCAGCAGATCGCTCCACGCCTCCTCGTTCCGGCCGAGCCCGGTGCTCACCGCGAGCAGTCGCCCGGAGGGGTCGGCGGCCAGATGCTCGGCGGGCGTCGCCACCGGCGCGGTGGCCGCGATCAGCGGCCGGCCGGCGTCGGGACCGTACGGATCGAGGACGACCAGCTCGCCCGCGAGGTCGTCCACGAAGGCGGTGCGGCCCCCGGGCAGGGCCAGGAATCCGGCGTGCTCGGCGAGCGAGCGGCCCTCGATCCGGCCCGTCTCGCGGCCGTCGGGAAGGCTCAACACCCTGATGGATCCGGCCACATGGTCGGCGACGAGCAGTCGGGGCGGGGCGGCGTTCGGGGGTGTCACGGCGACTCCGGGGGATGGGTGGACAGAACATCTTATTGGTAATGATTATCATGTGGCCCACGTGTTTCCGTTCCGAGTGAGAGAGAGCCGATGTCGAACAGAGCGCTGATGTCCGCCCGCCGCTGGGCCGCCGCCCTGGTGCTGGGGAGTCTGCTGGCCGGTTGCGGAAGCCCGGACGGGGGTGAGGACGGCGGCGCGGGCAAGCCCGTGCGGACGGATCCGCGCGCCGCCCCGATCGAACCCGCCCGGAAGATCACCGACGTCCGGGGCGTCACCGTCCACACCCCCCGGCCCCCGAAGCGCGTCGTCTGCCTGGTCGCCCTCTGCGACGACATGCTCGCCGAACTGGGCATGACCCCGGTCGCCACCAACTCCGCGCTCCTCGCCCACCCGAAGTTCCTGGGCCCGAAGAAGGCCGGAAAGATACCCGCCGTCCCCGGCGGCTTCCTCAGCCCGGAGGCGGAGGCGATCCTCTCCCACCGCCCCGACCTGGTCATCGGCCTCAAGGACACCCACGGCAAGCTCGCGCCCGCGCTGGAGGGGGCCACCGTCTTCTGGCCCGTGCAGCCCGGCGACTGGACGGACAGCGTCGGATATCTGCGCGGCCTCGCCGCCCTCACCGGACGCACCGCCGAGGGCGAACGCGCCGAACGCGCCTTCCGTCACAAGCTCGCCCGCGCCGAGGAGCGCCGGACCGACGCCACCAGCCTGATCATCTTCGGCGGCGACGAGAACTTCGGCGTCGCCACCCCCGGCAACGACGTCACCGCCGGACTCTTCCCCAAGCTCTCCCACTACCCCTGGAAGAGCCGCGGCGTGGAGGGCTCGTACAGCATGGAGGAGATCCTCGCCCGCGACGTCGACGTGCTCTTCGTGGAGACCCTCTCCTTCGGCGCCCCGAGCGACGGCAGCCTCTCCGAGAAGCTCGCGAAGAACCCGCTCTGGTCCCGTATCCCCGCCGTCCGCGACGGCAGGGTGTACGAGGTCGACGCCGAGGTCTGGGCCAAGGGGCGAGGCACCCGCTCGCTCGGCATCGTCCTCGACGAGGCCCTGGCCAAACTCGCATGAGCCGCTCGCTCGCGGTGTTCTGCCTGCTGCTGGCGGGGACGGTCGCCGGGCTCGGACTCGGCACGCCCCCGATCCCGCTCACCGGACTGGCGGGCGAGTTCGTCGTCACCGAACTGCGGCTGCCGCGACTGGTGCTGGCGCTCGTCGCGGGAGCCTGCCTCGGCGCGGCGGGGCTGGTCCTCCAGGAGGCGCTGCGCAATCCGCTCGCCGTCCCCGAGATGCTCGGCGTCTCCTCCGGGGCCGCGCTGGGCGTCGCCGCCCCGCTGGTCCTCGCCGTGTCGGTGCCGCTCGTCCTTCAGCCGCTGCTCGCGATCGCCGGGGCCGCCGCCGGCGGGGTGCTCACCCTGCTCGCCGCCGGATTCGGCCGCAGCCCCTCCGCCGTGCTGCTCACCGGCGCGGCGGTGGCGGCGGCGCTCCAGTCGGCCCTGCTGGTGCTGATGGTGCTGGCCGACCAGCTCGACCTCCAGCTCATCTACCGCTATCTGCTGGGCAGTCTCTCCGGACGGACCTGGTCCGACGTCACCGGACTCTGGCCCTGGCTGGTGCTCGCCGTCCCCGCGCTGGTGCTCTGCGCCCCGGTCCTCTCCGTGCTGCGGCTCGGCGACGACGACGCCCGCGCCCTGGGCGTACGGGTACGGCGCGCCCGGCTCGCCGCGCTCGCCGTCACCGTGGTCCTCATCGCCCCCGTCGTCGCCGTCTGCGGACCGGTCGCCTGGGTCGGCTTCCTCGCCCCGCACCTGGCGCGCCGGCTGCGGCCCGGGGCCGAGGCCGTACGGCTGCTGCCCTGGTCCGCGGCCTGGGGAGCGCTCATCGTCGCCTGCGCCGATCTGCCCGCGCGGCTCGCGCTCGCACCGGTGGAGACGCCGGTGGGCGCGTGGACGGCGCTGCTCGGCGTCCCCGCCGGGGTCGCCCTGCTCCGGACGGCACGGCCGGACCGTCCGGTCCGTCGCGCCCGTCCGGTAGGGACCGGGAAGCCCGCCCGTCCGGTACGGACCGGAAAGGCGGCGGGCGCGTGAGACGACGGCTGATCGCACTCACCCTGCTCACCCTGGCGGTGGGCTGCGCCGGACTGATCGCCGGGCGGGCGCTCGGCCCCGTACAGGTCTGGGAGGTGCTCACCGGCGGCGGCGAACCCATGGCCCGCCATGTCGTCCTGCGGCTGAGGCTGCCCCGGGCCCTGGTCGCCCTCGCCGCCGGCGCCTGCCTGGGACTGGCCGGCGCCGTGCTCCAGTCCGCCCTGCGCAATCCGCTGGCCGGGCCCGAGGTCACCGGAGTCACCCCCGGCGCGGTCCTCGGCGCGGTGACCGCGACCGGACTCGGCCTCGCGGGCTGGCACTCCCCGGCCGCCGTGGTGGCCGCCGCCTGCGCCGGCGGCTTCGCCGGCGCGGGACTGCTGTGGCTGCTGACGGGCCGCGAGCAGTCCGACCCCGCCCGCACGGCCGTCCACGGGGTGCTCGTCTCGGCGGTGCTCTCCGGGCTCACCGCGATGGTGCTGCTGGTCGCGCCGGGCGAACTCGGCAGCGTCGTGCAGTGGCTGGTCGGCTCCACCGAGGGCCGGGTGTGGGAGCACTGGAACCTGCTGTGGCCCTGGACCGCCGGCTGGACCCTGCTCGCCCTGGCCCTCGCCGCGCCGCTGACCCTGCTGCGCTGCGGCGACGACCAGGCCGCCGCGGCCGGTCTGCGCACCGGCCGGGCCCGCGCGGGAGCGCTGGTCTGCGCGGTGGCGCTGACGGCCGGCGCGGTGGCGACCGTCGGGGCGATGGGCTTCGTGGGCCTGCTGGTGCCGCACCTCGCGTTCGCGCTCTTCGGCGCCGATCTGCGGATCGCGCTCCCCGGCGCGGCCCTGCTCGGCGCGTCCGTGGTCGGCGGCGCGGACGCGGCGTCCCAGTGGCTCTCCCGGCTGCTGGCCGAGCTGCTCGACGCCGACCGGCTGAGCGTGCCCACGGGCGCGCTGACGACCTGTGCGGGAGCGGTGCTGCTGCTCGCGGTGGCCCGCCGCTCCCTGAAGGAGGAGACATGATCCAGGTGGAGCGGCTGAGCTTCGGCTACCCCGGCCGCGAAGTCCTCGACGGCGTCGGGCTGACCGTCGCCCAGGGGGAGCTGGTGGCCCTCATCGGGCTCAACGGCTGCGGCAAGAGCACCCTGCTCAGACTCTGCGCCGGACTGCTGCGCCCCGGCTCCGGCCGGGTGCTGCTCGACGGCGACGACCTCGCCGCCCTCTCCCGCCGGGCGGCGGCCCGCAAGGTCGCCCTGCTGCACCAGTCGGCCCCCGCCGTGCCGGGCATGACGGTACGACAGCTCGTACGGCAGGGGCGGTACGCCGTCCGGGGGCCGCTCGGGATGCTCCGGGACGCCGACGACGAGGTGTGCGTACGGGCCATGGCGGACGTCGGGGTCGGCGACTGGGCCGACCGGCCCGTGGACTCCCTCTCGGGCGGCGAGCGCCAGCGGGTGCGTCTCGCGCTGGCGCTGGCGCAGGACACCCGGGTGCTGCTGCTGGACGAGCCCACCACCTATCTCGATCTGCGGCATCAGCTGGAGGTGATGCGGACGGTGGTGCGGCTGCGCCGGGAGCGCGGGCTGACGGTGGTGATGGTGCTGCACGACCTCGGGCACGCGGCCCGCTTCGCCGACCGGATCGTCGCCCTGCGCGCGGGAGTCGTGGTCGCGGACGGCCCGCCGGGGGAGGTGGTGACGCCCGGGCTGCTGGCCGATGTGCTGGGAGTGGCGGGGCGGGTGGGGCGCGATCCCGAGGGCGGGTGGCCGGTGTGTTACCCGGATCACCCGCTGGACGATCCCCTGGCTCTTGCGGAATGAAAATCATATTCATTAGTGTCTGTGGTGCGCCGCACGCCGACGGCTTCGGCCGGGGCGCGGGCGATTTCCGTATCGACATCCGATGAATGGAGATCCAACTCATGGAGCAGCACAAGGTGTTCAGCCCGATCGCCGAGCAGGGCCAGCTCGCCCACCTCTCCGCCACCCACTCCAACGCCCTCGTGGAGAACCCGTTCGACGGGGACGAGGCCGCGGTGGACGCGATCGCCGCCGACGACAAGTAACCCCGGAAGCACCGCCGTTCGTCAGGGCCCGCCCGGAAGCGCTCTCCCGCCCCGGGCGGGCCCGCCCCTCTCCCGACCGTCCGACCTCATGGAGCAGCCCCGTGTCCCTCGTGCCTCGGGCGGCCGCCGAACGGCTCGCCGCCGGTGTCGCCCTGGTCTCCGTCCCCGGCCCCGACGGGCCCGGACTCGCGGTCCGCACCGCCGACGGGGAGTTCCTCCGGGTCGACACCGGCGGCGTCGGCGAGGCGGCCCTGCTCGCCGCCGTACGCGGAACGGCCCCCGCCGGCCCCGGCCCCGGACCCGGCCCCGGACCCGAACTCGCCCGGCTCACGGCGGCGTTCGCCGAGGCCGGATTCCTGGCGGCGGGCCGCCCGGAGCGCGGCGCGCTGCGCGGCCGCCGGGTCTTCCTCCTCGGCGACCGCGTGCTCACCGACCAACTCGCCCGCTGTGTCCGCTCGGAGCGCGGCGCGGTCCGCTGCGTCGATCCGTCCCGGCTCGCGACCGCCCTGGCGGGGGACGCGGCCGAGCCCGGCCGCACCGCCGTGGTGTGGTGCCTGGACGCGCCCGTGCCGCCCGGCCTCTGGGACGAGGCCGACCGGCTGCCCGAACGGTCCGTCGCCTGGCTGCGGTGTCACCGCGAGGGGGACCAGGTCTGGCTGGAGCCCCTCGCCGCCGCCCCCGGCGACGTCACCTCCGCCGACGTCCGCCTCCGCCGCCTCGCCGCGACCCCGGCCCACCGCGAACTCGACGCCTACTGGCGCGGCCCGAGCGCGGAGGGCCCCGGCGCCGGCCACACCGCCGCGTCCGCGGCCCTGACCGCGGGACTCCTCACCGCCGCCCTCATCGCCTGGGCGACCTCCTCACCCCCCTCCCGCCTCCTCCACCACCTCCACCTCCCCACCCTCACCCTCACCCCCCACCCCATCCTCCCCATCCCCCCTTCCCTCCCCCTCCCACCAACCCCACCACCCCGCAATCCCTCCAAGAACGCCCCCACACCCTCAGCCCGCCCGGCCTTCAACCCCCCACCCGACTCAGCCCCTGAGGAGGGCCCGGAGTTTTCAGCTCGTCCGTCGTTTGAGGACGGCCCTGTCACTTCGTGCGGCCCGCTGTCCGGGGTCGGGCCCGATTCCCCTCCGGTCTTCCGGTCCGGGGTCAGCCCTACCTCTTCAGCGGCCTCGCCGTCTGTGGGCGGCTTGGAGTTTTCAGCTCGTCCGGCGTTTGAGGACGGCCCCGTCACCCCGTGCGGCCCGCTGCCCGGGGACGGGCTCAACCCCCCACCGGCCTCCCCGCCCGGGGCCACCCCCATCCCCTCCCCACCCGGGCCCAACCCGCACTCATGACCCTCATCCTCCCCCTCACCCCCCACCCCCCTCACCCCGCCATCCTCATCCGCACCCCCTACGGCAGCCGCCACCACCTCCCCGAGGCCCGCTCCTGGGCCGCGCGCGGGTTCGCCGCGATCGTCGAGGATGTGCGGGGGCGGCACGGGGCGGAGGGGGAGTGGCACCCGTACACCGGCGAGGCGGAAGACGGCGCCGCCGCGCTGCGCTGGATCCGCGCCCAGCCCTGGAGCGACGGACGGGTCGTCACCGCCGGCGCCTCGTACGCCGCGCACTGCGCCCTCGCCCCGCTCCGGAGCCCGGCCGGCGGCGGCGCGCCCGACGCCGTCATCGCCGCCGTCCCCGCCCTCGGCCCCGCCGAGACCGCCCGGGAGCCCTCCGGCGTGGAACGGCTGCTGGCCCGCGCCGGCTGGTGGGCCGCCCACGGCGACCGCCCGGACTCCGACCCCGCCGCCCTCGACCGCGCCCTCGCCCAGGACCCCCGTCTGCTCGAACACCTCCCCCTCACCCGTCTCCCCGACCGGCTCGGCCGAGCCCTCCCGTCCTGGCCCGTCCTCTGGGACGCCGACCGCCCCGCCCGCCCCGAACACCCCGCCCGCGCCGCCCTCACCCCCCTGCTCGCGGTCGGCGGGGCCCGCGACCCGTTCGCCGCCGACACCCTGGGCCTGTGGCACGGCTGGCCCGGCCCCGCCCGGCTGCTCCTCGGCCCGTGGGGCCACGGCCTCACCGCCGACCCGGCGCCCGAGGCCCGCCCGGGCCACCGGATCGACCTCGGCGAGCTGTACGCCCGCTGGGCGCGCGCCGCCCTGGCCGGAACGCTGACGCCGGACCGCCGCGGCGCGGTCGCCCTCGGCGGCGCCGAGCACTGGCACCCGGCCGACCGCCCCCGGCGCCGCCGCCCGTGGCCCTTCGGCCACCCCCGAGGTCTGCGGCTCCTCCACGGGGGCGACTTCCTCGCCGACCCGGACCACCCCGTCCGCTCCGACCGCCTGGACGTCCCGACCCACCGCGCCCCCGACCGCGCCCTGCTCCTCTCCGAGCCGCTGCCCCGCCCGCTCGACCTCTTCGGCCCGGCCGGGGCCCGGCTGCGCGCCACCGCCGACACCCCCGTCGCGGACTGGTTCGTCCGGCTGATCGCCCTCGACGCCCGGGGCCGCGCCGAACTCCTCGCCCTCGGCACCGCGCGCCGCGCCGACCCGGCCGCCCGCCCGGCGGAGTTCACCGTCCCGCTCGGCCCCCTCGCCCGCCGGATCGCCGCCGGCTCCCGGCTCCGGCTGGAGATCTCCGGACACCACTTCCCGGCCCACGCCCGCAACCCCCACACCGGCGAGAACCCGATGACCGCGACCCGGCTCGCCCCCTCCCGCCGGAGCCTGGACCCGGCGGGCGGCGCGCTGCTGCTCCCCGCCGGACCCGGCCGCCGCGTCGACCCCGTACAGGAGATGTGCTCATGACCCCGATGACGCCCGACGACCTCGTGGACCCCGTCTGCGGGCTGATCCGCGCGGTCGGACCCGTACCGCATCCGTCCGGCGCGCCGCCCCGCTACACCGCGATGACGGCCGAGGTCTCCGACGCCCGCCGCTTCGGCGCGTGGCCCGCCGACCGGGTCTCGCTGGGCACCACCTTCGGCGATCCGGCCGGGGCCAGGATCGCCGCCGTCGCCGAGGCCGCCGAACGCTACTGCGGCAATCGGATCCCCCCGCCCGGCCACCCCGACGCGCCTCGCCGGGCCACCGCCGCCGAACTCCTCGCCGAGGGACGGACGGTGTACGGCCCCGGGGACCTCCCCGCGTACGCCGACTGGCAGTACCGGCGGCCCGGCTTCCCCTACCGGCCCCTGACCGCCGACACCCCGGCGCTCTGGGCCCGGGCCGCCGAGGCCGCCGGCACCGCCGGGACCGCCGCCGAGGAGTGCTGGGCCCCCGTCGCGCTCACCCACCTCAACTGGCGGCAGGGCGCGCTGCGCGACCTCCCCCGCACCCACCACCTCAACTACGCGGGCATCGCCACCGGCCAGGGCTTCGACGACGCCGTCGAGCGCGGCCTCCTCGAAGTCGTCGAACGCGACGCCCTGGAGCTGTGGTGGCATCTCGACGGACCCGCGCGCGGCATCGACCCCGCCTCCGTGCCCGGGCTCGCCCGCGACCTCGAAGGCTGTGCGCTCGACGTCTGGATCGTGGAGCTGCCGTCGGAGTTCGCGCCCTGTATGGCCGCCCTGGTCCACGACCCGGCGCGCGGGATCCACGCGGCGGGCTTCGCCTGCCGGTACGACCCGGCCGAAGCGGCCCGCAAGGCGGTGCTGGAGGCCGTCCACACCTGGGTCTTCACCCAGGGCGCGGTCGACGCCGACGGCTGGGTGTTCCGCGCGATCGACGCCGGCGTGCTGGCCCGGGGGCTCTATCTCGACCACCGCCCCGACCGGCGCTATCTCGACGACTGCGGAACGGACTTCGCCGCCGTACGCGATCTGGGCGCGCACGTCCAGGTCTGGCTCGACCCCAGGACCGCGCCGCTCGCCCGGCGCTTCACCCGGCCGGAGCTGGGCGTGGTCGGCGTCGACGCCGTCGCCCCCGGCGACCGGACCGCCCTCGACGCGCGTCTCGCCGCCGGCGGCCACCGCGTGATCACCCTCGACCTGACCACGGAGGACGTCGCCGAGACGCCCCTGCGGGTGGCCCGGGTCCTGGTCTCGGGCCTGGTGCCCAACGCCCCGGCCGCCTTCGGATACTTCGGCTGCCCCCGCTTCGGGCAGGCCGCCGTGGCGCGCGGCTGGCGCGCCGAGCCGCCGAACGGACCCGGCGACCTCACCCTCGTACCGCCGCCGCACATGTGAGAGCGGGTTGATCGCGATGTCGTCGTATCTCCGCCGGGCGCTGGCCCGGACCAGATCGGCGGAGGTCCCCGGACCGGACTTCGCCGCCGGGCCGCCGCCGGAGCCGTACGGGGAGCCGCTCCCCGTACCGCCCGCGCTGGACCGCCTGCTGCGGCTCTCCCTCGCGGGCGGCCGGCTGCGCCCCGTCCCGTCGGCGGGCGCGCTCCACCCGGTCGAGACCCGGCTGCTGCTGGGCGCGGGGCTCGGGGTGCGCCCCGGGCGGTACGGGTACGACCCCGGCCGCCATCTCCTCCTCGGGCTCGGCGGCGCGCCGGATCCGGTCCCGCGCGGCGGCGCGTTCGCGCTGCTCGGCGCGCGCCCGGAGCGGACGGTGTCGCACTACGGCCACCGGGGCTGGCCGCTGGTGCTGCTGGACGTGGGGCACGCGGCGGCGGGCCTGGTGACGGCGGCCCGGGCGGCCGAGGGCGCTCCGGCCGCCGGGTCCCCGGCCCCGGCATGGTGCGTCGGAGCGTCCTTCGCGGGCGATCCGGCGAAGGGGATGCGCTTCCCGCTGGCGGCGGTGCGGCTGACGGGGGACGGGGAGCTTCGGGCGGGGGAACTCCGGGACGGAAAGCTCCGGGACGCGGAGTTTTGGAACGGGGAGCTTCGGGAGGCGGAGCTTCGGGACGGGGAGCTTCGGGAGGCGGAGCTTCGGGACGGAGAGCTTCGGGGCGGAGAGCTTCGGGACCGGGCGGCCGAGCCGGAGGAGCGGCCCGACGACGGGGCTCCCGGCGATCTGGCCGAGGCCCGGCGGGTCCTCGGCGAAGTCGCGGGGGCCCGGGGCGCGGAGTGGATCCGGGCCCGCGCCCGGCCCCCCGCCGCGACGTCCCCGCCGCTCCGGCGGCGCAGCGCCGACCCCGGGGAGATCGGCTCCGGCGCCCCGCCGCCGAACCGCGAGACCCTCCTGGCCGTCCTGGAGGCCGCCGAGGCCGTCTGCCCGGCCGACGGGCCGCGCTGGTGCCTGGCCGTCGGCGGCCGGGACGCGCCCGGACTGATCGGCACGGAGCACGGCGCGCCCCGGACGCTCGCCACCGGCGAGGTGCTCCCCACCCTCGCCGTCTGGGCCGCCGGGCAGGGCTGGCTCACCGGGGCCGGGGCCGTACTCCTCGCGTACGGCTGCCCCCGGGACGCGGGCCCCGCCCGGATCCGCCGCGACCATCTGCTCGCCGGACACGCCGTCGGACACGCCCAACTCGCCGCCGCCGCCCTCGGAACGGCGTCCCGGCCCGTCGGCTCCTGGCAGCGGGCCGACCTCGGGGCCGCGCTCGGCGGGGAGCCCGGGCGCGACTGGGTGATCCACGGGCTCGCCCTGGGCCGCCGCCGCACCCCGGCCGCCGCCCCTCGTACCACCACAGGAGAAGAGACCTCATGATGCTCCACCCGGAGCTGCTGCGCGCGGCACGCACCGCCCGCCGGCCCCTGCTTCTGGCGACCGGGCTGCTCGGAGCCGTCGCCCTCACCCATCTCGCCCAGGCCGTCCTGCTCGCCCTCGCCCTCGCCGGGATCGCGCGCGGCGGTACGGGCGCGCTCCCCGCGCTCCTCGGCGGCGTCCTCGCCGCCGTGCTGATCCGGGCCGCGCTCTCCCGCCGGCAGCGGACCGTCGCCGTCGACGCGGGGGCGGCGGTGCGCACCGCGCTCCGCGACGAACTCCTCGTACGCCTCGGCCGCACCGGACCGCCGGACAGCGCGGGGGACCGGGCCGGGGCCGTCCGGGCGACGCTCGTGGACGGGGTCGAGGGCGTGGACGCGTATGTGTCGCGCTATCTGCCCCAGGCCCTCGTCACCTGCGCGCTGCCCCTGCCGCTGCTGGCCGCCACCGCCCTCGTCGAGCCCTGGGCGGCCGCCGTCCTCGCCCCCGCGCTGGTGCTCGCGCTCCTCGCGCCCCGCTGGTGGGACCGGCTGCTGGCGCGGCGCGGCCGACAGCACTGGGGAGCGTACGAGGCGCTGGCCGCCGACTATCTGGAGGCCCTCCAGGGCATGCCCGACCTCCGCGCGGCCGGCGCGGTGGGGCGGGTCCGGGCCCGGCTGGAGGAGCGGTCCGGCGAGCTGCACCGGGCCACCGTCGCCAAACTGCGGGTCTCCCTCGTCGACACCGGCATCACCGATCTCGCCGTCCAGGGCGGGACGCTGGCCGCCGTCCTCCTCGCCTGCGCGACCGCCGCCTCCGGCGGATCCGCCGCGGGCCCGGGCGCCACGGCCGCCGGGACCTATCTCCTGCTCCTGCTGGCCTCCGAGTGCTTCCGGCCCGTACGCGACCTCTCCCGCGCCTGGCACTCCGGCTATCTCGGCGTCTCGGCCGCGGACGGCATCGCCCGGCTCCGCACCGCCCCGCACGCCGTCCCCGACGAGGGACGCCTCGGCGCCGACTGGAACGGCCCGCCCGACATCCGCTTCGAGAACGTGGACTTCACCCACCCCGGCGGGGAGCGGCCCGCGCTCGCCGACGTCTCCTTCACCGCCCCCGCCGGACGCACCACCGCGATCGTCGGCCCCTCCGGCGCGGGCAAGTCGACCCTCCTCGCGCTGCTGCTCCGTCAGGCCGACCCGGACGCCGGACGGATCCGGGTCGGCGGGGCCGAGACCACCGCGTACTCCCTCGACGCGCTGCGCCGCGCGACGGCCGTGGTCTCCCAGGACACCTATCTCTTCCACGACTCCGTCGCCGCCAACATCCGGCTCGGCCGGCCCGGGGCGAGCGACGCCGAGCTGTACGCGGCGGCCGGGGCGGCCGGCGTCCACGACGAGATACTCCGGCTGCCCGCCGGATACGCCACCGTGGTCGGCGAACGCGGCTCCACCCTCTCCGGCGGACAGCGGCAACGGCTCGCCCTGGCCCGGGCGCTGCTCGCCGACGCGCCCGTCCTCGTCCTGGACGAGGCGACCAGCGCGGTGGACGAGCACCGGGAGGCCGGGATCGTACGCGAGCTGATCCGGGCGGCGGGCGGGCGGACCTGTCTGGTCGTCGCCCACCGGCTGGCCTCCGTACGCCACGCCGACCGGATCGTCGTCCTCGACGGCGGACGGGTCGAGGCGGTCGGCGAGCACGCGGACCTGCTGGCCCGCGACGGCGTGTACGCCCGGCTGGTCGAGGCGGTGCGGGCCGCGTGAGCACGACGAACCGCCCGGACCCGGACGTGAATCCGGACGTGAATCCGGACCTGGAGCCGGAGTCGGGCCTTGAGCCGGGCCCGGAGCCCGAGCCGCCCCGGGCCGGGGCCCTGCGCGGTCTGCTGCCCGTCCTCGGGGCGCACCGCGGCATGACCGTACGGACGGTCTGCGCCGCCCTCGTCGGACAGTCCGCGCTCGCCGCGCTGGTCGCGCTCTCCGCGCACGCCGTCGGGACGGCGGTCATCGACTCCGCCGCGCCGGGACCCGGAGTGCTCGCCGCGCTCGTCGGACTGGTGCTGCTGCGGGCGCTCGCCACCTGGTGGGAGATGGACCTCTCGCACGACCTCGCCTACCGGGTCCTGGCCGAACTGAGGGTCCGCGTCTTCGACGGGCTCGCCCGCAGCGCGCCCGCGCGGATCGACGGGCGGCGCAGCGGGGACCTCGCGTCGGCCGCGATGGGGGACGTGGAGGCGCTCGAATTCTTCTACGCGCACGCCGTGGCCCAGCTCCTCGCGACCGGGGCGGTGTTCGGCGGCGGCACGCTGGTGCTGGCCGCCGTGGAGCCGTGGCTGCTCGCCGCCGTACTGCCGGCCGCCGCACTGCTGGCGCTCGCACCGCTGCTGGAGGGGCGCGGGCGCGCCGAACGCGCCGCCCGCACCCGGGAAGCGGCCGCCCGGCTCTCCGCCGAGGCGGTCGAGAGCGTCGACGGACTGCGGGAACTGCTGGCCTTCGGCGCGCTGGAGCGGCGGCGGGCCCGGCTGCGGGGGCTCGGCCGCCGGCTCGGACAGGCCCAGCGGGCCGAGCAGTCCTGGGAGGCGGACGCGGCCGCGATCCGCGATCTGCTGGTGGTCGCGGCGGTCGTGGCGGTGGTCGCGGTCGCCGCCGCGCGGGTCCCCGGGGCCTGGGCGCCCGCCGCGATGGCGCTCGCCCTCGGGGTGCTCGCGCCGGTCGCCGACGCGGCGGCGGCGCTGGGGCAGGCGGGCGGGCTGCGGGCCGCCGCGGCCCGGGTGGGCGCCGCCGCCGGGGCCCCCGCCGGCGCGCCCGAGCCCTCCTCGCCGAAGCCGGTTCCGCCCGGACCGCTCGGGGTACGGCTGCGGGGCGTCCGCTTCGACTACGGCGGGGCTCCCGTGCTCGACGGGGTGGATCTGTTCGTCCCGGCGGGACGGACGGTGGCCCTGATCGGGGTCTCCGGCGCGGGCAAGTCGACCTGCGCGCATCTGATCGCCCGGTTCTGGGACCCGGCCGAGGGGAGCGTCGAACTGGTCGCGGAGAACGGGGAGTACGTGGATCTCCGCGACATCTCCGAACGGGAACTGCGCGGCGCGGTGGCCGTCGTCGGCCAGGACGCCCCGCTCTTCCACGGGACGCTGGCGGAGAACCTGCGCCTCGGCGCGCCCGCGGCGACCGAGCTGCGGCTCCACGAGATCGCGGCCGCCACCGGGGTCGACGCCGTCGCACGGGCGCTGCCGCAGGGGTACGACACGCCGGTCGGCGAACGCGGTGCGACCCTGTCCGGCGGCCAGCGCGCCCGGGTGGCGCTGGCCAGGGCGCTTCTGACGGAGCCGAGAGTGCTGGTGCTCGACGAGACGACGGCACGCCTCGACGGGGTCGGCGACGCGGAACTGGCGGCAGGTCTGCCCCCCTGCACCAAGGTCGTCATCGCCCACCGCGCCGCGACGATCCGCCGCGCGGACCGCGTCGCCGTCCTGGAGGCGGGGCGCGTCGCGCAGGAAGGGGTGTGGAGCGAGCTGTCCGCGGTGCCGGGCGCGTTCCGGCGCGTGCTGTGGCGCTCCGCGGGCGAGGGGGCGTGATGCCTCTCGGGTTCGGTTTGTCCTCAATCGCCGGACGGGCTTGTGGAACCCCTCAGCCTCGCCGGCGTTTGGGGCGCGGGGTGTGGGGCGGAGCCCCGGTGTGGTGGTGCGGTTGGCTGCGGGGTCCTGTGGTGCGGGTCCGTCCTCAATCGCCGGACGGGCTTGTGGAACCCCTCAGCCTCGCCGGCGTTTGAGGCGCGGGGTGCGGGGCGGAGCCCCGGTGTGGTGGTGCGGTTGGCTGCGGGGTCCCGTGGTGCGGGTCCGTCCTCAATCGCCGGACGGGCTGGGTTCGCGTCGCGGGACGGGCTGGGTTCCTGTCGCGGGACGGCTGGGTTCGCGTCGCGGGTTGGGATGGTGTGTGGGGGTGTGCGTTCGTGGATCGGTGGGTGGGCGGCGTGGGGGAGGGAGGGGTGTCAGTGGGGGGTGGGAGGATCGGGGGATGACGAATTCCGCTGAGGTCAGGGCCTATTGGGACGCCGCCGCCCCGCGCTTCGACGATGAGCCGGATCATGGCCTGAGGGACGGGGCGACGCGCGCCCGCTGGGCCCGGCTGCTCGACTCGTGGCTTCCGCTGGGCCCGGCGGACGTGCTGGACGTGGGGTGCGGCACAGGCTCCCTGGCCCGGTTGCTGGCCGAGGTAGGACATCGGGTCACGGGGGTGGATCTGTCCCCGAGGATGGTCGAGCGGGCCCGGGTCAAGCTGGTGGCCGGCGGGCTGGCGGGCCGGTTCCTGGTGGGCGACGCGGCCGCGCCGCCGCTCGGCGACGAGCGGTTCGACGTGGTGCTCTCGCGTCATCTGGTGTGGACGCTGCCCGATCCGGGGGCCGCGCTGAAGGAGTGGGTGAGCAGGATCCGCCCGGGCGGCACGCTCGTTCTGGTGGAGGGGCGTTGGCGGGAGGCCGGGGCGGCGGCGGACCCGTATGTGGCGGGGGCGGACACGCTGCCGTGGCACGGGGGCGTCGGCGCCGAAGAGCTGGCGGACGCGGTGCGCCCGCTCGTCGCCGAGCTTCGGGTCGAGCCCCTCGGCGACGACGCCCTGCTGTGGGGCCGCGCGGTGACGGACGAGCGCTATGGGCTGATCGCGCGGGTCTGAGCGACGGCCCGGGCGGTCACGGGGTCACGCGGTCACGGGGTCAGCCGCGCGGTGAGCCAGGGCTTCAGCACGGGCAGCATCCGCTCGGGCTGCATGGCCTGTGTGTGGTCGAGCCCGTCCAGGACGGCCACGTCCCACCCGGCGGCCTCCAGCTCGGCGCGCCCCGCCACCACCGGGCCCGCGACGCGCACGGTCACCCCGCCCCAGCGCTCGCCGTAGCGGATCTCGTCCGCCGAGCCCACCACGCACAGCCGGGGGCAGCCGATCAGCGCCTGCGCGGCCCGGTCGTCGAAGCCCCGCAGGGCTCGGTAGAGGGTGAGGAACTGGCCGGTCTGCGCCCGGCTCATCGACACCTTCGCGGCAGACCAGTCGGCGTCGGCCGATCCGGCGGCGGGCTCGGGGGCGCTCGGGGCCGGGCCCGACATCTCGTGGGCGGCCGCGGTGACCCGGAGCATCTCGGCGTAGGGGCCGTCGACGGGCGGGAAGCCGCCCATGACGAGCGCCGAGAGGCGGTCGGTGCGGATCGCGAGCTGGAGCCCGCTCAGCGCCAGCCATGAGTAGCCGTAGTAGGCGAACCGGCCGGCCCCGGCGGCGTCGGCGACCGCCAGCAGATCGGCGGCGATGCTGTCGGGCGTCAGGGTGTCCGGCCGGGGCGTCCTCATCAAGTGGCCCTCGTAGTCGAAGGCGATGACGCGGAACGCGTCGCCGAGCCCGTCGATCAGGGTCCGTCCCAGCGCCGGGTCCACCCCCCACTTCCGCAGCTCCTCGGCGCGCGATCCCTCCGCCGGACGCGGGTCGACCGGGAGCAGCAGGTCGGGTCCGTCGCCGTGGACGGTCAGTTCCAGGGAGCTTCCGTCGTGCAGTGTCGCCTCGGTCATCGGCTCTCTCCCGATCCGGCCCGTCGCCGGGCCCTCATATTTCCTTACGCTGTAAAGTGATGGCTCGGACAATACCTTATGACGTAAGGAGATCTCTGGTGAGCATCATCGCCGGTCAGGGCGACGCGGCTGTGTCCATGGCCCTGCTGTGGGCGCGCTCCGGCGACACCGAGGGCGGCGAGGGCGGGCGGACCGCTCCCGGGCCCAAGCCCGCGCTGAGCGTCGACGCCGTCGTGGCGGCGGCGATCGAGGTCGCCGACGCGGAGACCATGGCCGGTCTCTCGATGCGCACGGTGGCCGAGCGGCTCGGACGTTCCTCCATGACCCTCTACACCTATGTGCCCGGCAAGGCGGAACTCCTCGACCTGATGTACGACCGGGTGCACGCGGAGCTGTCCGGACCGCCCGCCGGGGACGGCGCGGGGGAGGACTGGCGGGCCGCCGTGACGGTGTGGGCCGGGGAGCTGCGGGCGTTGTGCCTGCGCCACCCCTGGGTGCTCCAGGTCTCGTACGCCCGCCCGGTGCTGGGCCCGCACGAGCAGGCCGTACTGGAGTCGCTGCTCGGGGCCCTGGACGGGGCCGGGCTGCCGCCCAGGACCCTGCGGGCCGTGGTGAGTTCGCTGTTCCACTACGTCCGGGGCTCCGCGCGGACCGCCGCCGAGTCCGGGCGGGCGGCGACGGCGACCGGAGTCTCCGACGCGGAGTGGTGGGCGGGCCGCTCCGCGCTGCTGGCCGAGGTCGCGCCCGACTTCGCTGCCCGCTTCCCCCGGTCGGTGCGGCTCGCCGCCGAGTCCTCGTCCCCCCGCGAGGGCGGCGGCTCCGGGACCGCGTGGGAACGCGAACAGGACGACGTCTTCGCCGAGGGGCTGGCCGTGCTGCTGGACGGCGTCGAGGCGGCGGCGGAACGGCACAGGGCGACCGGAGCGCCCGCCGCCCCCGCCCGGTGACCCGCGCCGGAACCGCTCGGCCCCCGCCGCGACCGCCCGGCCCGACCCGGCGCCGTCGCGCCGGGACTGCCCGACCCGGCCCGCGCCCGGTGCCTCAGCTCATCCGCAGGGCGAGGAAGAAGTCCAGCTTGTCCTCCAGACGGGACAGATCCCGCCCGGTGAGCTGCTCGATCCGCCCCACCCGGTACCGCAGCGTGTTCACATGCAGATGCAGCCGCTGCGCGCACCTGGTCCAGGAGCCGTCGCTCGCCAGGAACGCCTCCAGCGTCGGAATCAGCTCCGCCCGGTGGCGCAGGTCGTACTCCCGCAGCGGGTCGAGCAGCCGGGCCGTGAACGCCCGCCGGACGTCGTCCGGGACGAACGGCAGCAGCAGTACGTGCGAGGCCAGCTCGTGGTGGCCCGCGGCGCACACCCGGCCGGGGCGGGCCGCGGCGACCCGGCGGGCGTGCCGGGCCTCCTCCAGCGCGCCGCGCAGCCCCTCCGCCGAGCTGACCGCCGCGCTCACGCCGATCGTCAGCCGGCCGTCGTCGCCGAGACCGGCCGACAGCGGCTCGCGGACCCGGGCGAGCAGCGCCTCCGCGTGCAGCCCCTCCTCGGGGCCCGGCCCGGGCTCCGCGTCCGGTCCGCCGGCCTGGGGCAGCGGCAGCAGGGCGATCGCCTCGCCGCCCGCGTGCGCGACCGCGATCCGGTCCGAGGAGTCCGGTCCGGCGTCCGAGGGGCTGACGAGGATCTCCTCCAGCAGCGACTGGGCCGCCGGACCCGCCTCCGGGACCGCGCCGGCCCCGTCGGGGGCCCACTCCACCCGGGCGACGACCATCTGCCAGTGCGGCGCGGTCCCCAGCCCCGGCAGCAGCACCGGCGCGGCCGCCCGCAGCCGTGCCGCGATCTCGGCGGGCGCGGCGCCCGTCTGGACCAGCTCCAGCACCTCCTGGGCCAGCCGGCGGCGCACCGCGCGGGCCGTCTCCCGGCGCTCCCGCTCCACCGCGATCAGCTGGGTGACGCCCTGGAGCAGATCCAGCCGCTCGGCGGGCCAGTCGCCCGCGTCGGCCTCCACCGCCAGCAGCCAGTCGAAGAGCACGCTCTCCCGTGCGTCCCGGCCCGCCGCCGGGGTCCCCCGGCCCGCGCCGCCGATCGGGAAGAGGGAGTACGCCGTGCCGTTCACCGTCGCCCGGTGCGGCCCGCGCCGCCCGGTGCGGGCCGCCGCCAGATGCTCGCCCGCCAGCGCGACCCGTACGGCGGCCGGCAGCGGCTCCCCCTCGCCCTCGCCCGAGATCAGCCGGCCGGTGGGCGACAGCACCCAGGCCCGCAGATCGAGATCGGTGCCGAGGAGGTCGAGCACCGCGTCGGGGCCGCCGCCCGCCGGGCCCGAGGTCATCAGCCTGCGGTGGCGGTCCACCACCGCGGCCAGATCGCCCGCGCGCTCGCCCGAGACCTGCCGGACGACGTACTCGGTCACCGTCGCGAACGCCACCGACTCATGGACGGCGAAGAGCGGCAGCCGGTGCCGCTCGCACGCCGCCACCAGATCCGGCGGCACCGCCCCCAGCTCCGCCTCGCCCGCCGCCAGCGCCGCGACCTGCGCACCCGCCAGAATCCGGACGAACGGCTCGGAGTCCTCCGGCGAGCGCCGCCAGGCCAGCCCGGTCAGCACCAGCTCGCCGCCGGACAGATAGCGGCTGGGATCGCGCAGGTCCGTGGTCATCACCCCGCGCACGCCCCGGTCCAGCTCCTGGGCGCCGCCGAGCAGCCGCAGGCCCAGCGCGTCGTTCTCCAGCAGTGCGCGCAGCCGCATCTCGCCCTCGCCGATCCGTCTCGTCGTCTTCGGCGGCATGGGGCCGCCGTGTCCCTGGGGGAACGGTGGTATCACCGAGCCCCGCTTTTCGTTCGAATCTACAAGAAGACCTCGGCGGCCAGCCAACTCCTTCATGTCTTCGGTGACTGCACCGGACCCGGCGCACCCTTGTTGACTGGGGCCGGATCACTTCGGCTGCGCACGGGGAAGGAACTCGCCGAGACCCGTCGGCGAGCCGGGCGCGCACCGCGGCCGTCGCCCGATGAAGCCAGCGAGATCCCAGAAAAGAGCCTTCATGGACTTTCTTCGGCCCGCCAGCTGGGAGGAAGCGCTCGCCGCCAAGGCCGAGCACCCCGACGCCGTGCCCATCGCGGGCGGCACCGATGTGATGGTCGAGATCAACTTCGACCGCCGCCGCCCCGACCGCCTGATGGACCTCGGCCGGATCGGTGAGCTGGGGGAGTGGGAGGTCGGCGAGGACGCCGTACGGCTCGGCGCGAGCGTCCCGTACACGCGGATCATGGAGAATCTCCGCGCCGAGCTGCCGGGTCTCGCGATCGCCGCGCACACCGTGGCCTCCCCGCAGATCCGCAACCGGGGCGGGGTCGGCGGCAATCTGGGCACCGCCTCCCCGGCCGGGGACGCCCATCCGGCCCTCCTCGCCGCGGGGGCCGAGATCGAGGCCGTGTCGGTGCGCGGCAGCCGCCGTATCCCCGTCGACTCCTTCTACACCGGCGTGAAACGCAACGCGCTCGCCCCCGACGAGCTGATCCGGGCCGTCCACATCGCCCGCGCCGACGGACCCCAGCAGTTCTCCAAGGTCGGCACCCGCAACGCGATGGTCATCGCCGTCTGCGCCTTCGCCGTCGCCCTGCACCCCCGCCGCCGCACGGTCCGCACCGGCATCGGCTCCGCCGCCCCCACCCCCGTGCGGGCCGCCGCGGCCGAGGAGTTTTTGAGCGCGGCGCTGGAGGAGGACGGCCTCTGGGAGAGCCGGAAGATCATCCCCCCGTCGGTCGCCGCGCGCTTCGCCGAGCTGGCGGCCGCCTCCTGCGACCCCATCGACGATGTGCGCGGCACCGCCGGCTACCGCCGCCGCGCGGTCGGGGTGATGGCGCGCCGGACGCTCGGCTGGACGTGGGAGTCGTACCGTGAGGGAAGGAGCGCCCCATGCGTGTGAGTTTCACCGTCAACGGCAGACGGCAGCAGGCCGACGATGTGTGGGAGGGCGAGAGCCTGCTGTACGTCCTGCGGGAACGCATGGGCCTGCCCGGCTCCAAGAACGCCTGTGAGCAGGGCGAATGCGGATCCTGTACGGTCCGGCTCGACGGGGTCGCGGTCTGTTCCTGTCTGGTCGCCGCAGGTCAGGCCGAAGGCCGGGACATCGTCACCGTCGAAGGACTCGCCGACCACGCGGCCCGGCGCGCGGGCCGCCCCGCGACCGGCGCCGACCCGAGCGACGCCCGCCGCTGGAGCCCCGAGGCCCTGGGCCTCTCACCCGTGCAGCAGGCCTTCATCGACGCCGGCGCCGTCCAGTGCGGCTTCTGCACCCCCGGCCTCCTCGTCGCCGCCGACGAACTCCTGGAGCGCAACGCCCTGCCGTCCGACGCCGACATCCGCGAGGCGCTCTCCGGCAATCTCTGCCGCTGCACCGGCTACGAGAAGATCCTCGACGCGGTCCGGCTCGCCGCCGCCCGCCAGGAGGGGGAGGACCGATGACCACCACGAGGCCGCCCGGCGCCCTCACCCAGGGCTCCCGCACCGCCGGGGGCGTCGGCGAGTCCACCCTCCGCCCCGACGGCCTCCTCAAGGTCACCGGAGAGTTCGCCTACTCCTCCGACATGTGGCACGAGGACATGCTCTGGGGCCACACCCTGCGCTCCCCCCTCGCCCACGCCGCCATCCGCTCCGTCGACATCTCCCGGGCGCTCGCCGTCCCCGGCGTCCGCGCCGTCCTCACCCACGAGGACCTCCCCACCGCCGTGACGACCTACGGACTGGAGATGAAGGACACCCCCGTCCTCGCCACCGGCAAGGTCCGCCACCACGGCGAGCCCGTCGCCCTCGTCGCCGCCGACCACCCCGAGACCGCCCGCCGCGCCGCCGAGAGGATCCGCGTCGACTACGAGGAACTGCCGCTGGTCACCGACGAGGCCTCCGCCACCGCGCCCGGCGCGCCCCTGGTCCACGAGGCCCGCGCCGACCACCACAGCGGCCATGTCCCGCACCCCAACATCCTCCACCGCCAGCCGATCGTCCGGGGCGACGCCGCCCGGGCCGCCCGCCGCGCCGAGGTCACCGTCCGCGGCAGCTATGTCTTCGGCATGCAGGACCAGGCGTTCCTGGGACCCGAGTCGGGACTCGCGATCCCCGCCGAGGACGGCGGCGTCGAACTCCACGTCGCCACCCAGTGGCTCCACTCCGACCTCGCCCAGATCGCCCCCGTCCTCGGCCTCCCCGAGGACAAGGTCCGGATGACGCTCGCCGGGGTCGGCGGCGCGTTCGGCGGCCGCGAGGACCTCTCGATGCAGATCCACGCCTGTCTGCTCGCGCTGCGCACCGGCCGGCCCGTCAAAATGGTCTACAACCGCTTCGAGTCCTTCTTCGGCCATGTCCACCGCCACCCGGCGAGACTGACCTACGAGCACGGCGCGACCCGGGACGGCAGGCTCACCCACGTCCGCTGCCGGATCGTCCTGGACGGCGGCGCGTACGCCTCCTCCTCGCCCGCCGTCGTCGGCAACGCCGCGTCCCTCGCGGTCGGCCCCTACGCCGTGGACGACGTCGACGTCGAGGCCCTCGCCCTCTACACCAACAACCCGCCCTGCGGGGCCATGCGCGGCTTCGGCGCGGTCCAGGCCTGCTTCGCCTACGAGGCCCAGATGGACAAGCTGGCCGCCCGGCTGGGCCTGGACCCGGTCGAGTTCCGCCGCCGCAACGCCATGGAACAGGGCACCCTGATGCCCACCGGCCAGCCGGTGGACTCCCCGGCCCCGGTCGCCGAACTGCTGCGCAGGGTCAAGGCCCGCCCGCTGCCGCCGGAGCGCCAGTGGGAGACCGCGGGCGGCGCACCCGACCTCCGCGCCCTGCCCGGCGGACTCTCCAACACCACCCACGGCGAGGGCGTCGTCCGGGGCGTCGGCTACGCGGTCGGCATCAAGAACGTCGGCTTCTCCGAGGGCTTCGACGACTACTCCACCGCCCGGGTGAGCCTCCAGAACGCCGGCGGGGTCCCGGTCGCGACCGTGTACACCGCGATGGCCGAGGTCGGCCAGGGCGGCATCACCGTCCACGCCCAGATCGCCCGCACCGAACTCGGCGTCGCCCAGGTCACAGTGCGGCCCGCCGACACCCGGATCGGCTCGGCCGGCGGCACCTCCGCGTCGCGCCAGACCTATGTCACCGGCGGGGCCGTGAAACACGCCTGCGAGACCGTCCGGGAACGGGTGCTGGAGCGGGGCCGCCGGCTCTTCGGCGCCCGCCACCCCGCCTGGGCCGAGGACGGACTGCTGCTGGAGGGCGGCCGGGTGGTCACCGGCGGCGGCGAGGCGCTGGCCGATCTGGCGGAGCTGCTCGGGGACGAGACGGTCGAGGCCGAGGTGGAGTGGCGGCACCGGCCCACCGAGCCGTTCGACCGGGTCACCGGGCAGGGCAACGGCCATGTCCAGTACTCCTTCGCAGCCCACCGCGCCGTGGTGGAGGTGGACACCGAACTGGGCCTGGTCAAGGTGGTCGAGCTGGCCTGCGCCCAGGACGTCGGCAAGGCGCTCAACCCGCTCTCCGTCGCCGGGCAGATCCAGGGCGGCACCACCCAGGGCCTCGGCATGGCGATCATGGAGGAGATCCTCGTCGACCCGGTGACCGCGAAGGTCCGCAACCCCTCCTTCACGGACTATCTGATCCCCACCATCCTCGACACCCCGGCGATCCCCGTCGATGTGCTCGAACTCGCCGACAGCCACGCCCCCTACGGGCTCCGCGGCGTCGGCGAGGCCCCCACCCTCTCGTCCACCCCCGCCGTGCTCGCGGCGATCCGGGACGCCACCGGGCTGGAGCTGAACCGCGTCCCGGTCCGGCCCGAGCACCTCACCGGCGGCTGACCGGTCCGCCCGCCGCACCCCGAGGAGCCCCCGAGGAGGCCGCCATGCTGGACATCGCCGAGGAACTCGGCCGATGGGTCCGCCAGGGCCGCTCGTTCGCCGTCGCCACCGTCGTGGCCGTCACCGGCAGCGCACCGCGCCCCCCGGGCGCGGCCCTGGCCGTCGACAGCGAGGGCACGGTGATCGGATCGGTCTCCGGAGGGTGTGTGGAGGCGGCGGTGTACGAACTGTGCCGACGGGCGCTCGACGACGGCGAGACCGTCGTCGAGCGCTTCGGGTACAGCGACGAGGACGCCTTCGCCGTGGGTCTGACCTGCGGCGGAGTCATCGATGTCCTGGTCGCGCCGGTCCGCGCGCCCCGGTCCGCCGATGCCGGGGCGCCGGACGGCTCCCCTCCCGCGCTCCGGGAGGGACCGGGCCGGGTGCTCGCCGGCGCGCTGGCCGCCGCCGCCCGGGGCGAGACGGTCGCCCTGGTCCGGGCCGCCGACGGCCCCGGACCGAGCGCGGGACAGGCCCTGCTGGTCCGGCCGGGCGGAGGGCACGAGGGCACCCTCGGCGCCGGGCCGGGGCTCGACCGCGTGGCGGTGGGCCGGGCCGGGGCGATGCTGGACGCCGGGAGCACCGGCCGCGCCGTGCTCGGCGGCGGGGACGGCGAGCGGTGCGAGAGCCCGCTGACCGTACTCGTCGAGACCAGCGTGCCGCCCGCCCGGATGATCGTCTTCGGCGCGGTCGACTTCGCCTCGGCGCTGGCCCGCGTCGGAGCCTTCCTCGGCTACCGGGTCACCGTCTGCGACGCCCGCCCCGTCTTCGCCACCCCGGCCCGCTTCCCGGACGCCCACGAGGTCGTCGTCGACTGGCCGCACCGCTATCTCGCCGCCACCGTGACCGACTCCCGCACGGTGCTGTGCGTCCTCACCCACGACCCCAGATTCGATGTGCCGCTCCTGGTGCACGCGCTGACGCTGCCGGTCGCCTACGTCGGCGCGATGGGCTCCCGCCGTACGCACGAGGACCGTGTGCGGCGGCTGCGCGAGGCCGGGGTGCCGGACGCCGGACTCGCCCGGCTGCACAGCCCCATCGGGCTGGACCTCGGGGCCCATACGCCCGAGGAGACCGCCCTCTCGATCGCCGCGGAGATCGTCGCCGAGCGACGCGGCGGCAGCGGACTCTCCCTGACGGGCGCGCACATCCCCATCCACCACGACGCCCCGCGCCTGGGCTCGCCCGCCTGAGCGCCGGGACCGGCCGGACCCGCCCGGTCGGCGCGACGGGTCCGGTCCGGGCCGCGCGCTCGGTCCGGCCGCGCGTTCAGCCGGTCCTGCGGGCCGTCACCAGACGGCAGTTCGGCGCGCCGTCCGGGCGGCGGCCCAGCTCCTCCAGCGGGATCGACCCGACCGAGAAGCCCGCCCGGACCAGCTCGTCCCGGACGTCGGCGAGCCGGAAGGTGCGGTAGTACATGACGAAGGGCGGCCGCCACACCCGATTCCGCACCCGCATCACGGCGTCGAACGCCCACAGCGACCAGTACGTCCGGGAGCCGACCGGCGGGGGAGCGGGCAGCGGGAAGACGAACAGCCCGCCGGGGCGCAGCGCCCGGTGGATCCCGGCGAAGAGGTCCGGCCGTTCGGCGGGCAGGAAGTGGCCGAACGCGCCGAAGCTGGTGACCAGGTCGAAGGCGGAGACGAAGGGGAGGGCCCGGGCGTCGGCCCGGACCCAGCCGACGCCGGGCCCGTCCGGGGCGGGCGGCAGGGCGGCCCGCGCCCGGGCCAGCATCCCTGCGCTGAAGTCGACGCCCGTGACCCGGTCCGCGCAGAGCCGCCGCAGCGCCTCGGTCCCCGCGCCCGTACCGCAGCAGACGTCGAGCCCGGACCGGAAGGGGCCGAGCGCGCGCACCGCGCGCACCACCGGATCGAGCACCAGGTCCGGGGTGCGGAAGGGGGTCGCGTCGAACGAGGGGGCGAGGAGGTCGTAGCCTCGCTCGACCGAGGAGAGCGCCTGGACGGCCAGTTCGCGGGCGGTGGGGCCGGAGGGGGAGAACATCGGCGTCACAGTACCCGGCCCGTCCGGGGCCGTCGCCGGGCGAGATCGTCGGGCGTTGCACGGCTGACTCCGCGGCGATTCATGGATCCGGCCGTTCTCCGCGCGGGCGGAAGCATTCGCGCAACCTTCCCCGGTGTGTCGGCGCGCCGGAGTGCGCCGGGGGCCTGCTCTGTGGTATCCGCGGGTCATCGCGGCTGCGCCCGGGGGAGCCGAACTACCGGACAGACAGCTTCCGCTTATGTGGAGGGGGCTGGTTTCAGCCAGCCGAGTCATGAGGATTCGGTAAACGATAAGCAAATGCGAACACTGAATCGAGAGCGGGGGATACGTTCACCCCCATGAGTCCGACAGGGGTCCCTCGCCTCAGTACGGGTCGTGGCGCGCTGCGCCCGGCCGCCCTCCGTCCGGCGGTCGGACCGGGCCGGATCCCCGGCCGTCCGGCGGCGGAGCCGGGGGCGGACTCCCCGCGGCGCGGGCGGGCGCGAACGACCTTCTGACGGCCGCCCGGCCGAGCGCCGGCCCTCCCTCTCCCCGCCCATTGAAGAATATTCATCCCATGGTGCTTCGCATGCATATCCATGACAGTGAACCGGCACAACTCAGGACGAGTTCGTTGCCCGGTGCGAGCGCCACGCCGCGCGTTGGCGTCGCCGCTCGGTCCGGCCGTATGGTTCGGTAGCGCTGAATGTTCGGTCAGCAATACGTAGCGTTGACAGCAGGGACTGAAATGACCAACGAGCCGGCAATTCCCATACAGCTGGGCAGGCCCGAGCGGATGTGGGAACGCGCCGTCGCACTCGTACTGATCGCCGTCACCAGAACTGCGAGGCCCGCATTCCGTTTGATCGATCGTGAGCTTTCGTGTTCGCATTCCAATGGCGGCTGGACCCTGGTGCTGAAGTCGGAGGACCGAGCGCTCTTCTACGGTCAGGACGTCGACTGCAGCGACACCACCTACCGGGGGGACAAGCCCGTCGACCTGCTGGTGAACGCGCCCGCCTGGCTGCCGCTGGACCGGCTGCGGGAAATGAACGACGGCTGTGAACTGGGCTATCTGTACTGGTGGGAGCAGGGCCGGTGGGGACGGGCGCCCTACCCCGACTACGTCCTGGACGACGGCCTGGTCGCCTCCTGCGACGGATACGCCGGCATCTTCGACGACCAGTACCTCTCCGACAGCTTCGCCGACGCCGGCTACCGGGACCGCGACGCCGCCGCGCGCTTCGTCGCCCGGGTCGGGGCGGGCACGGTGAACGAGTCGGCCCTCAAGGACCTGATGGACTCGGCGACCCGGCCGGGCGGCCCGCTGCCCCGGGAGTCCCGGCTGCCCTCCGCCCTGGAATGGGCCGCCAGGCTGGGCGTCGCCGAGCGGCTGGGCGCGGTCCGTACGCCGTGACACGGGCGACCGGGCCGTTCGCCGCGGACCGCCGCCGACGGCCCTGAGGGCTGCCGCCCAGGGCCCCGCGCGCCACGGCGGACGGCGGCGGGGAGCGCGCCGGGGGGGCCGTACGGGAATCGCGTCGGACGGTCGTACGGATGTCCGTACGGACGGTGGAACGGGGGCTCGCCGGGGAATGCTCACCCCGCCGGGCCGGGGGAGTCGGGGGAGGTATCGGTGACCGTCGGAGAGAGACCCGTCGCGGAGGAGCCGCGTCTCGCGCTGCGCCGCCCGCCGTCGTCCGCCTGGTCGCGGCGCGGCCTCCTGGCCGTCCTGCTGCCCGCGCTGGCCACGGTCCTCACCGGCGCGACCGCGCTCGGCGTCTCCGGGAACACCCTGCTGCCCTTCGAACGCGTCATCACGCTGGAGGGCAAGATGGCCTCCAAGCGGGACTTCTTCGAGGACGAACAGGTCCGGCGGATCCTGCTGAAGCACCACCTCAGGATCCACATCACCAGCACGGGATCCCGCGAGGTCGCCATCCGGGACCTCTCCTCCTACGACTTCGTCTTTCCCTCCGGGCAGCCCGCCGGAGATCTCATCACCCGTGAACGCGCCGCCCGCAACGAATTCACCAAGATCTACCGGCCGTTCGTCAGCCCGATCGTGCTCGCCTCCTATCGGGAGTACGCCGAGGCTCTCAAGGACGCCGGAATCGCCACCGTCCAGGAGGCGTCCGACGGCGGAAAACCCCTCTACTACCGGCTCGACACCCGGAAGTTCCTGGAACTGGTCCACCGCAAGCGCCAGTGGAACGACATCGGAATCCAGCGCCACGGAATCACCAACACCAACCGAATTCTCGCCCAGAGCCCCGATGTCTGCACGGCCAACTCGGCGGGCACCTATCTCGCCCTCGTCTCCTTCACCTGGCGCGGAAAGGCGGACGAGGTCCCCGAGACCGACCGGGAGGCGGACGAGCGCGCCCGGCGGATCAAACCGCTCATGGAACAAGGACTTCCGCACGCCGACGTCTTCCGCACCTATGTCTCCCCCGAGGGCAAGGGCGTGGCCCCGGTCGTGGTCGCGTACGAGCACCAGTACCTCACCTACCAGGCGCACCACCTCGCCCAGTCCAAGGAGCTGGACTCCCGCCGCGTCCTGCTCTACCCGGACAGCCAACTGGTCTCCCAGCCCCAGTTCCTCGCCCTCAACGAGGACGGCGACCGGCTCGGCCGGCTGATCAGCGAGGACCCCGAGCTGCGCCGGCGCGCCATGGAGCTCGGATTCCGCATTCTCGACCCCACCGGAGAGGTCGCCGGCGACCAGCTCACCCGCTTCCTCGACGAGAGCGGGATACCCGTGCCCGCCGTGGCGACCGACACCCGCGCCGCGATGCCCCGGCTCCGCCTTCTGGAACGCATGATCTCCATCGTCGGGGACTGCCCGCCCGAGGGCGGCGGATGACGCCCGGGCCCGGGCCGGTCCCCGCGGCCCGTCCCGCCGCCGCCCCGCGCCGCCGCGCCCGCCGCGGCCTCCCCCTCCTCCTCGCGCTGCTTCTGCTCGGCGCCGCCGTCGCCTGCACCGATGAGGCGCCCGCGCCCGTCACCCTCCGGCTGCTGGCCGCCCCGGAGCTGGCCGACATGGGCCCCTTCCTCGACGACTTCCGCCGGGAGACCGGCATCCGGATCGAGACCGAGTACCGGGGCGCCGCCGACGCGGACCGCGAACTCGCCCGCGGCGATCGCCGCCACGACATCGCCTGGCTCGCCTCCGACCGCTCCTTCCAGCTCCGGCTGCGGGCCGCGGGCCGCCGCGCCGAACCGCCCCTGACCACCGGCATCATGCGCTCCCCCGTCGTCATCGGCATGAAGCCCGCCACCGCCGCCCGGCTGCGCGCCGCCGGCCGCGACCGGCAGATCTCCTGGGCGGACGCGGCCGACGCGGCGGCCGGCGGCTCCCTCTCCTTCGCCATGGCCGACCCCCGCCACACCACCAGCGGACTCGCCGCCCTCGTCGGCGTGGCGACCGCCGCCGCGGGCACCGGCGGCGTACTGCGCCCGGGCGACGTCTCCTGCGACCGCCTCAGCGGCTTCTTCAGCGGCCACGCCCTCACCGAGGACTCCCCGGCCCGGCTCGCCGACGCCTTCGCCGCCCGTCAGGACACCCTGGACGCCCTGATCACCCACGAGTCCGAACTGCTCGCCCTCAACGCCTCCGGAAAGCTCCGCACCCCGCTGGAGATCGTCCACCCCAAGGACGGCATGGTCCTCTCCGACCACCCGCTCCTCCTCCTCGACCCCGCCCGGCGCGCCCCCTACGACCGGCTGGTCGAGTGGCTGAAGAGCGAACCCGTACAGCGAAAGATCATGGAACGCACCCTGCGGCGGCCGATCGACCCCGCCCTGGAGCGCATCCCCGGCCTGCGCGAACCCATCGGCAACGCGCTCTACTTCCCGGACCGCCCGCAGGTGGTCGACCGGCTGCTCGCCGACTACGGCGATCCCCGGCGCCGCCGCACCGCCCATGTGCTCTTCCTCCTCGACTACTCCGGCTCGATGCGCGGGGAGCGCATCGAGCGGCTGCGGGCCGCCTTCGACGGCCTCGGCGGCGCGGACGATTCGCGATCGGGAAAGTTTCTCCGCTTCCACCGGGGCGAGAAGATCACTGTCCTCCGGTTCGGCGGACGGGTGCTCGACGAGCGGACCGTGACCTATCGCGACGGCCGGGACCTGGAGCGGCTGCGCGATCTGGTGGCCTCCGAGGACTTCGACGACGCCACCGCCATCTGGTCCGGACTGGACCACGCCTACCGGACGGCCGGCCGGATCCTGCGCGACCACCCCGGCGAGCGGCTCTCCATCGTGCTGATGACGGACGGCCGGAACAACGCGGGCATCGGTCTGGACGCCTTCCTCCGCCGCCACCGGGACCGGTCCGCCGGGGCCCGGGAGATCCGGACCCACACCGTCCGCTACGGCGAGGCCGACGCCGCCGAACTGGGCCGGGCCGCCCGGGCGACGGGCGGCCGCCTCGCGGACGCCGCCGACCGGCCCGTCCTCGACGCCTTCAAGGAGATCCGTGGCTGTGTGGACTGAGGAGTGGTGGAGCGTCTGGTGGCCCTGGATGCTGGTGTGGCTGCTGACCGCGGCGGGCGCGCTCACGCTGCTGACCGCGCCGGTGCTCCTGCTGCTCGCCCGCAGGCGGCGCGGCCGCGACCGCAATCTCACCTACAGCATCTGCTTCTACCTCCACGACCGTTCCGTCATGGACCACTACCAGATGCGCAACTACACCGCGGCCCTGCGCAAGGAGGTCGAGCAGCGGACCAGCGACAGCGCCGACGGCACCATCCGGGCGACGGTCTTCGGGGTGAGCGCGGGCGGCGGCAAGCGCGACAACAAGGAGATCGTCAGCAAGTATCTGGAGGTCGCCGAGCCGATCTCGGTGATCGGCGTGATCATGGATGTGCTGGAGGCGAAGGACGTCATCGTCCATGTCGACCTCGTCAACCAGACGGTACGCCGTAACGCGGCCCTGGCCGGCGCCCTCTCCCTGCGGGGCGGTCCGGGGCCCGCGCCGCAGGACGTGCGGCTGCGCGACATCGAGGACTTCGTCCTGATCCGGGGCCGCTTCCGCAAGATCAGCGAGTCCCCCGACTCCACCGTCCTCATCGCCCCCTACGGCGACCCGGACGACCCCGCCCGCGGGCCGCGCGTCCGGCTCGTCTGCGTCACGGAGGGCCTGCGCAACGAGGTCCCCGACGGAGCCTTCTCGGCCCGCTGCCTGGGCAAGGTCCAGGACTGGAACGCCCCGGAGCAGATCCTGGAGATCCAGGCCATGGCCATCTTCCGCTGAGCGGCCGTCCGGCCCGGCGGAGAGAGCCCGCGAGCCAGAGGGTCCGAGGGTCCGGGGGCCCGCATTTGCCGATGGATACCCCCTGGGGGTATAAATGGAGCTGTCAGACACCCCCCAGGGGTATCAGCATCAAGGAGGAACACCATGGCGCTCCACAGCACCGCCTACCGCGTCGCCGGAGTCAACAGCGGTCACTGCCAGGCCCGGATCAGCACCGCGCTGCGCGCGCTCGACACGGTGCGCACCGTGCGGATGGAGATCTCCACGGGGGTGCTGACCGTGACCACCGAGACGGAGCCGGACGACGGGCTGGTCTCCGAGACGGTCGAGGACGCCGGATACGACTTCCTCGGCCGCGCCGACTGACCGGCCCCGGACGCACACGGGCCCCGGGCGCGCGATGCGCCCGGGGCCCGTGTGCGTCCGGGGCCGGAATCAGAAGACGCGGTCCGCCGTGATCACCCGGGCGCAGCGCCCGGCCGCCCACTCCAGCGCCATGCGGTGCTCGCGCTCGGAGAAGTCGGCGACGGCGTCCGCCACCACGAAGGCCTGGACGTCCTGCATCCAGGCGTCGCACGCGGTCGTCAGCACGCCGATATGGGCGTAGACGCCGGTGACGATCAGCTGGTCGCGCCCCTGCTCGCGGAGCAGCTCCAGGAGATCGGTCCGGACGAACGCGCTGTACTTCCACTTGGTCAGCACCGTGTCGCCCGGCCCGGGCGCGACGGCCTCCGCGATGGCCGCGGCGTGCGGGTCGTTCGGCAGCCCGGGGCCCCAGAAGTCCTGCTGGAGGCCGCGTTCGGCCGCCGTCTGGCCGCCCGGCTGGGCGGTGTAGACGACGGGCACCCCGAGCCGGTCCGCGTCCTTGCGGAGCAGGGACACCTGGTGCAGCAGCGTGTTCAGCGGCTCGGGGTGGTCCCCGTACGCCGACAGGAAGTAGTTCTGGAGATCGTGGACGAGCAGCACCGCGCGGGCCGGGTCCACCTCCCAGTCGACCCGGCCCGCCGGGAGTTCGTCCGGCTTGGGCATCGAGTAGGGGGCGATGGCGGGCAGAGCCATGGGGATTCCGTTCCGTGCGGTGGTGTGCGGGTCGGGGCGGCGGCTTACGGGGCGGCCGGGGAGGTCGCCGCCGCGCGGAGATCCTTCTTGGAGACCTTGCCGACGCCGGTCTTGGGGAAGGCGTCCACGAAGACCACCCGGTCCGGCACCTTGTAGGCGGCCAGTCCCCGTTCCCGTACGAACTTCTTCACGGCGGGCGCCCGCAGCGGCTCGGCGCCCGGCCGGAGGATCACGTACGCGCAGGTCCGCTCGCCCAGATACGGGTCCGGCTCGGCGACCACGTTCGCGTCGTGGACGGCGGGGTGGGCGAGGATGTGGTTCTCCACCTCCTCGGCCGCGATCTTCTCGCCGCCGCGGTTGATCTGGTCCTTGGCCCGGCCCTCCACCACGATGTGGCCCGTCGCGGTGAGTCGGACGACGTCGCCGGTGCGGTAGAAGCCGTCCTCGGTGAAGGAGCGCGCGTTGTGCTCCGGCGCCTTCCAGTAGCCGCGGATCGTGTAGGGGCCCCGGGTCAGCAGATGCCCGGTCTCGCCGACCGGCAGCTCGTTGTCCTCGTCGTCCACGACGAGGATCTCGTCGTCGGGGGAGATCGGCCGGCCCTGGGTGGTGAGGACCGTCTCCTGCGGATCGTCCAGCCGCGTGTAGTTCACCAGCCCCTCCGCCATCCCGAAGACCTGCTGGAGCGAGCAGCCCAGCGCCGGGCGCACCCGGCGGGCCGTCTCCTCGCTGAACTTGGCCCCGCCCACCAGCAGTACGGAGAGCGAGCCGAGGTCGTACGCGGACCGGGGCGCGGCCTCGGTCCAGACCAGCGCCAGCGGCGGGACCACGCCGGTGATGGTGACGCCCTCGGACTCGATCAGACGGAACGCCTCGTCGGGGACGGGCCGGGGGCAGAGCACGACCCGGCCGCCCGCGTACAGCGTCCCCAGCGAGCCGGGGGACGAGAGCGGGAAGTTGTGCGCCGCGGGCAGTACGCACAGATAGACGCTGTTCTCGTCGACGGCGCAGATCTCGTTGGAGCCGCGCAGCGAGTAGATGTAGTCGTCGTGGGTGCGCGGGATGAGCTTGGGCACGCCCGTGCTGCCGCCGGAGAGCTGGAGGAACGCCAGGTCGCCGGGGGCCGGTTCGGGCAGGTCGACCGGCTCGGCCGGCACCTCGGCCAGGCTCTCGAAGTACCCGGCGTCGCCCCCGGCGACGAAGACGTGCTTGAGGGAGGGGGCCTGGGCGCGGGCCGTCGTCGCCAGCGTCCGGTAGTCGAATCCCTCGTGGACGGCGGGGATCACATAGGCGACGGCCTCGGTGAAGGAGCAGAAGTAGCCGATCTCGGTCTTGCGGTGGGCGGGCAGCGCGAAGACGGGGAGCGCGCCGATCCGGAAGAGCGCGAAGACCACCTCGAAGAACTCGGCGACGTTCGGCAGCTGGACCACGACCCGGTCGCCCCGGCCGATGCCGCGCGCGGCGAATCCGGCGGCCATCCGGTCGGCCCGGCGGTCGAGTTCGGCGTACGTCCAGACGCGCCGGCCGCCGGCGGGGCCGCCGGCCGGGTCGATCACGGCGATCCGGTCCGGGTGGACCTCGGCCCGGTCGCGCAGCATCCCGCCGAAGGTCTCCCCGCGCCAGTGGCCCGCGGCCCGGTAGCGGGCGGCGAACTCCTCGGGCCAGGTGGGCGCCTCGGGGGCGCCGGTGGTCCGGGGGGAGGGGGGCTCCTCGGGCCCGGCGGCGGTCTCCGGGGCGGCGGCCCCGGCCGGAACGGTGCTCACAGCTCGGCTCCCACGGCGTTCAGGAAGGTACGGAATTTCGCGGCCGTCTCCTCGGTCTCCGCCTCGGGCTCGGAGGCGGCGACGACCCCGGCCCCGGCGTACAGCCGCAGGGTGCGCTCCTCGGCCTCGGCGCAGCGGATGGTGACGACCCATTCGCCGTCGCCGGACGCGTCGCCCCAGCCGACCACGCCGGTGAAGAAGCCCCGGTCGAAGGGTTCGGTCTCCTGGATGACGGTGCGGGCCAGCGCGGTGGGGGTGCCGCAGACCGCGGGCGTCGGGTGGAGCGCGCAGGCGATCTCCAGCGCGGAGATCCCGGGGTCGGCGAGTTCGCCGGTGACGGTGGTCGACAGATGCCACATGGCGGCGGTGCGGATCAGGGTGGGCCGGGCCGGCACGTCGATGGACGAGCAGTACGGCGCCATCCCCTGGTGCACGGCGTCCACCACGACGGCGTGTTCGTGGAGGTCCTTGGCCGACTGGAGGAGCGCGGCGGCGCGGCGCACGTCCTCGGCGAGGTCGGGGCTGCGCGGGGTGGACCCGGCGAGCGGGTTGGAGACCAGCCGGCCGCCCCGGCGCGAGACCAGCAGCTCGGGGCTGGCGCCCAGCAGGGTGCGGCCGGGGCCGGTCGGCAGCGCGAAGGTGTAGCCGGCCGGGTCCCGGCGGGCGAGCCGGTCCAGCATCCCCGGGATGTCCAGCGGGTCGTGGCCGGTGAGGGCGAGGGTGCGGGCCAGGACGACCTTGCTGAACTCGCCCTGCCACATCCGGTCGACGGCCGAGGCCACTCCCTTGGCGTACACCTCGGGCGCGGGCTCCGGCCGGATCTCCCAGCCGCCCGACGGCGCGCTGCCCGCGGGGAGCGCGGTCAGCGGGTCGGAGACGAGCGGCGGGCCGGTGCGGACGACCTCGGGGATCACCAGCGCCGGGGCCGCCGTCTGGTCGAAGGGGATGGCCCCGACGACCGTGGCCGAGGGGGATCCGGCGAGAGCGGCGGCCACCCGGTGGGCGACGGGCCCGTCGCCCTCGGGTATCGCGCTCCGGACTCCGTGCGCCAGCAGCGTGCGGGTGGGCGTGGCGAGGAAGCGGGCGTCCGGGCGGTAGGCGTCGAGAAGTGCGGTGGCGGCTCCGACGGCGGGGTGCGCCGGCTCGTCCATCGTTCGGTGTGTGGCGACCTGGTGGGCAGCCGTCGACACGGTGACTCCTCTGTTCGAAGTGAGGGTGCGGGGGCGGGGGAAGAGCGGTCGGGCGAGGGCCCGGGGCGGGGCCGGCCGCGGCGGACCGGCCGGTCCGGTCAGCGCAGGGTCGCGCCGCCGTCGACGTACAGATCGTGCATGGTGATCTGCCGGGCCCGGTCGGAGGCGAGGAAGACCACGGCGTCCGCGATGTCCTCGGGTGCGGCGATCCGGCCGAGCGGGATGCCGGTGCGGTACGCCGCCGGGGACGGGTCGCCGTCGATGACCCGCGCGGGGCCCGACTCGTCGGTCCACAGGGCGCGTTGCATCGGGGTGTCGGTGGAGCCGGGGGCGACCACGTTGCAGCGGATGCCGTCGCGGGCGCTCTCCAGGCCCAGGCATTTGGTGAACATCACGGCCGCGGCCTTGGAGGCGGCGTAGGCGGCCATCCGGGGGCGGGGGATGCCCGCGGCGTTGGAGGCGACCGTGACCACGCAGCCGGAGCGGCGCGGTGTCATCCGGGCGACGACGGCCCGCGAGAGATGGAAGACGCCGGTGGTGTTCACGGCGAAGGTGTCCGCCCAGTCCCGGTCGGTCATCTCCACCACGGGAGCGGTGCGCAGCACGCCCGCGACGTTCACCAGGATGTCGATGGGGCCGAGTTCGCGCTCCACGCGGGCGACCGTGGACTCGACGGCCCCGGCGTCGGTGACGTCGAGCGGATAGGCCCTGACCCGCCCGGGGTCCCGGCCCGGCTCCCCGGCCTGCTCCGAGGCGACGGCGGAGAGCGTGTCGGCGGCCCGGTCGGTGGCTGCCACCGTGGCGCCGAGCGCGGCCAGAGCACGTGTCACCGCCGCGCCGATGCCCTGTCCGGCACCGGTGACGAGTGCCACGCGGCCGGCGAACTCCCCGCCGGACGCTCTGTGGTCAGGCATGAGCAACCTCCTCGTTCTTAGGTGAGCCTAACCTAAGTGTGGCCATTGGCCCACCCTGCCCTCCCCTTCCGGTTCGCGGCCGAACTCGCGCGGTGACACGAGGACTTCCGGAAGCGCGCCGCGAGTCTCCCCGGAGCGCACTTAAGATAGGCTTACCTTAGTTCTATTCAGGTGCGGCCGTGATCGGTTCCCTGTACTCAGAGGGAGAAGGTGAAGTGGCCACGGTCCCCTCGCGCGGCAGCGCGGTCGAGCCCCGAAGTCCGAAGGACGCCCCGGGCCCGCAGACGACCAGCGGCGTCCCCGCGCCCCCGCCCCCGCTCCGCCGGACGGTCCGCGACGGGACGCCCGCCGCCCCCGAGCCGCCCTCCCCGGTGCGCCGGAGCATCGCGACCCGGCTCACCGGACTCCTCGTGGGCTGCGCGGTCCTCGCCCTGATGATCGTCCTGAGCATCTCGCTGGGCGCGAAGTCCATCCCCTTCGGCGACGTCGTGAGCGGACTGCTGGATCCCGACGGCTCCGAGAACGCCGTCATCGTGCGGGACTACCGGCTCACCCGGACCCTGCTCGGCATCGCCGTCGGCGTCGGACTCGGCCTCTCCGGGGCCGTCATGCAGGCCCTGACCCGCAATCCCCTCGCCGACCCCGGACTCCTCGGCATCGAGTCCGGGGCCTCCGCCGCCGTCGTCGTCGCCATCGGCGGCTTCGGGATCACCTCCCTGCTCGGCTACGTCTGGTTCGCGTTCGCCGGAGCCGTCGTCGTCGCGGTCGTCGTCTACATCCTCGGCACCTCCGGCAGAGGGGCCGCGAGCCCCGTCCGGCTGATCCTCGCCGGCACCGCCGTCAACGCCTCGCTCATCGCCGGCATCTCCGCCGTCACCTTCCTCGACGACGAGGCCTTCGGCGAACTGCGGATGTGGGCCGTCGGCACCCTCGCCGGACGCGAGGGGGCCGTGCTCGGACAGGTCGCGCCCTTCCTGATCGCCGGCGCCCTCATCGCCCTCTCGCTGAGCGGGTCCCTCAACGCGCTCGCCCTCGGCGACGAGACGGGCAAGGCCCTCGGCGCCCGCGTGGTGCGCACCCGGATCCTCGGAGTCCTCTCCGTGACCCTGCTCTGCGGAGCCGCCACCGCCGCCGTGGGCCCCATCGGCTTCGTCGGGCTCATCGTGCCCCACGTCGCCCGCCTCATCACCGGCCCCGACCACCGCTGGATCCTCGCCTACTGCGTGGTCCTCGCCCCCGTCCTGCTCCTCGGGGCCGACGTCCTCGGCCGCCTCGTGGTGCGCCCCGACGAGCTGGCCGTCGGCATCGTCACCGCCGCCATCGGCGCGCCGGTCCTCATCGCCCTCGTCCGTACGCGCAAGGTGCCCCAGGTATGAGCAGAGCCCCAGGTGTGAGCGGACCCGACTCCCTCACCGCCGACCTCGTCAAGAGCCCCGGCGGGCCCGGCCCGGGCCCGGGCCACGACCCGGCCCCCGGCGGCGAGGCCGGAGCCGGGGCCGAGGTCCGCCGGCTCGTCCCCGGGCTGCGGCTGCGGGCGGCCGGCGGCCGGATCGCCCTGCGGCTGCCGAAGCGGCCGCTGGCCACCGGATTCGCCCTGCTCGCCGCACTCGTCACCGTCGCCGTGCTGGCGCTCGGCACCGGCGACTTCACCGTCTCGCCCGCCGACGTGCTGCGCGCCCTGGCCGGCGCGGGCACCACCGCCACCGACTATGTCGTCAACACCCTGCGGCTGCCGCGACTGCTGGTCGGCGTCGTCGTCGGCGCGGCCCTCGGGCTGAGCGGCGCGATCTTCCAGAGCCTGGCCCGCAATCCGCTGGGCAGTCCCGACATCATCGGCTTCGAGACCGGCGCCGCCACCGGCGCCCTGCTCCAGCTCCTCGTCTTCGGCGGCGGCCCGTTCGCCGTCGCCGTCAGCGCGGTCCTCGGCGGACTCGGCACGGCCCTCGCGGTGTACGCGCTCTCCTACAAGCGCGGCGTGCAGGGCTACCGGCTGATCCTCGTGGGCATCGCGGCGGGCGCGCTGCTCAGCTCGGTGAACGCCTATCTGATGATCAAGGCGTCGCTGGACGAGGCGCACGCCGCCGCCGTCTGGCTCACCGGCTCGCTCAACGGCCGGGGCTGGGACCAGCTGGCGCCCGCGCTGGCCGCCGTCGCCCTGCTCTTCCCGGCCGCGCTGCTGCTCGGCCCGCACCTGCGGATGATGGAGGCGGGCGACGCGTCCGCCAAATCCCTCGGCGTGCCGGTGGAACGCTCCCGGCTCGCCCTCGTTGTGGTGGCCGTCCTGCTCTGCGCCACCGCCACGGCGGCCGCCGGACCGATCGCCTTCGTGGCCCTCGCCGCGCCCCAGCTGGCCCGCAGGCTCACCCGCAGCGCCGGGGTGACGCTGATCCCGGCCGCGCTGATGGGCGCGCTCCTGCTGACCGTCAGCGACTTCGCCGCCCAGCGGGTGCTCGCCCCTGTCCAGCTCCCCGTCGGGATCATGACGGCCGCCATCGGCGGTCTCTATCTGATGTGGCTGCTCACCCACGAGTGGCGGGCCGGCCGCCGCTGACCGGCCGTCCCGTACCGCCGCACGGCACGCGGAAGCCATGGCCGTACGCGCGAGGCGTGAACGCCCGGGACGCCCCGGCCCGCCGGACGCGGGCCGGGGCGTCTCAGTTGCGCACCGGGTCGGGCCAGTGCGGCTGCGCGGTGAGCAGCCGGGCCGTGAGCTGGGCCCGGCGGGTGACGCCGAGCTTCCGGTAGGCGTGCGTCAGATGGGTCTCCACCGTCCGGCGCGCCAGATGGAGCGAGGCCCCGATCTGCGCGTTGGTGAGCCCGCGCGCCGCGAGGTCCACGATCCGGCGCTCCGCCTCCGTGAGCGACCCCACCCCGTTGGGCGTCCGGCGCACCGCCCGCGCGTCGACCAGCGCGAGCGCCTGTTCGGCGGCGCGCACCAGACGCGGCAGCGGCGGATGCTCCGGGGTCGGCCGCTGCGCGGTGCGGTACGCCTCCCGCAGGGTCTCCCGCCCCTTGCGGGCCCGGCCCATCTCGATCTGCGCCCGGCCCAGGTCGAGCAGGGCCTCGGTCAGCTCCACCACCGCCGGGGAGGCGCGCAGCAGTCCGACGGCCTCGGTGAGGGTCTCCAGTCCGCGCCGGCCGCCGACGGCTCTGGCCCGGGCGTGCAGGGCGCGGCCCACGACCCGGGGGGTGCCCCAGGAGCGCGCGTACCGCAGCTCCTCGTCGGCGAGGGCCACCGCCTCGGCGGGCCGCCCCAGCGCGACCAGGGCGTGGGCGGCGCCGGAGCGCCACGGCTGGGCGACCGGGCTGTGGAAATTGCGGTGCAGCATCCGGATCCCGCAGGCCCGGTAGTCGTCCAGCGCCTCCTGCCAGCGGCCCTCGGCCGCGTAGAGCCTGGCCCGGGTGCAGAGCAGATCGTCCCAGGGCCAGGCGTCGTGCGGAGAGTCGGCGCCCGCGCGGGAGAACAGCTGCCAGGCGGTGTCCCGGTGGCCGAGTTCGAAGTGGGCCAGGGAGAGGGTGGACAGCAGATGGGGGAATTGCACCCCCCGGTCGAGCGAGGCGTGCAGCACCGGCTCGTACTCGTCGATGACCTGCTGGAAGTACCCGCCCCACAGACTCGCCGTGGCCCGGGCGCCGACCAGGAACTGCTGGCCCACATCGGTCAGATCGGGCAGTTCGGGCTGGTCCGGCAGACCGCGCAGGGTCAGCGCGCGGGCCTCGTCCAGCCGGTCGGCCCACTGGAGCAGCGAGGCCGCCGTGCCCAGCCACCCCGTCCGCAGCAGCGGATCGACCGGCGCGCCCAGCCGGGCTCTGACCCGGGCGACGGCGCGGTGCGCGGAGAGGCTGCCCACCCCGGCGTCGTACGCGGTCAGCAGCCCGCAGACCAGCGGTTCGAGCGAGGCGGGGGCGTCCCGGGCCAGGGTGCGCAGCTCCTCGACCGCGTACCGCCACTGCTGGGGGTCGTGGATCGCGATGCCGGCGGCGACGACCTTGGCGGTCTGGATCAGCCGGGAGTCCTGGCTGCGCTCGCCGACCTCGCGGAGCACCCGCAGGGCGGGGTCGATATGGCCGCAGGCGACGAGCGCGCCGGAGAGCGCGGAGGCCACCGTGAGCCGGTCGGGCCCGGCGGCGTGCTGGAGTTCGCGCTGGATCCGGCGGGTGCCCGCCTCGGCGGACCGGAACAGCTCCAGGGAGCCGAGCCGGCACACCAGGGAGGTGCGGTGGTCGGCGGTGAGCGGGCCGCCGACGGCCCGGCGCAGCAGCTGCACGGCCCGGTCGGGGCTGCCCTCGCGCAGCGCCTGGTCTGCGGCCTGCTCCAGGGCGAGCGGCATCCACGCCTCGCCGATGCGGGGGAGATGGGCCAGCTGGGCGGCGACGGCCGCCGCGTTCGCCCCGCGTTCGTAGAGCTGGCGGGCGGCGCGCAGCCGCAGCGGGCCGAGTTCGGTGTCGGCGGCGCCCGCGAGCACCGCCTCACGGGCCAATGGGTGGGAGAGCAGCCGCTCCAGCGAGGGGCCCTCGCGCAGTATCTCGGCCTGCCGGCCGAGCGGCAGGCCGGTCATGCCCGCCAGGAAGGGGACGTCGGGGTGGGGCACCGGTCCGGGGGCGAGCACCAGGGCCAGGGCGAGGGCGGTCTCACGGCGACCGGGTAAGGAGTCGCCGGCCAGCCAGCGGGTCATCGCGTCGCGGTAGCGGCTGCCCGTCAGATCGTCGAGTCCGAGGGGCGCGGGGCCGTCGGACAGATCGGCGAGGAGGGCGTGCAGGAGTTTGGGGCTGCCCGCGCTCGCGTGGGCGCAGAGCCGGGCGGTCTCGGGGCCGTGGCCGCGGGCGGCGGCGAGCTGGGCGACGGCGGGGTCGCTGAGGGGGGCGAGCGACATCTCCTGGCCCGTGGCGCCGGGGAGCCCGTCGATGTCGAGGGAGGGGGAGCCGGAGAGCAGCAGCAGGACGGGGAGCCGGCCGAGTCTGCGGGTGAGATAGCGCAGCCAGCGGAAGGAGGCCTCGTCCGCGTGCTGGGCCGCCTCCACGACGAGGAGCGCCGGTCCGTGCGCGGCCAGTTCGTCGGTCAGGCCGTGGAAGATCCGCTGCCGCTCCTCGGCCGGCGGCGAGCAGGCGAACGGGAGGGTGTCGGCCTCGGGGAAGAGCTGGCGCAGCACGCCGAAGGGGAAGTCGGCCTCCTGGGGGCAGCCGCGGGCGTGCGCGACGCGCATGCCGTTCGCGCGGGCGTGCCGGACGGCCTCGGTCACACAGGAGGTCAGGCCCATTCCGGTCGTGCCCCGCAGCAGCAGCCACCGTCCGTCTCCGGCGACGGCCGACGCGCCCGCCTGTGCGACCGCCGTGAGTTCGGCGTCCCGTTCGAGCAGACTGTTCTCCACTGAGCCCCCTGTCCGAGTCCGCTGTACTGCTTACGGACTGTTCCGCGAGCCGAGCGGATAATCATGATCGAATGAAAGTTGTCACTTTCTCAAAAAGTATTGACATATTAGAGGAAGACAAAACGCAGGATAGCGGATGAATCGGTGGGATTGGCAGACGAGTTGAGCCACGGCCCCGCCGGAGGGAGCCGTGGCCCGTAAGTCCGTTACGTACGGACCTGCTAGTCGTCCTCGTCCTGCGGCTCGTGGTGGTCCAGATTCACGATCCCGCGCTTCCAGAACCCGTCCACATCCGTGTACTCACGGTTCAGGCCCAGGTCCTTGTGGAGATAGCGGCGGATCGGCTTCAGCTCGCCCGCCTCGCCCGCGATCCAGATGAACGGATCGCCGGGCAGGAACTCCACGTCCTTGATCGCCCGTTCCATCAGATCGCCGTCGCCGTGCGCCAGCCCGTCCCGGTGCAGCCAGACGATCTCGGCGTCGGCGCGGGTGCGGATCGGGTGCTCCTCCGCCGCGTCGTCCACGAGCAGGAACGTCTTCACCGGCACGCCCTCGGGCAGATCCTCCAGCATCCGGCAGATCGCCGGGATCGCCGTCTCGTCGCCCGCGAAGAGATACCAGTCGAACACCCACGGCACCATGATCGAACCACGCGGCCCCGCCACCCCGAGCTTCTGGCCCGGCGCGGCCTGCTCGGCCCACACGGAGGCCACGCCCTTGCCGTGCAGCACGAAGTCCAGGTCGAGTTCGCCCGCCTCGGCGTCGAAGCGCCGGGTCGTGTAGTCCCGCGAGATCGGGAAGGGGGGCTCGGTCGGGAACTCCAGCCCGTCCCCGTCGTCCGCGATCCTCGGCAGCACCGGAAGCTCGGCCCCCGGCTCCGGGAAGAAGCACTTCACATGATCGGCGGGGGAGCGGTCGATGAACCCCTCCAGCTCGGGGCCGCCCAGGGTGACCCGCACCATCCGGGGGGTGGGCCGGCTGACCCGCAGGACCTCCAGCGTACGGACCGTTATGTCGTGGTACACGACCTCGATGTCCGGCAGATTACTGGTTTCCACGGTACTGACTCGCTTCCGAAGAGGATGAACTTAGGTAAGCCTTGCATAATGTGCCGGCTCCGGTCGCCGCGGCCCGGCGGCGCGGGCCGCCGGGCCGGCGCTCAGGACGTGCGCAGGGCGCGCAGCGCCGCGTCCAGGACCGGGCCGATCTCCGCGAGCCGGCCGGTGTCCATCAACTCGTCGTGCGAGCAGTCGAGGACGTGCTCCGTGAGCGTGCCGTCCACGAACGCGGGCCACACCTCGCGCGGCTCGTCCTCGGGCCCGGTGCTCCGCGCCGCCGTGAAGAAGAGCACATCGCCGCGGTAGCGCCGGGTGGTGCTGCGCGAGAGCAGCCGCACACAGTGCACATTGGTCTCCACGATCGCGCCGAGCAGCGCGTCGTCGAAGCCCGCCAGCAGGCCCTGGCTGTCCCGGACGGCGGTCACCGCCTCCTCCCGGCTCACCGCGCCCCCGGCCCCCTCCGGCGCGCCGTCCCCCGCCGTCACCCCGGCGACCGAGAGCAGGAAGCCGCTCTCCTCCCGCTCCAGCCGCTCCCGGAAGTCCGGCGCGTCGACGTAGGACCAGTCGTCGTTCTCCGGCGGATAGGCGTCGAGCAGACCGAGGAACGCGACCTCCTCGCCCCGCTCCTGGAGCATCGCCGCCAGGGTCTGGGCGAGCGTCCCGCCGAAGGAGTAGCCGAGGAAGTGGTACGGGCCCTCGGGCTGCACGGTCCGGATCTCGGCCAGATACACCTCGGCGAGCGCGGCCACGTCCACGACCTCGGGCAGCGCGCCCGCGAGCCCCGGCGACTGGAGCCCGTACACCGGACGCTCCCGGTCCAGATGGCGCAGCAGACCGGTGTACTGCCAGCTGAAGCCGGACGCCGGATGGAAGCAGAACAGCGGCGCGAGAGAGCCGCGCTCCCGCAGCGGCATCAGGGTCCGCAGCGCGTCCCGGCGGGCGTCGGAGCCGATCCGGGCCGCCACATCGGCCACCGTCGGGGCCGACATCACCGTGCCCACCTGCACCGGTATCCCCAGCTCGGCGCGGATCCGGCCGACCAGCCGCATCGCCAGCAGCGAATGGCCGCCCAGCTCGAAGAAGTTGTCCTCGACCCCGACCCGCTCCAGACCCAGCACCTCGGCGAAGATCCGGCAGAGCAGCTCCTCGCGGGCGTCCTTGGGAGGCCGGCCGCCGTCCCCGTCGCCGAGGCCGGGCGCGGGCAGCGCCGCCCGGTCCACCTTTCCGTTCACCGTCAGCGGCAGCGCCGCCAGCTCCACGAACACCGAGGGGACCATGTACTCCGGCAGCGCGGCCGACAGCTCGGCCCGCAGCCGGACCGGTTCGGCGCTCGCCGCCCCGGTGGCCGGCACCGTGTACGCCACCAGCCGCTTGACGCCCGTGGGGCCGGTGTGCACGACGACCGCGGCCGCCGCGATGCCCGGCAGGCCCGCCACCGCCGACTCGATCTCGCCCAGCTCGATCCGGAAGCCCCGGATCTTCACCTGGTGGTCGGTCCGGCCCAGATAGTCGATGCCGCCGTCCGCGCGCCAGCGCACCAGGTCCCCGGTGCGGTACATCAGGGTCCCCGGCTCGCCGAACGGATCGGCGACGAAGCGCTCGGCGGTCGCCGCGGGCCGCTCGAAATACCCCCGGGCCAGCCCCGCGCCCGCCAGATACAGCTCGCCCGGCACCCCGCCCGGCACCGGCCGCAGCCCGCTGTCCAGCACATAGGCCCGGGTGTTGTGGATCGGCCGGCCCACTTGGGAGGCCGCGCTGTCGGCGACGTCCGCGCCCAGCGCGTTGATCGTGTACTCGGTCGGCCCGTACAGGTTGTACGCCATGGTCCCCTCGGCGGCCCGCAGCAGCGACCAGAGCGAGTCGGGCACCGCCTCACCGCCCAGCAGCACCAGCGCCGGCCGGTGCCGGTCCCCGTCCAGCAGACCGGCGTCGATCAGCTGCTGCCCGTACGACGGGGTCACATTGACCACGTCGACGCCGACCCGGTCGTAGTGCGCGGTCAGCGCCGCCGGGTCGAGCCGCAGCTCCTCGCCGACGACATGCACCTCGTGCCCGTCGACCAGCCAGAAGAACTCCTCCCACGACATGTCGAAGGCGAACGACACCGTGTGCGCCACCCGCAGCCGCCGCCCGCCGGCCCCCGCCACCGCCGGGGCGAAGATCCGCTCCCGGTGGTTCAGCAGCATGTTGGTCAGCCCCGCGTAGGGGACCACCACGCCCTTGGGGCGGCCGGTGGAACCCGAGGTGTAGATCAGATACGCGGGGTGGCGGCCGTCGCGCGCGCCGGACAGCTCGGCGTCCGCCACCGGCGCGTCCGGGAGCCCGGCCAGCTCGGCCGCCGTCCCCGGCGCGTCCAGCACCAGCAGCGGACCGCCGTCCGGCACCCGGGAGACCACCGAGGCGCACGTCACCAGCGTCAGCGGCGAGGCGTCCTCCACCATCGTCGCCAGCCGCTCCACCGGATGGTCCAGATCCAGCGGCAGATAGGCCGCCCCCGTCTTCAGCACCGCGAACAGCGCCACCACGAAGTCCGCCGAACGCGGCAGCCCGAGCGCGACCACCCGCTCCGGGCCCGCGCCCCGGGCGATCAGCGCCCGCGCCAGCCGATTGGCCCGCCCGTCCAGCTCCGCGTAGCTCAGCCGCTCGCCGTCGAAGACCAGGGCCGTGGTGTCCGGGGTCCGCCGGGCCTGCTCGCCGAACATCTCGATCACGGTGGTGTCGGGCACCGGATGGCCCATGTCGTCGCCCAGCGCCAGCAGTTCGTCCCGCTCGGCGGCGGCCAGCGTGCGCAGCCGGCCGACCGGCTCGGCCCCGCCGTCCGCGAGCTGCTCCACGAGCAGCCGCAGCCGCCCGGCGAGCCGCTCGGCGGTCGCGCGGTCGTACAGATCGGGCCGGTACGCCAGGCTCAGCTCCAGCTCCCGTTCCGGCGTCACCGCCAGGGTGAGCGGATAGTGGGTGCCGTCCACGCTGTGCGTCCAGCCGATCTGGTGGCGCTCCACCGCCTCCTCGCGGGCCGCGTCGTCCAGCGGGGTGTTGCGGAAGACGTAGAGCGTGTCGAAGAGCTGCCCCATCCCGCTCAGCCGCTGAATCGACCCCAGCCCCGCATAGTGGTGCGGCAGCAGGTCCGCGTGCTCGCCCTGGACCCGCACCAGCAGCTCGCGCAGCGGCTCGTCCGGCCGCAGCGTCACCCGGAACGGCAGCGTGTTCATGAACATGCCGATCATCTGGTCGACCCCGGGGATGTCCCCCGGCCGGCCCGAGACCGTCGCCCCGAACACCACGTCGTCCCGGCCCGTCAGCCCGGCCAGCGTCAGCGCCCACGCCGAACTCAGCGCCGTGTTCAAGGTGACGCCGCAGCCGCGGGCGAAGGCGCGCAGCCGGTCGCTGACCGTCTCGTCGAGCACCATCTCCACCACCTCGGCCGTCACCGGCTGCCGCTGCGGATCGGCCGGAGCCACCAGCGTCGCCTGGTCCAGCCCCGACAGATGATCGCGCCAGGCCCGCGCGGAGGCGTCCGCGTCCGTCCGGGCCAGCCAGCGCAGATACTCGCGGTACGGGGTGACCGGCGGCAGCCCGTCCACCTCGCCGCCCCGCCCGTACAGCGCGAACAGCTCCTCGAAGAAGAGCGACTCCGACCAGCCGTCGGTCAGGATGTGATGCTGCGTCACACAGAGCATCCACCGCTCGGCGGTGAACTTGAGCAGCGTCACCCGGATCAGCGGCGGCGCGGCCAGATCGAAGCGGGTCGCCGCGTCCGCGAGCGAGAACTCCCGCAGCGCCTCGTCCTGCGCCTCGCGGTCGAGCCCGGTCAGATCCAGCTCCCGCCACGGCAGCTCCCACTCCGCGGGCACCGCCTGCACCGGGCCGTCGAGACCCTCGTGCCAGAACCCCGACCGCAGATTCGGATGCCGCCGCAGCAGCGCGTCGAACGCCGCCCGCAGCGCGGCGACGTCCACCGCGTGCAGCAGCTCCAGGAAGTTCTGCATCAGATAGACGTCAAGCGCCCGGTCGTCGTACACCGCGTGGAAGTACAGACCCTCCTGGAGCGGCGACAGCGGCAGCACCTCCGCCGCGTCCGGGAACGCCCGCCGCAGCACCTCGCGCCCCGCGTCGTCCAGCACCACCAGCGGCTCCTCCGGCGCCGAGGCCGCGGCCGGCCGCGCCCCGGCGGCCGCGACCTCCCCGGCCGCCGCCGCCAGCTTCGCCGCCGTACGGTGCTCGAACACCTGGCGCGGAGTCAGCGCCAGCCCCTCCTTACGGGCCCCGGACACCAGCTGGATGGAGACGATGCTGTCCCCGCCCAGCGCGAAGAAGTCGTCGTCCACCCCCACCGACGCCACCCCCAGCACCGCCGCGAACACCCGGCACAGACTCTCCTCGCGAGGGCCCTCCGGAGCGCGCGAGCCCTCCGAACCGCCCAGCACCGGCGCGGGCAGCGCGGCCCGGTCCAGCTTGCCGTTCACATTCGTCGGCAGCGAGTCCAGCACCACCACCGCCGCCGGCACCATGTACTCCGGCAGGGACCCGGCCAGCTCCTCCCGCACCCCGGCCGGCTCGCGGTCACCGGTGACATAGGCGACCAGCCGCCGCACCCCCGGAGCGTCCTCGCGCACCACCACCGCGGCCGCGCCCACCCCCGACAGCGCGGTCAGCGCCGACTCCACCTCGCCCAGCTCGATCCGGAAGCCCCGGATCTTCACCTGGTCGTCCGCCCGGCCCAGATACTCCAGCTCGCCGTCGGCCCGCAGCCGCACCAGATCCCCGGTGCGGTACATCCGCGCCCCGGGACCGCCGTACGGATCCGCCACGAACCGCTCGGCCGTCAGCGCGCACCGGCCCAGATAGCCGCGCGCCATGCCCAGACCCGAGAGATACAGCTCCCCGACCGTGCCCGCCGGAGCCGGCCGCAGCGCCGCGTCCAGCACATACGCCGAGGTGTTGCCGATCGGACGGCCCACCACCGGCGTCGCGCTGTCCGCCAGATCGGCGGCGAGCGCGTCCACGGTGTACTCCGTCGGCCCGTACAGATTGACCGACATCACCCCGCTCGCCGCCCGCACCCGCGTCCACAGCGCGTCCGGCACCGCCTCGCCGCCCAGCAGCAGCAGCGCCGGACGGTGCCGCTCCGCGTCCAGCAGACCCCACTCCACCAGCTGCTGGGCATAGGTGGGCGTGACGTCCATCGCGTCGATCCGCCGCTCGCGGACATAGCCCACGACGAACTCCGCGTCGCGCCGCCCCACCTCGTCCAGCACATGCAGCTCATGCCCGGCGATCAGCCAGAACAGCTGCTCCCACGAGGTGTCGAAGCTGAACGACGCGGTGTGCAGCGCCCGCAGCCGCCGCCCGCCCGCCGCCGACACCACCGGGCCGAAGACCCGGTCGACATGGTTCGCGTACAGATGGGCGAGCCCGCCGTGGGTCAGCACCACGCCCTTGGGACGACCCGTCGAGCCCGAGGTGTAGATGACATACGCCGGATGGTCCGCATCCGTCTCCGGAGCGGTGAATCCGCCGTCGAAGGTCGCCAGCTGGGCGGCGGTCCACTCGCCGTCCAGCACGATCCGCTCCGGACCGCCGCCCTCCGGCAGCAGCCCGGCGGCGGCCGAGGTGGTCAGCACACACACCGGAGCCGCGTCCTCGATCATGTAACCGAGCCGGTCCGCCGGATAGTCCAGATCGAGCGGCAGATACGCCCCGCCCGCCCGCAGCACGGCGAGGATCGCCACCACCGAGTCCGCCGAACGCGGCACGGCCAGCGCCACCACCGACTCGGGACCGACCCCGCGCGCGGCCAGCAGCGCCGCCAGCCGGCCGACCCGCTCGTCCAGCTCGCCGAAGGTCAGCTCCTCACCGCCCGACACCACCGCCGACTCGCCCCGCGAGCGCGCCGCCCGCTCGGCGAACCGGTCGGCGACCGTCCCCGCGGGCACCCCGACCTCCGGCCCCCGCGCCCCGCTCAGCAGCCGCGCCCGCTCCGCCGGGGCCAGCAGCGCGAGCGCGCCCACCGCCCGGTCCGGCGCGGTCGCGAGCTGGTCGAGCACCGCCGCCAGCCGCTCCGCGATCAGCCCGGCCCGCCGCGCGTCGAACAGATCCGGCCGGTACTCCAGCTCCAGCCGCACCCGCTCCTCCAGCGACACCGCCAGGGTGAGCGGATAGTGCGTGGCGTCCCGCGCCTCCACCCCGGTGACGCTCAGCCCCGCCCCCGGCTCCGGCCGGGCGTCCGGGTCCACCGGATAGTTCTCGATCACCACCAGCGTGTCGAACAGCTCCCCGCCGCCCGCCTGCCTCTGGATCAGCCGCAGCCCCAGATGGTGATGAGCCAGCAGCCCGTTCTGCTCGTCACGGAAGCGCCGCACCAGCTCCTCGGCGCTCTCGCCCGGCCGCAGCGCCACCCGCACCGGCACGGTGGTGATGAACAGCCCCACCATCGACTCGACGCCCGGCAGCTCGTCCGGCCGCCCCGACACCGTCAGCCCGAACACCACGTCCTGACGCCCGGTCAGCCCGCCCAGCACCAGCCCCCAGGAGCACTGGATCAGCGTCGACACCGTGGTGCCCAGCCGCCGGGCCGCGGCGGTCAGCCGCGCGGTGGCCGCCGCGTCCAGCTCCACCCCGAGCACGCCGGGCCGCACCGAGGTACGGGAGGGATCGGCCGGAGCGACCAGCGAAGCGCCCTCGAAACCCGCCAGCGCGGAGCGCCAGGCGGCCTCGGCGGCCGGCCCGTCCTGCTGCTTCAGCCACTTCAGATACTCCCGGTACGGACGCACCGCGGGCAGCGCCGAGGCGTCGCCGTCGCTCCGGTACAGCGCCAGCAGATCCCCCACCAGCAGCGGCATCGACCAGCCGTCGACCAGGATGTGGTGGACCGTCACCACCAGCCGGTGATCGTCCTCCCCGAGCCGCACCAGCAGCAGCCGCAGCAGCGGCGGCCGGTGCAGCTCGAAACGGCGCGCCAGCTCCTCCCGCTCCACCCGCCGCAGCGCCTCGCCCGCCGGCCCGCCGGACCCCGCCGGACCCGACAGATCCACCAGACCCGTGGAGATCGACACCTCGGACGGCACGAACTGCACCGGCTGCGGCACGCCCTCGTGCCAGAAGCCGGCCCGCAGATTGGCGTGCCGCCGCAGCAGCGCCGCCGCCGCCCGGTCCAGCCGCCCCGCGTCCACCGGACCGGCCAGCGCCACCGACACCTGCACGGTGTAGACGTCCGTCGCCTCCGCGTCGTACACGGAGTGGAACAACATCCCCTGCTGCAGAGGCGACAGCGGAAGCATGTCCTCGATTCGAGCCTGCGTCACTGCTGATCCCTCCACATTGCTTCGAGCATGCTGATCTGGTCCTGGTCGAGATCGACCAGGTCGAGGTCCGAGGGCGTATGCCCCCCGGACACGGTGCCGCCTTCGGCCCAGGCGGCCAGGGCGTCCAGGGCGGCCAGCCAGCCGTCGGCGATCTCGCCCACGACCGCCTGATTCAGCGCCTCGCCCGCCCAGACGAATCCGGCGACGAGACATGGACCGTCCGGCCCGTTCTCGATCTCCGCGTTGATCTCCAGCGGATGCGAGAGCGGCGTCGCCGGATCCGGCCGCACGGACAGGGCGTCGGCCTCGGCGGCCGGACCCCAGTCCGCCGAGAGCGCCTCGGCCGTATGGCGGCCGAGATAGTTCCAGAGGACCTCCGGACGGTCGCGCGAGTCGAACAGCCCGGCCGTGGCCGCGTTGGCGTACCGCAGCAGCCCCGCCCCCACACCCCCGTCCGGAACGCCCCGGAGCAGCTCCTTGACCTCCTTGAGCGCCGCCCCCGCGTCCTCCCGCCCGGCGAGCACGGCGACCGGGTCGTAGCCCCCGCCGCCGAGCCGCAGCGGATACAGACTGGTCAGCCAGCCGACCGTACGGGTGAGATCCGCGCCCGGCAGCAGCTCCTGCTCCCGGCCGTGCCCCTCCAGCTCCACCACCGGCGCACCGGAGACCCGGCCGGACCGCTCCGCCCAGTCGCCCAGCGCCAGCGCCAGCGCGGTCAGCAGCGTGTCGTTGACCGTCCCGTGGAAGGCCCGCGGCACCGACTCCAGCAGCGGCGCGGTGCGCTCGGCGGAGAGCCGTACGGTCAGATCCCGCGCCGTCGCCACCGTGTCCCGCGCCGGATCCAGCGGCCGGGCCGTCAGCGTCCGCACCGGGGCCTCGGCGTCCAGCCAGCGGTCCAGCTCCGCCACCCGGCGCGGCGCGTGCGCCTCCGCCAGCAGATGCGCGGTCCAGGCCCGCAGCGAGGTCCCCACCGGATCGAGGACCGGGGTCCGCCCCGCGGCCGCCGCCTCCCAGGCGGACCGCAGATCCGGCAGCACGATCTGCCAGGAGACCTCGTCCACCGCGAGATGGTGGGCCACCAGCAGCAGCCTGCCCGGCAGCTTCGGCCCGGCGTCGAACCGCACCGCCCGCACCGTCCGCCCGGCCTCCGGGTCGAGTTCCCCCGCCGCCCGGTCCGACTCCCGCGCGATCAGATCCCGCAGGCCCGCGTCGTCCAGCCCCCGCGCGTCCGCCGTCCGCAGCGCCTCCCGGGCGTCGACCGTCCCGCGCGGCAGCGTCTCGGCGCTCCACACCCCGGGCCGGCCCACGGTGAGCCGCTGCCGCAGCCCGTCGTGATGATCGAGCACCGCCCCCAGCGCGGACACCAGATCCTCCTCCCGCACCCCGGCCGGCAGCCGCACCAGCCTCGCCTGGCAGAACCGGGCGAACGGGCCGCCGCGCTCGGCGAGCCACCGCGCGATCGGCGGCAGCGGCAGCGCGCCGACCCCGTCGTCCGCCGGCCTCGGCGCGACGGCCGCCGCCCCCTTGGCGACACCCGCCAGCCCGGCCGGAGTCGGCTGCTGGAAGATCTGCCGGGCCGTGATCGTCAGCCCCGCCCTCCGCACCAGGCTCACCAGCCGGATGGAGACGATGCTGTCGCCGCCCAGCTCGAAGAAGTTCTCGTCCGCGCCCACCGAGGGACGGCCCAGCACCTCGGCCATCGCCCGGCACAGGATCTCCACCGGAGTCCCCCCGACCGGGATCCCGGCCGAGGGCGCCGCCGCCGGGGCCGGAGCCGGCGCGGGCAGCGCCCGGCGGTCCAGCTTCCCGTTGGGCGACAGCGGCACCCGCTCCAGCTCCAGGAAGACCGACGGAATCATGTACTCCGGCAGCCGCTCGGCCGCGTGCGCCCGCAGCGCCGCCGGATCGGCCGCCCCCGCGCCGGCGGCCGGCACCGTGTACCCGACCAGCTGCCGCACCCCCGGCACATCCTCCCGGACCACGACCACGGCCCGCGCCACCCCGGGCGCGGCCGCCAGCACCGCCTCGATCTCGCCCGGCTCGATCCGGAACCCGCGCAGCTTCACCTGGTCGTCCGCGCGCCCCAGATACTCCAGCAGACCGTCCTCCCGCCACCGCGCCAGATCCCCGGTGCGGTACATCCGCGCCCCGGGACCGCCGTACGGATCGGCGGTGAACCGCTCGGCCGTCAGCCCCGGCCGCGCCGTATAGCCCCGGGCCAGCTGCGCCCCGGCGAGATACAGCTCGCCGCCGACGCCGGCCGGGACCGGGCGCAGCGCCCCGTCCAGGACGTACACCCGCGTGTTCCACACCGGGGCGCCGATCGGGACGGACCCGGCCGCGCCGGCGGGACCGGCCGCGCAGGAGGCGGCGGTGACATCGACGGCGGCCTCGGTCGGCCCGTACAGATTCTCCAGCGCGACCGCGCCCGGACGGCCCGACGAGGCGTGGAACCGCGCCGCCAGATCGCCGGGGAGCGCCTCGCCGCTGCACACCACGAGCCGCAGGCTCGGGCAGGACGCCACCTCGACCTCGCCGAGGAACGCCTCCAGCATCGAGGGCACGAAGTGCAGCACCCCGACCCGCTCCTCGCGGATCAGCGCGGCCAGATACTCCGGGTCCCGATGGCCGTCGGGCCGCGCGATGACCAGCGCGGCGCCCTCGGCGAGCGGCCAGAACAGCTCCCACACCGAGACGTCGAACCCGGCCGGCGTCTTGTGCAGCACCCGGTCGGCCGGGGTGAGACGGTACGCGCCCTGCATCCACTTCAGCCGGTTGACGATGGCCGCGTGCTCCACCACCACCCCCTTGGGACGGCCGGTGGACCCGGACGTGAAAATCACATACGCGGGGTGGCGGGGCAGCAGCGCCGTCCGCCGGTCCACGTCCGTGACCTCGAAGGCCGGCAGCTCCGCCAGCAGCTCCCGGGTCGCGGGCGCGTCGAGGACGATCCGCTCGGCGGCGATCTCCCCGGGCAGGGCGGCCGCCGAAGCGCTGTCCGTCAGCACGCAGACGGGCCGGGCGGTCTCCGCCATGTACGCCAGCCGGTCCCCGGGCAGCGTCGGATCGAGCGGCAGATACGCGCCGCCCGCCCGGACCGCCGCGTGCACGGCGATCAGCAGCTCGAAGGAGCGGGGCAGGGCCACGGCCACGATCGACTCGGGCCCGACCCCGCGGCCGATCAGCAGCCGCGCCAGCCGGTTCACCCGCTCCTCGAAGGCGGCGCGCGTCAGCCGCTCACCGTCGAGCACCAGCGCGTCGGCGGCCGGCTCCCGCGCGCCGGCCGCCACCAGGGCGGCCAGCGTCAGCGGCCCGTCGAGCTGCCGGGCGGTGTCGTTCCAGCCGTTCAGCACGCGCTCCCGCTCGGCCGGATCCAGCACCTCCACGGCCGACACCGGCAGCCCCGGATCGGCGGCGACCGCGTCCAGCAGCCGCAGCAGCCGGTCCGCGAGCGCCCGGGCCGTCGCCCGGTCGAAGAGAGCCGTGGCGTACCGGACGCCGCCGGTCAGGGCCCCGTCGGTCTCGGACGCGGCGAAGGCCACCTCCAGATCGAGCTTGGACCCGCCGATCTCCACCGGCAGCTCCCGGGCCCGCAGCCCGAACAGCTCGTCGACCTTCTCGCCGGTCGCGTAGTACGTCACCATCGTCTGGAACAGCGGGTTCCGTGACGGCGAGCGGGTCGGCCCGACGGCCTCCACCACCTGCTCCAGCGGCAGATCCGCGTGCTCGAACGCGGCCAGACCGGTGTCCCTGACCCGGGCCACCAGCTCCGCGAAGGTCGGATCGCCGGAGAGATCGGCCCGCAGCACCACCGTGTTGAGGAAGAAGCCGACGAGCCCGTCGAGCGCCTCCTCGCTCCGGCCGGAGACCGGGCTGCCGAGGGGGATGTCGTCGCCCGCGCCGAGCCGGTGCAGCAGGGCCGCCACCGCCGCGTGGGCCACCATGAACATCGTCGCGCCGGTCTCCCGGGCGATCCGCGCCAGCGACCGGGCCGTCGCCTCGGGCACCTCGAAGGTCACCACATCGCCCGCGTGGCCGGGGTCGCCGGGCCGGGGCCGGTCGGCGGGGAGGTTCAGCTCGTCGGGGAGCCCGGCCAGCGCGGTGCGCCAGTGCTCGGTCTGGCGGGCGGCGAGGGGGGTGTCGTCGAGAAGTTCGCGCTGCCAGAGCGCGTAGTCGGCGTACTGCACGGGCAGCGGTCCGAATTCCGGTGCGCGGCCCGCCGTTCTGGCCCGGTAGGCGGTGTCCAGATCGGCGAGGAGCGGTCCGGTCGACCATTCGTCGGTGGCGATGTGGTGCAGGAGGAGGACCAGGGTGTGGTCCTGCTCGGCGGTGCGCAGCAGGGTCACCCGCAGCGGAAGGTCCGCCGCCAGGTCGAAGCCCTGACCGCAGAAGTCCGCCGCCCGCTCCGCGAGCGACTCCTCCGCCGCCTCGGCCACCGTGAACGGGACCCGGGCCTCCTCGGGGTCCAGCACCCGCTGGAAGGGCTCGCCCTCGTGCTCGCCGAAGACGGTGCGCAGCACCTCATGACGGGTGATCACATCGTGTACGGCGCTCTCCAGCGCGGACACGTCCAGCGCCCCGCGCAGCCGCACCGCGAACGGCACGTTGTACGCGGAGCCCGGCCCGCGCACGCTGTCGATCAGCCACAGCCGGCGCTGGGCGTACGAGAGCGGGAGCCGCTCGGGCCGTGCGCCGGACGCGGTCAGCGCGGGCCGTTCGGCATCGTCGGCGCCGGAGCGGGCGCCCAGCCGGGCCGCCAGCCCGGCCGGGGTCCGCGCCTCGAACACATCCCGTACCGAGCACGCGGCGCCGAGCGCGGCGCGCAGCCGGCTCACCGCCCGGGTGGCGAGCAGCGAGTGCCCGCCGAGCCGGAAGAAGTCGTCCTCCACACCGATGGATTCGAGCCCCAGCGTCTCCGCCAGGACGCCGGCGACGATCTCCTCACGGGCGTCGCGCGGAGCCCGCGACACGGTGGCGATCGAGGCGGCCTCCGGCTCGGGGAGTGCGGTGCGGTCGAGTTTGCCGTTGATGTTGGTGGGGAGGGTGTCGAGGTTCATGATCGTGGTGGGGATCATGTAGTCGGGGAGTGTGGTGGTGAGGTGGTGGCGGAGGGTGTGGGGGTCGGCGGTGCCGGTGGTGTAGGCGATGAGGCGGGGGGTGTTGTGGGTGGTGTTGACGATGACGGCGGCTGAGGTGATGTGG